>JAHEYQ010000063.1 GCA_023251515.1 Bacteroidales bacterium
AAATGATGTTGAGATACAACTTTGTAAAGTCTTATGTGATTTGCATAATGAAAAAGAAATTATGAAATCTATGTGTAATTTCAATTGGATTAATTCAGTTACTTGTTAGCGGTTTAGTATAAGTGATTTTTATAGTAATGAACATAAATTTGAGTTGTTTTAATATCTTTTTGTCCTAACAGCTTTTGTATTAAATCTATAGGAATATTCAAAGATAAGGCTAAAGTTGCAAAAGTATGTCTGGCACAATGATTTGTAATATTTTTATTTATACCGGCTTTTTTAACCAATGTACGTACTAACCTATTCATATACTGATTAGTATATACATTCATCAATTTTTGATTTTTAAAATGTGTCTGATTAGAATTACCAATTAAATCAAGACTTTGCTTAGTTAATGGAATTCTCACATGTCCATCTGTTTTTTCCATCTGTATTTCAATCATATTATTATTTATGTTTGAATACTTTAGATTTTTCATATCTCCATACCTTAAACCAGTATAACAACAAAACAAAAATACTTTTAGAACATTCTTTTCACCTTCAGTAAGTTCTTTTGAAGTTTTATAAAAATTCTCTAATCTATATAATTCATCCCTGGTTAAAAATTCTCTCTTTCCAACAATTGGTTTGACAACATAATTTTTAAAAGGGTTTTCTTTAATGTAACCTAACTTTATAGCTCTATTAATCATTGCTTTAAATGATTTCATTGAACCACTAACAGTATTTTTGCAATTATTAATATTCAATAAAAGATGTTTTTCATAATTTAAAATAAAAGACAGTTCTAATCCATTAAATTGCAATTCGCTTTTAAATACTCTTAATTTTGACAATTGTGCTTTATAACTTCTTAAAGTTCCTTCTTTCATAGAACCCTTAAATAATTCTATTTGATTCTCCCAAAAAGTATAAAAACTATCATTATTTGATTTACCATTATACAAACTATCAAATTCATTAAATGTTAATTGCTTATTTTCTATATTATATTTATAAACAATCTCCTCTGCCCTGATAGAAGCATTCTTAATAATATTGTTATACTTTATATAGTTAGGATTTACCTTTTTTACAATGGTTTTATTTTGGTCCCAATGGCTCAAAGGAACTGAAATATGTAAATTGTAAAGTTTTGGCTTACGTGCAATTGTAAGTCTTAAAACAATAGGAAAAGTATTATCATTCTTTTGATAATCTTTTCTTTGTAAAATCTTAATTGTTGGATTATTCATTTTATTTCAAATTTTGTTCGTTAAACATTCGGTAAACAAAATCGAAAAAAAAAGAAAAAAGGATTTGTATTTTTTATACTAACATTCTGCTTTAAAGCAAGAAGTACAAACAATTAAGGCTTTGTTTGTACTTCCGTAGTTGACCTACCAGGATTCGAACCTAGACAGACAGTACCAAAAACTGTAGTGCTACCATTACACAATAGGTCAATCGTAATTGAGAGTGCAAAATTAATATTTTTTTTTGAACCCCCAAATAAAAATTGAATTATTTTTTATTCCTAAAATGGTTTAATTAAAATTTTGGCTTCAAGCATATCATGCATGGCATATTTAACTCCCTCGCGACCTAATCCTGAATCCTTGATGCCACCATATGGTGCATGATCAACTCTGAACGTAGGAACGTCATTGATAACTACACCCCCTACATCTAATTTGTCAAAAGCATTATTCATTTCCAAAATTGAATTTGTAAAAACGCCTGCTTGTAATCCATATCTACTGTCGTTTATATAGCTTATGGCAGCATTATAATTATCAAATTCTTCTAAAATTACAACCGGGCCAAAAACTTCCATTGAACAGACTTTCATATCTTTATGAGTATCTGTTAATATAGTTGGTGCATAATAAGATTTATTTCTGATTCCCCCACAAATCAATTTAGCACCATTATCAATTGCTTCATTTACCCAATCTTCAACTCGAACAGCATTTTGTTCATCTATCATTGATGAAATATCTGTATCTTTAGATAAAGGGTCGCCGATTTTGAGTTTTTGGACTGCTTCCGTGAATTTGGAAGTAAATTCTTTAAATATTTTTTTGTGAACATAAATTCTTTGAGCATGAATACAAACCTGCCCTGAATATGCAAAACCACCTACAACACATTTATTAACAGCAACATCCAAATCTGCTGTTTCGCTAATAATTACGCCAGCATTTCCACCCAATTCCAAAACTACTTTTTTCTTTCCAGCATCATTTTTCATTTTCCAACCAACTTCAGGTGAACCCGTAAATGTTAGCAGTTTAAAGCGTTCATCGGTAACCAATTGATTTCCTGTTTTTCTATCCATGGGCAGTATAGACACGGCACCTTTAGGCAATGCTGTTTTATCAATAATTTCGGCTAGTTCGAGTGTTGATAAAGGTGTTGAACTTGCTGGCTTAAGAATAATCGGACATCCGGCAGCAATTGCAGGTGCAATTTTATGTATTGCCAAATTCAAAGGGAAATTAAATGGAGCAATTCCGGCAATTAACCCAACCGGAAAATATTTCACCCAGCCTTCTTTGCCTTTACCTGCTGGTGTCCAGTCGATCGACAAATATTCACCTTCTATCCTTTTAGCTTCTTCGGCTGCAACTATCACTGTTTGAATGGCTCTGTCAATTTCGCTCAAAGCATATTTAATAGGTTTGCATGCCTCCATAGAAAGTACTTCTGCAAGATAAGTTCTTTTCAATTGCATCTGTTCAGCAATATTCATCAGGATTGAATATTTTTCGAAAGAAGACAATTCTTTCATGGGTTGCAAAACTTTTTCAGCTGTAACTATCGCTTTTTCAAGCGTTTGCAAATCAGAAAAATAAGTTTTTGCAAAAACTTCTGATGTAAAAGAGTTTGAAACCTCAAGTTGTAATGAAGTTTCAATAAATTCGCCACCGGCATAAATTTTATAAATTTTCATCGATAAATTTTTAAAATATTACTAAATTATAATAATTCATTCCAAATTTTATGAATATTTTCTTTTGACTAAGCATAAAAACAAATATTTATGCTGTATTAACGTTAAATATTTCAATATCATTCTTTATTAATTCTGTTTATTTTACAAAATTAAAAAAACAAACGTATAAAAAAGTATTAACTCAAGAAAAATGATTGAAAAATTGGAATGAACCTCTTATAATATTGTTTTACTGTATTTTAGTGAGATAATTAATAAATTCAAAAACTTCTTAAAATAAAGAGAAAATTTAATTTCTTTTTGCTATTTTTACCAAACTAAAAAACACATTAAGTTAAAGCTTTAAATTTTTGGTACTCATAAAATAAGAAATTTTGCCAGACAAAAAAAGACAGATTTTATATACATAAAAAACAAATAAATGTCCGATTTTACACATTTACACGTACATACACAATATTCCATTTTGGATGGTGCTGCTAAAGTTAAACAATTAATTGCAAAAGCAAAAGAATTAAAAATGGATGCTTTGGCAATAACCGATCATGGAAACATGTATGGGACTCTTGAGTTTTTTAACGAAGCTAAATCAAAAGGGATAAAACCAATTATTGGTTGCGAAATGTATGTTGCAGAAGGAAGCCGATTTGAGAAGAAAGGAAAAGAAGACAGAAGTGGTTTCCATTTGATTTTGCTTGCAAAAAACAAAACAGGTTATCAAAATCTAGCAAGATTAAGCTCTCTGGCATTTAAAAAAGACAGTTTTTACTACACACCCCGCATTGATAAAGACATTTTAAAAAAATACAGTGAAGGAATTATTGCCTCAACTGCTTGTTTGGGTGGCGAAGTGCCATACTATATCATGCAAGATAGTATCGAAAAGGCATCAGAAGTTGTAAAAGAATATATTGATATATTTGGAGAGGATTTTTATCTGGAACTTCAAAATCACGGTATTCCTGAACAAAAGAAAGTTAATGAAGCAATGCAAATTATTGCTAAGCAATTTAATATTAAGTGCATAGCAACCAACGATGTTCACTTTATAAATGCCAATGACTCAGAACCTCACCACATATTAATTTGCTTGAATACAGGAAAAGATTTTGACAACACATCGTCAATGCATTATACTGGCGAAGAATATCTTAAGTCAGAAGATGATATGAAAAAACTTTTTCCTGAATATCCCGAGGCAATTACCAATACTCAGGAAATTGTTGCTAAAATTGAAGATTTTGAACTTCAAAGGAATATTATTTTACCTGTTTTCCCTTTACCAGAGGGGTTTTCAACTGAAATGGAATATTTAAGACATCTTTCATACAAAGGTGCCGAGAAAAAATATGAAGATTTTAATGAAGAAGTAAAAGATCGGCTGGATTTTGAATTATCTGTCATAGAATCAATGGGTTTTCCAGGCTATTTTTTAATAGTTCAAGACTTTATAAACAAAGCCCGCGAAATGGATGTGATGGTAGGTCCTGGAAGGGGATCTGCAGCAGGCTCTGTTGTAGCATTTGCTATAGGAATTACAAATGTAGATCCAATAAAATACAGTTTACTTTTCGAAAGATTTTTAAATCCAGAAAGAGTCTCGATGCCGGATATTGATGTTGATTTTGACGATGAAGGAAGAGACAGGGTATTAAAATATGTAGTAAATAAATATGGCGAAGATAAAGTTGCACAAATAGTTACATTTGGTACAATGGCTGCAAAATCATCAATTAGAGATGTGGCCAGAGTATTAAAATTACCATTACAGGAATCGGACAGATTGGCAAAACTTGTGCCTGATACTCCGGGAATTAGCCTAGAAAAGGCATTCGAAGAAGTAAGCGAACTTGAAGATGCACGTAAAAACGGGGATGCTGTAGTTAAAAAGACTTTGGAATTTGCAAAAATATTAGAAGGTTCGGCACGACATACCGGTACCCATGCATGTGGTGTTATAATTGGTCCAGACGACTTGATGAATTATATTCCATTAAGTACTTCAAAAGATTCCGATTTGATGGTTTCACAATACGAAGGCACTCTTATTGAATCCGTTGGAATGCTAAAGATGGACTTTTTGGGACTTAAAACATTGTCAATCATCAAATCAGCAATTGATAATATTTACAAAAGACATGGAATCAAAATAAATATTGATACCATTCCATTGGACGATACCAAAACATTTGAATTGTACCAAAGAGGTGATACTGTTGGGACATTTCAGTTTGAGTCTGAAGGTATGAGAACTTATCTAAAAGATTTAAAGCCAACAAATATTGAAGATCTGGTTGCGATGAACGCATTATACCGACCAGGACCAATGCAGTTTATTCCTCTGTTTATCAACAGAAAACAAGGCAAAGAAAAAACAGAATATCCGCATGAAATGCTGGAGGGAATTTTGAAACCAACATACGGCATTATGGTTTATCAGGAACAGATTATGCAAACTGCTCAAATTATGGGTGGTTATAGTTTGGGAAGAGCTGATGTTTTGCGACGTGCCATGGGTAAGAAAAAAGCCGAAGTTATGAAAGCCGAACAAGAACAGTTTGTTGCAGGCGCAGTTAAACAAGGCATAGACGAAAAAAAGGCGATTGAAATATTTGAAGTAATGGAAAAATTTGCTCAATACGGATTTAATCGTTCACATTCAGCAGCTTATTCTTTAATCGCTTATCAAACTGCTTATCTTAAAGCACATTACCCTGCAGAATATATGGCTGCGGTACTTACTCATAATCTGAATGATATTAAGAAAATTACCTTTTTTACAGACGAATGTAATCATAGAAAAATTCCGGTCTTAGGACCTTGTATCAACGAAAGTGAATTAAACTTTACCGTAAATAAAAAAGGAGAAATCCGATTTGGAATGGCTGCAATTAAAGGAGTTGGGGAATCAGCAGTTAATACGATAATTGAAGAAAGAGAAAAAAACGGTTCATTTAAGAGCATTTTCGATTTGGTAAAACGAGTAAATTTAAGAGCGGTAAATAAACGAAATCTTGAAGCTTTGGCTTATGCAGGTGCATTTGACACTTTTGAAAACACTCACCGTGCACAATTTTTCTATCAGGAACGACCAGAAGATGGCATTTTTTTAGAAAAAGTTATCAAACATGCATCTCAATATCAAAGTGGATTAAATTCAGCACAACATTCCTTATTCGGTGATACCGAAGAAATTCAGATTTCTGACCCACCAATGCCAGAAGTAGCACCATGGACGAAAGTTGAGCAACTAAAAAAAGAAAAGGAAGTTGCGGGCTTTTATTTATCCGGGCATCCTTTAGACGACTTCAAAATTGAAATTCAAAACTTTTGCAATATTGAAATTGAAAATTTAGGGGATTTAAGAAGTTTAAGGGGACGTGATTTAAAATTTGCCGGCATAATTTCCTCTGTATCACACCGTACTACAAAAACCGGAAAACCTATGGGTTCATTTATCATCGAAGATTATAACAGTTCATATAATATTGCACTTTTTTCAGAAGATTATCTAAAATTCAGACATTTACTTAATGAGGGGGCTTCAATTTATTTAAAAGCAGTTGTTAGAAACAGGTATAATTCAGATGATCAGTTTGAACTGAAAATCAATCAGGTATCATTACTTTTCGAAACAATTGAAAAATATACAAATAAAGTTACGATGCAAATACCTTTAAATTCAATTACAAAAGAACTAGTCATTGAAACAAAAAACAAAATAAAAAAACACAAAGGAAAAACAAAATTAATAATTCAGGTTTCAGATATTATTGAGAAAACCATTTCAATAAATTTATTTGCAAGAAATACAGGTATATACGCACCTGATTTTGTTAAATCATTTTCCGATTACGATAGTATTAACTTTAAATTGGAATAAAAAATTAAAAATAATTCAATCATTTTATTTGAACAATATAAAAATGTTGTATGTTTGTACAAGTAAAAAATTAATAAAAAATCATAGTTATGGCATTAGCAATTACAGATGCAAATTTCGAAGAAGTTGTATTAAAATCAGACAAACCGGTTATCATTGATTTATGGGCAGAGTGGTGTGGTCCATGCAGAATGGTAGGCCCAATTATTGAAGAAATGGCAATAGAATTTGAAGGAAAAGCTGTTATCGGAAAACTTGATGTTGACAATAATCCAGAAACAACTACCCGCTACGGAGTTAGAAATATTCCAACCATATTATTCATCAAAAATGGAGAAATTGTTGACAAACAAGTAGGTGCTGTTCCAAAAAATGTTTTGGTAAAAAAACTTGAAGCCTTACTTTAAAAAACAAACATTTATTGATGTCAGAAAAAACTATTGATAAGAGCCAAATAGAATTATTTGGCTCTTTGGAGTTTATTGCCAAACAAGTAGTTGAAGGTTTTATTACAGGACTTCACAAAAGTCCTTTGCATGGGTTTTCTGTTGAATTTGCAGAGCATAAACTTTATAATGCTGGTGAATCAATAAAATTTATTGATTGGAAACTTTACGGTAGAACCGAAAAACTTTTCACTAAAAAATATGAAGAAGAAACCAATCTTAGATGTCAGATTGTTATAGATAATTCATCTTCTATGTACTTCCCTTTTGAAGAAAAAAAACTAAACAAAATTTCATTTTCAGCTTATTCAGCAGCAGCTTTAATTCAAATGCTTAAAAAACAAAGAGATGCATTTGGATTAACATTGTTTTCGGAAACAACAGAAGAAGAAACTCCTTGCAAATCAACAACAACCCATCAAAAATTATTATATAATATTTTAGAAAAGCTTATTCAATCAAATCAGGATAAGAATTTAAAAAAAACATCAACCACAAAAGCATTACATCAAATTGCTGAAAAACTTCACAAAAGATCTTTAGTGATTATTTTTAGTGATATGTTTGAAAATATTGGTAAAAAAGAAGAAATGTACGAATCTCTTCAGCATTTACGCCATAACAAACATGAAGTTATACTTTTTCATGTGGTTGACAAATCAAAAGAAATTGAATTTGAATTTGAAAACAGACCCTATAAATTTATTGATTCTGAAAGTGGTAAAGAACTAAAAATTAATCCATCAGAAGTAAAAGAAAATTATGTTCAATCAATGAAAGATTTTGAAAATGAGCTTAAAATGAAATGTTTTCAATATAAAATAGATTTTGTTGAAGCAGATATTAATAAAGGCTATTATCAGATTTTACATCCTTATTTGCTAAAACGGCAAAATTTATATTAGTAAAGACTTTAATAACAATTCATTATTTATATTTTTTGCTAAAAATCAGTTGTATTTCAAATAAAAATCCTATATTTGCACAAAATTTTGATTTCTAATTATTAATATTTTAATTTATAGTACTATGAGAAACACAAGTCTTAGAATTCTAACAGTCTTGTTTTTAGTTAGCGTTATTTTATCAGGATGCGGATTAAGCAAAATGGTAAAAAAATACGGTGAAGTAAAATACGAAACCACACCAAATCCTATTGAAGTTCATGCCGATAAAGCAACTGTTACTATCAAAGGCAGAATTCCTGCAGGTTATTTTAATAAAAAAGCCGGTGCATATATGCAACCCGTGTTAAAATACGAAGGAGGAAGCGTAAAATTGAAACCATTTTATCTAAAGGGTGAAAAAGTTCAAGGAGAAGGCACAACCATCAACAGCAAAACCGGCGGATCTTTCACTTACACTGATGTAATTGATTACAAACCAGAAATGAACAAATCTCAGTTGGTTATCAATCCTGTTGCACATTTTTCTAAAGAACCTTTAAAAGAAAGTACAACCAGAGAAAATGCAAAAACAATGAAAAAAGCAGTTGAATTAGGTGAAACTAAATTAGCTGATGGTATGATATATACATCTCAAAGAATAAAACCTATCGGAAATGCTATTATTGTTGCTGACGGATATGAAAAAGAAACTGTACTTAGCAAAAAAGCCACAATCTGGTATTTAGTTGACAAATCAGATTTGAATCTGAAAATAGACCTAAATAAAAACGAACAAGCAAAAGCTGCATTAAAAGAACTTAATGATGCAATTGCACAAAACTGGATCATAAAAAATATTGATATCACTTCTTGGGCATCACCAGAAGGAGAAGCAAAACGCAATGCAAATTTATCTTCTGACAGATCAAAAACTGCTAATAAATATACAGAAGCTCAAATTGATAATTTCTTAAAAGCACTTGCTAAAAAAACAAAAACCAAATTAAAAGATTTAAAAACAGCTGTAAATTACAATGTTAAATCTAATGGTGAAGATTGGGAAGGTTTTTTAGCAGCTTTAGAAAAATCAGATATCAAGGAAAAAAACACCATGATTAATGTTATAAAAGCTCAAGCTGACAGAGACAGAAAAGAACAGGAAATGAGAAACATGACTGTTGTTTTCCAACAAGTTGAAGATAAAATTCTTCCTCCATTAAGAAGAGCAGAAATATCTGTAAATTTCTTAGAACCAAAAAAATCTGATGAAAAAATTGCAATGTTATCAACAACATATCCTGATTCTTTAGACAATAAAGAATTATTGTATGCAGCCACATTAACAAAAGACTTAAATACCAAATCAAAAATCTACAAATCTGCAACTACAGTTTATCCAAAAGATTGGAAAGGTTATAACAACGCTGCTTATATCGCAATTTTAAATGGAAATGCTAACGAAGCTTCATCATATCTGGAAAAAGCTAACACGTTATCACCTAATAATTCTTCAGTAATCAATAACTTAGGTGTAGCTTCATTAATGAAAAAAGATTTTAAAGCAGCCAAATCTTATTTTGAAACTGCACTGCAATTAGGTGCAAATCAAAATTATAATAATGCTGTAATTATGATTAAAGAAGGAAATTATGCAGGTGCAGTTAATTCATTTGGCAACACTAGTTGTGATTATAATGTAGCTTTGGCTAATTTATTGAATGGCAATGTTTCAGCAGCAGTAAGTGCAATCAATTGTGCTGATAAAGATGCAAATGGATATTATCTGGCAGCTATAATTTCAGCAAGAAATAACAATGCCAACATGGTTTATGAAAATCTTAAAAATGCAGTTGCAAAAGATGCTTCATTAAAGGCAGTTGCAAAAGACGATTTAGAATTTGCTAAATTTGCTAATAATGCTGAATTTTTAAATGCATTAAAATAATTCAACAAATAACTCAAAAAAAGCTGTCTGATTTTCAGGCAGCTTTTTTTTTAAAATACTACTTAACAAGCATACAATTAATCAATTATTAAAATTTCTAATTTGTAAACTATAATAATTTGTAAAAAAAAACTGAACAAAAAAAAATTTCATACGTTAAAGAAAGGAATAATTAATATATACTTTACACTTTTGCACAAATTTTGTGTATTTTTGCAAAAAATAATATAGAAAAAACCATTAAAAAATTTTATTTTATGAGGAAATTAATTTTACTAATAGCAATCATCGTTTTGGGATTAAGCTTTAATGCAAAAAGTCAAAATGCAGAAAAAGGAAAAATTTTGGACAAATGGTCCATTAATGTTAATGCTGGTATTCCAATGTTATGGGGAGATGTAGAAACTACACTTAGTGACAAATTTAAAGCAAGAACTGGATTCGGATTCTTTATAGCCAAACAAATCAGCCCGGTTTTTGATATTAGAGGTGAATTTACTAAAGGTCAACTTTCAGGGAGCAAGCCTTCTGGAAACAGATATTTTGAAGCGGATTTTTTCAAATACCATCTAAATGTAACAATGAGTTTTACAAGATTGCTTTACAAAGATCAGCCATGTAAAAGATTAAATATTTATGGTATAGCTGGAATTGGGATGACTCAATACAGAAGTATCCTTAAACGAATTACCGATAATAAAATTATTGGTAACAGCGCTTACAAAAGTGTAGTAGGTGGTAGTGGAGAAGAATGGGAAACTGAAGCAATTATACCTTTGGGTTTAGGAATCAGCTATAAGCTTGATCGTAGATTTGAAATTACAGGAGAAAACCAATGGTATATAGTAAATTCTGACAGAGTAGATGCCAATGTAGGAGGTTATAAATATGATATATTAACCTATACATCTTTAGGTTTAACTTACAAATTCAATTTACGTAAAAACCCTGAGGTTTTTGCTGAATGTGGAGATTATACCAGCTCAAGAGCAAAAAGAGGTTCTTTAGGCGAAGCCGGATATTTTGATGATGGTAGCAAGGCAGAAAAAGATTCATTAAATGCAAAATTGAAAACACTGGAAGATAAAATGAATAATCAAGATTCTAAGGTTAAAGAACTTGAAAACAAGGTTAAAGAACTTGAAAATGCTCCAAAGGTTACTACACCTATAGTAAATCCTGATGGAAATTTAAATGTTGAAGCACTTAAACGTGATATTTATAAATCAATTTTAGATACTTTAAGAAAATCACCATCAACAATTATAAGTTCTGGATATTTGCAATTATCTGTATTCTTTGATGTTAACAAATTTAATATTAAAGACGAAGAAATGAAAAAAGTATCTTCTGTTGCTGAAAACATGAAAAATGATAAATCTTTAAAAATTAAAGTAGTTGGTAATGCTGACCAAAGCGGCTCAGATGTTTATAATGATTACTTAAGTAAAAAACGTGCTGAAGAAGTTTATAACACACTTATCAATAAATTTAATGTTGACAAATCAAGATTATCATTAGAAAGCAAAGGTAAACGCGAACCATTCTCAAAAGAACATTTTTCTGTAAACAGAAGAGTTGATTTTATGAAAGAATAATCTTTTAAACAAATAAAAAAAGCCGGAGTATAAATCCGGCTTTTTTTATAAATAAATTTTTCTAAAACTTAATTTTATACCAAAAAGTATTTTCTTTCGCTTGCAATTTAAGCAATTTATTTACCTTTTCTGAAAGAAAAATAAAAATTGGTAATTGCTTAGTTCTAAACCATTTTATAGCATCTTCATCGCCACGGCTGGCTTGAGAAAAATAAAACATCAATTCAGATTTTGAATTTATTAACCACTGAACTGCATTTGGCTCATTGTCCATAGCATTACTCAATATTGCGAATTCAGGAAATCCATTCTTTAACAACCATTGCAAGGCATCTTCATCTCCACGTATCGCATTTGAAAGTGCAGCCAGTTCAGGATAACCGTTATCTAATAACCACTTAAAAAAATCTTTATTTCCATCAATTGCTTTCCCAAATGATAGCAAAATTTTTACATCATATTGATCTAAACTATTCATAAACCTTTGACTCAATTCCTTTTAATTTCAATTTGCCAGCTATAATATCCAATTCAGCTTTTGATATTTTTTCAAGTCCTTGTGCAGGAGTTGCTCTGTCTATAGGATAAATCATTACATATACCGGATTTATTTCTTCAATATACTTCATCCAAAGATTAATTTCTTCATCAGTAGTGTTATCGATTACTTCATTCTGATATTTACCTCTCAAAAAAAGAGTTTGAATAATTAACTTACCTTCAAATCGTTTAAGATTATCGACAACATCGGATATTTTAATACTTTCAGAACAACGATTAATTAAATGAAACATTCTATTAGTTCCACAATCGAGCTTCAAAATGTTATTATCAAGTTTAAGAATCGATTGCATTACATTTTCATTATTAAGCAATCCTGCATTCGATAAAAGGGTTGTTTTTGCATTTGGGTAATATTTGTTTCTCAATAAAATAATATCATCAACAATTGCAGAAAATTCAGGGTGAATTGAAGGCTCTCCATTTCCGGCAAAAGTTATTGAATCTATCACTAAATTATTATTTTTCAATTCGATAAGCTTTTTTTCAAGTTCTCTTTTCAATTCAATTCTGGTTGGTAGAATTGGTTTTTGATCCGATAATTCCTCATTCCAACCACATTCGCAATAAATACAATTAAAATTACAAACTTTTTTATGGGTTGGTAATAAATTTATACCTAGAGAAACGCCTAATCTTCTGCTTTTTACGGGTCCAAATACAATTTCACTAAATAAGAATCCACTCATTTTTTAAATATTTTTTATAAATGCAAAGTTCAACATTTATTATAAAACAACAAAACATACTTCAAAACGTTTAACATATTCAAATTTTATTTAATTTTGGTTTTTGTAAATATGATGATTTCATTAAACGATATAAAAAGGCCAATTGACGAAAATATTGATATTTTTGAAAAAAAATTCAGAAAATCAATGCAAAGTAGTGTGCCTTTACTTGACATTGTAACCCGGTATATTTTAAAACGTAAAGGGAAGCAAATCAGACCAATGTTTGTTTTTTTGTCAGCAAAAATATGTGGTACTTTAAACGAAAAAACATATAGAGCTGCTTCACTTATTGAGCTTCTTCATACAGCTACTCTGGTTCATGATGATGTAGTAGATGACTCTAATGAAAGACGAGGATTTTTCTCGATAAACGCATTATGGAAAAATAAAATTGCAGTTTTGGTTGGAGATTTTCTGCTATCAAGAGGATTACTACTTGCAGTTGAAAACAATGATTTTGACTTATTAAAAATTGTTTCACAGGCAGTTAAAGAAATGAGTGAAGGTGAACTTCTTCAAATTGAAAAGGCAAGAAATCTGGATATTGAAGAAGATATTTACTATGAAATTATCAGAAAAAAAACAGCGTCATTAATTGCATCATGTTGCGCATGCGGTGCAGCGTCAACCGTTAATAATACTGACATTATCAATAAGATGCATCAGTTTGGCGAATATGTTGGAATTGCTTTTCAGATAAAGGACGATTTGTTTGATTATGAAAAGAGTAGAGAAACCGGCAAACCTAATGGAATTGATATTAAAGAGCAGAAAATGACTCTTCCCTTAATTTATATGCTAAATAATTCAGGTTCGCTTGAAAAAAGGAAAGCTATAAATATTGTAAAAAAACATCACAACAATCCTCAAAAAGTTTCCGAACTAATTGAAAAGGTGAACAATAGCGGTGGAATTGAATATTCAAAAGTAAAAATGGAGGAATATAAAAATAAAGCACTATCTATACTTTCAGAAATGCCAGAAAGTGAATCGAAAACTGCAATGGAAAATCTAGTTAATTTTACAATAAACAGAAATAAATAAAATTAAAAAAATATGCGAAAATTTCTTTTTTTAGTAATTATATTAATATCTAACAATCTGTTTTCTCAAGACATACAGTCTGATTTTTGGGAGAATGGGCAAAAAGTTAGAGAAGGTAAACTAAAAGATTCGTTGAGAGATGGAAAATGGACCTGGTGGTACAAAAACGGTCAATTATGGAAAGAAGGATTTTATGTAAAAGGAGAAAAAACAGGCAAATGGGTTGCCTTTTTCGATGATGGAAAAAAACAAAGCGAAGAGTTTATTGAGAATGGAACCAATGTTTTTTGGTTTGCAAATGAACAGAAAAAAAGTGAGGGAAAAATTGTAAACGGAAAACCTGAAGGAAAATATACTTATTGGTGGGAAAATGGCAATTTAAAAGAAGAATATTCATATAAAAATGGCTTAAAACAAGGAGCAACTAATGCTTTTCATAAGAATGGGCAAAAGGGATTTGAAGGTATTTATATAAATGACAAACTGAATTGCTATGGAATTTGGTGGCTAGAAGATGGCAAAAAAGAAATGGAAGGCAAACTAAAAGATGATTTGCAAGACAGTACATGGATTTTTTATTCAAAAAACGGTAATATAGCTAGCAAAGGTAGTTTTACAGAAGGAAAACAAGATGGAGTTTGGATTTATTATTATGAAACAGGAGAAAAATGGAAAGAAGGGAAATTCGATAAAGACAAAAAAACAGGCAGATGGATTACTTTATTTGAAAACGGTAAAAAATTCAAAGAAGGCAATTTTATTAATGGTAAAGAATCTGGTGAGTGGAAACAATGGTATAAAGATGGAAAATATGAACATATTGGAAACTTTTTAGAAGGCAAAATGGAAGGTAAATGGGACGGATGGTACCAAAATGGTAAAAGACAATATGAAACCTATTATTCTGAAAACTTAAAAAATGGTATTGACATATTTTGGTATGAAAATGGCATTAAAAAAAGCGAAGGAAAATACAAAAAAGGTAAAAAAGATGGAAAATGGGCAGAATGGAGTGAAAAAGGAGTTATTTTGACTCAAGAAATATACAAAGAAAACTTAAAAGACGGACTTTCTGTTTATTATGATAACTTTGGCGTTAAATATAAAGAACAAACATTTGTAAAAGGCCATCCTGACGGAAAATGGGTTCAATATAACCAACGAGGGGGAAAATCTGCAGAAGGTACATATAATCAAAATCTTAAAGATGGAATATGGCAATATTGGGATGCACAGGGAAATTTAGTTTACAAAATAGTTTATAGTAAAGGACGAAAAATTAAAGAAGAAAAGCCACTCGAAACAAAAAAGAAAAAACAAGATGATAATCCATTATTTAAATAATATTCAAATATATATAACAAACATATGAAATCAGAGCATAAACTTTTTAAAGGAAAAACGCTTGCAATTCTCTCCGGAGGAGGAGATACACCCGCAATAAATTCAAGCATTGAATCAGTAAGAAACAGAGCATCAATGCTTGGCTATAAAGTTTACGGAATCAGAAATGGATGGAAAGGTCTGTTAGGTGAAGGTGATATTGTTGATTTAACTCACCAACCCTATGATGGATGGTACGGTGGTACTGCTTTGCGTTCTAGTAGAACCAATCCTTTTCCGTCAAAGAAAAATCCTGAAAACAGAGTTCCTCAGATTTTAGAAAATCTGAAAAGATACAAAATTGATGTATTAGTAACTATAGGTGGTGATGATACCAATGGAGCTGCTAAAAGATTGTATGAAACGGAAGGAATTCCTGTAATCGGATTTCCAAAAACCATTGACAATGATCTTAGAACGCAAACCATGCATAATTTCAAAGGTGAAAACATTGAAGCTGTTTTATGTCCTGGTTTTCCTTCAGCAGCCCAAGCTATAGCTGAATTTACAGGTAAATTAAAGACTACTGCAGAATCACATTCACGTATTATGGTTCTAGAAGTTATGGGTCGTGATGCAGGTTGGTTAACAGGTTCAGCCTTATTTGGTGGTGCTGATATGGCATTAGTTCCGGAATTTGAAATGACCAAAGAGCGTAAAGATTTCTTTTTTGAATCAGTAAAAGAAACTTATATGCGTTCTCCTAAAAAAATGCTTATCATTCCTGTTTCAGAAGGTGTTAGATGGTATGACGAAAAATCGGGCAAAGTAGATGTAGTTTACGCTAGTTCAGAAGTAGATGAGTACGGACATCCAAGATTTGGAGGCATAAGCGGCATAATTGCATCTGAAATTTCTCAGAAATTAGGTATTGATGCAAGAGCTCAAATAACAGGCTATTATGCAAGAAGTGGCAACTGTAATAACTACGATCGCCGACTTACAACTACATTGGCTGATAAAGTAGTAGATTTGCTATTAAGAGAAGAATATGGGCAAATGCCAACTATCAGTAAAATAGTACCTCATCAAGAGCTTGAAGAATTTAATACTTCTTCTGTTGATATGGGAGCTATCGGAAATAAACCTTTATCAATGCAGTATTACGACGTAAATAAATTCAGATTTACAGAAGCTTATCACGACTTCCTTGGTAATGTTTTAGATAAAAAATATTATCAGGATTTTGATTATGATTTCCCGATAGTTTTACCTAAAAAATAAAACAAAAAAGTCCTGAAAAATTTCAGGACTTTTTTTATTTCTTGTCAATCATTAATTTCTTGAATTTTAGAAAAATATCTGTATTTTCCATAAATCCCATAAACTCTTCGGCTCCGGGTCCATAAGCAAAAACAGGAACCATGACAGCAGAATGATCTGTTGTTGAGTATTTTGCATCAATCTTTCCCTCGTTCCAATTTCCACCAATAATAGAGAGTCCGCCAGTTTCATGATCACCTGTAACTACAATTAGTGTTTCTCCATTTTTTTCAGCATAATCAAGAGCTATACCTACAACACTATCAAAATCAAGCATTTCTTTAATCAGATAATCCGGATTATTATCATGACCAGACCAATCAATTTGAGAGCCTTCTATCATCATAAAAAAACCATTTCTATTTTTTTCAAGTAATGAAATTGCTTTTGAACTGGATTTGGCTAACATATCTCCTCTTCCATCCGACATTTTGGGAGGATGATCTGCATATAATAAACCAGCTAACTTGCCACTTTTAACATTATTAAGTTGATTTACTGATGTTATAACCTGATATTGCTTTTTTATCAAACTATCAATTAAATTTACACTATCTTTGCGGGCATTAAAATATTTCAAACCACCACCTATAAATACATCAATATCAGTTTTCAGATACCATGGTGCAATTTCCTCATAATTCCCCCTATTGCCAATATGTGCTATAAAAGATGCGGGAGTAGCATGAGTTACAGCACAGGCAGTTACCATGCCGGTAGATAAACCTTTTTTTTCTGCCATCTCTAAAATAGTAGGTAAAACTTTCAAATTAGAATCTACAGCCAGACATCCGTTTTTGGTTTTTGTTCCGGTAGAAAAAGCAGTTCCTCCAGCAGCAGAGTCTGTAATATAATCACTTGCAGAATAGGATTTATGAAATCCGATACACCGAAATTTTGCAATATTCAGTTTGTCTTTTTTTACAGTAAGCGCAGCATAAATCTGAGTAGTTGCCATACCATCACCTATTAAAAAAACGATGTTCTTTGGCTTTTTGCTTGTATTTGACTGTGCATTTAAACTGTTGTTTATAAATACAATACACAATATTAGTGCATAAAAAACATATTTATTTTTAAACATTACTAAAGTACTTTTTATTAATAAATTCTTACTGTTCTTCTTTTTTATGTTTGACGATTGTTGATGTTTGCATATTTGCAACTTTAAGCAACACATCGTTGTATATTTGTGAAAATTCTTTTATTCGATAAGTGTAATATTGCATGCTTTCAAACAATTGATTGCGATTAATCTGATGCTTTTTAAAAATAAAATCATAATAATATTTAGTATAAATCTTCAGGTTGTTTGGTTCCTTTTGAGAAATATTAAGCAATTCTGCTTCAACAATATAACAATCAACTAACACACTAACCATTTGCTTATGGTTTAATATATCAGTGTTAACATGTTGATTGTTTTGTTTTTTACATGAAATAATAAAAACAACTAATATCAATAATAAATATATCTTTCTCATAATCTATCTATTAAAAGTTAAACGTTTTCCTTTATTTTCTTCATTAAAAATCCCATCGTTGTAAACCAGATTTCCATTTACAAATGTTTGAAAAACTTTGTTTGTAAAAATCTGATTTTCAAAAGGAGACCAACCGCATTTATAATAAATATTTTCTTTTTTAACTACCCAGCTATTATTTGGTTTTACAATAATTAAATCAGCATAAAAGTTTTTTCTAATATAACCTCTCTTGTTGATATTGAATAAAATAGCAGGATTATGGCACATTTTTTCAATTATTTTTTCTAAGCTAATCTTTTTATTTTCATATAATTGGAGCATTGCAACCAAAGAATGCTGAACCAAAGGTCCTCCAGAAGGTGCTTTTGAATATTTATTTTGTTTTTCTTCAAAAGTATGTGGAGCGTGATCCGTTGCAACTACGTCTATTTTATCTGAATTTAAAGCATTTATCAATGCTTCACGATCGTCAATTGATTTGATGGCAGGATTCCATTTAATTAAACTACTTTTCTTCTTATAGTCCTCATCGGAAAACCAAAGATGATGTGCACATACTTCAGCTGTAATTCGCTTCTTTGATAAAGGGATAGTATTATCGAATAATTCAATTTCTTCTTTGGTAGATAAATGTAAGATGTGCAAGCGGGTATTATGCTTTTTTGCCAGCTCTATCGCATAAGATGAGGATTTATAACATGCCTCTCTACTCCTGATAATAGGATGAAATTCAATTGGAATATCATCTCCATACTTTTCCTGAAATACTTTTAGATCTTCTTTTATGGTAGGTTCGTCTTCACAATGTACTGCTATCAAAAGTTTTGATTTTGAAAAAATCTGCTCCAGCGTTTCTTTGTTATCAACCAACATATTACCGGTAGAAGCACCCATAAAAACTTTTAAACCACAAACATTTAATGGATTTGTTTTTAAGATTTCATCCAGATTGCTGTTGGAAGCACCCATGTAAAAGGAAAAATTTGCGAAAGATTTTTGAGCAGCTATCTGATATTTTTCCTCTAGTAATTCTTGTGTTAATGTTTGTGGATTGGTGTTTGGCATTTCCATATAAGAAGTAACACCACCTGCAACTGCGGCACGACTCTCGGTATAAATATCGCCTTTATGGGTTAAACCGGGTTCTCTAAAATGTACCTGATCATCAATTATTCCAGGAAAAAGATAATTGCCTTCAGCATCAATAATCTCGAAATCGGGATATAATTCCTGCAAATCAGTAACTTCTTTTTTTTCTGAATAAATCTCAGTAATAAATTCCCCATCTATTACTACTGATCCTGTAAATATCTGATTTTCATTAACCAGAGATGCATTTGCAATTACATATTTCCCCATAACAATAAACTAAATATTGAAAAAAAAACCGCATTAAGCGGTCAATTAATTATTGTAAACGTTTATAAGTCTTAAACCAACTGTTTATTTTCATGCTTAAAACGCCAAAGAAAGCTTCTTTAAAAATTCTTTTACTCATTTTGGAAGTACCTTCGGTGCGATCAGTGAAAATAATAGGGACTTCAACAACGTTAAATCCTAATTTCCAAGCTGTAAACTTCATCTCAATCTGAAAAGCATAACCCATAAAACGTATTTTGCTTAGATCGATTGCTTTTAAAACTTCTGCACGATAGCATTTGAAACCAGCTGTTGTATCCATTATATCCATTCGGGTAATAAACCTTACATAAATAGATGCAAAATAAGACATTAATACACGCCCCATGGGCCAATTAACTACATTTACACCTTTGATATATCTGGAACCAATGGCAACATCGCCACCTTTATTGGCACATGCGTCATATAACTTCGATAAATCTTCGGGATTATGCGAAAAATCTGCATCCATCTCAAAAACAAAGGAATATCCTTTTTGCAAAGCCCATCTGAAACCATGTATATAAGCAGTTCCAAGGCCAAGTTTCCCTTTTCGTTCTTCAATAAATAAGTTTCCAGGAAATTCCTGCATAAGTTTTTTTACAATATTTGCAGTTCCATCAGGAGAATTATCTTCAACTACCAATATATCAAATGATTGTTGAAGAGAAAATACCTTACGGATAATCTTCTCAATATTTTCTTTCTCGTTATAAGTTGGTATAATAACTATGCTGTCTGACACAGATTTATAATTTAATTATTAATAATATTCTTATTTAGATATTCCATTTAAACGCTAATCACTCAGAGTTTATTATTTCAAATAGACTTCAGAATTCTTAATATAAGTTAATTACTTATTTTGCTTTACCAAAAATACATACACAGGAAAGTGATCGCTGTAGCCACCCTGGAAAGTATTTCCTACGTAGGTACGCCATGGATAACCCGAAAACTGACCTTCTTTTTGAGTAAGAAATGGTTTGTTAAACACTTTTGCCTTTAACACTCTGTATGTATTCAATTCTTTCTGAACCAATGGATAAGAAATAACAATCTGATCAAAAAGGTTCCAGGAATCGCGGTAAGCCAGACTTCCTATACCGTCTTTAAATAATTTATACATTGGATTGTATAAGTCGCCAGGCTGAGTTTCTTCAATTGTTTTTCTGGCTTTTAAATATTTTAAAAGGCTTACATCTGTAGGATCGTCATTTAAATCGCCCATTATAAATATTTTTGCATTTGCTTCTTTTTGCATGATCGAATCTGCAATAGAACGCGAAAGCATAGCAGCTCTTGCACGTTTAGGCTCACTTGCTTTTTCACCACCACGACGTGATGGCCAGTGATTTACTATAATATGGATCATTTCACCATCATACAAACCTGAAACGACCAACTGATCGCGGGTATAAAATCCGGTATCGTTTGGCATTGTTAACCTAACAGGATAACTATTGGTTACAGTAAAATGAGCTTTCTGGTATATCAATCCAACATCAACACCACGACGATCTGGCGAATCATAATGAACAATCCCAAAATTCATTGGCTTTAAAGCTGGTTGATTTATCAAATCCTGTAAAACACTTCTGTTTTCCAATTCAGAAAATCCCATAATTGATGGACCACCTTTAACCAGTTCGTCACCAATCTGAGATATTACTTCAGACATATTTTTTAATTTAATATTATATCTTTCTCCATTCCAATTGTTTACTCCTTCAGGAGTAAATTCATCATCCAATATATCTTCCTGATTTATTGTATCATATAAATTTTCGAGATTATAAAAACCAATACATCCTATCTTTACGGTTTTTTTTTCTTGTGCCTGTACAAAATTGATATTTAATACAAAAGCGGCTACAAAGATTATACTTACATATCTGATATTTAAACGCATAAATATTCTTTTTATTTATTTACTGAAAAACAGTTTTTTATAATTAACTTACAAAGATACATTCTTTTTATTAAATGGATAAATTTTTAGCTTTCGCTTTTTATCTTTTATCAACTTTTAACAAATTTCATACTACAACTAAAAATGTAATTGCTTCTTTTTTATTACTTTTGCAAAAATTTTAATTCATATTTAATGAAGAGTTTTCTACTTTTATTTATCCTTAGTATAGGTATTTATAATCACCATTCTGCCAATTTTAATGCAGAAGTTACCACTATCAATCCGACTACAAAAAAATTAAATCAACGACTTTTTGTAATTGAGA
This sequence comes from Bacteroidales bacterium, assembly GCA_023251515.1. Taxonomy (GTDB): domain Bacteria; phylum Bacteroidota; class Bacteroidia; order Bacteroidales; family JACABE01; genus JACABE01. Next base: position 21,820 of record JAHEYQ010000063.1, read on the forward strand.
GAAATATGAATAAAAATACAGTTTGCTACGATGCCAATATTTTGCAAAATGGCAAATTAAACACAGAAGACCCGATAGATGCATATTGGATAGATTATGCTACTGATGGTCAACGTTCTGAAATAAATTATATTCAACGTAGAATGGCTTATGGTTTTAGTTATGAAAAAAACGCTAATGGCAGCATTTATGTTACATTGAAAGCTTTTGAAAAAAGGAAAATACTACTTACTCAGGATGCCAAAGGAAATTCTTCTGCATTGCTCAAAATTAATGGCTTAGATGCCAGACTTACCAAAATATTTGTTACTGCCAAACCTAAAATGTACACTACTGTAGAATTTATTGAGCTCTATGGTATTGATATTAAAACAGGTAAAGCACTATACGAGAAAATTACAAATTTGTAAATTGGTATTTTGTAATTTATCTATTTAAAATCAACGGATTACACTTTGATGGTTTTGATATATCTTCATCTTGATTTATTTCATTAATTTTGCAAAAAATTTAAAGCAATAAACATTGCAAACATCAGAATACCTTAAAATATTCGCCGGGAACAAAGTTGTTTCCGGCTTAAGTGATTTTATCAGTAATGCAACAAAAACTTTTGCAAATTTAAAGGGGCTTAGTGGCTCTTCTCTTTCGGTAATTGCCAGTGTTGTTATTAAACAAGATATTAAAAATCATATTTTTATATTAGAAAACAAAGAAAGTGCTGCTTACTTTTACAACGATCTGGAAAATATTGCAGGAGAAAGCAATTTCGATTATAACAATAAAAATATTTTATTTTTCCCTACTTCATATAAACGACCTTATCAGACTGAAAATGTAGAAAATGCAAATATTCTGCTCCGTTCCGAGGTATTGAACCGATTAAGCAATTCGCAGAAAAATACGGTTATCGTTACTTACCCTGAAGCACTTTGCGAAAAGGTAATAACTAAGAAAAGTCTGCTGAAAAACACACTGAAACTTAAAAAAGGGGAAAGTGTAAATCATGATTTTATTACGGATATTTTGATTGAATACGAATTTGAACGTGTTGATTTTGTGGTTGATGCCGGACAATTTGCAATCAGAGGCGGAATAGTGGATGTTTTTTCTTTTTCTAACGATTATCCTTATCGGATTGAATTTTTTGGCGATGAAGTGGAATCTATCCGAACTTTTGATCCTGTAAATCAGCTGTCGAAACAACAGCTTGAGCAGATAACGATTTTACCCAATATTCAGTTGCAAAGATTTACCGAGTTCAGAGATAGTTTTTTTAGCTTTGTTCCTGAGAATGCTGTAGTTTGGATTGAAAATCTGGAGTTTGCTTCCGATAGAATTAATCTGGAATTTACAAAAGCTGAAACGGCTTTTAAAGAAATTGAAGTGGATACCGGACATCTGAAACCGCTTGAATTATATATGAATTCGAGCGAGTTTCATAAAAACATACTAGAATTTAAAATTATTGAAATTGGAAGTAAAACCAGCTTAAACCATAGCAGTGAGTTTATTTTCAATACTTCGCATCAGCCGGTTTTCAATAAAAAATTCGATCTGCTTGCCGAAAATCTGATTAATAATAAAGAAAACAATTTCTTTAATTTTATTGCTACAGAAAATCAAAAACAGGTTGAACGTCTGGCTAAGATTTTTAAAGAGATTAATACCGATGGCAGGGAAGTTAGCTTTATTCATTTAAACTGCTCTATAAACGAAGGTTATATTGATTACGACAACAAAATATGCTGCTATACCGATCATCAGCTTTTTGAAAGATATCATAAATATACCATCAACAAACAGGCTGAAAATAAGCAGAATCTTACACTAAAAGAGCTTTATGAACTTCAACCGGGTGATTTTGTAACACATGCCGACCATGGTATTGGACGCTATGGCGGTTTGGAGAAAATTAATAACAATGGTCGCGAACAGGAATGTATCCGCTTGATTTATAAAGATGAAGACATTCTTTATGTCAGCATACATTCTTTACATAAAATTTCGAGATATTCGGGCAAAGAAGGTGCATCACCAGCTATGCACAGATTGGGTTCGCAGGTTTGGCAGAATCTGAAAAACAAAACCAAACAGAAAGTTAAAGATATTGCCAAAGAGCTTATTAAACTTTATGCCGAGAGAAAATCGGCCAAAGGTTTTGCTTATCAGGCTGACTCTTACCTGCAAAACGAGCTTGAAGCTTCGTTTATTTACGAAGATACTCCCGACCAGCTAAAAGCCACTATTGATGTAAAACGTGACATGGAATCAGATTCGCCAATGGACCGCCTGGTGTGCGGCGATGTGGGTTTTGGCAAAACCGAAATTGCTATCAGGGCTGCTTTTAAAGCCGTAAGCGATAGCAAACAGGTGGCTGTGCTGGTTCCAACTACCATTCTGGCACTGCAGCACTTTAAAACTTTCAGCGAAAGACTTGCCGATTTTCCGTGTAAGATTGAATATATCAACCGTTTTAAAAGTGCTGCACAAAAAACCATTATTCTTAAGGAACTCGAAAAAGGAAATATTGATATACTGATAGGTACACATCGTTTGGTAAGTAAAGATGTGAAGTTTAAAGACCTGGGATTGCTGGTGATAGATGAGGAACAGAAGTTCGGGGTTGCCATTAAAGAAAAGCTAAAACAAATAAAAGTAAATGTGGATACTTTAACCCTAACTGCCACACCTATACCGCGTACCCTGCAATTTTCGCTGATGGGTGCCCGCGATTTATCTATTATCAATACGCCACCACCCAATCGTTTTCCGGTTCATACCGAACTGCATGCCTATAACGAAGAAATTATAAGAGATGCCGTGCTGACCGAAGTATCGAGAGGTGGACAGGTTTTCTTTATCCACAATAGGGTGCAGAATATTATGGAAGTTGCCGGTATGCTGCAACGTTTGCTTCCCGACCTGAAAGTGGCTATCGGGCACGGGCAGATGGATGGTCATAAACTGGAACAGATTATGCTCGATTTTATTGATGGCGAATATGATGTGTTGCTGGCTACCACCATTATTGAAAGCGGTCTCGATATACCCAATGCCAACACCATTATCATAAACGAAGCTCATACTTATGGCTTAAGCAATCTGCATCAGCTGAGGGGAAGAGTGGGTAGGTCGAACAAAAAATCGTTCTGCTATCTGCTGGCTCCGCCTATGACGGTGCTTTCTGATGAAGCCCGCAAACGACTGAAAGCCATCGAAGAATTTGCCGAAATCGGCAGCGGTTTCAATATTGCCATGCGCGATTTGGATATAAGAGGTGCCGGCGATATTTTGGGTGGCGAACAAAGTGGTTTTATCTCCGAAATTGGTTTTGATATGTATCACAAAATTCTGGATGAAGCCATAGGCGAACTAAAAGACAATGAGTACAGAGATTTGTATCATACCGAAGATGAGGCGGTGCAGGAATTTGTGAAAGAATGTACCATAGAAACCGATCTGGAAATTATGATTCCGGACGATTATATCCAGAATATTACCGAACGCCTTAGCCTTTACAAAGAACTCGACAGCCTCGAAACCGAAGAGCAGCTGGCTTTGTTCTGTTCTAAACTTGTTGACCGCTTTGGCAAGATACCTCAGCCTGCCTTAGAACTGCTCGATACCATACGCCTGCGGACTCTGGCTAAGAAAAGCGGTATCGAAAAAATTATACTGAAACAAAATAAGTTTATCTGCTATTTTATTGCCAACGAAGATTCGCCGTTTTACCAATCGGCTGAGTTTAATTATTTTCTGCAATATATACAAAAGCATCCTGCCAAGGTAAATATGAAAGAAAACAAAGGCAGATTATCGGTAGTTTTTGAAGATGTGGTAAGTATTAAGCAAGCTTTGGGTATAATGAAAGAGATTGAGGGATATAATAATAAATAGGGTCTACTGAAAAACGCATATATCATTGACAATAAAAAAAATATAGCTAAATTTGCTAAATAAAGTGCAAGCAAATATGACAAAAAGCTATAAAAAGCGTGCATTAGCACCAAGTTAT
>JAHEYQ010000064.1 GCA_023251515.1 Bacteroidales bacterium
TTTATTCAATAACGCAAATTAATGATAATATTTGTAATCAATTTTATTTTACAAGACAATTATCAATTTCTGGCTAAGTTATGATGAAAATAGATGCTTGAGTTTTTCAGCAGACCCTATTTACCGAACATGGAATAATAATGTTATCCAGTGTTTTAAATAGTGAAACAGCAATACAAGTAAGTATCAGAATAGTGGAAGTATTTATAAAGATGCGTGAAATGTTTAATACGCATCAGGATATTTTGAAAAAATTTGAGCAATTAGAAACAAGATTATCAAACCATGACGATCAGTTTATGTTGATTTTTGAATACCTTAAACAATTTGAAGAAGCCAAACAACAGCATTCAGAACAGGAAAACCGCAGGAAAATAGGGTTCCATAAATCAGAAGATTAATTGATTTTACAATTCAATCATTTAGCTGTATTTTTCATTTCCACCCCTGTTTCACCAAATTTTCATTTTTTTGTAATCGGAATAAGAATTTTGGGCATCTTTTAATAAAAGGGATGCAGCTTGAAGTTGAAGCCCGAATATTGCCATTTGAATGTTATAGTTATACTTTGTATGGTTAATTGCAGGAATAAGTGGATAAATATAAAAAGTAAAACAATATTTTTATTATTTTTGCTGCACCAAAAGCATTTTATATGTCTAAAGAAAATAAAATAATTATACACGAAGGAATAATAGCAAGCAAAATTGTTATAATAAGGAATGAAAAAGTAATCCTTGATTTTCACCTTGCTGAATTATATGAAGTTGAAACGAGAGCTTTAAAACAAGCTGTTCGTAGAAATATTAGCCGTTTTCCTGATGATTTTATGTATGAACTTACTGAAAAAGAGGTAGAAAATATGGTGTCACAAAATGTGATACCATCTAAGAAACATTTTGGAGGTGCAGCCCCTTTTGCTTTTACTGAAAGTGGTGTAGCAATGTTATCAAGTGTTCTGAACAGCAAAAAAGCTATAGAAGTAAATATTGCTATAATGCGAACATTTACAAAGTTACGAAAATTATTGAGTACTAATCAGGATATTTTGAAAAAATTTGAGCAATTAGAAACAAGATTATCAAACCATGACGATCAGTTTATGTTGATTTTTGAATACCTGAAACAATTTGAAGAAGCCAAACAACAGCATTTAGAGCAGGAAAACCGCAAAAAAATAGGGTTTCGTAAATCAGAGGATTAATTGATTTTGGGATTCAATCATTTAGCTGTATTTTTCATTTCCACCCCACCCGAAGTACCCGGAATGCCATTTGAAACGTTCCGACCCCGGTCGGAATGATAATTTTGAGCATTTTTTTATAAGAAAGGGAACTACTTCAAGTCGAAATCCGACTATTGGCGGTTAAGAAAAAAAGAATAATAATATTGAAATGAAATAGTCTATAAATCACTTTGGGATTACTTGCATCTGAGAATTTGTAAATCAGCCGGAATTATCGACTCTCTAAAATATTCTCACTTTAAAAACAAAAAGCCAATAGGTATTTAACTATCGGCTTTTTTTAGCTTTTGAGAATCCAAACCTGGATTATAAAAAATTATTTGTATTCTTTTATTTCAACTTCCTTGTTGATAACCATTAAGCCGTTCATTGCCAATGCCTGCATTTCGTCTTCACCCGGATAAACCGAAACAGGAGCCAGATGTGCAACGCGTTTAATTACAGAGTCAACAAAAGGTTTGCCATAAGCAATACCTCCGGTTAGCAAAATGGCATCCACTTCACCCATCAAAACTGTTGACATAGCACCAATTTCTTTTGCAACCTGGTAAGCCATTGCATCCTGAATAAGCTGTGCTTTTTCGTCACCCGCCTGAGCTCTTTTTTCAACTTCGTATGCATCGTTTGAACCCAAATAGGCAACATAACCACCTTGTCCGGTAATCATACGTGCTATTTCAACAAAAGAATATTTATTACTGAAACACAATTTTACCAATGCTCCGGCTGGTAAAGTTCCGCTTCTTTCGGGCGAAAATGGGCCTTCGCCGTCCAAAGCCTGATTTACATCAATTACTTTCCCTTTCTGATGTGCTCCAACGCTTATTCCACCACCCAAGTGCGCAACAATCAGGTTCATGTCTTCATATTTTTTGTTTTGCGATTTTGCATGAGTACGTGCAATTGCTTTCTGATTCAATGCATGAAAAATACTTTGTCTTTCGAACAATGGATGTCCTGAAATACGTGCTAAATCATGAAATTCATCAACAACCACAGGATCTGCAATAAAAGCTCTTGCACCTTCAATTGATTTGGCAATATCATTGGCAATCAATCCACCCAAATTGCTGGCATGTTGGCCCAAAACCCCAACCTTTAAATCGGCAATTAAAGCATCATTAACTTCATAAACACCTGATGGGATAGGTTTTACCAAACCACCTCTGCCAACAATTACAGTAATGGTATTTACTTCAATATTGGCATTTTTCAGCTCTTCTAAAATAATGGTTTTTCTGAACTCATATTGATCTGTAATTCTGTCGAATTGACCAATTTCTTCGGATGTGTGTTTGATATTTTTTAGGAAAACTTGTTTGGTGTTCTCAAAAACAGCAATTTTTGTTGAGGTTGAACCCGGATTAATGGCTAATATTCTGTTCATTAAAATAAGATTTTGTGTGTGTTTTCTAAATTAAAAATGCCATGCTGATTAATAAATTTATTTTAAAATCAGCATGACAAAATTGTAAATTTTTGTTTTTTATTTTGCAGTTAAAGCTGCTAAAGCAATTGAGTATAATTTTGTTAATTCGCTATCGCCACGAGATGATAAAATAGCAGGAACTCTGGCACCTGCAACAAATGCACCTAATTCGCCACCGCAAAGTTTTGTATGTGTTTTGTAAAAAACATTTCCAGCTTCAATACTTGGAAATAATAAGCAATCTGCATCACCTGCAACTTCGCTTTTTAATTTTTTAATTTCAGCACTTTCTTTGTCAATAGCAACATCCAATGCCAAAGGTCCATCAATAATACCATCTTTAATCTGACCTCTGTCGCTCATTTTTGCTAAAATTGCACCATCAATACAAGCTTGCATACCTACCGACATTTGCTCGGTAGCAGCAATTACAGCAACTTTTGGTCTTGCAATACCAAGTGCTTTTGCTGTATTAATCATAAAATTGGTAATGGTAAGCTTTTGTTTGAAATCTGGAGCCGGAATAATTGCCATGTCGCTACAAACCAATAATTTGTGGTAAGCAGGATTTTCAAGAACTGCAATATGTGTAAGAATAGCCCCTGGATTCATTAAACCGGTTTCTTTGTTTAAGATGGCACGCATATATTTATCAGTAGTTACAGTACCTTTCATCAACATATTGCCTTCGCCATCATTGATAAGTTTAACTGCCAGAGTGGTCGCTTTCATTTCGTCTGCTTCATGTACAATTCTGAATTTGCTGATGTCAATATTTTCATCTTTGCAAATCTGAGCAATTACATCCTGATTACCAACTAAAGTTGCATCAACAATGCCGTGATTTACAGCTCCGTTTATAGCTCCGATAGTGTGAGAATCGTTAGCAAATGCAGCAACTAAACGTTTTTTTTCTTTACTTTTAAGGACCTCAAGCATTTGGTCCAGTTTTGTGATTGACATATTATTACGGTTATTTTTATGTTTGAAAAATAGTTAATTTTATGCTGCAAAAGTATAAAGATTTTTCGATATAGCTATCATTAAACTGCATAAAAAAAGCCCTTTAGAAACTAAAGAGCTTTTTTTGGTATTTTAAAAAATTACTTCTTTTTATTTGGTATATCCAAACCGTATCCTTTTTTCTTATCAATTCTTTTTAAGATAATACTTAAAATAATAGCTAAACCACCAAAGCTAGCAAAGATTAATTCAGGAACAGTATAATTATAAACAGCTGTTTCACCCCTTTGGATTGCTGCAACAACTTCAGGATTTGATTTTGATAAAGCATATCCGATTAAAATTGGAACACCAAAAAGACCCATGTTTTGAATCCAAAAAATAACACCATAAGCAGAGCCTAAATAGCGATCTTCGACAATTTTTGGTAAAGATGGCCACATTGATGCAGGTACCAATGAAAATGCAATTCCAAGGATTACGATAGTGATAACCGCAATTATTGGAGTAAATGCAGCTGAAGGAACTAACGCAAAAATTAAGTGTGATATTGTTAATAAAATTGCACCATAAACCATCATGGAAGCTCCCTTTCCTTTTGCATCAAGAAAAAATCCAATAAAGGGTGTTAAAATCATAGCTCCAATTGGAAACATAGATACATATCGAGCAGCTTCTTTTGCATCAATACCTAATTTTCCAGATAACATTTCAGTAGCAAAACGTTGGAATGGAAAAATTGCAGAGTAAAATAAAACGCAAAGACCTGCTATAGCTAAAAACCCTGGATTAGCAAATATTTTGCCAATATCACTAACTTTAAATTCTTCTTCTCCTTCAGTTTTTTCACTGTCGCCAATTTCTTTTTCTAATTTAACATCCATAAATGTGTAAATGAAAAATGTTAAAAGACCGATAGTTAAAAACACTAAACCCCATAAATATGCATTAGCTGTAGTCCATTCACTTGGAATAGAAGATCCGTTATTAGCAAAAATAGGTGATAACCACATTACTGCAAAAACACCTAAACGAGCAATTGCCATTTCGAGTCCCATTGCTAAAGCTAATTCTCTGCCTTTAAACCATTTAACAATTGTTTTAGAAACGGTTATCCCTGCCATTTCAACACCTACACCAAAAACAGCAAATCCGATACAAGCATACAATGCAGTAGTAGGTAATTCATATCCGAAAACAGATGAAACAGAAATTGGATCAATAAATTTTAAAGCATAAAATTTCAAAAATCCACCTGCAACCATTGTTAATCCAGAAGTTATTAGTGTAAAACGAATTCCCATTTTATCAAGGATAATTCCAGAGATAATTAAGAATCCTAAAAATACATTAAAAAAGAATTCCATACCACCATAAAATCCAAAAACTTCGGAGGACCAATGATAATTAATTTCAAATTGATTTTTTATAGGTGAAGCAACATCTACAAAAAAGTAAGCAAAAAACATAGTTAGAGATATAAGCCCTAACGCAAACCATCTAGCAGTCTTAGAATCTCTTAAAGATGCTCTAATTTTTTCTGTCATTTTATTAATTTTTGATTTATAAATTTTTTAAAACGCAAAGCTAAAACTTTTTTCCGAAATGTGGTTTTTTTATTTAAAAAACTATACTATTTTAGCAAAAAAAATACTTATGCCAATAATTGTATTCGATGATACTTATTTTATGCAGCAGGCTTTAAAAGAAGCTCAGCAGGCTTATGAGGAAAATGAGGTTCCGATTGGGGCTGTTATTGTGGCTAATCAAAGAATTATTGCCAAAGCTCATAATCTTACCGAAAGACTAAACGATGTAACTGCTCATGCCGAAATGCAGGCATTTACTTCAGCTTCCAGTTATTTAGGTGCAAAATATCTGAAAGATTGCACTTTATATGTAACTATTGAGCCTTGTTTTATGTGTGCCGGTGCTTCATATTGGACGCAAATCAGCCGGATTGTATATGGTGCAAAGGATGGAAAAAGAGGTTTTAGTAAAATAAATTCCGAAATTTTACATCCTAAAACAGAGATAACTGGCGGTATTTTAGAAAAAGAATGTGCCGAAATTATGAGTAATTTCTTTAAAAGTAAAAGATGATGTTTAATGTTTGAACCTGAGGTTAATAAATACAATTTCGGGTTTGCTTCCAATTCTGATGGGTGGTCCCCATGTTCCAAATCCTGATGATACATAAAAATGAGTTTTTTCTTTCTGTAAGTATCCGTAACTCAATTCAAAAACCTTCTTGGTTATCAGATTGAAAGGGAAAAACTGACCATTATGTGTATGTCCTGATAATTGTATATCTATTTTATTTTCAATAGCTTCATTCAAATTGGCAGGCTGATGATCCATCAAAATCATTGGTAAATTTCTGTTTACTTCACTCATAATTTTATTTAATGGTTTTCGGGTTTCATTTCCAAATCTTCGGGCATCTTTGTCGTTTCTTCCGATTAAATAAAAACTATTGTCAATTAAAACAGATGTATCAATTAACATATTGATATTAAGTGATTTTATGTAGTTAATAGCTTTGCCGAAATTGCCGATATGTTCATGATTTCCGGCTATTGCCCAAACTCCAAGCTTTGGTTTCAGTTTTCTTAATGGTTTTCCAATATCATTACGCAAAATGGGTGATAATTCTTCGTCCATAATATCACCTGCAAACAAAACCAAATCAGGATTTTGATTATTAATTGTTTGAGTCAGTTTCTTCAGATATTTTTCGTAAACCATGGTTCCCAAATGTACATCAGATACCAATGCTATTTTTAATTCGGGATACTTCTCGTTCTTTTTGTCGATATTTATCGTATAATTCTTTACAATTGCATTGCGGGCATTTATGTTTCCATAAATTATTAGAATAAATATCGTTGTAATAATTCCGATTAGGCTGTATAACTTAATATTGAGATATCCGGAAGTATTTGCAGAAGGGAGAAAGTGTAAAAAATGATTGCTAAGTCTAAGAATATCAATAATTAAAACAAAAAGGAAGAAATACAATGCAGCAGCCAGCCAAAAAGAACCTATCCATGTTGTAATTTTATGTATAGCAAAAAAAGCTTGCTTTCCGGTAAATTTTGATATAATAAAACTTAAAGCCAATATCCAGAAAACAATCAGATAAATAGCTTTAATTGCAGTGATTGGTGGCAGTGCCTGCCATCCTCTGATGAAAATATAATAGTTGCCAAGTAAATAAATGCTGAAAAAAACCAAATAAAATATCATAAAAAATCTATTGATTTAAAATATAATGTAAGAATACAAATAAAACGAAAAATTGTTTCTGTTGTAATTTTCAAAAAGCTAAATTATCGAATTAATTATTTCGTATTGAAATATTTACGCAATAGCAATGTTTTAGATTTTCCTACAACTTTTTGCAAATCTTCGTCATTGGCTTTTTCGATGTTTTTTACCGATTTGAACTTCCGCAACAAAGCCTGTGCTGTTGTATATCCGATACCTTCAATTTCTGTTAATACGGTTTTGATAGTTCCTTTATCTCTTTTGCTACGGTGATGAGTAATGCCAAAGCGGTGGGCTTCGTCACGCATTTGTTGAATGATTTTCAGCGTTTCTGACTTTTTATCCATATACATGGGTATTGAATCATCGGGATAATAAATTTCTTCCAGCCTTTTGGCTATTCCGATAATACTTATTTTGCCACGCAATCCCAAAGCTTCCAGACTTTTTAATGCTGAACTAAGTTGCCCTTTGCCACCATCAACTACAATAAGCTGAGGAAGTTGCTTTTCTTCTTCCAATAAGCGATGATAGCGGCGGTAAATTACTTCTTCCATTGAGGCAAAATCGTTTGGACCTTCAACCGTTTTGATATTAAAATGGCGATATTCCTTTTTGTCGGGTTTGGCATTTTTAAAAACCACCATTGCCGATACCGGATAAGTTCCCTGAATATTTGAATTGTCGAAACATTCTATATGTTCGGGCAAAACATTCAACCTCAAATCTTTCATCATCTGGTTGAGAATGCGTTTGGTATGCCTTTCGGGATCAACCAGATCTTTTTGTTTTTGCTTATCAAGTTTGTAAAATTTGGCATTTCTTTCCGATAAATCCAAAAGTTGTTTTTTATCACCACGTTGCGGAACGCTTAGATTTATTTTTGGCAATTCAATTTCCAATGGAAAAGGAACTATAATCTCTGTAGAATTGCTGTAAAATCTTTGCCGCATATCAATAATGGCAATGGTAAGTAACTCTTCTGGCGTTTCGTCAAGTTTTTTCTTTAGTTCGATGGTATGTGTCTGAACAATAGCTCCATCTATAACTTTCAGATAATTTACAAAGCCCGAATTTTCATCTGTAACAATTGAAAAAACATCCACATTATCGATATTAGGGTTTACTATTGTGGATTTACTCTTATAATTTTCGAGATGCTGCATTTTTTCTTTGATAATCTGAGCCTTTTCAAATTCAAGATTATCAGCATAACTCATCATTTTGTTTTTCAATTGTTTCAATACATTAGAAATATTTCCTTTTATAATTTCGGTTATTTCCTGTAAGGTTTGTCTGTAATCTTCTTCATTTTGAAATCCTTCGCAGGGACCTTTGCAGTTTTTGATATGAAACTCCAGACAAACCTTATATTTTTCGGTTTTTATTTTTGATTCGGTTAAATTTAATTTGCAATTTCTGATTTGATAAAGCTGACGAATTAGTTCCAGCAAAGTATTCATCATACGTACCGAAGCATAGGGTCCGAAATATTGAGAGCCATCTTTTAGCACATGCCTTGTCGGAAAAATTCTGGGAAAAGCTTCGTTTTTAATACAAATCCATGGATAGGTTTTGTCATCTTTCAACATGACATTGTAGCGAGGCTGATACTTTTTTATCAGATTGTTTTCCAACAACAAAGCATCCAATTCGGTGTCAACAATCATAAAACGGATATCGGCAATTTTGCGAACCAAAACGCCGGTTTTCCCCTGTTCGAAAGTATCTTTGTTAAAATAAGAACTTACTCTCTTTTTTAAGTTTTTTGCTTTACCGATATAAATAATGCTGCCCTTTTCATCAAAATACTGATATATACCCGGTTTCTCGGGCAGGGTTTGCAATATTGATTTAATGTGATCTTGATTTTTTGGGTTTACAACCATAAAGTGTTGTATTATTTTTCCTTTTTGGGGCTTGCTTTTTCAACAATTACACCAAAATCAACCAAACCCACCACATCAAAATAATCCATCAGATTGTCAATTTGAAATTTGTAGGTTCCGCTTTCGTTAAAGGTCATTCGTTCTTTAACCAATAGCTTTAAATCCCACAAATCACCTGCTCCTTCACCCATTAATCTGCCTTCTGCATTTTTTATTTCAATTTCATGAACCGTTGTACGTTCGTCGCCTGATGGAGCAATAATTGTCAGATTTGTTTTCAGATTATCATAAGGATATTGTGTTATATGTCGTAAAGTAAAATAAACATTATACTCCGATTTGGTGTCATTCATCGGAATTTCGAAAAACAATGGTTTTAAACGGTTCCATGTATAATTTGGAAATTCCTGACGTTTGTCAAATGTTTTTCCTTTGTTACATGAGGTAAATGCAAGCAATCCGATGAAGGTTATAAATAATACTTTCTTCATTTTTATTATTTTTTTAATTGTCTTTTTTTGGTATTAATAATGATGCTAAAATACTGATTAATAAAATTCCCAAAACGACATAAAGCGAATGGGCTGTGGTAAATCCGATTTCTTTTAGCCAATGATGAAATATCATTTTTAAACCGATAAAAGTAAGCAGGGCAGCTAAACCTATTTTCAGGAAACGGAATTTATCCATCACATTACTCAATAAAAAGAATAATGATCTTAAACCAATTATTGCAAAAATATTGGAAAAGAACACAATATAAGGGTCTTTAGTAACCGAAAAAATTGCAGGGACTGAGTCAACAGCAAAAATTACATCAGTAAATTCAATTACAAGTAGAACAATAAATAAAGGGGTAATGTATGTTTTTCCTGCTTTTTTAATAAAGAAATTTTGTTTTACAAATCGCGGATATACCAAAAAATATTTTGAAGCAAATTTTACTACCGGATGCTTATGGGTTTCCAGCTTTTCTTCTTTATTACGAGTAATAAACATTTTGATACCTGTAAATATCAATAATCCTCCAAAAATGTATAAAATCCATGCAAATTCTTTGATTAAAGCTGCACTTAAGAAAATAAAAATAAACCGCATTACAATTGCACCGATTATTCCCCAGAATAATACCCTTTTATAGTATTTTTGCTGCACACCAAATGCAAGGAAAATCAATATCATAACAAAAACATTATCTACCGATAAGGCATATTCTATCAGATAACCTGTAAGGAATTCCAATGATAAGTTGTTGTTGTATAATTTGAGAGCCGAATCAAAATCGAGTCCTTCTATCTTGATTTGATGATCGTGAATATCAACGATATATTTCAATCGTTCCAAACTATCTATTCCATGAATCCAATCGCCGTGAATTTTTAGAATAAAATAAAAAACCATTGAGATTGCGACCCAAACTATAGTCCATGAGATAGATTCTTTAAAAGAAATAACATGGCTGTTTTTCCCAACAACACCCAGATCAATATACATCATTAATCCGATAAATGATAGAAATATTGAGAAAAAGATGATTTCATTCCAATTCATATTCGTATGTTTTTTAAGCTACAAAAATAATTATTTAAATTGTATTTTTAGTTATAAAAGTGTTTAAACAAATAAGTCATCAAAAATGCTTGATGACTTATTGAAATTTCTTATAATTTATGTTGTTGATGAACTTTGGCTTTTATTTCATTTTGAGTGTCATTACAGGGCGAAATCCTATGTAAGGATTGGCTATCTGATATTTTTGTTCCGATTCAACCCTGACATCGTAACCGCTATCGTTCCAACTACCGCCCATTGCTATGCCATATTCTCCAATCATTTCGGCTACATTGCCACAGATGTTATAAAGTTCGAATACATTAGGATAATATGATTTAACGGGTGCGGTAATATCGGTACTTTTTACGGGATTTAGAAAAGTATCTTTAATTTCATACTTTTTTGTGTCAGGATTGTAGTGAATGTTTTCAGCTCCTAAATTTTTGAAATTGCAAAAATAAACATCGCCAAGCAAACGAGGACTATCCCATGCATATTCAGTATTTTTGTTTCCTCGTGCTGCTCTTATCCATTGTTGCTTATCGGGCAAATTGAATTCGTATGTAAAACTTTTATCTTTATTTATGTGCTTGTATTTTTCGGTAAGCCAGCGGCAATATAATACAGCTCCTTCGTAGCTTACGTTAACTACCGGATAGTGATTGTATGCCGGATGTTTGTCGTAATAAATTACCAAGGGCTCATTAAATTTATTGTTGAACATTTTATTCCATTGAATGGTATCTATTTGTGCAAATCTGAGTTTTTCAGTTTCGTTGTTTTTTTTCAATGAATCGAGAAATTCGCGGTATTCTAGATTGCTGACTTCGTATTTTGAAATGAAAAATGCTTTTACTTCTACTTCTTTTTTATCGACCAGTGCTTTGCCTTGCGGAATAAAGACATAAGATTTTAATCCTTTTACCATTAGTGGCTTTTCGGTTTTGTTCTGAGCATTAATCTGGAAATTTATTGCCAAAATAATTGCGGTAACGAGTAAAATTGTTTTGTTCATGCTGATATTGTTTAGTAATTTGTCGAATAACGCTTTAAACGGGCATTAATTATACCGGAATTGATAAATCTGATGTTTTTTTGAGCAATAATGCTATTTTTTTGCTATTCCGGTCATACGGTCGCCTAATATTCCGAAGTATTTTGTTAAGAAATAATTGGGATATTGCAGCATGAGTTTGGCAGCGTTTTCTATAAAGCTATGACGAAGCGGAATGGTTTTGGGATGCTTACAATATTGTTTGATTATGCTTTTTTCGAAACCTGCACGCTTAAATGATTTTCGTAAACTTGCCGGAAAGAACTCGGTGAGGTGGTAAGGTGGCAAAGTCATGGTCATTTTTTTCCCGCTAAGGCGATAGTAAACAAAGGCTAAACGACTCGATATTAAATTGAGTGTAGTGGGAACTTCGGCAAACACATATCCGCCTTTTTTGAGTATTTTGTGCATATCTTCAAGGGCTTCTATGGGGTTGGTAAAATGTTCCAATACATCGCCCAGATAAATGGCATCGAAATGATTTAGTGGAAGTTCGTTTCCGATAAGTTGACTATTGAAAGAGGCATTGATGATGTTGAGTCCATGTTTTTCGCGAGCAGTATTGGCCGCAAATTCCGAAATTTCGATACCCGTAACATTAAAACCACTATTGCGAAGCTGAACCAGAAGGCTGCCGGTAGCACAGCCTATTTCCAGAAAATTTCCATGGCTTACATACTTTTTAAATGAATTGATAATAGGCGAATAATCGGCTTGTGCAGTTGATGTAATATAATCGTGCTCACCGTGATGTGTTTTTTTGTCGGCAGTAGTAAAATATTGTTCGGCATACATTTCTGTAATTTCATCGGCTGAAGGCTGTGGCTGAATGGTAATTAATCCGCATTTGGTACATTTAATACCCCACAATTCTCTGTTTTTGAAAGCATAACCGAAAGGAATTTTGTTGCCGTTATTATTTCCGCATAAGTGTATTCGAAATCCATTTTTATTACTTTTTTTATTCAGATGGCAAAATTACTAAAAAGTTTTGTAAGCTGCCTGATAGTTTTTAGTTTGATTGGATAATTGATCCTCACTTAAAAATATGTTATAGTTTCAAGAGCAAAGCGAATTGGACTATTACATATTTCATTTCGGTATTATTTTTTGCTGTTTTTTAATAATCGGATTTAAACGTATGAAAAATAATAGTTTAGTTACCCTTACTATCGTGGATTTATTGTGCTGGAATTATTTTAAATTTATAATCTTAACAGAAAAATTAATTTTAAGATTTTATCACACTGATGTTGTTTCACAAAAGCAGAATAATAACTAACCTAACTAAAATCGGGAAACGAGATGCCTTTGATTTTCCGATAGAGTTCTACGGCATATAAATCGGTCATTCCGGCTACAAAATCGAGCACCGATTGTACTTTTTCGTATGTGCTTCCTTCTGCAAGCTGGTGTTGACTTGGCATCAACCTCATTAACTTTTCATTATAATGCGATTTTTTTTCTTCAATAGCTGCCGGTACAAATTCTTCGAGTAAACCTGCAATAACCTTATATCCTGCTATTTCTTTTTCCAAAACAGTAGAATGATTGTAGATATTTTCGATAGATATTTTGGCAATTACTTGCAGTTGATTACTCAAACAGCTATCCAAACTTCCGGTTATATCTTTATTATGAATTCCGTTACATATATCGTTATGATAGTTCCAAAAAGCTTCCGAACAATGATAAATCAAACTGTTGATGGCTTTTGCTCTAAGAAAGGAAATTTTATCGTTGGCATCGGTAATTTTTCGGGCACGTTCTTTTACTTTTGGCATTTCGTCGCCAATCAATGGTAGAAACAAATCTTCAACTTCATCTGTCGAAAAAATTTTCAACCGATGAGCATCTTCCACATCAATAATGTTGTAACAAATATCATCGGCAGCTTCAACCAGAAAAACTAAAGGATGGCGATAATAAATATCAGGATTGGCACCAAATTGTATTAATTCCAATTCATTAGCAATACGGGCAAAAGTCTGTTTTTCGGAATGAAAGAAACCAAATTTTTTCTGAGAGATTTTGGTTTTATTTCTGCCTGCAATCGATTCGCAGGGATATTTAACTAAAGTAGCCAAAGTAGAATAGGTTAGCGAATACGGACTTTCTATACGACCATTAAATTCGTGGGTAAGTATCCTGAATGCATTGGCATTGCCTTCAAAATTAATGAGATCAATCCATTCGGCTTCACTTACTTTTTCTTTAATATTTAGATGATTTTCGTTTTTAAAAAAGTGAGAAACCGCTTCTTCGCCCGAATGTCCGAACGATGGATTTCCCATATCGTGAGCCAGACAAGCAGTTGCAACTATGTTACCGATTTCACTAATCAGGTAATTGTTTTGATATAGCTCAAGATTTTTGAGTTTGTTTGCAAAAATATTTCCCAACGATCGACCTACGCTTGCAACTTCCAAGCTGTGAGTAAGCCTGTTGTGAACAAAAACACTGCCCGGCAGCGGAAAAACCTGAGTCTTATTCTGCAAACGGCGAAATGGTGATGAAAAGATAATTCTGTCGTAATCGCGCTGAAACTGACTTCGTTCATTCTCCGGATTTCCCGATTTCAGATCATTCTCTTTGCCCAAGCGGGTAGTAGATAAAAGTTTGTTCCAATCCATATTTTTGTTACTCATGAAATTCTTTTTTTAGAAGTAATTGAATTAATCAATTACGGCAATTATTCAACAAAAATACAAATTTTAAAAGACAAGCCGATACCAAATCAGTTTAATATTCAATATTGTTCTGTATTTCCCTGATTTTGCTGAGGTGTCGAATTGTATATGCCTGGGTCTTTCAGCAAATTGAAATTGAGAACTTTCAACCTCCATTTTTCATTATCGATATGTCGTTTTCGATTAGAAATACTTTTTAGCAAAATACCTGCAGCAAACATAATACCACCGGTTTTTAAAGTTGAATTTCTGAAAACCGGATCTTCATTATTAATCAGGTTGTTGAAGCCATCAATGGCAACATAACCCAAGCCTCCTTTGATACCTAAATGCGAAAAAGCCGAAATCATAGTTCTGCGGGTATAAATATTTTTTATTTCAGAAATCATAACCAAATTGTAATTTACAATAATAGCTGTATCACGTATCTGATTGATTACTCCACTTATTCGTTCGCCATTTTTAGTTTTTATTTCAATCCGATTGCCCGCCCTGAATTTAATATTATTTATCGTCCCGGGCTTTTCAAGTAGCAAAACACACTGCGAAAAGGCATAATTATTGCTAAATCCAAATATTATCAATAAAAGTAATGTGCTTAAAATCTTAAAGTTAGCAATAAAATTAAACATATTGATTTATTTTAGAAATTCTATGTAAATATATGGTAATTTTGCACTAAGTTTTAAAAAAACATTGATTATTTTAGCAGCATGGTAAAACGTATTACTCAATTCATTAAAAACCTTAACTGGAGAAAGATTTTGCTGATTATTGCCTCTTTATTCGCAGGCTTTGTTATTCTGCTATTTGTTTTCAGAGGCCCGGTTGTTCGTGGTTTGATAAAGAAAAAAGTAGCTGCTTTTAATCAGAATTATCAAGCTGATCTTCAGATAGGTGATTTTAGCTTTAGCGGTATTTCGGGAGCTTTAATTAAAGATGTGAGTTTAAAACCTGTTGATGGCGACACTTTGCTTAAAGTTCACTCGGTTTATGCCAGAATTAATTTTTGGAAATTATTGTTGTTTAAAGTAAGTTTAACCGATCTGGAGTTGATAGATGCCAATATTTCACTGGTAAAAAAAGATAGTACAAACAATTACGATTTTCTGCTCAAGCACGATAACAAAGAACAAACTTCTGAAAATGTTTCCTATGATAATGATTATGCAAAAGAAACCAATCGCTTGTTGAATGCTGTTTTTTATTTAATTCCATCTAATTTACAGATTATCAATTTCGGAATTGTTTCCAATACCGATAATCATATTATTTCGATGCAATTGCCCGAATTATTTGTAAAGGAACATTGTTTTAAATCAGGTATTATTTTGAAAGAGCAGGAAAAAACCAATTTGATGATGCTTGAAGGCACCATTGAACCTGCTGATAAAATCGCCAAATTCAAGCTTTATTCGGCAGATACATCCAAAGTAAGAATGCCATTTATTGGTTACAAATGGAATTGGGTTTTTGCTTTTGATACTGCACAATTTAGTTTTGAAGGCAATCATATTTCTGATGGTAAAAATATTATAAATGGTTCATCTTCCATTTCGGGCTTAATAATCAATCATCCACGTATTTCTACTTCTGATGTGTTTTTGAATAATGCTTCATTCAGATATCAGTTTAATGTTGGAAGCGATTATTTTGAACTTGATAGCAATTCAATTGTAGTGTTTAATAAGCTGACATTTAATCCGTATGCTCATTTTCGTCCGCATCCCAACAAGCAGCTTAGTGTAAAACTCCATAAAAACCGTTTTCCGGCTCAGGATTTGTTTGAATCGCTTCCTAAAGGATTGTTCTTCAATTTAGAAGGAATTAAAACAAGTGGCGAACTTTCCTATAATTTTGATTTTTTTGTTGATATTGATAATCCCGATTCGGTATTTCTCGAATCTGATTTAAAACGTTATAACTTTAGAATAGAATCTTACGGAAATACCGATTTGCGTAAAATGAATGCTGATTTTCTTTATACTGCTTACGAAAAAGGAGAAGCGGTAAAGAGTTTTGCAGTTGGTCCTGAAAATCCTAATTTCAGAACGTTGGATCAGATTTCACCTTATTTGCGCAATGCTGCTTTAATGGCCGAAGATGGAGGCTTTTTCTGGCATAGAGGTTTTATTCCTGATGCTATTAAAGCTTCGATTACCAAAAACATAAAAGCCAAACGTTTTGCAAGAGGAGGAAGTACCATCAGCCAGCAACTGGTGAAAAATGTTTTTCTGAACCGCAACAAAACCATTGCACGCAAACTTGAAGAAGCTCTGATTGTATGGCTTATTGAGAATAATGGACTTACAAGCAAAGACAGAATGTTTGAAGTGTATATGAATGTTATTGAATGGGGGCCAATGGTTTATGGAGCTAATGAAGCTGCACGTTTTTATTTTAATAAAGATGCTTCAAAATTAACTTTAGCCGAATCTTTGTTTTTGGCTAATTTAATTCCACATCCCAAATGGTTCAGATTTTCTTTTGACGAAAATGGCAATTTGAAACCTCATTTTGCTAATTACTTTAGTTTTGTGTCAAACCGCATGCTCAAAAGAGAAATGATAACTCAGGAAGATTTCGACAATCTGAAGCCGGAAATTGAACTTAAAGGACCTGCAAAAGCATTGGTTATTAAAACAGATTCAATTCTATCCGATAGTCTTGATTTTGTCTTCTGAAACTTGTTGAATTAATATAGATTTATTAAAATTTTAATTACAAATTTAATGTTTACAAATGAAAATTAAAGCCGGAAAAACCGATAAACTCATAAATATTTTACTTGAAGAATTTGGAACTGCTTCGAGAACCAAAGTTAAAAAACTGATTTCCACTTCTTGTATCCGTTTGAACGGAAAAATAGTAAAAAAAAGCGAAACGATTATAAGTGAAGGTGATTATTTGGAATACACCAAGTTTAAAGATGAAAAAGGGAAAATGCAAGCACCTTATCCCATCCTTTTTGAAGATGAACATTTGGTGGCAATACATAAACCTGCCGGAGCTTTAATGCATGGCGAAACAGGTAAAAACAACGAGTCGGTTCTGAAAGCGATGAATAAATACGTGAAAACCAATTCGTGGGGCAAACAGCAGGCTATTATTATTCACAGGCTCGACAGAGAAGTGTCCGGAATAGTAATTATGGCTAAAAATGAGAATATTCTGGCTGAAATGAAAGACAATTGGACAAATACCGAAAAATTGTATTATGCTTTGGTAGAAGGTAAACCCAAAACCGCTGAAGGAACTATTACAAGCTGGATTGCAAAAGATTTTCAGCAAAAGGTAAAATCGGTGCCAGAAGGTACACCTGATGCCAAGTATGCTATAACTCATTATCGCACAATTGAAGTTATGGAAAATTATACTTTGCTGGAAGTGAAATTGGAAACCGGACGTAAAAATCAGATTCGTTTGCATTTTTCTGAAATGGGATGTCCTATTGTTGGCGACCGTCGTTATGGTGCTGATGCTACATTCGAACGTCAAATCCGTTTGCTTGCTTTTTCATTAACATTCAAGCATCCGATAAGTCAGGACCTTATTAAACTCAAATTGCCTTTACCCAAATTTTTTACCAGTATTACCGAAGGCAACGAAAAGTATAAATAAAACCTAAACCAAGCCCGGTATTGATGATATTAGTTTGCGGGTATATTCTGATTTTGGATTTTTGTAAATGGCGTCAGATTCGCCCATTTCAACTATTTCGCCTTTTTGCATTACGATCATGCGGTCCGACATAAATTTTACTACCGATAAATCGTGTGAAATAAAGATATAAGTAAAGTTGAAATCTTTTTTCAGTTCGTTCAACAGATTGAGTACTTGTGCCTGTACCGAAACATCAAGAGCCGATACTGATTCATCGCATATTATTAACTCGGGATTTAAAGCCAATGTGCGGGCAATGCAGATTCTTTGCCGCTGACCTCCCGAAAATTCGTGAGGATAACGCAAAAACTGTGATTCATTCATTCCAACTCTTTCGAGTAATTCTATAGCTTTTTGCTTTCTTTGGCGGTCGTTATTATAAAGATTGTGAACTTTCATTGGTTCGGTAATGGCATTGCCGATATTGATCCGGGGATTGAGTGATGAGTAGGGATCCTGAAATATGATTTGCAGTTTGCGGCGGAGTTGTCGCATCCGGCTTGCTGATAATTCTGTAAGATTTTGCCCTTTGTAAATAATACGTCCGTCTGACGATTCTATCAGTTGTAATATGCTCCTGCCCAAGGTGGTTTTGCCACATCCCGATTCGCCCACCAACCCAAGAGTTTCGCCTTCATAAACATCGAAACTGATGTTTTTTACTGCTTTAAATGCAGAGATGGTTTTGCCCAGAATGTTTCTTTTGGTTACAAAATCAACTTCCAGATTCTGAATCTCCAAAATAGGTTTACGGCTATAAATATCTTTGTGTATTGCTTTTCTGTTTTCAACAGTTACTTCTTTAAATACAAAGTTAGCTTCATCTGTTACAAAATCGCCGACAGTAGGAAGCTTTTCCAAACGTTTTTCCATAGTGGGGCGGCATGCCATAAGTCCTTTGGTATAGGGATGCTGTGGCGATTGAATAATTTCTTTAGCATTGCCATGTTCTACAATCTGACCTTTGTACATTACTGCGATATTGTCGGCTATTTCGGCTACTACTCCCAAATCGTGAGTAATAAATATTACCGACATATTGTATTTTTGTTGCAAGGTTTTTATCAATTGCAGTATGGTTTTCTGAACTGTAACATCCAGTGCGGTAGTTGGCTCATCGGCTATTAGTAGCGATGGATTGCATGATATGGCCATGGCTATCATTACCCTTTGTTTTTGACCGCCAGATAGTTCGTGCGGATATTTCTCAAATACGGTTTCGGGTTGTGGTAAAAATACATCGGCAAAAAGTGCGATGGTTTTTTCGCGTGCTTGATTTTTTGTTAAAGACTGATGCAAAAGCAATGCTTCCATTACCTGTTTTCCGCATTTCATAACCGGATTGAGCGATGTCATGGGTTCCTGAAATATCATTCCTATTTGGTTTCCCCTTATTTTGCGCATTTCTGTTTCTGAAAGTTTCAGAATATCGCAAGTTGAGGTAGCGGTATTAAAAATAATTTCACCCGAACTTATTTTAGCGGGGGGTTGCGATAGTAGTTTCATCACAGCCATAGATGTAACCGACTTTCCCGAACCCGATTCGCCAACTATACCAAGTATCTGACCTTTGTTTAGTGAAAAGCTGATATGGTCAACCGCTTTATGATAAGTGTTTTCGTTTTTGAATTCAACAGTCAGATTTTTTATATGAAGCAGCTCTTTTTCCAAGTATTATAACGTATTAAAAACGCTGTAAAGTTAAATAAAAGTTTGTAATGATGGGCTAATTTTTGCCATCAAAAGGCAGAAAAGAAGTAATGGCTGTATCGCTTTTCATTAATGCTGAATGAAAACAATATACGGACAATCATTTCTGCCATAATCAGCTTTGCGGATGGGGTGGAAATGAAAAAAGCCGATAGCGGTGTGCTATCGGCTTTATTTAGGCATAATAGTTGTTATTCCTTTATGATTTTATATGTTTTTTTATTTAGTTTTCCAAATTGAAGGAAATAAATGCCCGGCATTAAGTTTTCTAATGATATTTTCGAAACTATATCGTTAATATTACCTGCTATTAATTGCTTGCCTGTATAATCGAAAATATAATAATTACTTCCAACCAATGACTGATTTACTTCAATATTTATAAATCTATCAAGTGGATTTGGATATATTTTCAAATTTGTAAATTCATTTTCATTAATTGCTGAAAAATCCTGCTTTGTTGTAAATTTCCAAACCGTACTCCATTGTCCCCAATTTGTACCATCAGAAGATTTAACTCTCCAGTAATAATGTGTATTAGGTAAAAGATTATTTAATGTCTTAGTTGATGCAGAAATAGTAAATGTTTGAGGTGAAGCTGTAAAAGTTTGATTTGTGTCGATTTCAAGCTCATAGGATGTAGCACCGAAAGCATCTGACCAATCAAATAAAATATTTGAATAGTTTTGATTTATTGCCTGATTAGCTGGTAATAAAAGTTGAAAATTATTCAATTGAGGAGTTAAGTTGCCTAAATATCGTGCAATTGCAATATCGTTTCCACTATAACCTACTGCAACAATTTTATTGTCGGATTGTATTTTTATGTCATAGCATTCGTTTATGGCATTGCCTCCAAATGTTGTAGTAACTTTTCCTGATGTGGCAAATGTATTATCTAATGTATTGTCGGTATTAATTCTTGCTACTGCAAAGCTTTTTGTTGTTGTATTTCCTGACGATCCTGCAAGTACAAATTTGCCGTTATTGTCTTCGGTAAGTCCATAGGCAATATCATCTAGATTTGAATCAA
Organism: Bacteroidales bacterium; assembly: GCA_023251515.1. Classification (GTDB taxonomy): domain Bacteria; phylum Bacteroidota; class Bacteroidia; order Bacteroidales; family JACABE01; genus JACABE01. The sequence goes on from JAHEYQ010000064.1 coordinate 20,502, forward strand.
AATCAGCTTTTGATGACCATGTGCCGGCGGTTCCATCAGCATTTAATTCTATTATAGTAAAATCGTAACGGAGTGTAGTTACATAGCCTCCTCCAGCCATTAAAATATTATTGTTTGTCTTTAATTTCATTGAGTAAGCTTTGTCGTTTCCATTAAAGCTTCCATTATAAACATTTACTCCATCGCCCGAAAATGTATTATCCATGGTTCCATTGCTGTTAATTCTGCATGCCCAATAATCAGCGCTCCACTGGAAGCCAGTAAAATCTCTCCAACCAACAGCTGAAATTTTACCATTTGATAATACTTCTAGATCTTCTATTGAATGATAATATTGATTGTCATTTGTTGTAAAAGTTAGTAATCTTATGCCTTTTGAGTTAAATGTGCTATCGATAATTCCATTGCTTAAATATCGGGCTACTACTGGTTTTGCAACAGATGAGCTTGCTATTGCAGAACCTCCTGCTATAATATTTCCTGTTAAAGGATGTATTTTTATTACATGGATTTCGTCTTGTTTTAAACTATCATAATCGGTTAAAACGATTCCATTGTTTCCAAATGTACTATCAATTATTCCATTAACTTTATATCTGACAAGTGCTGCATTTTTATTGCTGCCATTGTCGCTATATCCACCTAATACTATTTTGCCGTCGGTTTGTAGTGCAATACAAAAAGCCACGTCGTCGCTTCCCATTTGCAAATCTTTGGTTACAATACCTGTATTGCCAAATGTGCTGTCCGGTGTTCCGTTTGCATTATATCTTATAAGTGTGAAGTCTTTGCCTGTAATGGTACTTGTAGAATATCCTGCCACAACTATTTTCCCATCGGTTTGAATTTGTACTCCATAGGCTTTGTCTTGTCCGCTGGTAATTGATGTTAATATTTTTCCTGAATTACCAAATGAAGGGTCTAAATTTCCTGCCGGTTGTGCATACAAACCAATTGTTAGAAACAGTAATAAGATTGTAATTATTTTTTTCATGAAAATGTTATTATAATTTGTTGTAAAAGTAATAAACTATTTCTAAAAGTCAGTTATTTTAACAAAAAACCCCTGACAGGGCTTTAAACCCTGTCGGGGTGTGTGAGTTTTGTTGTTAGTTGCTGCTAACTTTTGGGTTTACATATAATATTTTATTAAAATGTTCTAATTGCTCTAACACGTTTATGATAATTTTTAAATTCAGTACTCGTTGTACCCGGTCCAAAATCTAAAAAATAAGCATCATAATAACCAGTCTCAGTAGAGCTCCAGTAACCAGTAGTATATGCAAAGCCTCCAATTTTATCATAATTCCAATAAAGTCTAATCAATTCATCTATACTTGGCAAAAACCAATCGTTGTATCCATTTAAAACCAAATCATTGCAAATTCGAGCAGCAGTTCCTGATGTACTACAGCCATTTACAATAGCTGTAGTGTTTGCTTGACCAGTTCCTAATGAGGACAAAATTCCTCCTATCTCATTGCCATTACATCCCCATTCTGCAAATTCACTTTGATCGTAAGGTGCTGCAATTATTCCATGTTTTTCATTAACGACATATCCTGGATCTCCCTGGGCGAATAAATATGCAACAAATCCTCCTTGATAGCTATCACCTACTACAAGATCGGTTCGAAAAGAAATTTCATTTCCATATGCTATCCCATTAGCATTTATTGCATAAGTCCTTACATAATAATTCGTATATGCCTGTAATCCGTTAATTTCACAATCAAATCCTGTTGAATTATTGATTTCAATTTTATTATTTTCGATAGTAGGTGTTGGTGATGAATTCCAACAAATGCCTTGTTCTGTTATAATTGCTCCTCCATCAGAAATAATTTGCCCATGGGTTCTTGCTGTAGTTGATGTAATATCTGTGATAGATTTGGTTTTTAAAACAGGTATTGATGAAGGTTGTATAGGCGTTGTGGTTTCATCTTTTTTGCAGTTTACTGCAAGCATTACTACACATAGCATTATTGCTATAAAACTGATTTTTGTGATTGTTTTTTTCATGTTTGTTTAAATTTAAAATTAGTATTAATTTGATTAATTGTTTTCCTGTTGTTTAAACCTGACAGGGTTTTAAACCCTGTCGGGGGGTGTGTGTTTTGTTATGAGTTTACATTTAAAGCTGATAGCTTGGTGTCTATCGGCTTTTTTTCGAATTATTGATTTAAATACCCAACCATCGTTTTGCAGCTTTAAGTGTATTAAATACTTTTAACTCATATTTTGATTCTTTTATTTTGCTTTCGGCTATATATGCAAAAGCTGTATTTAAAGCTATATTGTGTACTACTGCATGTTTTATTGAATTAAAATTACTGGCAACATCTTCCATTTTATGAACTATTGAATCTATTTCTGCTCTTGTAAATTTTACATTAACATCTATTGCATCTTCCAGAATTTTTAAATCGCCTATTAAATCAGGGTTATTCTTTAAAAATTCTATTGCATTGTTCATATCGTTGATATTCACTTTGCCTCTTGTTTTAACAAAAATGCAGTTTTTGTCTTTGTCGAAATGATTTTCTACCATAGTGTCTGTGTTTTAACCCCGACAGGGTTTTAAATCCTGTCGGGGTGTGTGAGTTTTGTTGTTAGTTGCTGCTAGCTTTTGGGTTTATTACAATGTAGTTTATTTGGTAAATTTTGTGCCTTGTCCTCTTATGATAAGGCCTCCTCCTGAAGTATTAATGCTATATTCATATGATAATTTATTATTTTCAAATTTTCCGCTACCACTAATCGTATTATTTGGCATAGGACCAAAAGCTTGATTTGTTATTATAAAAATAGAAGCACTTACATTTGCTGTTGTAGTATATCCTACTTTATTAAGATTGGTAATAATTATTTTTGAAGCATCAGTTGGATTCTTTGTTATAACAATATCTAAAGTAGATGTTTGCCATGGCGCACCAGTCATCTGAAGTTGACTTGAATCACTCATGTGAAAATTTCCAATAAATTTATCTCTGGCATCAGTAGGTGGCGTTGTTGTGGTTTCATCTTTTTTGCAGTTTACAGCAAGCATTACTACACATAGCATTATTGCTATAAAACTGATTTTTGTGATTGTTCTTTTCATTTGTTTTTTTTGTTTAAATTATTATTAATTTGATTGTTTGTTTTTCTGTTATTTATGCCCCGAGAGGGTTTTAAAGCCTGTCGGGGGTGTGAGTTTTGTTGTCAGTTTACTTTAAAAAGCCGGAAGTTGATTCCAGCTTTTATCATGTCTTCAAAAAAACATTTTTTAATTCTTAATGCATCGGACGGAAAAGCCAGCTTTTTTTTCATATTCTATTCTTGCCATATTACTATAATCATAGCTTGCATCACGTGTCCATGCATAAGAGTTATTCCATTCCGTTACACTCCACCAAAGAGAGTATTTTTCAATACTACCGAATGATCCAATATCACGTCGGAAACCAGCAGGTAATGCTGTAAAACCAGTTTCATTCGTTGCTCCTATGTTTGGATTATTCCATGTTGATATAGATTTTAGTTTGCCTCCGGCTATGCTTTCGCCTCCCAGATAGGTAGTTAATGTTGTCCATTCGGCATCACTTGGCACATGCCAGCCTGTGGGGCATAAGTTGCCGGTATTTACTGCATACCAGTTGTATAAAGCTCCGTAAGTGGCTGCATAAGTTACAGTATCATTGTACCATGCATAAGCTCCTGTTGTATTATTTTGCCATGCTGTATTATTAGTACCAGGGTAAGTTATGGCAACTCCATTTTTATAATGGGTGGTTTTCAGATTCTCTGCCATCCAGATTTGTGTGCCAATCTGTACCGTTGCATAGTTGTTGTTATCGTAATCGGTGCATGCTGTATAGTTAAAGCTAATTGTTTTGCTGCTTGTGGGTATATCGGTTATTATGTTTGAGTAATTGCCCGAAGTTCCTTTAAAAAGCAAACGGTCGCCATTGGTATATGCCATGTTTACTGTTGTATTTGTATTTTTAAGTTTGCCTGATGTTTCGTTTTCATATCCCAAATATTCTATTGCAGCTGTTTCGTTTTGATTTGAGTTTTGACTTATCAACTTTAATGAATACGAATACGTTTCGCTTTTGATATTTACCAAATACATTCCTTGTTTTAGTCCGTTTAACTGAAACTTGTGATTTCCTTTCGGGTATTTATTGCCAATATGCAATATTTCTTTGCCAGTAATATCATTGATTGTAATTTGAATATCTCCTTCTTGTTCTGTATGGAAGGAAAGTTCTGCTTTCCCTTGCATCGGATTGGGATAAATCATCGGATTATTGATGTTAAAACTTGTTTCATTTATTCCAACAGGTCCTAAATGCAATATGTCATTACCATTCAGAGTAAGACTAGTGTTTTGTGTCAGATTATCTACTTTAACAGTTCCAACTGTTGTAGATGCTCCGTTTGCTGCAAAACTGATATTGTAGTTTTGTGAATAAATATTTGCAGTGGCAAATATGATTAATAACAAGAATGTGATTGTTCTTTTCATTTGTTTTTTTGCTTAAATTATTATTCTTTAAATTGTTTTTTTTCGTTTAAAAACCCGTCGGGAGCTATGCACCCAACGGGTTTATTCTTAATTTCTCATTCTTAATTCCTCATTCCTTTACACCAGCATCAGCTCCACTTCGGCGGTATTTACGGTATCTTTATTTAAAAGGATAAGGTATTTGCCGAGGGTGGCGGCGGGAATTTCTATTTCTTCGCCGGCCAGTAGTTCGGTGGGTGCGGTTTTTGGTGCTTCGTCAATTGTATTGCCGCCGTACCAGAAAATAGAAGCTGCATCGCTAACATTACTCAATAAAATGGTAT
>JAHEYQ010000005.1 GCA_023251515.1 Bacteroidales bacterium
TTATTTTAGTCGGGTTTTGGGTCACATCATTAAAGATGATGAAGGATACGAAATTGGTAAACTTACAGATATAATTATTGATTTTTCTGCAAGACGTGCCGATGACGAATCTGTTAGGCCAAAAGTTATTGGAATTAAAGTTAGAAATGAAGACAGGGATGAGTTATCATTTTCTATTTTGAGATTTGATATAAAAAAGATAAATAAAAATTTTGAAATCAGTTGTTTAATTGACGTAGAAATACCTGAAAGCGAGATAAATAATCACTTCTTTTTGAAAGAGAACATTCTAAACAAACAAATAGTTGACTTAAATGGAAAAAAACTTGAAAAAGTTAACGATATACGAATGGTTTCTATTGCTGAAAATGCATTTGTGATAGCTGTGGATGTTGGCTTTGAAGGTTTTTTAAGAAAATATAAATTAGCTAAACCTTTGAGTTTGTTTTTTAAATTGTTTAAAATAAAACTTCCCTCAAAGTTTATTTTATGGGATGATGTTGAAACAATAGATTTCAGAAATTACAATATCAAATTATCGAAAGTATATTCAAAACTTCACACATTACATCCATCTGATTTAGCCGATATTATAGAAGATTTAGGTAAAGCATCCGGCTCGGCAGTTTTTTCAAGTCTTGATGATGAAAAGGCAGCTGATGTTCTCGAAGAACTTGAAACAAAGGCTCAAATTCAGATAATTGAGCATTTAAGTATAGAAAAAGCTGCTGATGTTTTGGAGAAAATGCCTGCCAATGAAGCTGCTGATATCATTGAGGAATTAGAAGAAGAAAAAGCTGAAAAATTACTTAAAGAAATGGAATCTGACGCTTCTCAGGATATTAGAGAATTGTTGGAATACCCTGATAATGTTGTTGGTAGTTTGATGACAACTGAGTTTTTATCTTTTCATAAAAATGCCAGCATTGAAGATGTTTTACTAACTTTCAGAAGAGAAAAACCTGATGTTGAATCTCTTTACAATATTTTTATTACAGGCGTAAATGAAAAATTAATTGCAACAGTAGCTTTGAGAGATTTATTAATTACAGAACCATCAACACCCTTAGCTTCAATTATGAACAAGAACCCGATATTTATGTTTGATAATGACAAAATAGATAGTTTGGCAGAAATGGTTTCAAAGTACAATTTATTAGCAATTCCTGTTACCGACGTAAATAAAACTTTACTTGGAATGATTATTATTGATGATATAGTTGAAGACCTTGTAAATGAAAGACGTACAAACAAAAAATAGTTTTATCAAATATCAAACATTAATAAATGGAGAAAGTCTATGATATTATTATAATAGGTGCAGGTCCGGCAGGTTGTAGCAGTGCAATAAATTTAGCATCAAGTAAATTGAAAATTGCAGTGATTGATAAATGCACTTTCCCAAGAGAAAAAATATGTGGTGGAGGACTAAGTGACAGATCTATAAATACTTTAATGAGAATGCCTGATAATATTTATCATGATTTTTTATTTAAAGTTGAAAAAGTTGATTCAAAGGGCGCTAGATTATATTCTCCTGATCAAAATTATTTTGATGTAATCCCACAAAATGCAAAAACAAATGGTTTTATTTGTAAAAGAATAGACTTTGATTCATTTCTATTTGATAAATTAAAGACATACAGCAATATTGATATAATTAATGCAAACATAAACAAAATCGATATTTTATCTGATATGGTTTTGTTGTATTCAGGTCTTGAAACATTTGCATCAAAAATAATTATTGGTGCAGATGGTGCTAATTCAGTTGTCTCAAAAATATTAACCAATAATTATCAAATAAAAAGAAATAAATTGGTTGCTGTTAGAGCGATTTATAAAAACATTTCAGGTTTTGATGAAAAATTTTTAGCCGAATTACATTTTCTAAAAGAAATTATCCCAGGCTATTTCTGGATTTTTCCATTAGGAAATAATGAATATAATATTGGAATCGGTTCTTCAAAAATCTTATTAAAAAGAGATAGAATTATATTAAAAAAACTTCTAAATGATATAATTACTTCTAATACAATAATTTCAAAACGATTTAAAAATGCAGAAATCATAGGTAGGGTAGAAGCTGATAGTTTGCCAATAGGAGGGGAGAAAACTCAAATTTATGGAAATCGATTTTTGCTTGTAGGAGATGCTGCATACTTAGTTGATCCTTTTACGGGTGAAGGTATTGGTAATGCATTACTTAGTGGTGAAATTGCTTCAAAAATTATCAGAGAAAGCTTTTTAAAAAATGATTTTTCTGAAAATGAATTATCTAATTATGAAAAACTTATAAACAAAAGATTAGGTAGTGAATTTAAAATTCATAGAGCAATGTTTTTTGTTACAAGAAATCAAAAGTTTATTAATTTTTTGATGAATAAGGCAAACTCAAATAAATATTTTCAAAAAATAATTCAGGAAATGATTGTGAAAAATCAGCGTAAATGGTTGTTTTTTAATCCATTATTTTATTTGAAATTAATTTTTAATAAATAATATATGCTTTGTATAAAAAGAAAAAATACCAATCCATATTTTAATCTGGCTGCTGAAGAATATGTATTGAAAAATATTGAAGATGATTGTTTTATGTTATGGCGTAATGAGCCATGTATAGTTGTGGGCAAACATCAGAATACCCTGGCAGAAATTAATATTGAATATATAAAAGATAATAATATTCCGGTAGTAAGAAGATTATCAGGTGGTGGGGCTGTTTTTCATGATTTAGGGAATATTAATTTTACTTTTATTAAGAAAGATGAAAATGAGAACTTAATCAATTTTAGAAAATATACAGAACCAATATTGGAAGTTCTGAAAAGCCTGAATATTGAAGCAAAATTTGAAGGAAGAAATGATTTAACCATTGATGGAAAAAAGTTTTCGGGAAACGCAGAGCATGTATGGAAAAACAAAGTATTGCACCATGGTACTTTGCTGTTTTCTTCAGAAATTAACGATTTGTCTTCAGCCTTAAAGGTTGATCCTTCAAAATTTACTGATAAAGCTGTTAAGTCGGTACGAAGCAGGGTAACAAATATCAGTGAACATCTTCATCAACCAATGCATGTTATGGAGTTTTATGATTTGATTATTAATTATATAGTTAATACAAACGAAGATGTAAATCTATATGAATTTACTGATGATGATATTACGAAAATTAATCAATTGGTTGAATCTAAATATAATACATGGGAATGGAATTTTGGATATTCTCCAAAGTATAATTTCAACAAAAATATAAGAACACCGGCAGGAAATATTGAAATTAATATGGAGGTTTCAAATGGAATAATTCAGGAAATAAAAATTTATGGTGATTTTTTTAATAAATATGATATTGAGGAATTAGAAAATATTATTAGGAATTTGCCTCATGATTTAACTTCAATAAAAGGGAAATTAGTTGAAATTAATATTGAAAATTATATTAACAATATTCAGTTAGATGAATTTGTAGATATGTTATTTTAATTAAAATATTGATATTTAGAATTTTAATCATAATATATTTGTCTCATAATTTATATTATGTTAAATAGGATTAATAATATTAAAAGGAGCTACTGCTCCTTTTAATATTATTAATCCTATTATTATTTACTTTTTTAAATCGACAATTTTTTGATTAACCATTTTTAATTTATCTAATAAATTTAATCTGATATAAATGTCTTTTAAAGTATTTAAAACAATTGCATCTTTAGGTTGCATTTCCGAAGCTTTTTCTAAATATGGCATTGATTTATTTAATTGTTCTTCAGATTGTTTCTTTAAAATGTCATAACCTTTATCACCCAATGGCAAAGCATTTGCTTTTTCCAATAATGCTACAGCGTTATTAACATGTAAAGCTCCCAAATTATATATTGCATCAAAGAAATCAGGTTTAATTTCAATAGCTTTTAAATATGATTTTTCTGCATTAACAATATCGCCCATTTTTTCATAGTTAGTACCCACAGCAAAATGAATCGTTTGATTATTTGGATCTTTTAATACAGCAGCATTCAATGCATTTTGAGCTTTAACAGCATTTCCTGTAAAGAGAAATATATTAGCTTCAGCAATAATTAAATCAAAATTATCTGGAAATCTTTTTCTGCCTTTTTCAATTATTTTAACAGCTTTAACTGTATCATTTTCTGCTTTATATATATTTGCTAAAGAAGAATAAATAGATGGCTGATCGTAATTTAAAGAAACTAAAGAATTAAAATGTTCTTTAGCTTTAGCATTAATTCCACCGAGTTCTGCACAAAGAGCTGCATTAAAAATTGCTGATGTATCTTTTCTTCCAAAAGCTGTATTGATTTTTACAGTTTTTTCAAAAAGATCGATGGCATTTTTATAATTTTTATTATTAAAAGCATCAACTCCTTTCATATAATATTGATCTGAACATGCAAACAATCCAATCATATTTTCTTGTTCAAATTCTTTTTCTGTGTCCATTTCAATTGATTTTTGAAAAGCATCATAAGCTATTTGTAATGCATTTGTATCAAGGTTTTTATATTCTTGATTTGTGGATGAAGCAATTTTAACGTAAATACGACCTCTATAACTCCATGTTTTAGACTCATTCATTGTCTTTTCATGTACAGTTGCTGCATCTATATTTTCTTTAGCTTTATCCAATCTATTATTCTTGTTATAGCTAATAGCAGACTGAAGTTTAACACTTTGCGCATTTATCGCTGTATAAAATACTAACAGAGATAATGATAAAATTAGTTTTTTCATTTTTTTTTATTATTTATTAGTTTTTTTTTAATCAATTTTATGCAAAAATAATATGCTTTTCTGAAATAATAGCAAAATTAATGCCAAATTATAATTTTTTATTCATCATCTTTTGGTGAGATTTCATTTATAGTATCTTCAATACCGATGTTATCACCAATAATATCTGATTCCGAATGTAATTGAATATATCTTTCGCCTTCAATATCAATTATTTCTGCGTTTTCAATTTCATCAGATTCTTCCGATTCATCATTTACAACTTTTGCTACAGCTGCAATAGCATCATTATCCTTCAGATTAATAAGTCTAACTCCCTGAGTTGCTCTACCCATTACCCTTAATTCTGCAATTGCAAGCCTGATAATAATACCTGATTTATTTATAATCATTAAATCATCTGAATCCTGTACATTTTTTATAGCAATTAAATTACCAGTTTTTTCAGTAATATTAATAGTTTTTACACCTTTTCCTCCACGATTAGTTTCTCTGTAATCTTCTAAACTTGAACGCTTACCATAACCATTTTCTGAAACAACTAAAATATTATCCTGTTCTCCATCAACACATAACATTCCTATTACTTCATCTTTATCATTTGCAGGAGTTATACCTTTTACTCCAGAAGCATTTCTCCCCATTGGTCTAACTTTTCCTTCATTGAATCTGATAGCTTTACCTGATTTTAATGCAAGCATTACTTCATTTGAACCATTGGTTAATCTTACTTCCAGTAATTGATCGTCTTCTCGGATGTTGATCGCATTAATACCATTCTGACGCGGGCGAGAATAAGCTTCAACCGAAGTTTTCTTAATAATACCTTTTTTAGTACAAAGAATGATAAAATTATTATTTATATATTCTTCATCTTTAAGGTTTTTGATGTTAATGTATGCTCTTACCTTATCGTCTCTGTCAATATTAATAAGATTTTGAATTGCTCTTCCTTTTGAGGTTTTTGCTCCTTCAGGAATTTCGAATACTCTCATCCAGAAACATCTGCCTTTTTCTGTAAAGAAAAGCATATAATTATGCATTGAAGCTATAAAAAGATGTTCTAAAAAGTCTTCATCTCTTGAATTTGAACCTTTTGAACCACGTCCTCCCCTATTTTGACGTCTGTATTCTGATAATGGAGTTCTTTTGATATAACCCAAATGTGAAATTGTAATTACAACATCTTCATCAGCAATAGTGTCTTCTATTTTGAAATCAGAAGCTGCATATTCAATTTCGGTTTTGGCTTTATCGCCATATTTTTCTTTAATTTCAATAAGTTCATTTTTAATAATTTCCATTCTTAAACCTTCATCTGCAAGCACTTGCTGATAATATTCAATCATTTTTAATAATTGATCATATTCTTCTTTAAGCTTATCGCGTTCTAAGCCGGTTAAGCTTCTTAAACGCATATCAACAATTGCTCTTGCTTGAATATCAGACAAACCGAATTTTTCCATTAATCCGGTTCGAGCTTCATCAACTGTTTTCGAAGCTCTTATTATTGCAATTACTTCATCTATATGATCTAATGCAATTAACAATCCTTCAAGTATGTGTGCTCTCTTCTGAGCTTCATTTAATTCATATTGGGTCCTGCGAATAACTACATCATGCCTGTGTTCAACAAAATATTTTATAATATCTTTAAGATTAAGCATCATTGGTCGACCTTTTACCAATGCAATATTATTTACACTGAAGGAAGATTGTAATGCTGTATATTGATATAATTTGTTAAGAACTACATTGGTAATTGCATCTTTTTTAATCTCATATACTATTCGCATACCAGTTCTGTCCGATTCATCACGAATATCACTGATACCTTCAATTTTCTTTTCATTTACCAGATCTGCAGTTTTCTTTATCATCTCAGCTTTATTAACCTGATAAGGTATAGCTGTTACAATGATTTTCTCTTTGCCATTTTCTTCATTTTCAATATTAGCGACACCTCTGATGACAATTCTTCCTCTTCCTGTTTCGTATGCATCTCTAACACCTTCATAGCCGTATATAATACCACCGGTAGGAAAATCAGGTGCTTTAATGAATTTCATTAATTCAAGAATTGTAATATCATGATTATCAATATAAGCAATAACACCGTCAATAACCTCAGAAAGATTATGAGGTGGCATATTCGTAGCCATACCAACAGCAATACCAGAAGTTCCATTTATCAATAATTGAGGAATTCTGGAAGGTAATACAGTAGGTTCTTTAAGCGAATCATCAAAATTTAATTTAAAATCAACAGTATCTTTATCAATATCACTCAAAGCTTCTTCTGCAATTTTTTGTAATCTGGCTTCAGTATAACGCATTGCAGCAGGTGGATCCTGGTCAATTGAACCGAAGTTTCCTTGTCCATCAATCATAGGATAACGAAGAGACCAATCCTGAGCCATACGAACCATGGCATCATATACTGAAGTATCACCATGTGGATGATATTTACCTAATACTTCCCCGACAATTCTGGCGGATTTCTTATATGAACGATTTGACAAAATTCCTAAATCGTACATTGCAAACAATATTCTTCTATGAACGGGTTTTAAACCGTCTCTAACATCAGGTAAAGCTCTTGATACAATCACAGACATTGAATAATCAATATATGATGATTTCATCTGATTCTCTATATTTACCTTAATAATTTTTTCACCTTCGTTCATTAGTGTATCCATAAATATCTTAATAACAAGTATTTGTATTATTAGTCAAAACTTTACGAAATTACAAAATATGGCTGATATAAACAAATAATTAAATGCCTTAATACTAACATTATTGTGTTAATAAAAATAAGTCAAAAATTACTATAATCTGAAATTTGTATTTAATTTTGAATGTTTTAATCGAAGGTGGTTAATTTATTCGTAAATTATTTAAAATAAAACTTTTAGTTAAGTCAATTGTTTATTTTTGCATTAAAACTATACTATATAAATTTTACATGGAAGCAAAATTTTCACAAAGAGTTAAAGATGTATTGGCATTCAGTCGCGAAGAAGCTATGCGATTGGGGAATGATTATATTGGGATTGAGCATCTTATGTTAGGTATTATTAGAGATGGAGAAGGTATAGCTATTCAGATTTTATCATATCTGGAAGTAAATTTAGCTGAGTTAAAACGATCTATTGAACAAGCAATTGGTAAAAATTCAATAAAATCTTTAAAAGAATCTGCAAATATTCCTTTGGTAAAACAAGCAGAAAAAGCATTGAAAATCACTTATCTGGAGGCAAAACTTCATAAAAGTGAAATTATTGGAACAGAGCATCTTTTATTAGCAATTTTAAAGGACGAAGAAAATATAGTTACTAAAATATTAAGCTCTTCCGGAATAAACTATGCAGCAATAAAGGATCAAATGACAAATATACAGAATGTAAAAGATGATGATATTAAATTTAATCCTAAAAGTGAAATGCCTGGGGGATTTTCTGATGATTCAGAAGAGGAAGATAAAACATTAGGAAATACTCCCAAAAAACTAACTGATTCAAAATCAAAAACACCTGTATTGGATAATTTCGGTAGAGATTTAACCAAAGCAGCTGAGGAAAATAAATTAGATCCAATTGTTGGCAGAAGTAAAGAATTAGAAAGAATTGCACAAATATTAAGCCGAAGAAAAAAGAATAATCCAATTTTAATTGGCGAACCTGGTGTGGGTAAATCAGCAATTGCTGAAGGATTGGCATTGAAGATAATACAAAGGAAAGTTAGCAGGGCGTTGTTTAACAAGCGTTTGGTAACATTAGATTTGGCTTCTTTAGTTGCAGGTACCAAATATAGAGGACAGTTTGAAGAAAGAATGAAAGCTGTTTTAAATGAATTGGAGAAAAATCCTGATATTATTCTGTTTATTGATGAAATTCATACAATTGTTGGTGCAGGTAACGCATCTGGTTCGTTAGATGCATCAAATATGTTTAAACCTGCCTTGGCAAGAGGTGAAATTCAATGTATTGGAGCAACAACTCTGGATGAATACCGTCAATATATTGAAAAAGACGGAGCTTTAGAGCGTCGTTTTCAAAAAGTTTTGGTTGATGCTACAACTCCTGATGAAACCATTGAAATTCTGAATAATATTAAAATAAAATATGAAGACCATCATCTGGTAAATTATTCTGAAGAAGCTATAAAAGCCTGTGTTTATCTTACAAATAGATATATGACAGATAGATATTTGCCTGATAAAGCTATTGATGCTTTAGATGAAGCAGGATCAAGAGTTCATATAACAAATATCAATGTTCCAGCAGATATTATTGATTTTGAAAATCAAATTGAGGAAACAAAAACACAAAAGAATAAAGCAATAAAAAGCCAAAAATATGAAGAAGCTGCAAAATTTAGAGATATTGAAAGACAATTGGCTGAAAAACTAGAATTTGCTAAAAGGAAATGGGAAAACGATTCTCAGATTCACAGGGAGACAGTTACTGAAGAAAATGTGGCTGAAGTAGTTGCTATGATGACAGGAGTTCCTGTTCAGCGGATTGCTCAAAATGAGGGTGAACGTTTAATAAAAATGGAAACCGAACTTGAAGGTACTGTTATAGGTCAAAATGAAGCGATTAAAAAAGTTGTAAAAGCAATCAGACGTAACAGAGCTGGATTGAAAGATCCAAATAAGCCAATTGGAACCTTTATTTTTCTTGGACCAACCGGAGTTGGTAAAACTTATCTGGCCAAAGTACTTTCTAAATATCTTTTTGATACAGAAAATGCACTTATTAGAATTGATATGAGCGAGTATATGGAAAAATTTGCTGTTTCCAGACTTATTGGTGCTCCTCCAGGATATGTTGGCTATGAAGAAGGTGGACAACTTACAGAAAAAGTGAGAAGAAAGCCCTACTCTATCGTTTTACTAGACGAAATTGAAAAAGCTCATCCTGATGTATTTCATTTGCTTCTACAGGTTTTAGATGATGGTGTACTTACAGATAGTTTAGGACGAAAAGTTGATTTTAAGAATACAATTATTATTATGACTTCCAATATTGGTTCGAGACAACTGAAAGATTTTGGACAAGGTGTTGGGTTTAATACTTCTGCAAGAACTTCAGGGAAAGCAACATATGCTCAAGGTGTAATTGAAAATGCATTAAAGAAATCATTTGCACCTGAATTTTTAAACAGAATAGATGATATCATTATTTTTGAACAATTAGAAAAAGAAGATATACATAAAATCATTGATATTGAATTGGCTCAAGTATATAGTCGAATTGAGAAGCTGGGTTATAAACTTGAACTTTCTATTTCAGCAAAAGATTTCATCGCAGAAAAAGGTTGGGATTCTCAATTTGGAGCCAGACCATTAAAACGAGCAATTCAGCGTTATATTGAAGATGTGGTTGCTGAAGAAATTATTAAAACAAAGCTTAAAGAAAATGATATTCTTAAAGTTGATTTTGATGAAGAAAAACAAGATGTATTTGTAAAAGTTTCATAATAAAAAAAGCCTGTTTTAAACAGGCTTTTTTTTAGAATAATTCATTGAGTTTTGATTTGATTTCATCATTACTCGTTATTGATGGCAGCATCAAATCTTTTAATTCATTATAAATTTTACGAGAATCATCATTAACATAATTAAAATATTTTACACTTCTTTCAAATCCATTGTCTTTGAAGTATATGCAATTTTTGTTTGAATCTTCAATATAAAATTCTTCAATATCATCAATTGATTCAGTTATATATTTTTTAATTAATATTTTTGAAATATCAATTGATTCCGTAATTGAATTTTCTGCAAATGAATATTCACCCAATATAAAAATATTATTTACAAAAAAATAAATCGATTTTATTTTTGATTCATTTAAAACATCTTGATATCCAATGATTTTGATATTGTAATTATTTATTTTTAATGCATTAAAACACATAGGAACTCCCCTTAATTTAAATATTTCATCATATTTAAGAAAAAATGGAGTATTTCCAAATTGTATATTTTCAGATGTATTCAGTATTTTTACATTTTTAGTCTTCTTTAAAAACATTAAAATATGAAATATAAATTCATCCTTGATACAAGGTACATGAGGGCTCCTTAAATCATTGTTTTTGAATAAATTAACATATTCAGAACTATACTCTCCTTTTGAAAGTTTAGTGAAAAATATTTTTAATCTGAAATTTAACACTTTAAACATTGTAATTAATTTTTAGAAGGATAAATATATTTTAGTATTAAAATTTATAATTTCCGATTTCTTTTGCATCGAAATTATTTATAAAACTCACTTTTTGAATGTTTTCTGTTTTTCCTAATCGTATAAAAATTTCAGCTGATTTTTTATATTGATCACTTCTGTTTGCATCAAGCAATAAAAGAAATCCAATAATAATGTTTCCAGCCATTTCAACTAATCTACGAGCATGAAATTCAAACATTTCTGCACTTTCTAGTTCTGTAACTTTATCAATTGTTTTTGCAAACTGATCTGTCATTTTTACCAAACTATCTTTCAGATATTGTAATTCTGGTTTAACTTCATTTTCTGCATAATCACGCATAGATTTTAGATAAACACCATTACTTACGCCTCTGATAGCAGCAACTACCTGTAATTGAGAAGTTCCTTCGTAAATAGTTGTTATACGTGCATCTCTGTAGATTCTTTCAATCGGAAAATCTTTCATAAAACCAGTTCCACCATGAACTTGTAATGAATCATAAGCAATTTGATTGCAATATTCACTTGAAAAAAGTTTTAATAAAGGAGTATATACGTCAGCAACTTTCTGATTGAATTTGAAATCATTACGTTCTTCATGAGTGAGATTTCTATCTTCAGCAATAAAACTATATGCTTTATAAATATCAACATATCTGCAAGTTTCATAT
The DNA here is from genome assembly GCA_023251515.1 of Bacteroidales bacterium. Lineage (GTDB taxonomy): Bacteria > Bacteroidota > Bacteroidia > Bacteroidales > JACABE01 > JACABE01. The sequence goes on from JAHEYQ010000005.1 coordinate 11,654, forward strand.
AATAAAGTGCGAATTGCATCTGTTTTTGCTTTCATATTTGTAAGTAATTCAAAAACAGCAGGATATTGAATAATAGCTTTGCCAAATTGTTCTCTTTCATAGGCATATTTTAAAGCTTCGCGATAAGCAGCTTCAGCTATTCCAACTGATTGAGCACCAACACCCAAACGAGCAGAATTCATTAAAGACATTACATATTTGATAAGTCCCATTTTGCGATCACCAACTAATTTAGCAGGAGCATTTGTAAATACAAGTTCGCAAGTTGGAGAGCCTTTAATACCTAATTTGTTTTCAATACGACGAACTGTCATCGCATTATCTTTGCGATCATAAACAAATAATGATAAACCACGAGCATCAGAAGTTCCTTCCTCAGAACGAGCTAAAACCAATGAAACGTCAGCATCTCCATTGGTAATAAATCTTTTTACACCATTTAAACGCCAGGTTCCTGCTTTTTCGTCATAAGTTGCTTTTAATTGAACTGCTTGTAAATCAGATCCTGCATCAGGTTCTGTTAAATCCATTGCTGCAGTTGCTCCATCTTTATTAAATCTTGGTAAAAACTCATTTTTAACTTCATCGGAGGCAAATTCGTGCAATGTTTCTGCACAATCCTGTAAACCCCAGATATTTGCAAAACCAGCATCTCCCCTTGCAACAATTTCGGCTGACATTACATATGGAACCATAGAAAAATTCAAACCACCATAAAAACGAGGTAATGAAATTCCAATTAATCCTGCTTCATGTAAGACTCTGAAATTTTGTTGAGTTCCTTTTGCGTATTTAACTTCATTATTTTCTAATGTAGGACCATCATGGTCTACAGATTCTGCATTTTCAGCTATAATATTTCCCGATATCTCACCAATGATTTCAAGCACTTTATCGTAATTGTCCAATGCATCTTCAAAATCTATTGGAGCAAAATCATAATTTTCTTTATCAGCAAAATTTTTCTCTTTCAATCTTACAATTTTATCCATTAAAGGATGTGAAAGATGAAATTTTAAGTTTTCGTTATCTGTATAAAAATTAGCCATTATTTTTCTCGTTTTATTATTTTGAATTTTCTTTATAATACTTAATCATTTTTGGTAAAATATCACCAACATTACCAATTATGGTATAATCGGCAATTTTATTAATTGGTGCTTTTGGATCGTTATTAATTGAAATAATTTTTGAACTTTGATCCATTCCTGCTCTGTGTTGAACAGCACCTGAAATACCACAAGCAATATACAATTTCGGGCGAACGGTTACACCTGTTTGTCCGATTTGTCTTGAATGCTCAACCATTCCAGCATCCACAGCAGCTCTGGTTGCTCCTACTTCACCTCCAATAGCCTCGGCTAATTGATGTAGCATTTGAAAATTTTCTTTTGAACCAACACCATAACCTCCGGCAACAATAATTTGTGCACCTTTGATGTTAATTTTTTGTTGTTCAACATGTCTTTCTAAAATTTCAACCAAAAAGTCATCCTCTTTCAAATATTTTTCAATACTTAATTTTTTAAGCTTGCCTTTATATGAAGTTGAAAATTCTTCTTTTTTCATAACTCCTTCTCTAACAGTAGCCATTTGAGGGCGCGTGTCAGGATTTATAATAGTTGCAATAATATTACCACCAAAAGCAGGACGTATTTGATATAATAAGTTTTTATAAAGTTTTTGAGTTTTGTTTTCGGTATGATCGCCAATTTCTAAGCTTGTGCAATCTGCTGTTAATCCGCATCTTAAAGAAGAAGCCACTCTTGGAGCCAAGTCTCTGCCTATAGAAGTTGCACCAAAAAGTGCTATTTCTGGTTTTTCTTCTTTAAATAAATTAACTACAATTGATGAATGTGGCAATGTTGTGTAAGGAAATAATCTCGAATCTTGTGCGATATGTATTACATCTACACCAAATGGATATAGTTGATTTTCAATATTTTGAATTTGATCACAAATTACGATAGCTTCTAATTTGATATTTAATTCGTTAGCTAATTTGCGCCCTTTCGATAGCAATTCTAAACTTACATCGGCAATTAAACCTTCTTCAGTAACTTCGCAATAAACAAAAATGTTATTCATATTTATTAAAATATTTATTCAGTAAAAAATTTAATTAACCAATAATGTGAATATCAATAAGTTCTTTCATTAAACCTTCAATATCTTTGTCTGATTCTGTCAATAGAATGGTTTCTTTTTGTTGCAAAACAACATTTTCTATTTTTTTGACCTTTGTAGGTGAACCAGATAAACCAAGAAATTCAACATTTGCATCCAGATCAGCAACTGTCCATTCTTCAATCTGAAGGTATGGTCTTTTATCAAAAAGTTCAGTATAATCTCTAACTTCCTCCTGTAGTTCAGTTACAGTGCGGGCATGTTTGAATTTCATTAATAATTTTGCATTACGCGGACGACATTCAGGAGCAGAACTATGTACAGTAATTAGCGCTGGTAATGAAGATTTTACAACTTCAATACCTCTTTCTAATCTACGTTTTATAGTTATGTCTTTTTCTGTTGCTGAAATAAATTCTTCAGCATAAGTAATTTGTGGAATACCTAATTTTTCAGCTGCTTGAGGCCCAACTTGCGCTGTATCTCCATCAATTGCCTGACGACCTGAAATTACCAAGTGAAATGGTGCTAATTTTTTAACAGCCAATGATATAGCATAAGATGTTGCTAATGTATCCGAACCTGCAAATTTTCTATCGGTAATTAAATAACCTTTATCTGCTCCACGATAGACTGATTCGCGAATTATTTCTGCAGCTCTTGGAGGACCCATTGTAACTACAATAATTTCGGCATCTTTCATTTTACTTTTAATCTCTAATGCCATTTCCAAAGCATTCAAATCTTCCGGATTGTAAATAGCTGGTAAAGCAGCACGGTTAACAGTTCCATCTGCTTTCATTGCATCTTTTCCTACATTTCTGGTATCTGGAACTTGTTTTGCTAAAACTACAATTCTAAAACTCATATATATTTGGTTTGTTTTCTTTAAAAGTTTGCAAATTTACTAAATTCTTATAAATATTACAAATTTAATCATTTGGCAACACTTAAAAAATACTTTTTTAACTTTTTTAATTAATTAATATTTTAAACATTTTTTTTGTTGTAAATTTATAGTCTTAAAAATTGATAATGATGAGTATTTTTGATAATAAAGGGATGATGGTTTTTCCTAATCCCAAAAAAGACATTAGCAATAATGAAAAAATTATTGTAGTAAAAGAATGTTTTTGTAAAAATGGACATAATTTAATTAGTAAACGGGTAAATTTCAATGGTTTTAATGGGATTTATCTTAAAGTTAAGTTTCAGGATAAAACAGGTTTCGTTGGTTTAAGTCCAGTTTTTGGTGATAAAAGCAGGATTTTTGTAGATATTGAAATTAAAAAAAATGATATTCTGGAAATTCTTTGCCCTCATTGCGATTCTCCTCTTGCAGTTTATTCTAATTGTAGTTGTGGTGCAAAGATACTTGCGATATTTACTACTCAAAAGCTTGAATTTTCTGATTGTATAGGAATATGCAATAAAGTTGACTGTGTAAATTCTGAAATAATATCAGAGAATCAAATGTTTACTCTTTCTATGATTGATCCGAGTATGTTTTATTAATTTTTTTACAACTTAGAGTAAAAAAATTATAAAGTTGTATGCAAATAAAGTTCTTATTACGAATGAAATAGAACTTAAAATTAAAAAAAAATAACGCAGAAGGCAGACCACTAAAATTAAAATAAGAAATCCAGAAATCTTAAATGCTATTTTTAAGCTGATTGGCTCTGAATTTCTAAATTTATCTATTCTGATTTATCAAAAATTTTGTTTAATATCTCTTCTGTTAATTCGTAAAAAATTTCTTTAATATTTTGGTTTTCATCAAGTAAAATATAAAATGGAGGTTTGTTTGTTAAATATTTTTCACCTGCATCTTTTGAAAAAATTACAGAAAAACGGAAATTTTTATTCAGAAGAAACTCTTTCAAATCTTTATCCCGAACCTCATTTGGATTAACTGCAACAAAATTGAAATTTTTGGGCAAATTTGTTGTAAGCTCTTCATTTAATGCATTTAATTGAATTAGACATTCTTCACAATCGCTATTCCAAAAACCCAATAATTGACGTTTCGATTTATTTTCACTTAAAATGAACTTTTTGTTTTCAATGGTTAAACCTTCAAAATCGGGTGCTTTTTTAATTGAAAAATCTGCATTTACTATTACTGTTTCAAACCCATTGTATTTTGATTGAGTTTTGAAATAGTTTTTAAGTGTGTCATTATTAATTGTATATAAATGGATATTTTCATTTTTTTCATTGTTAAAAAGAATATTTTCAATTTGCTCTGATGATTGTCTGATCATTTTAGGATTTTCATAAAAATATTGAAAATTTCGTTCTGCTAAATTTGAATCCGAAATATAAAAGTAAACATTTTCAATCGATTTCTCTGCATATTTTTCATTTGAATTTCCACTTTTATCAGCAATGTAGCCGTTATTCTTGTCAAAATCTGTAATTTTATATCCAAAGCACAATCTTGAATTAATAAATTGATTATTAATGAATTCAAAATTAATATTTTCATTTTTTCTGATATCATTAATCAAATCATTTATTATTGTTTCATTATTGCCTTCTTTTATCAGATAAGAAGGCAAATTATCAGTTAAGATCTGAAAGTAAAAATCGTTCAATTCGTTATCTTTCATTAAATTAAATGTAAATAAATCACTTCGTTTTGAGTCTGGGTTAATAAAATACATCTTTTTATCGTTAACAATACAAATAGATAATAGCTTATTTATTTTATAATCAATTACTTCCGCTCTAAGATTGAAATCTTTTTTGTTTTGAAAAAACCATACTTTTTTCTTCAAAATTTTTGTACTATCCAGATTTGATTTTGAAATAAAATTTACATTTAGACTTTTATAAATAGTATGTTTATTAATTAAGTTTTTAAGAAAAATTGCTGTATCTGATTGTGATCTTGCATTTATTGCAAATGTAAAGAGTAAAAACAGTAAAGAAAATATGCTTTTTGTATACATAAATGAAAAATATATTGAATTATAGACAATGTTATTATAAAAAAAGAAAAGCCTTGCTAAACACTCAGCAAGGCTTTTCTGAAAATATAAATAATTATTTTCCAAGTGCTTTCAACATTGTAACTCCAATATCAGCAGGAGAATCACAAACGAAAACACCACAATTTCTTAGAATTTCTTTTTTAGCTTCTGCTGTATCAGCCACACCACCAACGATTGCTCCTGCATGTCCCATAGTTCTTCCTTTAGGAGCAGTAGCGCCGGCAATAAAACTTACAACTGGTTTGTTTCCAAATTCTTTAATCCAAAGTGCAGCATCAGTTTCCATATTTCCACCAATTTCGCCAATCATCACAATTGCTTCTGTATCAGGGTCGTTCATGAATAATTCAACTGCTTCTTTCATGGTTGTACCAGGTACTGGATCTCCACCAATACCAATACCAGTTGATTGTCCTAATCCAACTTTTGTTATTTGATCAACAGCCTCATAAGCTAAGGTTCCCGAACGAGAAACGATACCTATTGTACCTGGCGTATGAATAAAAGCAGGCATAATTCCTATTTTTGTATTTGGAGGTGTAATTATTCCGGGACAATTTGGTCCGATTAATCGGGTATTCTTACACTTTAAATATTCTTTTACGACTACCATATCTTTGGTAGGAATACCTTCTGTAATGCAAACAATTAATTTTATACCGGCATCAGCAGCTTCCATTATAGCATCTGCTGCAAAAGCAGGTGGTACAAAAATAATTGAAACATCTGCATTTGTTTGTTTTACAGCGTCTTCAACCGTATTGAAAACAGGTTGCTCTAAATGATAATGGCCTCCTTTTCCGGGAGTAACCCCTCCTACTACATTCGTACCATATGCTATCATTTGTGAAGCATGATATGTTCCTTCTGAACCGGTAAATCCTTGTACCAGCACTTTTGATTCGTTATTTACAAGTACACTCATATTTGATTACTTTTTTATTATTCAACAAAAATAATGAATAATGGTTGAAAAAAACTTAAATTTTCAGGATTTTTGTTGGATTGCAAACAAAAAACATTTTATACTATTTTGTTATTCAGCGTATTGTGATATTATTTATTATGATTAATATACACTTCAGTTGCACCAACACCGTATTTTGCCAAAGAAGCATCAAAATAATGAAGATTATCATAGGTTTTCAAAACTTTTATAATTTCATTTTTAAGAATCCCATTTCCAACTCCATGTATAAAAATTAATTTAGATATTCTATTTATATATGCTGTATCTAAGCATTTTCTAAAATAGTCAAGCTGAATTTTAAGCATTTCTGCATTTTCTAAAAGATAATAATCTTCAACCAATTCACCTATATGCAAATCAATTTCTGCCGTATTTGCATTTATTAGATGTTTGTCTAAAATGCTCTCATTTTTCATTTGTACAGCTATTTTAGCTGGAAGTTCTGCTTTTTGATTTTCATCATTCTTTGGCAGAATTTTATACCCATGAACTGCATTTTCTATTAATCTTCCAATTGTTAGAATTAATGCTTTTTCACCTAAAAACGAGGAAGTAATGTAATTTTCTTCTTTATAAAATCTTGTTGGTTTTATCTTATAATCAGCACTTAAAGGTAAAAGTAATCTGTCTTTTGATTCGGCATGAAACAAAATCTGAATATTACCTGAACTCCAATCTTCAAGTTCTTCACGTTCTATTGTGGTTATCAATTTTTTACTTTCAGGTTCCAATACATCATAATCCATCCCAAAATACTTTGAATTGTTACCGAATAACGTATAATTAAACAATGTGAAAAATTCAGTATGATTTATTAGGTAAATATCTATATCACCGGTAATCAGCCATTTTTGATCGTGAGGTACAAATGTCAAATAAATACCTGCTGGATGAGAATTATTTGTGTAAGATTTTATTAATCCCGATTTAGAATCTTCACCCTGATAACTTTCTGTAACTACTTCTATATGATTAATATTATAGTTTTGACTAAACATTTTTGCTGAAGTTGAACTTTCATCCATTTTAATAATTTCACTCGTTAATGTAGGTATATCAAAACCATCTTCAATAGCTATACTTACCATTGTTGAACTGATTATTTTTGTTACAATTCCTCCCCCACTTGAATTTAAAAATTTTACTTTATCACCAATATTAAACTTCATATATGTTATTGTTTTATAGCGTTTTATTAATCTCTTGATTTATTAATTATTAATTTGCAAAGTTAATAATGCAATTGAGAATAAATACAAATTAAGATAATTAAACAAATTATTGATATAATAGTTTGAAAGTCAATTCAAAAAATCAATTCAATTGATTTTAATAAATAGCTTATAAAGTACAAATCAATTTCCTTATTTAATCATGTAATTGTAATAAATTTATTAATTTTACAAAAAAAATGAAGATATGATTTGTTTTCCTAATTGCAAAATAAATTTGGGTTTATATGTTGAAAATAAACGCAATGATGGGTTTCATAATATTAAAACTGTTTTTTATCCAATATCTTTGTGTGATGTTTTGGAGATTTCTCTTTCGAAAAATGAAACCAATCTAAATATAAGAGGCATCCCAATTGAAGGAAATATTGAAACAAATTTATGTGTTAAAGCATATCATATATTGAAGAATGACTTCAATTTGCCTGCAATTGATATCGAATTGCTTAAAACCATTCCTCATGGTGCAGGTCTTGGTGGAGGCTCTTCAGATGCAGCTTTTATGCTTAAATTATTAAATGAATATTTTGGTTTGAATATTAGTGATTTGGAATTGATAAAATATGCATCACAATTAGGAAGTGATTGTGCTTTTTTTATAAAAAATAAAGCAGTTATTGCCAGCGAAAAAGGTGATGTTTTTAGAGAAATTGAACTAACACTGAAAGATTACTTTATTATTATTGTAAAACCACCTGTAAATATAAGTACTCCAGATGCTTACAAGTTGGTAAAGCCACGTAATGAAAATATTGATATTAATGATATTATTTTGCATCCAATTAATCAATGGAAAGATTTGTTAATTAATGATTTTGAACATAGTGTATTTCATAAATATCCTGAAATTAAATTTATTAAAACAAAATTATACGAAAATGGAGCTTTATATGCTGCGATGAGTGGTAGCGGAGCAAGTGTATTCGGGATTTTTAAAAATCAATTACCAGAAATGTCATTTGATAAAAATTATTTTGTTTGGAAATCAATAATTTAAGTTGGAAATTTAATTTGTACTTTGATAAAATATTTGAAAGAGCCTTCAAATTTATAGTTTTTATTTTTTAATAACTAAAGGTCAAAATATTTATTAGACTTTGGTATTATTTAATAAAAGATTATCTTTGCCGCTTTTAAAAAAATAAAAAAATGAATAAATTAAGTTATAGCTTGGGTGCTAGTGTAGCATTTAATATAAAAAATCAGGGATTAGCAATCGAAAGTACTGAAGATTTTTTGCTTGCGATGAAAGATGTTTTAGATAACAATTCTTTAGCTATTCCAGACGAAGAAATTGGCAAAATTATAAACGATTATTTTACAGAATTACAGGCAAAAACAATGGAAACTGCAATGAGTGCCGGCAAAGAATTTCTGGAAGAAAACGCAAAAAGAGAAGGTGTAATTACTTTAGAAAGTGGATTACAATATGAAATTATTGCTGAAGGTAATGGTGATAAACCCACTATTAATGATGTAGTTACAACTCATTATCATGGTTCATTAATCACAGGAGAAGTTTTTGATAGTTCTGTTGAAAGAGGCCAAGCAATTAGTTTTCCAGTTAATGGAGTTATTAAAGGATGGACAGAAGCTTTACAATTAATGAGTGTTGGTTCTAAATGGAAATTATATATTCCTTATGATTTGGCTTATGGAGAACAAGGTGCAGGTCAGGCAATTGCACCATATTCAACTTTAATATTTGATGTGGAACTATTAGAAATTAAAAAATAATCACATTTTAATTAAAATACTGGAAAAGAAGAGTATATCTCTTCTTTTTTTTATTTCCACAAATTTATATTTATTTGACTTTCAAGCTTATTTTCAATTTTATCTGATAGATTTGGGAAGAAGTCAATACCAGTTAATTCTTCAATCTTATCAATATTCACAATATATTCATAAATTGATTTATCCGATTTCTGATTTGGAATACAAAAAGCAATGGCTTTCTTTTCATTTACTGAATTTTTAAGTATAATTTTATAAAATAATTTAGGCACTCCTACTCCATTTTCTCCAATTCTTTTATCAATACCGGTTAAAACTCCAGCAGTTATTATGTAAAGTGTGTCTTCTGTTAATGCCCAATTTCTAACTTTTTCTTCAAGTTTTTTCCATATTCCTCTATTGAAGCCAGGCAATTGCGGAGACATATTACTCATATAAAAACATTCAGACATAGCTATTTCATCAAATTTCATATCAGCCGCAGGTGCCAGATGTCCTCTGTCATAACCTGATTTTTTATAATCATTGGAAATTGCTGACTTTGTTGTTATCATGGGATCCGGGATGAATTTATCAGATCGTTTTAAAGTTCCATTGGTTCTACCTGAAGTAATCATATAGGCAACCCATTCAGCTTGTTCGTTTTCTTCAGAATATGATAATGAATAATATGTATGTTTTACAATCTGATTTGTAGTTGATTTTGGTAAGTAATCAAAATTCTGTGAGAATGAAATATTTACACAGAATAAAATTTTAAAAAAAAGCAATATTTTAAAATTGTTTTTCATAAAAAAGGCTTACAAAAGTAAGCCAGTTATTTAATTAGTAATTTCTTTAACCTTGTTATGTATATTAAGCAAGGTCTGTTTATTTACTTTTACCAATGGTAATCGTAAATTGTTCTGACAAAGATCCAAAACTTCTAAAGCTGCTTTTATTCCAGCTGGGCTGCCATCTTCAAAAATAGCATTACCAAAATCAAAAAGCTTGTAATGCAATTCTTTAGCTTTTAGCATTTTCCCATCTAAAGCATATTGAACCATTTCTGAAAATTCTTTTGGGAATGCATTTGCAACGACAGAAATAACACCATCAGCACCTGCACAAATTGTTGGCATTGTCAGGGCATCATCTCCGGAAATAACCAGAAAATCTTTAGGTTTATCTTTGATAATCTGCATAATCTGCATCAGATTTCCAGAAGCCTCTTTAATTCCAATTATACATTCAACTTCATTTGCTAATTTTAAAGTTGTTTCAACAGAAATATTTACACCAGTTCGTCCTGGAACATTATATATTATCATAGGAACTGGTGAAACATCTGCAATACTTTTAAAATGATAATACAATCCTTTTTGTTGTGGTTTGTTGTAATAAGGTGCAACTGATAAAATTGCATCAATACCATCAAAATTTGTTTCTTTAACTTGCTCTATTAATTTTTGTGTATTGTTGCCTCCAATTCCCAATACAATTGGAACTCTTTTGTCTGTAGTTTCTATTATAAAATCAGTAACTGCAATTTTTTCTTTTTCAGTAAGGGTTGCAGTTTCACCTGTTGTACCAAGTGCAACGATGTAATTAATTCCATTATTAATAATGTGATCAATTAATTTGCCTAATGATGTAAAATCAACTGTGCCATGCTTATGGAAAGGAGTAACAATTGCTACTCCGGTTCCTTTAAATTTTTTACTCATTTATTTTTTTATTTATGATGCTCAAATAATGTATAATCAATGTAATAAATTCGTCCAAAGTGGTTTTTTCATTGATATCTATCATCAAATCAAATATTTCTTTATTAGAATCGCCACCTTTACCAACTTTGAATTTTGATTTTGATAAAGTTGAAATATATTTTGTTTGAAAAATATCTGTTAACGACAAATCTATCAGAATATCAAATTCTGTTTTCATAAACTCACTAACATAACTACCTCCAGGTTTATTGAACCAATTCAACACTTTTTTATCATAAAAGTCAAGAGATAGTTTTTCGATAGCATAAATCGGGCGAACATTTCCTTCGAAATATCCAATAGCTTTTACTGCAATTTGCTTATCCTGAAGTAATTTGACAAATCGTGTGATATGATTATAAGTTGTTTCGTCTTCTAATATATAAATAATACCTATTGTTTTGGCATCATCCAAATTTGAAATTAAACGATTTCTTATTATGCTGTATTTGTGTTTGTTGAGATAATATTTGCCGGCAAATATTTTGATTTTGTCAATTAAGCTCACTTTCTATTGCGTATTTAGAATTTTTTTTGAATCAGTAAAATTATAAAAGTTTTTAATTACAATTGATATTTAATTGTATTATCTTTCTTATTTAACATTTATTAATAAGAATTAATTACTTAACTAATATATATTATTTTGATTTACAAGTAAATACTAAATATGCACTGCAATAGATTTAGTTTCGTATAATTAATTAATCATCGAATAATAAAAGAATAAACAGATTAAAATTATTTTTTGATTAGATTTTCATATTTTTTGCCAATTTCATCCCAATTGACTAATTTCCAGAAATTCTCAATATAATCTTTTCTTTTGTTTTGATATTTAAGGTAATAAGCATGTTCCCATACATCAAGTCCTAATATCGGATTGCCATTTTCAGAAATAATATCCATTAAAGGATTATCCTGATTGCTTGTGGTGGATATAAATAAATCTCCATTTTTATTGACTGATAACCAAGCCCAACCACTTCCAAATTTAGTTATTGCTGCATCTGATATTTGTTTTTTCATATTTTCGAAACTTCCGAATTTTTTATTTATTTCATTTGCCAATTTACCTAAAGGAATATTGCTTCCTTCTGGCAACATGATTTGCCAATATAAAATATGATTATAATATCCACCAGCATTGTTGCGAATTGCATCTGAATATTTGCTGATATTCTTTAAAACATCCTCAATATCAGTAATGTTTTTGCCTTCAATAGCATCCAAATATTTTGTGAAATAAGCTTTATGATGTTTGTCGTAATGAAACATAACTGTTTCTTTATCAATGTAAGGCTCTAAAGCATTGTAAGCATATGGAAGCTTATAAAAAACTTGATCTTTGTATTTAAATTCTGTTGGAATTTTAGAAAAATCAGTTACTAAATTCTGGCTAAATGCTTGTGAATTAATACTTAAGCTGATAAAAATTATTAAGGTTATAAAACTATTTTTCATTTTGTTTATTTTTAATATTTGTTTGAAAATAAAGAAATTGTATTTTTATTTTAAAAATAATTACAACTCTGTTTTTATAGATAAACAATAAAAAAAATAAATTGATTTAAAAAAAATAATCATTTTAAAATAGCTTAACAATTAAAAGAATAAAAGACAAAAATTTCTTTTCAATTAATTGATTTTCATTAATATAATTGAGCCCGTTTTTTCATCGAATTTTAATGAAATATTTTTTTGAGGCAAAGATAAAACTATCCCTGATTGTGCTATAGCTTTCACGCATGAATATATTGAAACATTTTCTTTTAAAACGGAAATATTTGCAAATGCGGGATTTCTATAATAAAAACCATGTTTTGATTTTCTCTTTTTGTTTTTTAAAGTATTGTATTTGTATAGGTTACTAATATTTTTTCTGTAATCAAGTTGAATTGAAATATTTTCCACATCAGGTCCGTCTTCATTTGTAATTCCTTTTAATACTGAAAATTTACAAATATCTGATTTGGTCGTTTGATAATTTGTATCTTTTTCGGGATAATAATAAAATGTAAAAGTATTTGATTGATTGATAGTTATACCAGTAAATAATTTAAAATATTGTTCTTCTTGATTTTGTAATTCCTGATACATAAATTCGAGATTTTTTTTATCAGTAGCATCAACATCGCCTGTAATTATATTAAATTTTGCATCTTTAATTTTACTTAGATAATCTACTATTTCTTTAACTTTTAGGTCAGTAGGCTTCTCAACCATTGAAGTCTTAAATGTCTTTTCGATAACAAAAGATGTGTCTGATTTTACCTTTTTGTAAATTGTATCTATTTTTTCATACATATTCAAATCTGCAAATTTTCTGAATAATATCGGATATGCATTATTGTCAGATGCTTGATCTATAATATTTTCAGTATTAAAATTGTTTTTGAAGTCTTTAATTTCAATACAATTAACGTCTGCCAGCATTCCCATTTCATTAAAACTTATTTTCAAATCTGCATTATTAGTTTCAACAAAATAAATATTTGAAGTGTCAATTTCTGAAATTGTTTCAATTGACACATTTTTAATACTATAGCTTGATGAACTTTGTGTAATAATATTTGTAAGTCCAAAATACTGTTTTGCAAAATCACTATATGGACCTTTTATATTTTCTTGTTTTTCAATATCTAAGGATATTTTTAAAACGTTTTTAGGTAAATTATAATAAAAACCATCTTTAGTTGAAGGTTTGCTATTTAAATCAACTTTAACTACATTATAATTTGTTTTGCAAGAAGATAAAAAAATAATTAAAGTAAAGTAAGCTAAAATATAATATTTTGAATTTAACATAAAACGTTTTTTGTGTCAAAATTAGTAAATTTAGGGTTTGTAAAATACAAAATTGAAAAAAATATTAATTTTTAAACTAATTTTGTAAAAAAAATGGCTATGTATAATAATGACACAATTTGTGCACCTGCGACTGCTAATGGTTATGCAGCAATATCAATTATAAGAATTTCGGGTGAAAATGCAATAGAGATTTGTAAAAAAATATTTGTAAGCAAAAATAGCAATTTTACTGATTTTAAAAGTCATAGGATATATTTTGGGAATATTCAGAATGGTAATGATATTATAGATGAAGTACTTGTAAGTATTTTTAAAGCACCTCATTCTTATACTGGCGAAAATTCAGTTGAAATTTCATGCCATGGATCATCTTATATTTTGCAGAAAATACTTGAATTACTTATTAATAAGGGAGCTCGTCCAGCTAAACCCGGTGAATTTACAATGCGGGCTTTTTTAAATGGGAAAATTGATTTGTCACAGGCTGAGGCAGTTGCTGATTTAATTTCATCTAATTCAAAAGCATCTCATGCATTAGCTCTTTCTCAAATGCGTGGTGGTTTTTCGAATATAATTAAAGTTTTAAGACAAGAATTGGTAAATTTTGCTTCATTAATAGAATTGGAATTGGATTTTGGTGAGGAAGATGTTGAATTTGCAGATAGAAATGCACTTAATATTCTGTTATCAAAACTCAAATCAGAAATTCAAAAATTAATTAACTCATTTGCAATGGGTAATGTGATAAAACATGGGATTCCGGTTGCCATAATTGGTAAGCCTAATGTTGGAAAATCAACCCTTTTAAATTCATTATTAAATGAAGAAAAAGCAATTGTTTCTGAAATACCAGGAACAACCCGCGATTCTATTGAAGATATACTTAATATAAATGGCATAACATTCAGATTTATAGATACTGCAGGTTTAAGACAATCTGATGATGAAATCGAAAACATTGGGATTGAACGTACTTATCAAAAAATAAGTCAAGCAAGTATAATTCTTTATGTTGTAGATATTTGCAAAACAAGTGTTAAAGAAATTAAAGCTTCATTGAATGATTTTGAACAACAAATAGAAAATAAAGATAAAAAGTTCATTATAATAGCAAATAAAACGGATTTATTATTTCAAACACCTCAGCATATCAGAGATTTGCTTTCTTTGGAAATCATTTTTATTTCAGCTAAGCGCAAGGAAAATATTAATCTGATAACAGATTCATTATTAAAATCTGTATCAATAAATGAGAATTCTAATAATACAGTAATCTCAAATATAAGACATTACGAGGCTTTATCTAAAACACTTGAATCTATAAGTCAAATTGAGAACGGTTTAAACAATAATATTCCCGGCGATTTGATTGCAATTGATTTGAAAACAGCATTGCTACATTTGGGCGAGATATCAGGTGAAGTAACTAATGATGAGATACTTGGAAATATATTTGCTAATTTCTGTATAGGAAAATAAAATCTGATAACATGAAAGCAATAATTATTGGATCAACAGGTTTAATCGGTAATGAATTATTACATATACTTGAAAATGATAACTATTTTGATCAGATAGAGTTATGGGTAAGAAAACCTATACAGATCCAAAACAATAAAATAAATACAAGAATTATTGATTTTAACAAAATCGATGAAATTGTGAAAGTTGAAGCTGATGTTGTTTTTAGTTGCATAGGTACTACAATCAAAAATGCAAAAACTAAAGAAGCTTTTCGAAATGTAGATTTTGATATTACAATAAATATTGGAAAAGTATTAGCAAAATCAGAAATTAAAAAATTAATCATAGTTTCATCTTTAGGTGCAGATAAAAATTCAAATAATTTTTATCTGAAAACCAAAGGTGAAATGGAATATGCAGTATCTCAATTAAATATACTTTCAATTATTTTTATGAGACCCTCTATGCTTTTGGGCGATAGAAGTGAATTTAGGTTTGGAGAAATAATTGGAAAATATATGATGCAGATTTTCAGTTTTTTATTCTTTGGCAAATTTAGAAAAAACAAAGCTATTCATGCATATACTGTTGCAAAGGCAATGTTTAGAGCTGCCAAAACAAACTTTTCAGGAATAAAAGTTTTAGAATCTGATGAAATAGAAATAATTGCAAATAATTAGAGCTTTAGCTTAAGTATTCAGCCATTCTTTAAATTTTGTTACTTTATCAATACTAACAAAAATTTCATCGTTGCGATTAGGTGTTAAATCTAATTTTAAACGGCTTTTAGGAAAAACATGCACATTTGCAATTGATTTCATTTTAACCAGATATTGACGATTAATTCTGAAAAAATCTTGTGGATCGAGCATAGATATCAGTTGGTCAAGACTATAATCAATCGGATATTCCATATTATCATTACTTACCAGAAATGTAATGCTTGACTGAGAGTAAAAATAGGCAATATCATTAATTTCAAAGGTTTTGATTTTAGTCCCAATAGTAATTGAAAATCTATTTTTAAAAGATGGTACTTTTTTGTTTATCAATTCAAACAGCGATTGCATATCTACAGAAGATGATGAGTTTGAATTATTCCAATCCTGATATTTTTCGATAGCTTTATTTAAATCATCCTGCGATATTGGTTTTAATAAATAATCTATGCTCTTTAATTTGAATGCTTTAATAGCATATTCATCAAAAGCGGTTGTAAAAATTATTGCAGATTTTACTTCAACTTTATCAAAAATTGCAAAGCTTAAATCGTCTTCAAGATGAATATCAAGAAATATCAAATCAGGTTCAGGATTAGAACTGAACCATTTTATGGCTTCTTCTACTGATTCAATTTTTGCCATGATATTGATTTTCTGATCAAATTGTTTAATCATGCTTTCTAGTCGGCGTGCTGCCAATTCTTCATCTTCTAAAATTATTATATTCATAAAATCAAATTTTTATATTAGTGGTATTTTTGCTAAAAAATTATTATCGTTAATTCCGTAATTTATTTTTTTATCTGTAAAATATCCATATCGGGTTTCAATATTTTTTAATCCAATTCCAGTTGATTCAATTCTGTTTTCTCTTATTTGCAAATTATTGATAACGTGCAAATAATTATTATCGTCAGTAAAAATATCAATAATCAAAGGGCTTTTTTTTGAGAAAGTATTGTGTTTTATGGCATTCTCAATCAATAACTGAAGGGCAATTGGTGGAATTTGCATTGGCAATTTTTCATCCGGAATATTTATACTTATTTTCAATTTTTCCATAAAACGAATTTCCAATAGATAGACATAGGCTTTTAAAAAATCCATTTCACTTTCAAGATTTACAAGATCTTTCTCTTTGTTTTCTAATACATAACGATATACTTTCGAGAGTTGTTCTGTAAATCTTTCAGCAGTATCGGGCTCTAATTTGATAAGAGAAACCAAAACATTTAAACTATTAAATAAAAAATGTGGATTTACCTGATTTTTAAGCATTTCAAATTGTGATTGGAGGTTTTCTTTTTGCAATCTTAATAATTGTGT
The DNA here is from genome assembly GCA_023251515.1 of Bacteroidales bacterium. GTDB lineage: Bacteria > Bacteroidota > Bacteroidia > Bacteroidales > JACABE01 > JACABE01. The sequence continues at coordinate 28,790 of JAHEYQ010000005.1, forward strand.
TTTGGTATTTGTCAATTGTAAAGTTCGTTCTTCAATTTTTTGTTCCAAATCCAAATTGATATTTTGAAGAATTTCTTTAGATTTGCGTAATTCTTCTTCTGTTTTTAGTCTGTTTGTAATATCTCGTAAAATGCCAACTCCGTTCCATTTTTCTTTTATAGTAAAAGAAGAAAGAGAGAGCTCATAAAAAAATTCAGTTCCATCTTTCTTAACTGCAATAAGTTCCAACGTTTTTTGTTTTGGTAATATAATTTCTTTAAGAGCATATTTCATCATTTTTTCACGGTATTCAACAATTAATCTTTTTGGGGTAATTGTATCATGTAGGTCTTTAAATAATACTTCATCAGCTCTATAACCAAAAATTCTTTCTGAAGCCTCATTCCAATATGTGATTTGACCTAAGTGATTAATCATTAGTATTGCATCCATTGCACTTGAAGTAAGTGACCTGAATTTTTCTTCACTTTCTTTTAGAAGTAATTCTGCTTTTTTTCTTTCAGAAATATCTCTGATATACGTTTGAGTTGCTATTTTCCCGTTGAAATTAATGATACTGTTATTAAATTCAACTGGTTTGTTTTTACCCCACTTATCTACTAATAATGTTTCATAAATTGCAGAAATATCTTTACCTTCTTGTCTTTGTTTATAATAACTGAGAATTTTTTCTTTTTCATTATCTGCCAGATAATCTAAAAAAGGAGTATTTATCATACTATCTGCATCATATCCTAATATTTTGGCCATCATTTGATTAATAAATCTTACATAACCATCCTGAAGAATTACAATTCCATCATTTGCTTTTTCAACCAATGCTTTATATTTTTCTTCACTTTCACGTATGGCTTGTTCTGCATGTATTTTTAGTGATTGATCTCTTAAAATAATAAAAGCTGCTGGTTCATTGTTATAAGTGATTGTTGTGCTGTTGAGTTCAAAGTATATAATGCTTTTATCCTTTTTTATTCCTTTTGCATTATAAATCAAAGGAAAATTTTCACCTTTCATCCTTCTGCTGTGAATATCAATCATATAATTTCGGTCTTCTTCGCTAACCATATCAAAGAATCCCATCCCAATTAATTCTTTTTCTGAATATCCAATCATTTCACAAAAGGTAGGATTTACCAATACAAATTTTCCTTTTTGAGTTATAATAATTCCATCAGTTGCTTTTTTAATCAGATTTTTGTACTTAATTTCACTTTCCTTTATAATTTGCTCATTTTCATATATTGAAGCCAATCGTTTATTGTTGATAAATGCAATGCCTCCTCCCATTAAAAAAGTTTCAAGATAAATAAAGTTATATTTTGTAAACAATCCCCAATCAACATTAATTGTTGATCCAATTAATATTATACCTGAATAAATAGTTATAAAAATTATTGAATTAATCAACAACTCTAAAAAACCAAATGGAACAAATAATAACCAGGCGATAATGATAAAATTCATTCCAAACCAATAAGGACTGGCTACTCCCCCTGTTAAAATTGACAAATAAGCAGAATAAATTACAGATATATAAAATCCTATAATTAATTGTAACTTTAAATATTTTCGATTTTTATGAAAATAAGAAAAAGCTAAACTGCCTATATAAAAACAAATACAGCTTAATCGTAAAAAAAAAACAGGTCTTTTATTCTCAATATCAATAGAATGATCGATAAAATGCCAACTTGCAACAATAAATAAACCTATAAAAGTAATAATGGTAAAAGCAAGTTTTAAATGACTCTCTCTGAATTCAATAAAATCAATATTAGAATTGATTTTATGAAGTTTTTTTAATAAATTTTGCTTTTTGATCATTTTTAGATTTAATTATATTTTGCAAAACTAATTATTTTGTTTGTTGAATTCAAATTTTTGGCGGTAGAAAGCCTATTTAGCCATTTGAAAGCCCGAAATACATAATTAAAAAGCCCGTTTGAAAATCTTCCAAACGGGCTAAGTGTTTATTTTTTTTATTAAATTTACATTGAAGCAGCATCAATCATTTCACCTGCGGCATATTCACCTGAATCTAATTTGTGTTTAATTTTAGAAAAAGCATCTAATGTGTATTCTACATCTGCTAACGTGTGCATAGCTGTGGGTATCAATCTAATAATTATAGTTCCTTTTGGAATTACCGGATATGCGACAATGGAACAAAAAATATTAAAATTTTCGCGAAGATCGAAAGTTAATTGAGTTGCTTCAGGTACGCTCCCAGATAAAACTACAGGAGTAACAGGTGATTGTGTGTTTCCCAAATTAAAACCTCTTTCTTTTAATCCACCTTGCAATGCGCTTACAATTGTCCATAATTTTTCTTTTAATTCAGGACGGGTGCGAATTAATTCCAATCTTTTTAAAGAACCAATAACCAATGGCATAGGTAATGATTTGGCATATATTTGCGAGCGAAGATTATACATTAAATATCGTATAATCGTTTCTTCGCCGGCAACAAAAGCTCCAATTCCTGCCATTGATTTTGCGAATGTAGCAAAATAAACATCAATACCATCCTGAACCCCTTGTTCCTCACCAGTTCCGGCACCAGTAGCACCCATTGTTCCAAAACCATGTGCATCGTCAACCAATAATCGGAAATTATATTTCTTTTTCATTTCAACAATGGCTTTCAGGTTTCCCATGTCACCACTCATACCAAAAACACCTTCGGTAATTACTAAAATTCCACCACCAGTTTCCTGTGCTACTTTTGTTGCTCTTTGTAATTGTTTTTCACAACTTTCCATATTATTATGTGGGAAAACAAATCGTTTTCCCAAATGCAGACGCATACCATCAATAATACATGCATGTGCCTCTGAATCATATACAATAACATCTTTACGATCAACCAAAGAATCAATTATTGACACCATTCCCTGATAACCGAAATTTAATAGATATGAAGATTCTTTACCAACAAATTCAGCTAATTCATTTTCTAATTGTTCGTGGTATTTAGTTTGGCCCGACATCATTCTTGCACCCATTGGAGCTGCTAAACCCCAATCCTTTGCAGCTTGTGCATCAGCCTCACGTATTTCTGGCATATTTGCCAATCCCAAATAATTATTTAAACTCCAAACCAATCTTTCTTTTCCACGAAAATTCATTCTTGTCGAAATTTCACCTTCAAGTTTAGGAAACATGTAATATCCATGTGCTTTCTGAGCATATTGTCCTAATGGACCAAAGTTTTTCTTGATTTTGTCGAATATATCCACAACTATTGTTTTTAATTTGTAAATGCTATTTTTTTTGCAAAGGTATCAATTTATATAAAAATAGCGATAGTTTGAGATGTAAATTTTATATTGAACTTAAAAAATAGATTTTAATTAATCTCAATACTAATTTGCTATTCTAATTAATTAATATATAATAAAGCATTATCTTTGCTTTCAGATAATTAATTCTATTTATGGAAAAAGAAAAAATCAACATTTTCTGGTTTCGTCGCGATTTAAGGCTTGATGATAATACTGCACTGTTTCATGCTCTTCAAAGTAGTAATAAAGTACTTGCGGTTTTTATTTTTGATACGTTTATTATTGATAAGCTTAATGATATAAAGGATGCACGTATTTGGTTTATATATAATGAATTGAAAAATTTAAAAAAATGTATAGAAAAGTACGGCTCTACTTTGCTTATAAAAAAAGGTGTACCAATTGATATTTTTAAAGAAATTACTACAAATTATGATGTAGAAAAAGTTTTTGCCAATCGTGATTATGAACCTTTTGCAATTAAAAGAGATAAAATACTGGAAGATTTTTTTAAAAGTTATAACATTGAATTTCTGCTATTTAAAGATCAAGTAATATTTGAAAAAGACGAAATTTTAAAAAGTGATTCTAAACCCTATACTGTTTTTGGTTTTTATAAAAAAAGCTGGCTAAAAAAATTTTACGAACAAAATTTAGATATTTGTAAAAGCGAAGGCTTATTACATAATTTACTTATAATGAAGCCGATTAATCTTTTTGATTTATCCGAAATTGGTTTTTATCCTTCCTATATCAATTTCCCAACAAAAGAAATAGATTTGAATATTATTGATAATTATGATAAAACAAGGGATATTCCTGCATTATCAACTAGTGGATTGGGATTGCATTTGCGCTTTGGGACAATAAGTATCCGAAAAGTTTTTCATATTGCTCAGACACATAATGATGTATGGATGAGTGAATTGATTTGGCGTGAGTTTTTTATGCAGATATTGCATGCATTTCCATATGTTGAAAATAGTGCATTTAAACCAATTTATAATAACATTGAATGGTTAAACAATGAATCAGATTTTGAACATTGGTGCAATGGAAAAACTGGTTATGCGATAGTTGATGCAGGTATGCGCGAATTAAATGCAACAGGATTTATGCACAATAGAGTTAGAATGGTTGTTGCCAGTTTTTTATGCAAACATTTACTTATCGATTGGCGGTGGGGCGAAGCTTATTTTGCTTCCAAATTGCTTGATTATGAATTGTCTTCAAATAATGGAAATTGGCAGTGGGCAGCTGGGTGCGGTTGTGATGCTGCACCTTACTTCAGGATTTTTAATCCAATTTCGCAAACACAAAAATTTGACCCTCAACTAATTTATGTAAGAAAATGGGTGAAAGAATTCAATGAATTAAGTTATAACTATATGATTGATCATAAATTTGCACGCGAAAGATGTTTGAGCGTTTATAAAAAAATATTTTAGAATATAATAAATTGATATTGATACATATAACAAAAAAGAGATTGTTGTTTAAACAGCAATCTCTTTTTTGATATTAAGCAGTTGGTTCTGCTTCTTTCTTTTTTGTTTTTTTAGCGGGCATTTTTTCAATTTTTATTTCTTCTACATGCTTTTCATCTTTTGAATCTAACACAGTTTTCTTTTTATTTTTTGGACGTTTAACTCCTGTAGTTCCCAAGATTATTTTGCCCCTTCTGGTTTTTTTGTCACCTTTTCCCATAAACTTATTATTGTTTAATTAATTAAATTGATTAAAATCGTTGTAAAGGTAGTAAATATAATTGATACATTTAAATAATTGAAAAATAAAATTTTACAATGTCCATCCTTTTCTTGCAAAGTATTCGTTGATGATTTTGTCAGACATTCTGATAACATTACTAAACCAATTGATTTTGATTTCAAAAATTTCTTCTTCAGTAAGTTGCCAACTTATTTTTGAATTTCTGATTTTTTCGCTCAAATAAAATACTGACATTGCTGCTGAAACAGAAATATTAAAACTTTCAGTAAATCCATACATTGGAATTTTCACAAAAGCATCTGCATTTTCCATTGCAATTTTTGACAGGCCCTCTCTTTCTGTACCAAATACCAGTGCAATTTTTTCATCTACATTCAAATCATTAATTATCATATCATTGGTATGAGGTGTTGTTGCAATTATTTTATATCCATTATTTCGTAATTTTTCAAATGCTTGAAGCGTATTGTGCTCTTTTGTATTATATTTATTCATACTCAGCCATTTTGCCGATCCAAGTTCAACGTCAGGATTGAGTTCATATAAATATCTGTTTTCGATAATATGAACATCCTGGATTCCAAAGCAATAGCAAGTACGAAGAATCGCACTGGCGTTTTGTGATTGGAAAATATCTTCTAAAACTACAGTTAAATGTCGTGTTCTTTGCAAAACAATCTCATTGATTTTATTTTTTTTGTTATCTGAAACGAAATTACTCAAATATTCACTTAATTCCTTTTTCTGATCTATACGTAAAGCTTTCATTTAAAATTAAAAATCTTATTTTGATTAATTAACTGGTTTATAGATAAATCTGTATGGTAAGTGTGCATCTTCTTCCGCATAATCAACTCCTACCCTTTTGGTTGTTTTTATATTTTCTTCATTTATATTCAATCCTCTATCTTCAATCCAAATAGTGCTTCCATACAAATTAATACCTGATTGTGAATAGTGTATTCCGAGTGCTTTACTTAATTTACCAGGTCCATCAAGTTTATATTTATTCAAATCAGCAATTTTAATTCTTTCGGCAATTGTTTCAAGTCCTTCAGTGGCGGTTAAACCTCTTATTAAAACTGCATGTGGAATATTTTCTTTGTTACTAACAACATTAAATAGCGAATACATTCCATAACATAAATATACATAGGCAATTCCACCTTCTTTGTACATCATTTCTGTACGAGCTGTTCTGTGATTATTGTAAGCATGTGATGCTTTATCTGTAACTCCGGCATATGCCTCTGTTTCTGTAATATAACCACCACAAATACTCCCGTTGAAGTTAGTGAAAAGATATTTTCCCAACAGGCTTTTTGCTACATCAACCACATTTTCATTTAGATAAAAGTCTTTATTTAATTTCACTATTCTTTTAAAAATTTAAAAAGCAAATTTAAAAAAAAATTAAAAACAAGATATGTATTGTATTCATTTTATTTCTTTAATTCCAGAAATTATCCAAAAACTAATTATCAATTATTTAATCAAATATAATTATTGGCTTTTTTAAGTTTCTAAAAATTAAGCATTTTATTTAGTAAATTTAATAAATCTGCTTTCATAAATGGTTTAGAAATATAATGAGTACATCCTGCTTTTAAATATTCTTCTTTATGCCCAGTCATTGCATTTGCAGTAAATGCAGCTATTGGAGTTTTATTATTTATTGATTTTTCTCTGATATATTTTACAGCTTCCATTCCATTAATGCCAGCTTTTAAGCTTATATCCATCAAAATAGCATCATATTTTATTAAATCAATGTTTTTCAAAGCAGCTTCAGCAGAATCAACTATACTTAAATCACAAAAATTTTTCAGAATAAATTTCACCAATTTTCTGCTATCTTCATCATCTTCAACCACAAGAACTTTTTTATTTTTTGAATTTGGAAATGTAATTTTTTCAGTTTTGTTTTGCTTTAAATTATTTTCAGTAATAACTTCATGATCAACTGCAGGAAGCCATAGAGTAAAGACAGAACCTTTATTCAATTGACTTTCAACAGTTATATTCCCACCCATTAGTTTTGCAAAACGAAGTGAAATGTTTAAACCTAAACCTGTTCCTTCATAAGCACGTGACGTACCTTCACTTGCTTGTCTGAACTCTTCAAAAATCAAATTCAAATGTTTTTTGTCAATTCCAATTCCGGTATCATGTACTTCAACGCAAGCAAATTCTTTATTATCAATAATATGATAAATTGTTTTTATTGTAATTTTACCCTCTTTAGTAAATTTTATAGCATTATTTATCAAATTGTTTAATATTTTATTTACTAGATTTTCATCAAGAATTGCAAACATATTATCGTATGAAATTTCAGAAATTAATAGCAAGTCTTTCTTTTTTGCCATAGCTACAAAAAGATTAAAGCTCTCTTTTGATAAAAGATTTAAATCCTTTTTATGTAAATCTAATTTACTAGAATCAGTTTCAATTAGCGATAAATCAAGTATAGAATTAAGTGTATGCATCAATCGTGTTCCACTTGAATGAATTGTCTCGGCCATCATTTGATAGCTTTCATCTTCAATATCATCTTTCATTAGTTCTGCAAAACCTAAAATTCCATTTAAAGGAGTTCTGATTTCATGGCTCATATTAGCTAATAATCTCGATTTTAACAAACTAACCTGTTCGGCTTTTTCTTTAGCTTCAATTAATTCCGAAATCATTTTTTTTCTTTCACTAATGTCCTCACCAACACCTATATAATGTGTTGTTTCATTTTTCTCATTTTTTATGGGAGAAATAATAGTTGATACCCAATATAATTCGCCATTTTTCTTTTTGCTTAAAAATTCACCTTGCCATTCTTTTTCATTTGAAAACTTATCCCATAAATCTTTAAATTCTTCTTTTTCAATTGTTTTTGGTAGTTCTTCTCTAATATTTTTACCAATAATTTCAATTGATGTGTAACCAGTTATTTTTAAGAAAATTGGATTAACATACTCAATTTTTCCTTTTTTATCTGTTATGATTATAATTGCTGGACTTTGTTCAATTCCCATCGAAAGTTGACGAATCTTTTCTTCATCATTTTTTCGTTGTACTATTTTCCAAACGGTATCCATCATTAATTTTAATTGCATTATATCAGTATCATCATAATTTCCATCTTTGTTAGCTACGCCAACTGTTGCAACTATCTTGTTGTCAATAAAGACTGGAATGCCTAAAAAATTATATAATACAGAATGACCTGAAGGGTATCCTTTTTTTAATTCATCTGATAACTGAAAATTATTGTCAATAATGGGTTTTCTTTGTCTTATAGCTTCACCCCAAAAGCCAATATTATCTAAATAATAAGATCTCGTATTTTCTGAGGCATTAATATCACATTCTTTTAAAACATTCTTTGACCATGAATTTCTTTTAAATAATTTTGTTTCTTCGTCATAATGATAAATAAAACCTATCTTACTGTTAGTTAGCAATACAGCTTCTTCAAGTGCTAAATCTAATAATTCTTGAATTGTATCAAATTTACTTTGAGATATTCTTAATAAACCTTTTAATCGTTGTTCATTCTTTTTTATAATATTTTGACTAGCAATTTTTTCCCGATTCTGAATTGCAATAGCAATAATATCAGCAATCTGACATGCAAAATTTATTTCATCAGATTCCCATTTGTGTTCTTTATTAATATATTCAAAACAAACTATCCCCATTGTTTTTCCTGATACAATGATAGATGCATCTAACAATGATTTAATATTTAACGGGATTAGGTATTTCTCCGATAAACCTTTTGTTCTTTCATCATTTATTGGATTATTTGCATCTATATATTTCGAATTAAGAAATGCTTTAAATTCATTTTTATGTTCGTTTCTATTTATAGGATTATTTTCAATATGTGTTTGCTTTAAATTATTATATAAATCACTACACGTCAATTTTTCTGAATCATCATCTAAAAGCCATATGCTTACTTGACTTATTCCAAAAGTTTTTGCAATATTTTCTGTTATAATGTATGAAAACTCATTAATACTTCCATTTGATTGAAATGGAGAGATAGAGAGCTCGGCAATCAAATTCTTCTGTTTTTCAATCCGATCTAACATACAATTAAGTTCATCCTTTGCTCTTTTCATATCAGTAATATCTCTGCCAAATACTACTAAACCTTTTTTTGTGTTATCCTGATTAAATAAAGGAATTTTAATCACATCAAAATATTTTAAATTTCCGCTACTATCAGGTATAATTTCTTCACTTCTGCTTGCGTTCTTTTTTAAATAGGCATTTTCATCTGATTCTGCACAATTTTTAAAAGATTCTTTGAAAATATCTGAAGTATATTCTGCTAATTCGACATCAGTTTTGAAATAATATTCAGCTTTTTCAAGATCAAATACTTTCAAAATAGAATCATTTGCAGTAATCCATCTACCCATTTCATCTTTAAAACATATACTATCAGGTGTTGCATTAATTAATGTTAATAATTTTTCTTCATTGTCTTTAATTTGTTTAAATGCTGATTTTAGTTCAGTTATGTCAGACATGGCTAATATTATACTTTTTCTATCATTTAATAGTAATGGTTTAATGCTAACTTTCAGCCATTTATTTACAATTGACTCGTCGACCAATACTGTTAATTCAGATTCGAAATCTTTAAACTCTTTAAATTCATTTAGTGCATTTTCAATATTGATGTTAATTAAACAATTTTTACATGCTATGCCTTTTCCACATTCTGATTTTTCAAAAAATCTATTATAACAGTCAATAATTTCACCACATTTTTTATCAATTAGTTCTTCTTTCTTTTTATTAAATAAATCTTCTGAAGCTGGATTGGCATATGAAATGCTTTTTTCTTCATCAATTACCAACATGGCGATTGGGGAGGAATGTAAAATATTATTTAAGTTATCTCTTTCTTTAATAACTAATTTTTCAGCATTTTTTCTTTCTGTTATATAATTTGAAATACTTAATATTCCTTGTTTTCCATTAGGCAATAAAACTCTTTTTTCATAAAGTTCAACATTATGCGAGCTTCCATCTTTATTAATACTTTCAACCTCCTGAATTAGTGTATTCCCTAAAAGTATTTTTTTTATATTTTCTTCTACAATATAATGAAATTCAGGTTTAATAAAAGCTTTTACGCTATGATTAATCAATTCTTCTCTCAAATATCCGGAACTTTTGCAAATCATATCATTTGCTTCTAAAATTATCCCGTTTTCATCTTCTAAAATGATACCAGTAGGAGCTATTGAAAAAAGAGTACGATATCGTTCTTCACTTTCAATTAGCAACTTACGAGCTTTTCTTCTATTTTCCTGCATTCCAATAGCAGTTGCAATAATTGTAATAAATTGCTCATGTTCAATAGTTGGAACAATATCTTCTTGAAAAACAGCACATAAAGAACCCAATGATTCACCTTCACATTCAACTGATTTCCCAATATAAGTTAGAAGTTTATAGGGCTTTACATTTGGATCTGTTGAGTAATAATGTGTATTTTGCAAATCTCTAACAATAAACATCTTATTTGAATTTTTCAAAATTACATCATAGCAAATATGACCATCTGGTTTATCAATTGGACTGTAATCAGGAGGTGTATTCCATTGACCTATTGAACATAACATGCCATCAGTAATTCTATTATATAAGGTACAACTAGCCCCTAGAAGTTCACCAAAAATTCCAGTTAATTGTTCAATATTTTCTTCATAAGAAGTCCCTAAATTTGCCAAGCAATTGTTTAATTTTATTAACTGATTTTGAGACTTTTTGCGTTCACTAATATCTCTAACTACTGCCAAAACTCTTTTAATTCCATTTATTTCAGCAACCTTTAATGAAACCTCAACCCAAAATAACTCATTATTTTTCTTTTTTGCTAACCATTCAAAAATCTGAACTCCTTCATTTATCGATTTTTTTATTAATTCTTGAGCATATTTTTCAGTATAAAGATCTATGGAGGCACTTAAGAGACCTGTTTCTGAATTAATTAGTAGGTTTTTATCTTCATACCCAAACATTTTTAAAGCAGATTCATTTAAATCAATTATTAAACTTGTTTCGATGTTGTGAATAAAAATTGCTTCAAGAGTTGAATTGAAAATTGTTTTATAGCTATTTTCACTTTCAATTAGTTTTTTTTCAATTTCTAATTTCTTTAATAATTCAGCTTGTTGTTTAAGAGCATTAACTATTGAATTTCCAATACGTTTTATATTATCTTTTAACACATAATCTATTGCTCCTGCTTTCATACATTCTACTGCAATATCTTCGTTTTGAGAGCCTGTTACTATTATTAAAGGAATATTTATATTGCTTTCTTTTAAAATTTCAATCGCATCTAAACCTGTAAAAGATGGAAGACTATAGTCAGATATAATAATCTCTGGGTTAAAAGATTGTAAACAATTAATATAATCAGATTTATTATCCGTTTTACAAAAATCAGCTAATGAAATTGTTTTTTTTATTTCTCTTACTATTATTTCATAATCAGTATTAGAATCTTCAATAATTAATACTTTTGTATTCATTAAGTTATAAACTAAATAGTTGATTTGTTTGAAGAATTAATTAAAATGGCATGATACTTAAACCGACAGAAATTGGAAATATTTGAGGACCTTTGCCTTTTTCAAATATTTTTGATAAAGAATAATAGGTCATTAAATTAAATCTACCATAACCTATTCGTCCAATAATACCATAATTCCAATTTGAAACATTTCTTATATTACTTTTTTTAATAACAACTTGCTCTGAAGTATTTTCAATAACATCTTCTCCTTTATATTTTGTATGATTACTTACGTTATATCCAATTTTAAAACCCAAAGAAGCTCTGAATCTTTTGTTTCGTTCAGCCCTTGTCTTAAATCTTAATTCGATAGGTATATCTATATAGGAAAGATTTATTTTATTAATTTTATATTCAACCGTTTTCTGGTAATAATTCCCTAAAGTTGTAAATATCGTATTTCCAGTAGGTTGATTAGATTGATTTCGCTCTAATACAGGAATTGCATCACTGTATAAATTATGTGAACTAAGACCAATTCCTAATGCAATACTAAAATTTGTTGTTTTAATAGGACGATTCAACATTGCATACATGTTCACACCCTGATTTATTGCTCTAACATTTACATTTGAAGGAATTTCTTGCCAAAAGTCGTGATAAATATCAAAAATTATTAAGTCTTTCCCCTGATTTTTTTCTTTTGTAAATGTAATTGTATCTTGTGAACTAGCTCTTAAAGAGATAAATAGTATAAATAAAAATAAATAATAGATTTTCATATCGAACATTTTGTAATTTATAGAACAAAGATAAGTAATTTTGCAAATAAAACCTTATTTTATGAGGATTGTTTAGAAATAAATTTTATTTATGATTACTAAAAAAATTGCAGTTGATTTTGATGGAACAATTGTAGAAAATAAATATCCTGATATTGGTGAAGAACAATTATTTGCATTTGCAACTTTAAAAGAATTGCAAAAACAAGGACATCGCTTGATTTTGTGGACTTATCGTAGCGGAAAAAGTTTATTTGAAGCAATTAATTATTGCAAAGAAAATGGAGTTGAGTTTTATGCAATAAACAAGAATTATCCTGAAGAAAAATTTGATGATAGCATTAGTCGAAAAATTGATGCGGATATATACATTGATGATAAAAATATTGGTGGATTTTTAGGTTGGAGTAAAATATGGGAATTGCTTGGAAATGAATCTATTGATTCCAAAGCTGAATTCTTTCGTAAGAAAAAAACAAAATCAATTTTTTCATTTTTTAAAAAATAATAATTGAACAGATCAAGAAAAATTACTGATTGGTTGCCCACAACCTTAAAGGAAATGGAAGTCAGAGGATGGCAACAGCCAGATATTATCATAATATCAGGTGATGCATATGTAGATCATCCGGGATTCGGACATGCAGTTATTGGAAGAATTCTTGAATCTAAAGGTTATAAAGTTGTAATATTGCCACAACCAAATTGGAGAGATGACTTAAGAGATTTTAAAAAATTGGGAAAACCTCGTTTATTTTTTGGTGTTACTGCTGGTTGTATGGATTCAATGGTTAATCATTATACAGCTTCTCGTCGTTTAAGAAGTGATGATGCCTATACTCCAGGTGGAATTGCCGGATTCAGACCTGATTATGCCAGTGTTGTATATTCAAAAATTTTAAAAGAATTATATCCTGATATACCTGTTATTATTGGAGGAATAGAGGCTTCATTACGAAGAGTTACTCATTATGATTATTGGTCAGATTCATTAAAACCTTCAATTTTGGTTGATAGCCAAGCAGATATGCTTGTTTATGGAATGGGAGAATTGGCAATTATTGAGATTGCAAATCAATTAAATAACAATATTCCAGTTAAATCAATCAGAAATATCCCGCAAACTGTCTATAAACTTGCTGTATCTGAAATTGAATATGATATTAATAATTGGAAAACAATTGAAATTCATTCACATGAACAATGTTTAAAAGATAAAAAAACGTATGCATCAAATTTTAAAATAATAGAAGAGGAATCAAATAAGTTAGCGGCAAACAGAATTTTGCAAAAGATCGGAAATGATTTTCTTGTGATAAATCCTCCTTATCCGGTAATGACTGAAAAACAAATTGATACATCTTTCGATTTACCATACACCAGATTACCGCATCCCAAATATGAAAAGCGAGGAATAATTCCTGCTTATGAGATGATAAAATTTTCAGTAAACATACATCGTGGATGCTTTGGTGGTTGTGCATTTTGTACAATATCAGCACATCAGGGTAAATTTATTGCCAGCAGATCAGAACAATCAATTATTAAGGAATTGGAATTACTTACAGAATTGCCTGATTTTAAAGGATATATTTCAGATTTAGGTGGCCCGTCTGCAAATATGTATCAAATGAAAGGCAAAGATAATAATATTTGTAATAAATGTAAACGATATTCTTGTATTCACCCAACTATTTGTAATAATTTGAATACAAACCATTTACCTTTAGTTCAATTGTATCAGAAAGCTAATAAGATAAAAGGTGTGAAAAAAGTATTTATCGGTAGCGGTATAAGATACGATTTGTTTGTTGGAAAAACACATCAGGAATCAAAAGAAAATGCTTATGAATTATATGCCAGAGAATTAATTAGTAATCACGTTTCAGGCAGATTGAAAGTTGCTCCAGAACATTCATCTGAAAATGTATTAAAAATCATGAGAAAACCTTCAATGAGGCTTTTTTACGAATTCAAATCAAAATTTGAAAAATATTCGCGTGAAGCAGGTTTAAATCAGCAAATAATTCCTTATTTTATATCAAGTCATCCCGGATGTGAATTATCAGATATGGCAATGCTGGCTTTAGAAACAAAAAAATTAGGTTTTAAGCCAGAACAAGTTCAAGACTTCACTCCTACCCCTATGACTTTGGCTACTGAAATTTATTATTCAGGATATCATCCATATACTCTTGAAAAAGTATATGTTGCAAAATCACCAGAACAGAAAAAAGATCAGAACCGTTTCTTTTTTTGGTATAAAACCGAAAACCATCAATGGATACATACTACTTTGAAAAATATTGCCAAAGAAGAAATTGCTCTTAAATTATTGCCTCAAAAAAACTTCCAAAAACAAATAATTTCAAAACAAAATTTCAGGAAAAAGCATTAGTTTCCATTTTTATGCTCTTATTTACATAATTTTAACACCAATTATTTGTTGTTTAATAATAAAAACGTTTCCAATTATTAATATTTATAGTACTTTTGCATTAATAATAATTTGCTTCTATTTATAGAATTTTGCTTAATTATTTGAAAATCATTAATTTAAAATGTAATCCAATTATTGTTTATTTAGCTAATAATTGGATTATTAATATTTTAAGTTTTTTATCGTAAATACTTTTTGTTACAAATTTATTATGGTATTTTATTTAAAAATTTTCAGGAATTGCAAAAAAATAAAAATTATGGCATTTATTACATTATAAATCAGAACATTAAAATTGCATATGCATAGATTTCATATCCCAGTAATGGGAATTGGTTTTACAGTTGACACACCGGTAAAAGTTGCTCATTTGGGAATTTCTTCCGTAATTTCTTTATTGGATGATATTCTTATTGAAAAAATGAGAGAATTTTATTGCAATAAGTTTGAAATTCCTTATAACGAAATAACTACAAAAGTTGAAGACTTTAGAGCCAAACGCATCACTAACTATTTGAATCTTTTAGATAAAATAGTAAAAGATAAATTTAATGAACTAAAAAATTCGGCAACAGAAATGGGTAAAGAGTTTGATAAATATATTGAGCTTTTGCCTGATTTTTCTCCTATTAAATCGAAATTCAGTGAATTTCAAAAAGATGTTCAAAATAAAAAAGAAAATTTACAGTGGATTTTGAATAACATGAAGATGGGAGATATTGATGTAAACATCATGACCAAATTAGATAAATATAATTATTTAAATGGAGAAAAACAATTGGTTGAATTTAATGATGCACATGCTGCTTTAAGAGGTTTTGCTGAAAGTAATTTAAGTTCATCTGTCGTTTTATCTGCAGGAATGAATCCTCGCTTATATGCTTATTTTGAGAAATTTAATGATTTTTATCCAGATGAAACCGGTTTTCTGAAAAAGAAAATTACTTTAAAAGTTAGCGATTACCGTTCTGCATTAATTCAAGGAAAATTCTTTGCCAAAAAAGGCCTTTGGGTTTCTGAATACAGAATAGAATCTGGTTTGAATTGTGGTGGGCATGCATTTCCTACACACGGATTTTTAATGGGTCCGATTATGGAGGAATTTAAAAATAACAGAGAGGAACTTTATAAATCGACTTTTGAATTATATCAAGCTGCATTAAAAAATTTGAATCACTTTTGTCCTGAAACTCCACCTTATATTAAAATTACAGCTCAGGGAGGAATTGGAACCAATCAGGAACATGAATTTTTGCTTGATTATTATAAACTTGATTCAATAGGCTGGGGTTCTCCATTTTTATTGGTTCCAGAGGTTGTAAATGTTGATGACAATACGCTTAAATTATTAAGCAATGCCAAAGAAAAAGATTTGTATTTAAGCAATACATCTCCTTTAGGTGTTCCTTTTAATACATTGAAAAACAATACAAAAGATGTTGAAAAACAAGAATGGATTAACAAAGGGAAGCCTGGTAGTGCTTGCCCCAAAAAATATGGTGCAATAAATCTTGAAGAGATGTGTACTGCTTCAAGCAAGTATCAGCGAATGAAAATCAAAGAACTTGATGAAATGAATCTTAACGAACAAGAATACAAAAAAGCCTATGACAAAATAACTGTTAAATCTTGTATTTGCGTTGGTTTGGGAACTTCTGCATTATTGGTTAATGATTTGGATATTAAGGTTGAAGGTTCTGCGGTTTCTGTTTGTCCAGGTCCTAATTTGGCTTACTTTGATAAAATTGTAAGCCTTAAAGAAATGGTTGATCATATTTACGGAAGAACAAATTTATTACGTAATGAAATCAGACCAAATATGTTTGTTAATGAAGTCATTTTATATTTTAATTATTTAGAATCTGAAATACAGGAAGTTGCCGATACTGCTTCTGAAAAACAAAAACAATATTTTGATGTTTTCAGAAATAATATGCTTTCTGGTATTGATTATTACTTTGCCTTAGCAGATAAAATTGGGATAGCTGGTGATAACTTTAATCTTGATTTGTTGCATAATTATAAAAAGAAATTGCAAGATATTGAATTATAATATTTAAATCTTATTATTAACACTTTTCTTTATGAATAGCATACTCAATCAAAACATATTTTTTGTAAAAGAACATCTTGGGATTTTTAAAGCTGCTAATAATTTTGATATATATAATCCAAATTCACAGCAGATTATAATGAATTGCCGAGAAGAAAAATTAGGCTTTTTTACAAAAGTATTTCGTTTTAGTGATTATAAACGAATGACACCATTTCATATTGAAGTGAAAACAACAGATAACAAACCCGTTTTGTCAGTTAAAAGAGGTTTTTCACTTTTTTTATCCACTGTTGATGTATATGATGAAAAAGAAAATCTAGTTGGCCGTTTCAAACAAAGATTTTTCTCAATTGGCGGTAAATTTGATGTTTACGACGCAAATGAATCTATATTATGTACATTGATTGGGAAATGGACAAGTTGGGATTTTAAATTTGTAAAAGATCATGTTGAATTTGCACATGTAAGCAAAAAATGGTCAGGTTTAGGCAAAGAACTCTTCACTTCTGCAGATAATTATATGCTGAGTATAGATAAAGATGTTCCTGAAAACCATCCCATTAGAATCTTGATTTTGGCTGCTGTTTTATGCATCGATATGGTTATTAAAGAATAAAACTTTCCAAATTTCTTATGATAGATTTTTCGAAATATCAGCATTTTATTTTTGATTGGAATGGAACTTTATTGAATGATTTATGGCTTGCCGTAGATGTTATAGATAAAATGTTGCTTAAAAGAGGTTTGCCTGGGATGTCTTCTGAAAGATATTGTGAGGTTTTTGATTTTCCAGTTAGAGATTATTATCAGAATATCGGATTTGATTTTGAAAAAGAATCTTTTGAAATAGTTGGTACTGAATTTATTGTGGAATATGACAAACGTCAATATGAATGTAATTTACAAAATTCAGCAAAAGAATTATTAGATTTCCTCTATGATCAAAAATATCATCTAAGTGTACTTTCTGCACGAGAACAAACAATGCTTGTACAAAATCTGAAATTTTATCAAATTCATCATTATTTTCCAGTAATTTCCGGATTAATAGATCATTATGCAAATGGTAAGCTAGAAAATGGTTTACAGTTAATTGAAAATACCCATATAAACCCAAAATATACAATATTAATTGGTGATACGCTGCATGATGCAGAAGTTGCAAAAGAAATGGGAATAGATTGTGTGTTAATTGCTTCAGGTCATCAGGCAATTCATAGATTGGAATCTGCTCAGGTAAATATTTTCACCTCTTTAAGTCATCTTTTTTCTTTAATTAAGAAGAATTAAAATTTTATTGTTTTTAATTATCTAGATTACAGATATATGTAATTTTTTTTGTTAAATTGATTATTTTTATGCAAATTGATTATTTTTGATGTATTTTTGTTTAGAATAATTCTAAATAAAAAATACCATGAAAAAAATTACTTTTTTTATAATAATAATTTTATTTCTATTAATAAATGTTAATGCACAAGTTAAGAAAAATTATGATTCGCCATATATAGGTCAATTTGCTCCATCCTTTAAAGCATTAACTACGCTTGGAACAATAAATTTTCCTGATGATTATTTTACAAAATGGAAGATTTTGTTTAGCCATCCTGCTGATTTTACGCCTGTTTGTACTTCTGAAATTATAGAATTGGCTACTAAACAGGAGGATTTTATTAAATTAAATACTGCTTTAATTGTCATTTCAACTGATGGATTAAATAGTCATATTGAATGGGTAAAATCTATTGAATCAATAGTTTTCAAAGATAAAGAGTCTGTAAAAATAAAGTTTCCAATTGTTGCTGATGTAAATACAGAAATTTCAAAGCAATACAATTTGCTTAGAAAAGATGTTTCTGAACGAAAAGATATGAGGGCTGTAATATTTATAGACCCAAATAATAAAATCAGAGCAATATTAAATTATCCTGAAAACATTGGAAGAAATATAAGTGAAATTGAAAGGATTTTAGTGGCATTGCAAACTGCTGATAAAATGGAGATTCTTACGCCTGCAAATTGGAAATCTGGAGATGATGTTTTAATTCCAAGTCCTAAATCAATGGAAGAATCAGAAAAATTAAAAACTAAAAACAAATCAACCTATTATAATCTGACTTGGTATATGTGGTATATGAAATTGTAAACCAATACTTTTAAATACGTTTTGTTTATAAATGCCGATATTTTACAATATTCGGCATTTTTATTTTTAATTAAAATGAAATTATTATTCTAAAAATAGCAGTGAAGCAATGGAATTTCATAAATTTGCATAAAACATTTTGAGATGATTAGCTTTTTACTAAACGATAATAAAATAGTTTTTCGGGGAGATTCTGAATTGTCATTATTAAAATTTCTTCGAAATCAAATGAATATAATTTCCGTTAAAGATGGATGTTCAGCACAAGCTAGTTGTGGTGCATGTCTGGTTGAAATTGATGGAAAACCACGATTGGCTTGTACTACAAAAATGAAAAATCTGGAGGGTACTACAATTTTTACAATGGAAGGTATTCCTGATTATATTAAAACAACTTTAGGTAAAGCTTTTGTTGAAAAAGGTGCTGTACAATGTGGATTTTGCACTCCTGGTTTTATAATGCGAATAAAGATTTTATTGCAAAATAATCCAAATCCAACAATAGAAGAAATCAGAAATGCCTTAAAATTAAATTTATGCAGATGTACCGGTTATAAAAAGATTGAAGATGCAATTAAATTTGCTGCAAATCATATTGCTGAAAACAAAGAAATTATAAGTGAAATACAAACAGGGAGGATTGGAACATCAATACCAAAATACAATTCGTTTGAAACTGCAATTGGTCAAAGAAATTTTGTAAATGATATCAAAATTGAAGGATCTCTATTTCAGGCATTGCGATATAGCGATTATCCAAGAGCAAAAGTATTGAATATTAGTATAGAAAATGCATTAAAATCTGAAGGTGTAATTAAAATCCTAACAGCTAAAGATATTCCCGGGCAACAGAAAATTGGCCTTATTTATAATGATTGGCCACTGATGATAGATATTGGAGAAACCACGCATTATATTGGCGATGTAATAGCTCAGGTAATTGCCGATACTGAAGAAAATGCAAGAAAAGCGATTGACCTGATTGATATTGAATATGAAGTTTTTGAGGTTGTATGTGATCCATTAAAAGCATTAGAATCAGATTCGCCTCAGGTTCATGAAAATCATTCTAATTTGCTCGATAATTGCATTATAAAAAGAGGAAACGCTGATGATATCATTAATAAATCTGATTATGTATCACGTGGAGAATTTGATACACAAAGAATTGAGCATGCATTTCTGGAAGTTGAGGCTGCAATTGCTTATCCTGTCGAAGACGGAATTGAATTGATTTCGCAAAGTCAGGGAGTTTATGAAGACAGACGTCAGGTTGCAATGATTTTGGGAATACCAGAAGGAAATGTAAGAGTAATTTTAGTGCCAAACGGAGGTGGTTTTGGTGGCAAGGAAGATATGACTGTCCAAGGGCATGTTAGTTTAGCCGCTTATTTGCTTCAAAAGCCTGTAAAAATATGTCTTACACGCGAAGAATCAATAAAAATGCACCCAAAACGTCATCCTGTTCATATGAAAATGGAATTAAGCTGCGATATCTATGGAATATTAACTGCATTGAAACTAAGAGCTGTTGGAGACACAGGTGCTTATGCTTCAGTAGGTACCAAAGTTTTGGAAAGAGTTGCCGGACATGCTACTTCAGGTTATTTTGTTCCTATAATTGATATTGAAGCAAAAACCGTATATACCAATAATATTCCATCTGGTGCCATGCGAGGTTTTGGTGCAAATCAGGTGGCTTTTGCACTCGAAAGTTGCATAGACGACTTATGTAAACAAGGTAATTTTGATCGTTGGGAATTCAGATACAAAAATGCATTGGTTGATGGTTTAACCACTGCAACCGGACAAAAGCTCAAAGGTGTTGGTATAAGAGAATGCTTAAATGCTCTTAAAGATGATTTTTATAAAGCAAAATATAAAGGTATAGCAACTGGCATAAAAAATAGTGGAATTGGAAATGGAATGATAGATTTCTCTAATGTTATTATCAGAATTTTATCTCCTGAAAAAGTTTTGATTGAGCATGGCTGGACAGAAATGGGACAAGGAATTCATACAATGGCAATTCAAACTTTATGTGAAGAAACAAATTTGTTACCTGAAATCATGGAGGTAAAAGTTGATACTGAAGCACAAATAAAAACAGGAATGACTACCTCATCACGAGCAACTGCTTTGCTTGGAAATGCTATTATAGATGCTTGTAAAACCTTAAAATCTGATTTAAAGAATTACTCTTTAAGAGAATTAGTAGGTAAGAAATATCAAGGAGAATATAAATGTGATTGGACTACCAAACCAGGTGCAGATGTAGAAGAAATTATTACTCATTATTCATATGGATATGCTGCTCAATTGGTTGTGTTAAATGAGGATGGTAATATTGAAAAGGTAATCGCAGCACATGATGCCGGAAAAATAATGAATCCAATGTTGTTTGAAGGACAAATTCAAGGTGCTGTTCATATGGGTTTAGGTTATGCTTTATGTGAAGATTTACCAATGAAAGATGGATACTTAATATCAGCTAAACTAAAAGATTGTCAGATATTAAAATCACATGAAACGCCCGATATTGTTGTAAAAGGAATTGAAGTTAAGGATGAAGTAGGACCTTATGGTGCAAAAGGAATTGGTGAAATCGGTCTTGTTCCTACAGCAGCAGCAGTTGCAAATGCATTTTGTGATTTTGATGGCATCAGACGATTTAAATTGCCTCTTAAAAGAAAATAGTATTAAATGTTATCAACATTTTCTATTTGATAAATTAATGTAGTTTAACTTTTTTTTGAAGTTATATTTGCTATTTTTGTGAAATATAATAACTTAAAGAATACATTTTGTATGATTTTTGTGCATATTATTTTATTAATTTTATTTTATAATGAAAAAATCCTTACCCGTAATATTCTTTTTAACTATATTGTTAATTGGCAATAACTTATATGCAATTAATGGTAAAATAACTGATAAATTAGGGAATCCTGTTTCTTTAGCAAAAATTGTATTTACAAATACTAAAGATTCAACAAAAATATATCAAACGTTTTCTGATGCAAATGGAAATTATTCTTTAGAATTGCCGACTTTTACTATTGAAAAAAATGATAAACAATACACTTTTTTCGATATTTACCCCAATCCGTTTTATGATGGAACTATTATCCCTTTTTATCTGAATAAATCAGGAAATTGTTATATTTACATTTACAATTTAATGGGACAAAAAGTAAGAACAATTTCCGAGGGAAATATGTCTGCAGGCTTACATCAATTTGTTTGGGATGGAACTACTGATATGAATCAAAGGATTGCACCTGGTTTTTTTATTGCATATATGTATTTTGAAGGAAGAAGTAGTAGTCAGAAAATTATCATGCGTGCAAATAATAATTTAACAGTTTTTCCTAATGGGGTTCCTTATATACCTGAATTAGATACCTCAAAATTAATAAGTTATAATGTAAATATTACTTCTTTTCAAACATTACCCTATTCTGTTGGAAATTACATTATTAATGATGTAAATAAAGTAGATTTTATTGTTTTCAAAAAATTGGCTTTACCATTTAAAGTTTCAGGTACTTATTTAAGTGTAAATAAAGGTGATAATACATATGATACCATATTTGTAAACGGAATTAATTTAGGAGTAGGAATGCCAGGAACTTTTCCAGGTGAAATGGCAGCAAGCTCAGAAGATTACAGACGATGGTTTAAAGAAATGGCTGATATTGGGTTTAATACAATTAGAGTTTATACCCTACATTATCCAAGATTTTATGATGAATTTGCCAAATACAATATGGAAAATCCTGATAAACCTTTATATTTATTACATGGTATTTGGCTTGATGAAGATAAACCTCAAGGAAATTTTTATAATTATACAAACGATTATTATGAAGATATTTATGAAGTAGTTGACTGCTTACATGGAAACAGAACTGTACCAGAAAGACCGGGAAGAGCATCAGGTAAATATTTAACCAATGTTTCGCCATGGTTACTTGGGTATATAATTGGAAGAGAAGTTCATCCGGAGGAAGTAATGAATACAAATTTATTAAATCCATCAAATATTACTTATAATGGTTATGCATTAAGTATGCCGGATTCAACAGGAACTCATACCCCTACAGAATGTTGGATAACAAATGCATTAGATATGTTAATTTTACATGAACGTCAAAATTATCAGGTTGAAAGACCGGTAAGTTTTTCAAGTTGGCCTACCCTTGATCCATTACAACATCCAACTGAAATCTATCCATTTTCTTTAGAAGACTATCAGCAATTAGATTTTACAAAAATAGCATTAACAAATGCACCTGCTGGTTTTTTTATTAGTTATCATGCTTATCCATATTATCCTGATTTTATGACAGATTATTATGGAACATTAACTTCTGGTTTTGATAGCTTAGGTTTAAATGGCTATATAGTTTACTTAAAAGAATTGTGGACAACATATGTGCAGAATTATAAAATTCCTGTAATAATTGCTGAGTATGGAGTTCCTTCTAGTTGGGGAAATGCACATTTTGTTCAATCCGGTATGGGGCACGGGGGACATAGTGAAGAAATGCAGGGTGTTTATAATGCCAGAATGCTTGGAAATATACATTCAGATGCATATTTAGCCGGTGGGTGCCTATTTGCTTGGATAGATGAATGGTTCAAACAAACCTGGATAGTTAATCCGATGACATGTCCACCTGATAGAAGACCGATGTGGCATAATCTGACAAGTCCAGAAGAAAATTTTGGCTTAAAAAAATTTACTCCTGATACAGTCTGGTATGTGGACTACCCCAAATTTTTTAATTATGGTAATGATATTAAAAATGTTAAAGTTGCTACTGATTTTCAATATTTTCATTTAAAAATCAACATTAATGATTCTATAACAAATAGTGATACAATTATTATAGCTTTTGACACATATGGTGATACTTTAGGTGAATCAAGATTACCAAATGGCAAAAACTTATTTAAACGTGCAGAATTTTTTCTTACAATAACCTCCGATTCTGCAAATCTATACGTTACTCAGGCTTATAATACCTATGGTATGTTTTTTATCAGAAAATGGTGGCCTGATACCCTAAGACAATTTCAGTTTCACTCAACAAAAACAAATGGAGCTCCATGGAATTTAATAACTTGGAAAACAAGCATTAAAGATACTGGAATGGTTAACCAATTAATAGGACAACTTCATTCGAGAGATACTTTGGAAATGGAAAGTAGTTTAGATGCAGTTGTGAGAAATAAATATAGTTATGAAATTAAAATACCTTGGCAATTATTAAATTTTACAGATCCTAGCTTAATGCGGGTATTAGACGATTCAAGGGACTCTTCAAGATATTATACTGAAACAGTAATGACACAAGGTATTGCTGCAGAAATTTATTTCAGGCAAACTGTATATGTTACGACTCGTAATGTTTGGGACACTTGGGGTTTTGTCAATCCCAATTCTGGTGAATTTATTTTCCCCAAATATAGGGAAGTCAAGAAAAAGTCTTATGATGTTTTTAAAGAACGAATAAAACTTTTAAATCTGAAACCAAAGATTTAATAATAACCTTTTAAGAAGCTGAAAAGTTTGAGTAAATACTTAACATCTTGTTTTCTGTATTTCTCAAACTTTTTTTTATTTTTGCATTTAAGGATTTTTCTTCTTTACATATTCTATAAAAATGAAAAACAAGTATATACATGATATGAAGGTAGTCAGTAACAAAAATCTGAATACCAAGTATTTTCTATTAACATTACAACCACCTGATAATATGCCTGTTATTCTTCCTGGTCAGTTTGCTCAGGTAGAAATAAAAGATGCTAAGAATACATTTCTACGCAGGCCTCTTAGTGTGCATGATGTTGATTATAAAAATAATACAATAAAACTTCTGGTACAAATTATTGGAGAAGGAACTAAAAAACTTTCAGAAATAAAAGAAGGCGATAGTCTGAATTTGGTTTATCCTTTAGGAAATTCATTTTCAACATCAGGAGCTGATAATGTGTTGCTTGTTGGTGGTGGTTGTGGAATTGCTCCACTTTTATATTTAGCAAGACTTTTATTCGAAAAAAATATAAAAGTAACAACTCTAATTGGTGGATCTTCTGAAAGTGATATCTTAGAAGCTGATGAATACCGAAAATATGGAGATGTTCTCATTACTACTTTGGATGCTTCAATTGGTGAAAAAGGACTGGTAACACAACATTCTGTTTTTAATAGTGATAAATTTCCTTATACAGCGATATATACGTGCGGACCGGAACCAATGATGAAGGCACTTGCAAGAATTGCCAAAGAGATGAATATCAGATGTGAAGTATCACTTGAAAATATGATGGCCTGTGGCATTGGAGCTTGTTTGTGTTGTGTTGTTGATACAAATGAAGGGAATAAATGTACTTGTACAAAAGGACCCGTTTTTAATTATAAAGAACTAAAAGGATGGAGTTAAAGAATATGCCTGATTTATGTGTAAAAATAGGAGGTTTAGTATTAAAAAACCCTGTTATGACAGCATCGGGAACATTTGGGTATGGCGAAGAATTTGCTGATTTTTTCGATATTTCTACATTGGGAGGAATTATTGTAAAAGGTACTACCGGAAGTAAGCGTGAAGGAAATGCATATCCACGAATGGCCGAAACACCATCTGGAATGCTAAATGCAGTCGGCTTACAAAACAAAGGTGTTGATAACTTTATTTCCGATATTTATCCTCGTATTAAAGATATTAATACAAATATGATTGTAAATGTTTCTGGTTCTACAATTGATGAGTATATTATGGTTGCATCCAAATTAAATGAACTTGATAAAATTCCAGCCATTGAATTAAATATTTCTTGTCCAAACGTAAAAGAAGGTGGTATGGCTTTCGGAACCAGTTGTCCTTCAGCAATTGCAGTTACAGAAGCTATCAGAAAAGTATATCACAAAACACTTATTGTTAAGCTATCTCCTAATGTTACAAATATAGCAGAAATGGCAAAAGCAGTTGAAGGTGCCGGAGCTGATTCTGTTTCATTAATCAATACTCTTTTAGGAATGGCTATTGATATTGAGCGACAAAAACCCTTGTTATCTACAATTACAGGTGGTTTATCAGGTCCTGCTGTAAAACCTGTTGCTTTACGAATGGTATGGCAAGTAGCCAAAGCAGTAAAAATACCCGTAATTGGTTTAGGTGGCATTATGAATGCAGCAGATGCAATTGAATTTATGTTGGCAGGAGCTACTGCAATTCAGGTAGGAACTGCCAATTTTATTGATCCGGCTGTTTGTCCTAAAATAATTGATGGTATAAATGATTATCTCATCAGGCATCGAAATAATAATGTTAATGAAATAATCGGTAAAATTTAAGTTTACTATTCATATCTTTATTCAGGAGAATATTCTCTAAAAGATTTGTCTGAATAAAATATCAATATTCGTTCTATTTCTTTTTTTATCTTTAGATGTTCATTAGCTTCATGTTCGTATTTTTTTACATCATGAATAATTTCTTCCTTTTTTTCTTGCTGCACAAAGTTTTCATTCAAAATGTTTGATGAAATTTCAGGTTTAATAGTCTCAATTACAGGAATATTAACTGATATTTCTTGTATTTTTTCATCATTCTGAATCGCATATTTCTCTTCTACTTCAGTTTTGGCTGGCAATACATCATTTATTTCAACATATGGCTGATCAAATGAAAACAAATCTGCTTGTTGAGGCATTGTTCGTTTCTCTTCTTTACTCATCATTTCCGATTGCCTATACATACTTCCTTTTCCGAAAAGTATCCATTCCGAATTTATATCTGGAAATCTTTTTAGTATTTTAGTTACAAACTCAAGACTAGGATTATTTCTTCCTGATAAGATATGAGAAATACTTGAACGTTGCACACCAATTTCATCGGCAAATTGCGATGATGTTAGATTTTGTGTTTTTAATACTAATAATATTCTGTCAATCATAATTTACAATATTACAATATTTACAAATGTATATTTACTTTTGTTATTTTATTCTGTTTACGTAATTAAATACAGTTTGGTTACATAAATTTTAATTAATTACATTTGTAACGTAAACCAATAGTACATATAAATCTATTATAAATCATAATATCAGATATATCAATTGATTTATAACATTGATTTTATATAATCCGTAATTTACAATATTATATTAATTAATAACTTTATATAAATTATATATATAACTGGATTATAGAAATATATATTATATTTATTCTACTTAAATATTCTTAATTATAAATAATCATATATTGAAAATACAAATGTGAATATTACAAATGTATCAGATAATTTACATTTGTCTTTCTGGTTACGCATGTAAAATAATATTTTAAGTTACATATGTATAGTCGATAAATTACAAATGTATCACTCCTACCCTATTTAAATATATAATAAAATGATAAGTCAAGCAGAATTGAATAAATTAATTTAATTCTATGATTATTGATTTTATTAAATTTATGAGAATATTAAATTCAGATGTATTACTAGAAGATATTGACAAAAATGAATAATTTTGCAAATAAAAAAAGTTATGATTTATAGCTATCAAAGATTGGAATCATATATAATTGATTTATTACAATCGATGGGTTGTAGTAAATATGATTCAAAAATAATTTCTGATGTATTAATAAAAGCAGAATTAAGAAATATTAGTTCGCATGGGGTTTCGAGGCTAAAAGACTATGTAAATTTATGGAAAACAAAAAGGATTAATCCTAATCCTGATATTTCAATAGTACACGAAACGTTATCGACAGCAGTAGTTGACGGAGATTCATCATTTGGAATGATTGCAGGTGAATATGCTATGAATTTAGCCATAAAAAAAGCTGAAAAAGTTGGAACTGCATGGATTTCTGTACGTAATTCAAATCATTTTGGTATTGCAGGTTATTATGCAATGAAGGCATTAGAACATGATATGATTGGAATATGCATGACAAACGCAAATCCATTGGTTGCTCCTACTTTTTCTGTTGACAGATTATTGGGCACAAATCCGATAGCGGTTGCAATACCAGCTGGCAAATATCCTCCTTTTGTTGCTGATTTTGCAACAACTCCAATAGCCAGAGGCAAGCTTGATTTAATGCATAAAAAAGCTGATAAAGCACCAGAAGGTTATGTTCAGGATAAAGATGGAAGACCAAGTAACGACCCCAATATACTTACTTCAGGAGGTGCAATATTGCCATTAGGTGGCGATTATTTGCATGGAAGTCATAAAGGATATTGTTTGGGTGCTATAGTTGACATTTTTTCAGCAGTATTATCAGGAGCAAATTTCGGACCTTTTGTACCTCCTTCTGTAGCCTATTTGCCTGTTTTGGAAAATCAACCTGGAATCGGAACCGGACATTTTATGGGTGCAATGAGGATAGATGCATTTCAGAAAGCAGATGAATTTAAAGCTCAAATGGATTTATGGATAGAAACATTTAAAAATGCTAAAACTGATAGTTATCATGAATCTGTTATTATTCCCGGAGAGCCCGAACGAGAATGGGAAATTAAAAATATGAAAAATGGAATAAATATCCTTGACAAAATTATTGAAGACCTTAATATAATTGCTTTAGAACAAAATATAAATCCTCTTTAATATTTTATTTCAATAAAACAAAAAGAGACCTGAATTTTCTGAACTCAGATCTCTTTTTTTCAAGATTTATTTAAATGATTTTTTTAAAAATCTTTCAGATTACTTTTTCTGATTTTGATTTTGTCAATTGGGTTTAAAGTTTTGCTATAATCATACAATGCATTTTCCCAATCTCCATACATTGGATTTGGAAGTAAAATAAATTTTTTGCCAAATTCAGCCTTTAAATCTTCAACACTTTTGGCTCTACTTTCAATAGATGCTTTATCAAACACGCCATCAAAATCGGTTAAGTTATCGCCCATAAGCAGGACAATGCGATGAGTTTTCATTATTTTATTACGACGATTCACTTTTGATGATTCATCAACTTTTGTAATCACATGGTTTGTATCAGCCATTGGGAATTTTTCTGCTATTAAATTTTTGATAGTAGCTTCCCTCTCGTTAAGTGAGCGATTTGTAACATAATATACATCAACACCTTTATTAGCAGCATAAGTTAAGAAATCAACAGCACCTGGTAATGCATCTGCTTTTGCCATTTCAGTCCATTTACTCCAATCATCCGGAAATTGAGCATTTCGGGTTATCATAGCTGCTTCAAACGGACTATTGTCCAATATTGTTTCATCAATGTCAACTACTACTGCTCTTTTGCCTTTAAATGATTTGTTTTCCAAATCTTTATCAAGCATCATCTGCGCCAGATTGTAGGCCTGATAATATAATGCCTTAGCTTCTGCTGCTTTTTGCTGGTATAAAACAGCCATAGATAAATGCCTGTTATAAATTATTATTGTATCTTCCGTGTTTACTACTGATTCTGTATTCGATCTGTTGTTACATGATAACAGAAAAACAAACCCAAGAATACCAATTCCTAACAATAAATATTTCCTCATAATAATACTATTTTTTTTCAAATTTATAAAAAAGTGGGTTATTTCCCATTTGAAAAATAACCCACAACAAAATTAAACAAAAAAACCTATCTTAATGGATATTTCTTAAATATTTCATCAGATTTCATCAAAATATCTATATATTGTGCTCTTCTGTATGCATAAGGATCTTTCAGGTTTTTGCGTGAAATCTTCCCTTTAAAATCATTGATAACTTTATAATTTTTAGAATCCATCCAAAATTCTAAATCATTAAGCATAGTTGTAATATGTTTTAAGCCATTTTTATAAAGTGTACTTACTACCTGAGTACAATCAGCGCCTGCTAAAAGCATCTTTACAACGTCTTTACCTGAATAAATGCCAGTATTAGCACAAATGCTACCTTTAAAATTTCCATGTAATAAACCGGAATATCTCAATGGCAATCTGTTATCATCTTCATTACTCAAAAGATAAGGAAAATAAAGGTTTTCATTTTCAATATCAATATCAGGTTGGAAAAGTTTATTAAACAAGACAACACCCTGAGCACCTTCGGTATGCATTCTGTTTACTACATTTAATACATTTGAATAAAATGGGCTTATTTTTACTGTAATTGGGATTGTTACATTCTTTTTGACATTATAAATTACATCCAATTGTTCATTTATAATTGCATCACTGTCTTTTTCAGCATCTTTTGGTGTAGAATAAAAATTTAATTCCAAAGCATCAACACCGGTTTCCTGAATTAATCTTGCATATTCAACCCAAGTATCGTTATTTACTGCATTTAAACTTGCAATAACAGGAATACCCACTGCTGATTTGGCTTTTCTAAGATTTTCCAAATGTTCGTCTGGACCACCATGTTCGATATCAGGAAATAGAGAAGTCATTTCTGCATTTCGGTTTTCATATTCTCTGAGGTTTTGTTCCATTTCCAGACTTTCGAGCTGAATTTGTTCTTCAAATAATGATTTGAAAACAATTGCTGCAGCTCCAGCATCTTCAAGCCTTTTTATATTATTTACATCTTTTACCAAATTAGAAGCTCCAACAATAATTGGGTTTTTTAATTCCAACCCTGAATACTTAACGGATAAATTTGCCATATCGGTCTCTCCTACGTGTTTTAATTATTAAATTATGATTTATTATTTATTAACAATCTATAGTAGAAAAAAGTTGAAGCTCAGATATGTTTTTTTTATTTTTAACAATTGCATTTTAATATAATCTCTTACTCTTCAGATTTACAAAGAAATAAAAAAGGGAACAAAAATTGAAGTTGTTCCCTTTTATTACATAAACTTATATTATTTATTTGCTGGCAACGAATGTATAAGTTTCAATTTTATCGAAAATATAAGGCCAATCAGGTCCCATTACCCAATATCCTGAAGCAGAATAACCTCTATCCCAACTTGTCATATATGTTGAATGAATTGTGGCATCAGAAGTTATATACGAAACTCCGGGTACTCCAGCAGCCATACATGTATGACCTGTAGTTACTCCTACAAAATATTGCCCTGAATTATTATAAGTAAAAGCCAGATTACATCCATCTTTTAAAGTTAATTGCGATGAAATTAAATTATTAAAAACAGAAGGATTATTATATCCGTGCAAATATGTTGATGGAGTGGGTATTGCATAAATCTCATCATAAATATTTCCGTTAGCATCTAACATTACCTTGTAAATACGTTGACGATAAGGAGAATTTGGTGAACTGGCATAAGCTTGTTCTACGTACAACCAATAAATATTTTCGCCAACATTTCTATCAGCCCAAATTTGATTCATATGTAAATTTACATCTACAATATATTGATTAACTGTAGTATCTGCATGATTATGACTACTAAAACTACCACACATCCAGCTTAGCATTTTTTTGAATAATTCTTTTTTAATAGTATTTGTTGTAAAACTTACTTCATTACCATAAGATGTTCCGGCTATTGTAGTTGCATAAGCTCTTACATAATATTTAGTATTTTCAGATAAACCTGATAAGCGACTTGTAAAACTTGTATTTCCTAAACTATCACTTGTTTTTAAACTGCTAATTGTTGGATTTGGTGTAGTTGACCAGCAAACGCCTCTTGAGTTTATAATCTGATCTCCGATTGAAGTAATACTTCCTCCGCACAAAGCTGAATCGGCTGTAATTTTACTCACATTTGCTGTAGTTAATATTGGTAATATTGGATTAATTACAGGGTCATCATCTTTTTTACAAGCTGTTGTAAACAAAGCAATACTTATTATAAGTAAAGCAAATGATTTTATTTTATTCATATTATTTTTGATTTTTAAATTATTATTTGATTAAAAAAAGCTCCGCTAAATAGCGGAGCTTAAACATTGGGCATAAAAACATCATAACTTATTTGATGATGAGTTTTTTAATTGTATCAGAATTATCTGAAGAAATTCTGATTAAATAGATTCCTTTTTCTACATTGTTGAAATTAATGTAGTTGTATTGTTTATTAGAAACAGAGCGATATACTTCCTGTCCTAATAAATTTGTTACCGTAATCAAATTATCAGATGAATTATTTTCACTTAATCTGATAACAAATTCTCCATTTGATGGATTTGGATAAATTGTAAATGCTGATTTTTCATTTTCACTTACTGAAGTTGCCAATGATAATTTAACATCATCAACAAATGTAATCCATTGTAATGGTTCGCTGTATGAGTGGAATCCAAATACAAATGCACCGGTAGTAGCTGGTGTAAATGTTTTTGTATATTGCACATAACTTGGGAAACGCATAAATTCGTTTTTAAACATTACTGTTCCCATTGCAGCTGAATCAGCAGCAGTTCCCATATAAACAGCTAATTTTTCTGAAGTTGTATCTCCATTTTCAATATAAACAGTTGCTTTGTACCAGAAACTGAAATCATAAGCTGTTCCGGCAGTTAATTGGATTTTTGGTGTAAACATCCAATCGTTGTTAGCACCTAACATACTGAACATATTGTTCATTGCTTTTTGTCCGGTATGTGCATTGTCGGTATAAGTTGCATTATTTAAAATTACATCCCAATATGTTGATTGCATTCCTCCATTTTGTGTTGTCCAACCCAAAGGTACATCTGCATTGTTTGTTTGTGGGATAACACTTTCGAAACCTTCTGACCAAGGTAAATTTATAATTGTTGGATCAGAATAAGTTGTAAAGTTCCAAATCGGGCAATTTGCTGCATTTCCAGTTGTATTATAAGGAGTAACCTGCCAGTAATAATTTGTATTATAAGATAATGCATTAGTTATAGCATAAGAGGTAACATTACCCAAATCAACGTTATTTAAAATGTTTGTTGGAGGATTATTGGTTCCTAAGCTTAATCTGTAACCAGTTGGATTGCCACCTGTTGAAGTCCATTTGATAGTTGGTAATGTAACAACATTAATTGCATTATTTAAAGGAGCAACAGCTGCAGCAATATTTGGAACAGTAGCAGTACTTCCTTGCCATGATACGTTGTCAATCCAAATACTTTGACTTGGTTTGTAATGAGCATGTTTAAATCCAATATAAGGTTTGGTATTAGTAGGATCGAAAGCCATTTTATACTGAACCATTGAATCAGCCAAAGTAATAGTTGTTACAGGTACAAATGAAGCTCCATCATATGGATCATCCATCAAACCAACAATTAGTTTAACTGTAGCAGTATTTCCATAAGTTTTAGAAGCATAAAATTTCAAAGAATCATTTGTAAAATTTGTTAATCCAGGAGTAATCAGAATCAATGGAGAAACTGTATCGGTATTATTATACATTTTTATTACGTTTGGTGCTGAGTATGCGTCAAATGTAGAGTTTTTAACTACAATATCATTTACTATCTGATATGGATCTTTGCTTCTTAATTTATTCCAATTTGTTGGAATTGTATTAACAGGTGTACTTTCAAAATTTTCAAATAAATTTGATAATAATGGCAATACATTTCCTGTGGCTGAAATTATATTATTTCCGGTTCCGTTGTTATTGAAAGTTAAGTTTCCTGAGAAATTTCCTACGGTAGTTGCAGTAAATATAATAGTTGCAGTATCAGTAGCTCCCGGTAAAATTGTACCTGTATAAGTGCTGCTAAATGGCGCTGTAGATGAAATTCCGGTAATAACCAGATTTGTTGTTCCTATATTTCCGATAACAATTTTCTTTTTAGTTAAACCGTTTACATATAAATCGTTGAAATTTAAAGTTGCAGCACTTAATGTCATTGTAGCTCCTGTTGGAATGGCTTCAACTCTAATATCATCAATATAACAATCTTTTATACTTGTTGCAGTTCCTCGTTGATAACGGAATTGAAATTTAAAATTATCTGAACTATATGCACTTAGATCTGTAAATTTTTGAATGTAAGAATTCATTACAGATGAAGCCGTTAAACTATCTAAAACTGTCCAACTATTTCCACCATTGGTTGAAACTTCAAAATAATATGAATCATTACCAGAAATCATAGTATTTTTCCACCAGTATGAAATACGGTGATTTGCTGGTAAATTAAAACGTGGTGATGTTAAAGAAGATACAGTAGAACTTGTAGAAGGATATGCATAAGCACAATTTGTTCCTAAATGAGCAGAAGTACTTGTATGCCATATTGCATTTGAGCCATTTAAAGTATAAGCCCAATCGGTAAAACTACCATACCAACCAGGATAAAAAACTGTAGAATCTTCAAAAGTCTGATTATAAGGGTAATTTGCGATAATTGCTTCGGTTGTAAATTTCCATATAGGAGAAGTTTCAGTTTGAGCTCCGTTTTTTGCAACTACTCTCCAAAAATATTTTGTTTTTGATGTTAATAACGAAGGTAAAGTATAAGTAAAAGTTCCGGCTGCTGCAACTGCTGCATTGTTTACAACTTTTACCGATGCATTTAAACTTGCTACATTTGCTGAATCCAAACCAAAATACAAATCGTAATTGGCAGTATTTGAACCCAAATCAAATGATAAAGCATTACTTGCCGAAGCTTTAACTGCATTATCAGCAGGAATTGGATTTGAAGGTGTAGAAGGTCCACTGCTTGCATAATAAAAACGCATATTTGGCAAACTGCTTGGGTATGGATTTAATGTTCCGCCAGTTGTAGGAAAACTTACATCATTTCCACAATTTTTATTATTATTTGTGGTTGAAGTTGTTGAATTAAATTGTGGGCCATAAGTATTGTTCCATCTGTTTTCGCAATGTATTGAAATATTATCAGTTCCATTATAAACAAAATCTGTGATATCTATTTCATTCCATCCGTTTACAAATGAAAGCGGACCATCATAAACCAAGGTATATCCTGTATTTGTAGGATCTTCATATCCGGCACTTCCATATATTGCATTGGTAGTGTGTTTGATGTAAATTTTCTGATTAGTTACGGTTTTAGGTCCGTTTGTGCAATTCAAAGCAATTTTTGTAATTGTTTTCGCTGTACCTAAAGCACTTTGTGGATAAATCATTGAACTCCATGAATATTTCCAATATGAGTAAATTGGCATGGTGTTGGAAACAGTTCCTGTTCCAACTTCAACATAGTTTTGTGCATTTATGCTTGTAAACATGCATAATAGCAATATTGCCGAAGCAATTGTCTTTGTTAATAACTTGATTTTAGAAATCATTTTGTTTGTTTGTTTTTTATTTATAAAATTTATTAATTAATGAATTTCACGTAAGACGCATACTCACGATAATTAGTTAAGCAATTTTTTTACAAAATTCGTGAATTAAATCATAATGAATAAATTAAAGTAGTCCGAATTCAGGAATTCGGACTACTTTGTTTAAATAGATATCGTTTTTTTGCTTAATTTTATACTCAGAAATAAATCAATGTTATGATTATTTCAAAATTGAAAGTTTTAGTTTATAATAAAAAGAGTTGCTTTTTTTAAAGCTGCTCTTTTTTTTCTATTATTATATTTAAACTTATTTTACACTTATTGCTGATTATTAACGATTTTAAATCTTTCAGCTTTCAAAACTTATTAAATATTGCTGAATTTTAATATTACAGTGCTATTCCTTCTAAATTATCTTCGATACCTTTAGCACCAATCTATTTACAAATCAATACTTTACTTATTTGATTGTATTTTTTAAATTACGCAAAAAAATATTTATAAAATCTTTATACTTTTTATCAAAATACTGATAAAAAAAATATTTTTTGCAATGTATTTTTGCATCGATTAAAAAAACAAAAATGAAAACAACAATATTAGTTTCAGTAAATCACTCAGTAAAACCTGAACTTGCTACAGAATATACAATAGGAGTAATAATTATATTTATCTTGCTAATTTATCTTATTTATTCACTGATAAAACCGGAAAAATTTTAATCTTTTAGTTTAAAGTGAAAAACTTTATTTTATTAAGTGAGTTTTTTGGAGGTATTATCCTTTTTTGGGGAATAGCTTGGTTGATAGGATATTTACTTAAATTAGACGATTATTATAAAGAATTTCAAAAACAAAAAGCAAACAGAAGAAAAAATTATAATAACTAAAAAAACATTTAAAATAATTTAATTTGATAATATGACGACATCAGATGTAATTCAGATATTGA
This sequence comes from Bacteroidales bacterium, assembly GCA_023251515.1. GTDB lineage: Bacteria > Bacteroidota > Bacteroidia > Bacteroidales > JACABE01 > JACABE01. The sequence continues at coordinate 64,922 of JAHEYQ010000005.1, forward strand.
TTTTTATTGCTTTGATAATCGGTTTAACACCTATACTTGGCAATTATATGAACAAAGTGTTTTCAGGCAGCAAGCACTTTATGTTACCTGTTTTAGGCGGTCTAGAAAAACTTTGCTATAAATTTATTAAAGTAAATCTAACAGAAGAAACCAATTGGAAAAAGTATGCAGTAGGATTGCTAATGTTTAACTTTTTCGGTTTTGTTTTTCTGTTTATGATTCAGATGTTTCAGGCGAATTTGCCTCTGAATCCTGAAAAACTTCCGAATATTTCTTGGCATTCGGCTTTCAATACAGCTGTTAGCTTTATGACCAATACCAACTGGCAGGGATATGCCGGCGAAACTACGATGAGTTATTTTGTACAAATGTTAGGTCTTACTGTACAGAATTTTGTAAGTGCTGCTACAGGTATAGCAGTAATATTAGCAGTTACACGAGGTATTTCCCGAAAATCAACTGATAAGATTGGTAATTTTTGGGTGGATTTAAGCCGTTCAACTATATATGTGCTATTACCACTTTCTATTTTGCTTTCAATAGTATTTGTTGGTCAAGGTGTGGTTCAGAATTTTAAATCATATGAAACTGTTCACACATTAAAAGGTGTTGAACAAGTACTTCCAATGGGTCCGGCTGCTTCTCAGGTTGCAATTAAACAATTGGGTACAAATGGTGGCGGATTTTTTAATGCCAATAGTGCACATCCATTTGAAAACCCAACACCATTCACTAATTTTTTGCAAATCCTTGCTATTTTTCTTATTCCGGCTGCTTTAACCTATACTTATGGGAAAATGCTTGGATCTGTTCGGCAGGGTTGGATTATTTTCTCCGCTATGTTTATCTTATTTTTAGCGGGTTTATGTATTTCGTTATATTCAGAATATTCGGGCAATCCTGTTTTTGGTAATTTATCTCATATGGAAGGAAAAGAAGTACGTTTTGGTGTTGCCGGCAGCGTATTGTTTTCTGTTGTAACAACTGATGCTTCATGCGGTGCTGTAAATTCAATGCACGATAGTTTTTCTCCTTTAGCAGGAATGATTAGTATGATAAATATGATGCTTGGCGAAATAATTTTTGGCGGAGTTGGTGCAGGCTTATATGGAATGGTTGTGTTTATAATACTTACCGTTTTTATTGCAGGACTGATGGTTGGTCGAACGCCCGAATATATGGGGAAAAAAATTGGAGCATTTGAAGTGCAGATGGCAATAATAGCTAATCTGGTAACGAGTTTTGCAATACTTGTATTTACGGCATGGGCTTCTGTGAGCAGTTATGGATTATCAAGCTTAAATAATGCGGGACCTCATGGCTTTTCCGAAATCCTTTATGCCTTTACATCTGCTGCCGGTAATAATGGCAGTGCATTTGCCGGACTAAATGCAAATACTATTTTTTATAATCTTTCACTTGGTATAGTGATGCTAATAGGGCGTTTTGGCGTAATTATTCCGGTATTGGCTATTGCCGGAAGTCTCGCAAAAAAGAATATTACTCCATCTTCTATCGGGACTTTTCGTACTGATAACTGGCTGTTTATTGGTTTGTTAATTGGTGTTATCCTGATTGTTGGTGGTTTAACTTATTTTCCTGCAATATCATTAGGTCCGGTTATTGAACATTTATTAATGAATAGAGGAATAATTTTTTAAATTTTACTGAAATGAGTACAAAAAATAATAAAATCATTTTTGACAAAAAAATATTATTGCAGGCTGCCAAAGACAGTGTATATAAATTAAAACCAGCATTATTGATTAAAAATCCGGTTATTTTTATTGTTGCTATCGGTTCAGTACTTACAACAATAATTGTAATAGCAGGGATTTTACAATCAGATTTTTCAATATTTAACCTTCAGATTGCAATATGGTTATGGTTTACTGTATTGTTTGCCAATTTTTCTGAAGCTATTGCCGAAGGTAGAGGAAAAGCACAGGCTGAAAGTCTGAGGAATAACCGTACACAAACAAAAGCCCGTAAATTATCTGGAAAACAGGAGATTTTAGTTTTAGCTACAGAGCTAAAAAAGGGAGATGTTGTAATTTGCGAATCAGGAGATGCTATTCCTTCCGATGGTGAAGTAATAGAAGGTATAGCAAGTGTTGACGAATCGGCTATTACCGGCGAATCTGCTCCGGTTATCCGCGAAAGCGGTGGCGACAGATCGGCTGTAACAGGAGGAACTAAAGTAATCAGTGACAGAATATTAATACGCATTACAACAGAACAAGGCAATACATTTATTGACAGAATGATTGCTTTGGTAGAAGGTGCAAAACGTCAGAAAACACCAAATGAAATAGCACTTTCAATTTTGCTTTCAGGATTAACCATAATATTTCTATTAGCAGTTGCCACTCTTCCGGCATTTTTTGGATATGCCTTATCTGCATCAGGTTTGCCATCTTCTCATAATTTAACAATACCTGTTTTAGTTGCTTTATTGGTTTGTCTTATTCCAACTACTATTGGCGGATTGCTTAGTGCAATCGGTATTAGTGGAATGGACAGGCTTATTCAGCGTAATGTAATTGCAACTAGTGGACGAGCCATTGAAGCTGCAGGCGATGTGGATGTTCTTTTACTTGATAAAACTGGCACCATTACATTGGGAAATCGTATGGCAACTGATTTTATACCTTTAGAAAATGTATCATTTGAAGAACTTGCTGATGCAGCACAATTTTCATCTCTATCAGACGAAACTCCTGAAGGTAGATCTATTGTAATACTTGCTAAAGAAAAATTCAATATTCGTGAACGCGAAGTTCATCAATTAAATGCTACATTTATACCATTTACTGCTCAATCGAGAATGAGTGGAGTTGATTATAAAAGTGAAGATGGTAAATTTCACAGTATCCGCAAAGGATCTGCTGAAGCAATTCGTAATTATGTACAAAACAATAATGGATTTTATCCTGTATCAATACAGGAAATAGTTTCAGAGCTATCACGTCAGGGTGCTACTCCATTGGTTGTTGCTGAAGATAACAGAATTCTTGGAGTAATTCATCTTAAAGACATAGTAAAAGGTGGAATAAAACAACGTTTTGCCGAATTACGAAAAATGGGTATTAAAACTGTAATGATTACAGGAGATAATGCTTTAACAGCTGCTGCTATTGCTGCCGAAGCAGGCGTTGATGATTTTATGGCAGAAGCAAAACCGGAAGACAAATTAAGACGTATTCGTGATGAACAGGCAAATGGTCATTTGGTTGGAATGATTGGCGATGGCACCAACGATGCACCGGCTTTGGCACAAGCTGATGTGGGTATTGCTATGAATACCGGAACTCAGGCTGCAAGAGAAGCCGGAAATATGGTTGATCTTGACAGTAACCCAACAAAACTGATTGAAGTTGTTGAAGTTGGAAAACAATTACTTATGACACGCGGAGCTCTAACAACTTTTAGTATTGCAAATGATGTTGCCAAATATTTTGCTATTATTCCGGCTATTGCTGTTACATTATATGCAGGTAATAGTAAAGTTGGCCCGCTTTCTGTTCTGAATATTATGAATCTGGGTTCTCCTCAAAGTGCAATACTAAGTGCTGTTATCTTTAACGCAATCATAATTATTTTGCTGATTCCGCTTGCATTAAAAGGTGTTCGTTACAAACCTGTTTCAGCCAATATTGCTCTAAGCCGCAATTTGCTGATTTATGGATTGGGTGGACTTATTGCTCCATTTATTGGTATTAAACTTATTGACATTTTAATTAATTTATAATATTTTTATGATGGAAAATTTAATTAATGATTTAAAATCAAAATTTATTCTACAAAGAAAAAATGAATTGATTAAAGCTCATGAATATAAAGATGAAAAAGACAAAGATTTACTGTTAATTACAACAGGAAAAATACTTGAATTGGATCATATTATTAATTGTCTGAATGATATGCAGAGTTATCATCAAAAAATAAATAAAGATTTAAAATGAAAACACTTATTATATCTATAAAAATATTCCTTTTCTTTACAATATTAACAGGAATTCTTTACCCTCTGTTTATAACCGGAATAGCTCAAATCGCATTTCCTGAAAAAGCAAATGGCAGCTTGATTGTTACAAATAATAAAGTTGTTGGAAGTGAACTTATTGGGCAAGATTTCGACAGTATCATTTATTTTTCTTCCCGACCGTCTGCTGTTGCTTACAATCCATTACCTTCGGGTGGTTCAAACTATGGTATGACTAATGCAAAATTAAAAGAACTTGTATCGGAACGAAAAAAACAATTTATTAATTATAATCAACTTGACAGCATAACAGTTATTCCTTCTGAAATGCTTTTTGCATCCGGAAGTGGACTCGATCCTCATATTTCAGTTCAGGCAGCATTATTACAAGTAAACAGAATAGCTAAAGCCCGAAATTTCAACAATAATCAAAAGCAAAAATTACTTCAAAGCATAAAAATAAATACTGAAAAGCCAGAATATTTTTTGTTTGGACAGGAAAGGGTAAATGTATTTTTACTAAATTTGGAAGTTGATAAAATTAAATAATAATTCAAAATATTATTTACTACTTTATCATATAATAATTAAATAAATGATTGATATTGATGATAACAGGCTAAATCCTGATGAACTTTTAAACTCTTTAAAAAGCGAAGAAGAAAAAAGTAAACGGGGTAAATTGAAGATTTTTTTCGGTATGTGTGCCGGAGTAGGAAAAACTTACTCTATGCTAAAAGCTGCACACGAAGAAAAATTAAAAGGTATTGATATTATCATAGGTTATGTTGAAACTCATAACAGAAAAGAAACTGCTGAGCTGGTTGAAGGTTTTGAAATTATAAAAAGAAAAAAAAGCAATTATAAATCCACCAACTTAGAAGAAATGGATTTGGATGCCATAGTTGCTCGCAAACCTCAAATTGTATTGGTTGACGAACTTGCCCATACAAATGTTCCGGGCAGCAGACATATAAAACGATTTCATGATATAATGGAAATCCTTGAGCAGGGAATAAATGTTTATACTACATTAAATGTTCAGCATTTAGAAAGCAGGTCTGATACAGTTGCACAAATTACCGGCATTGTGGTTAGAGAAACCGTTCCTGACGAAATCTTTGAAATTGCAGATGACATAGAATTGGTCGATTTACCTCCTGACGAATTGCTACAACGTCTTTCGGAAGGTAAAGTGTATTCTGCTGATAAATCAAAAGGGGCAATTGAGAATTTTTTCCGAAAAGGAAATATTACAGCACTTCGTGAAATGGCTTTACGTTTGGTTGCAGACAGAGTTGATAAGCAACTACATGATTATATGCAACAAAAGCGTATAAAAGGACCCTGGAAAACCGGATTACATATTTTGGTGGCTATGGGATGCAGCCCTTATTCAGCCAAATTATTAAGATGGGCTAAGAGTCTTTCATACTCAATGGATGCAAAAATTCAGGCTATTTATGTTGAAACAACCCATAACCTTACAACAAAAGAACAAGAACAGTTTAATAAAAATCTGAATCTTGCAAAACAACTGGGAATTAAAGTTAGGATTATTACAAGCAATGATAAAGTTAAAGCAATAATTAATTTTGCTCAAAAAGAAAATATTACTCATATTTTTGTCGGGAAACCACGGGTACGTAATTTATTTTCAATGCTCAGTCTGGGAAACTTTGTAAATAAACTGATAAGATATAGTGGAAATATTGATGTTTATATTCTTGGTTCTGATCATCTTGCAAAAGACAGATTCAAAAATAAAGTTTCTATACTACCTTTTACATCTAATCTTTCTCAATATTTTATTGTTAGCTTATATATTTCTGTTATTTCTGTAATATGCTTAATATTTAAGAATTTTATTGGTTATCAGGTTGTTTCATTCGTATTATTATTTTTAGTTTCTTTTCTTGCATTATTTTTCGGAACTGGTCCAATATTACTTGCTGCAAGTCTTTCATCTATAATATGGGACTTTTTATTTATTCCTCCACAATTTACATTGCATATTGAAAAGCCGGAAGATATGCTAATGCTTCTGATGTTTTTTATCATAGCCTTGCTTAATGGAATTTTAACATCGAGGGTACGAAGACAGGAGAAAAAAATCAGAATCAGAGAAGAACGTACTCATGCTTTATACCAACTTGCAAGAGATTTGGCTAATACAAATACTATTGAGGATGTTAGCAAAACTGCTTATAAATTTATTTCAGAAAATTTTAGTATTGAATGTATGATTTTTTTGAAAAATGATTATAACAAGCTTCAAACAGAAAATGATCAACTTTCAGAAAATGAGATAAGTATTGCTTACTGGGTTTTCAATCATATATCAAAAGCCGGGAAATTTACCAATACCCTACCCTCCTCTGATTATACTTTTTATCCACTACATGGTAATACCGAAAATATTGGAGTAATTGCTGTAAAACTTAAAAATAATTTCACACAGGGTGAAAGTGAGTATTGGGAAACCTGCCTCACTCAAATTTCGGGCAAATACGAACGTGAATTTCTCCGAAATACAGCAAAAAAAGCTTATTTACTAAACGAATCCGACAAATTATACAAAACACTTTTCAATTCTATTTCGCATGAATTAAGAATACCTGTTGCCACAATTATGGGAGCTTCCGATACACTTTTAAGTCAAACTTATCCTGAAGAAATTAAACATAAATTGTACTTGGAAATAAATACTGCTTCCATTCGTTTAAACAGATTGATTGAAAATTTATTAAATATGTCGCGCCTTGAAACTGGCAGAATTAGCCTCAGAACAGACTGGTGTGATATAAATGATTTAGCTTATAAAGTTTCAGAAAATTTGAGGCAGGAATTATTACCATTTAATTATGAAACTGTTATACCTTCAGATATGCCCTTGGTAAACATCGACTTTGGTCTGTTAGAGCAGGTTTTACATAACTTAATACTAAATTCTACACAACATGCACCCGAAGGAAGCAATATAAGAATGAAGTTTTTTTATGACAATGCTTATCTGATTATAAATATTATGGACAGAGGTGAAGGGTTTCCTGAAAATGATCTTAATCTGGTTTTTAATAAATTTTACAGAGGAAGTAATGCAAAAACAGGAGGAACAGGTTTGGGTTTATCAATCGTAAAAGGTTTTGTTGAAGCTCATAATGGAACTGTTACAGCTTCTAACCGTAAAAACGGAGGAGCAATATTCACTATTAAAATTCCGGTACTTACTACCGATATATCTAAAATTAAAGAAAATATTGAATAATGGAAAGAGATGATTGTATATTAATAATAGATGATGAAGTTCAGATAAGACGTTTGCTTGAAATTACGCTTTCAGCAAATGAATACAAAATTGCGGAAGCCAAAACCGGAAAAGAAGGATTAACAATGGCAGCGTTATCTCATCCTTCATTAATAATTCTCGATTTGGGTTTGCCCGATGCTGATGGTATTGATATTTTGAAAAAACTTCGTGAATGGTTTTTTAAACCAATAATTATTCTTACAGTTAAAAATTCAGAAAGTGATATCATAAAAGCTCTTGATAACGGAGCCAATGATTTTATTACAAAACCTTTCAGAACTGGTGAACTAATGGCAAGAATCAGAGTTGCAATCAGACAAAGTCAAAATCAAACAGATAATCCTTTATTGGAATTTGGTTCACTTTCCATAGATTTAAGCAATCATACTGCACGGAAAAATAATATTATGCTTAAACTTACATCAACCGAATATTCTTTGCTTGTTTTATTGGCAAAAAATGAAGGACGTGTACTTACACATCAATTTATTTTAAAAGAAATTTGGGGTATGGGATATATTGAACAAACTCAATATCTAAGAGTTTTTGTAGCACAATTAAGAAAAAAAATTGAAGACAATCCTTCAATGCCTGAATTACTAAATACCGTTTCGGGTATTGGTTACAGATTTGGCAGCTAATCTGTATATTATACCATATTAATTTTATCCGATAAAATTAAATAATATCTGCCTTTTTCATTTTTAATAATTATATTTGTTTTTCCAGAGCAATTTTAATCGGTTTCTGATTTCGTTTTCTTTGGCATTATTCTGAGGTTCGTAAAACTTCTTTCCTTTTATTTTTTCGGGCAGAAACTCCTGATCTACAAAGTTATTCTCGAAACTATGGGCATATTTATATTCTTTTCCATAACCAATATCCTTCATTAGTTTGGTAGGCGCATTGCGTATATGCAAAGGCACAGGCAAATCGCCGGTTTTACTCACAAAAGCCAGTGCTTCATCAATGGCTGAATAACTGGCATTGCTTTTTGCTGATGTTGCAAGATAAATAGCTGTTTGCGACAATATTATCCTCGATTCGGGATACCCGATTTTATTTACTGCTTCGAAACAGGTATTTGCCAGCAACAAAGCATTGGGATTGGCATTTCCGATATCTTCAGAAGCTAAAATCAACATACGGCGGGCAATAAATTTTAAATCCTCCCCTCCTGCTATCATACGTGCCAGCCAATATACTGCTGCATTGGGATCGCTGCCTCTGATAGATTTTATAAATGCAGAAATAACATCGTAATGCATTTCGCCGCCTTTATCATACAATGCCAGATTTTGTTGTACAGTATCCAGAACCAATTGATTTACAATTACAATCTTGTCTTTTGCACTACACATATTTACTACCAGTTCAAATGCATTTAGCAATCGACGGGCATCTCCTCCCGAAATTCGTAAAAGTGCTTCGGTTTCTTCAATTGTAATTACTTTATTTAATTCTTTTTCTTCATAAATCCTCGCTTTTTCTAGCAAATTAAGCAAATCATCCTTTTCAAGATTTTTCAGAATATAAACCTGACATCTTGATAACAAAGGTGAAATAACTTCAAACGAAGGATTTTCGGTTGTAGCTCCAATCAAAGTAATAATGCCTTTTTCTACAGCTCCCAACAGCGAATCCTGTTGTGATTTGTTGAAACGATGAATTTCGTCGATAAACAATATGGCGTTTTTTTCAGATTTGCCTGCTTTATCTATCACTTCCCGTACATCTTTTACACCTGAACTAATAGCACTTAGTGTAAAAAAATCTTTGTTAAGATATTTTGATATTATATGAGCCAATGTGGTTTTGCCAACTCCGGGTGGTCCCCATAATATCATCGAAGGAATATTGCCCGATTCAATAGCATTGCGCAATATGGCATTTTTGCCTACCAGATGTTGCTGTCCGATATAATCTTCGAGCATAACAGGTCGCAATCTTTCGGCCAAAGGTGCTAACTGACTCATTTTTTCTTGTTTTTGATATGAATAGCTAACCAGATGCAATTGGGTTCTTTACTTACATAACTTACCCTATGTTCCTGATTTGCCGGTATAAAAACATAATCACCGGCTTTTAGGTTTACTGATGGCTGATGTTTGTATTGCAGTTCGGCTTCGCCGCAGAGCAACATTACCCATTCATCTTCAGGCTGATTATACCAGAAACCTTCGGGCGAAGCTTTGCCATAAGATGCAATGCGTTCGATACATAGGTTCTCATTTCTGAAAATGTCCTCAAACAATTCAACTTCCGAAGCTGATGGAAGTCCTTTAAATATATTCTCATGCATATTTTTAAAGATAATCTTCTATTTGACCTTTTCCCTGACGAATAATCTGATAATCGTCATCAATACAGCTTACTACAGTTGATGGCTCATTGTCGCCATAGCCGCCATCAATTACAATATCTACAATATCGCAGTATTTTTCGTAAATCAATTCCGGATCGGTGGTATATTCAATTAAATCATCTTCATCATGTATAGAAGTTGACATAATGGGATGACCCAATTCATTTACAATACTACGGATAATAGAATTATCGGGAATACGGATGCCAACAGTTTTCTTTTTGCTTTGAAAGAGTTTGGGTACATTGTTGCTGGCTTCCACTATAAAAGTATAGGGACCGGGCAATGTTTTCTTCATTAGTTTATAAGTAGAATTGCTGATGGGCTTGGCAAAATCGGACAAATGACTTAAATCGTAACAAATAAACGAAAAATTGGCTTTATCTTTTTTAATACCTTTAATTTCGGCAATACGTTCAACGGTTTTTGTTTTAAAAATATCGCAGCCCATACCATAAACTGTATCAGTTGGATAAATAATAATACCTCCGTCGTTAAGGCATTCAATTACCGTTTTTACATCTCTTGGATTAGGATTTTCAGGATAAATTTTCAACAACATAGCATCTGTATTTTGATGTTTCAAAATTACGAAAATTAATTATAACTGAAGTTTTTAAATTATACTTCTTAATTTAACTACCTTTGATGAAATTTATTATCCTTATGAAAACTTTTTACCATATTAAGTTACAGTTTTTTATTTTTATTGTTTTTTTATTTATTTCTCAACAAAGCACCTATTCACAACAACTTATTATCAGAGATAGCATTGTACATAACGGCACTTACAGATATTATAATCTATATATACCGGCAGCATACACCAGCGGACAATCAGTACCCTTGTTGTTTAATTTTCATGGTTACGGACAAACTGCATCTGCTCAGAATCAATATGCCAATTTTATGCCTATGGCTGATAGTACTAATTTTATACTAGTTTTGCCCGAAGGAACTTTACTTAGTGGAATTTCGCATTGGAATGTAGGTTTGCTGGTTTCGCAGGTTGATGATATTGATTTTGTTTTAAAGCTTATTGACTCAATTTCGGCAACTTATACAATAAATCAAAACAGAATTTATGCTACTGGCTTTTCGAATGGAGCATATTTAAGTCAGTTATTGGCTTCAAGAACGAATAAATTTGCAGCAATTGCCAGTGTGTCAGGATCAATAACTCCGGTTAATTTTGCTTCATTATCACCTGAACATCCGGTGTCGGTTATGATGATTAATGGCACTTCAGATTTTATTGTACCTTACTCAGGTCTTGCTAATTCAAAACCCATTGAAGATGTGATTAATTATTGGGTAGGTTATAATAATTGCAATCTAACGCCAAATGTTTTTGCAATTCCTGACACAAATCTTGCAGATGCTGCCAACGCACAAAAATTCAGTTATTTATCGGGTAATAACGGAAGTAAAGTTGTATTAATAAAAGTAAACAATGGTGGGCATACATGGCCTGGCTCTGCTTATATTGCCGGTATTACTTGTATGGATTTTAGTGCCAGTACTGAAATTTGGAATTTTCTGAAAGACTTTTCATTGAGCACAAATACAAATAATTACCAACCACAAAATAAAGATGTTATATTTTATAATTCCATCAATCAATCTATTGAGATTTCAAATCTGATTGAAAAAAATTTCAATTTAGAAATTATTTCAGCTAAAGGAAATAAAATCTTTGAAACTAAAAATCAATTATCAATTCATATTAATAACTTATCAAATGGAATTTTTATAATCAGGCTTTATACAAAAGATAAAGTTTATTATAAAAAAATTATGAAAGGATGAAAGATTCTCTATTAATACCGTTATGGAATATATTATATTATTATGAACGAATCAAATTGAATTTTACATTTTTCATTTGAATATTACCAGCCAAATAAATTAAAAAACAAGACATTTACGGCAAATAACATATCCGGTTTTTTGCTTTTTTTACAAACAGATTTTTATATAGCCCTTATTTCCTAGGGCTAAACCACCCTGTAAATTTACACGGGCACTTTACGGTCTTGCAATGGTCTCCGCGCACTTTAGCGGAAGGCTTTGCAATCGGAATTTTCTTTGCTATATTGCTTGATTATAAAACATTACATCATCTTTTTTAACCAACTAATCACTCTGTAAAATTGCGCGGATAGGTTTGCGGTCTTGCAAACGTCTTTACAACATTTTGTAAATGGGTTTACAGTCTTGCAAATCCATACTGTAAATTTACAGGGTTTGGTTATTCATTTAATCAATTAATCAGTTATTTATATTACATAACACACAAGGGATGACTAAAAAAGCTTATCAAAGAATTACTTCAGATAGCTTCTGATTAAAAAAAACAATTAAAATATTTGTATTTAATACCACATTGTTATTGATGATAATCAATAAACAACTAAGAATAAAGAAATGAAAAATAAAAAATCTTTCTATTTTCTCAGAATTTTCTCCATCTTCTTACCTTTTGCCAATTCGTCAATCAATTTATCTAAATATCTCACTTTTTGGATCAACGGATTTTCTATTTCTTCTACTCTGTATCCGCAAATTACACCCGTAATTAAATGTGCATTTGGATTCAGATTTGCTGATTGAAAAAAATGTTCAAAATCAACATTTTCAGCTATAAGCTTTTCTAATTCACATTCATCAAAACCAGTAAGCCAATAAATTATCTGATCAACTTCTTGTTTGCTCCTGCCCTTTTTCTGTGCTTTTGCTATATAAAGCGGATAAACCACAGCAAAATTCATTTTTGCAAAAATCTCATATTGTTTGTCAGCTGCATTCATACTTCAAGTTTTTTTTAACCATTTTTTAGAAGCAGGATTACGATGCGGACAACCGGGCCAACAACAAGGCTTGCGTTTTCCCTCATTTAAATCATGTAACATACGTTGAATATGCTCCATTCTGGTTTCTGATTTTTTTACTGTTGTAATCCAGCAAATCCATTCATTTCGCTGAATTGCAGTAAGGGAATTCCATTTTTCAAGAATACTCAAATTTGAGCTCAATGCGATTTCAATATCATCGGCTACTTCATGCAAAACTCCAGGTAAAATATTAATATTCATTTAGCTGCATCCTCTTTAAATATTTAATTTAGTTTATAAACAACAAAACCACTTTTATTGTTTATTAAAATCCAAAAGTACAAAATCTAATAATCACATTCATAATTTATTTGTTGTTTTTACCCTTCAAATTAAGGACAGTTACAACTGGCATTAGCAGCATACAAAAGAAACTTAGATTGTTTTTACCCTTCAAAATAAAGGCAGTTACAACTTAGGGCAAACTGTTGACCATACATCACCTGTTGCTTTTACCCTTCAAATTAAGAGCAGTTACAACAGAAGTTTGAAGATATGGCTGTTGATAGTAGTTGTTTTTACCCTTCAAAATAAAAGCAGTTACAACTCTTGGACTCAGGGCTTATTTGGAGTAAAGGTTGTTTTTACCCTTCAATTAAAGGCAGTTACAACTGACATAAGCCCAGAGAAACGATATAATGAGTTGTTTTTACCCTTCAAAATAAAGGCAGTTACAACGAGTATATGGCAAATGCCTTGACATAAGAATGTTTTTTTCAGCCTTTAAACCAAGAGCAAAATATCATTTTAAATACCACCAATCACTTTCCAAAAGTACAAAATCACAATAAACCATTCATAATTCATTATTAATCATTCATAATTCAATTGTTGTTTTTACCCTTCAAAATAAAGGCAGTTACAACAGAAAAATTAAATTTAGAGGAAAAAGAGTGTTGTTTTTACCCTTCAAATTAAGGGCAGTTAAAACGCAGATAGTAATATGCCAGCTACTTTTGATATTGTTTTTACCCTTCTAACTAAGAGTAGTTACAACTACAATCATAAATATGAGAAAAAGACCTTGTTGTTTTACCCTTCTAAATAAAGGCAGTTACAACGGTATAAATAAAAATAAATTAGATTATGTAGTTGTTTTACACTTCAAAATAAAGGCAATTACAACTCCAGATTCTGTTTCTTTTGATCGATTACTGTTGTGTTACCCATCAAATTATGAGTAGTTACAACTTTAAAATGACATTTATAAAAGAATTCCCAGTTTTTTTTACCCTTCAAATTAAGGGCAGTTACAACGGTATAAATATAAATAAATTAGATTATGTAGTTGTTTTTACCCTTCAAAATAAAGGCAGTTACAACCATAAGCAGAATTTCAGAAGCTTATACATTGTTGTTTTTACCCTTCAAATTAAGAGCAGTTACAACATGAATATTTACGACATGAATGTTTACATCGTTGTTTTTACCCTTCAAAATAAGAGCAGTTACAATTGTACAGATGCAAATTTAGTATCAATTGAGTTGTTTTTACCCTTCAAATTAAAGGCAGTTACAACGAAGTTATATGGATGAACTACAAGCAAACAGTTGTTTTTACCCTTCAAATTAAAGGCAGTTACAACGGGCTTGTATTTGTTGCTGTTATCGCATCAGTTGTTTTTACCCTTCAAAATAAAGGCAGTTACAACTCGGGTCGCTAATCGATGCGATGCTCACTGTTGTTTTTACCTTTCAAAATAAAGGCAGTTACAACTTGATGGCATCGAACTTGAAAATTTAAACAGTTGTTTTTACCTTTCAAAATAAAGGCAGTTACAACGGGATGAAATACTTACATTTCCGACTTTGCGTTGTTTTTACCTTTCAAAATAAAGGCAGTTACAACATACCGATACAAAAACTTTCAGAAAACTATGTTGTTTTTACCCTTCAAAATAAAGGCAGTTACAACAATGTTGATATTCTTACATTTGAGTATATAGTTGTTTTTACCCTTCAAAATAAAGGCAGTTACAACTAATAGCAAATCATTTTAATGCTTTATTCAGTTGTTTTTACCTTTCAAATTAAGGGCAGTTACAACCAAAAGGAAATGGATAATTTGTATAACGCAGTTGTTTTTACCCTTCAAATTAAGAGCAATTACAACAATTAATATACTTTATAAATTATGTCCAAGTTGTTTTTACCCTTCAAAATAAAGGCAGTTACAACAAACTATTACTAAACTTCCTGATTTAGATAGTTGTTTTTACCCTTCAAAATAAAAGCAGTTACAACTTAATAAATGGCAAAAAAAGGTAAAATTGAAGTTGTTTTTACCCTTCAAATTAAAGGCAGTTACAACAAGAAATTGCTATTGATGAAGCATTGCGTGGTTGTTTTTACCCTTCAAAATAAAGGCAGTTACAACAATGTTCAGCGTTGATGCTATTATGGATGAGTTGTTTTTACCCTTCAAAATAAAGGCAGTTACAACCAACCAGTTAATTATATCCTGCATTTCAGGGTTGTTTTTACCCTTCAAAATAAAGGCAGTTACAACCCAACTCGGAAGACAATATCTATCATTACGTTGTTTTTACCCTTCAAAATAAAGGCAGTTACAACTTATAATTTCCTTTTAAATTACTGTGTTTTGTTGTTTTTACCCTTCAAAATAAAGGCAGTTACAACAAGGCTGCTCTGGCAGCAATCACACTGTTAGTTGTTTTTACCCTTCAAAATAAAGGCAGTTACAACACAAGTGTTGTAATGCCTTATTAATTTGAGAGTAAATGTATTTTGAAGTTTTATAAAACCAGCTAATCTCTGTTTATGGCTTCAATTATATCAGCTATTTTTTTGTTGTAAACTTCTATAATCTGATGTGCAAATTTTGATTGATTCCAACTCGGAATAAATAATTCCATGCATTGTTTTTGTGGAAACTGATTGTGCGAAAAGGTGTTTCTTACCATATTCAAAAAACTTTTTTCGGTATCATTAATCAGGTTTTTGTTCAACAGCCATTGCAAATAAGCTTGGTGTTGTATATTCCCTGTTTTTTCTATCCCCTTTTCATTGTTGGTTTTAAAAAGATTTTCAATACCAGTTCTGTCTTTACTAATTATTGCTTCCTCAAGCCCGAAAACTGCATCGAAAACCTGTTCTTTCGATTTATTATAGGTATGCAGTTCTGTTTTTAAGCTTTCGAGTGGTATTGCGTCGTCATTAATGTACTCAAATAATTCGGGCAGTCGCCTGTCGAAGAAAAATTTACGCAAAACACTAAAGTCTTTTCGCTTGCGGGTATCGGTAATGGTTTTGGATATTTCGTTTTTTTCGCCTTTAATAATTTCGCCATTTGAATCGA
The DNA here is from genome assembly GCA_023251515.1 of Bacteroidales bacterium. Taxonomy (GTDB): domain Bacteria; phylum Bacteroidota; class Bacteroidia; order Bacteroidales; family JACABE01; genus JACABE01. Next base: position 80,795 of record JAHEYQ010000005.1, read on the forward strand.
ACGATAATTTGCCCTGAATTACTTGCTTAATGGTAATGCTTTCGTTTAAGAGTTCATTAATATTGCTTAGCTTTAAATGCAGATCATCATCGTTTTTCAATAGTTTTTCGAGCATTAGTAGCATTATCCGGTCTTCTTCCTGTAGCAAACGTATTTCTTTTTCGGTATTGGCTATAGTAGATTTGAATACTTTTTCTACCTGCTTTTTGTCAATATCGGGCAATCGTCTATTGCTTTTTTTATCTTCAAATCTCTTTCTCTTTAATTTATTATAAGTATTATTCAATGCATAAAAATAATAATCAGCAAAGTTATCTTTCGAATCAATGGTAAATCGCACGGCTTCGTCGTAAATAACATATTCTCTTTCGGCTTTATAAAAATTCTGAACGCCATCTTTGCGGCATGTTGTCCACCATAGTTTAAACAATTGGTTGTGATTTGAATCTTTTAGATAGGAAATATTGGCTTCGTTTAGCTTTTGTTCCAAAACATTTTTCAATTCAATATCAAAAATATCGGTGGGCAAATCAATGGGTTTTTTCTTATCGCTCGCCGTTTTTCCTTTTACAATGTTATTGTACCAATCGTCAAAAGTTGAAGTCGGTTTTTCTAACTGACATAAGCTGAATGGAATTTTAGATTTATCGGCAGGTAGTTTTACTACTGTCATATTCTTACTTATTTTATCACTCCATTCAATTATATAAAAATTAGCAGCTAACCACGATTGGTCTCTTTCAGACGTTCTTCCGGTTTTGTGATTTGTTACAGCCACCATTTTGCAGGCTTTTTCTCTTAAATATTTTTCGTAAAAATCGGAAGGATATTTTATCAGTTCGGGATTTATGTTTTTAAGAAACGGATGACCTTTTGAAGTATTTAAAAGATTAAGTTCTTTATAACTGCACATATCTAAAAACAATTGGCGTTTTTCGCTTACATTGTATAGTGCCAGACATTCCTGAATTTTATCATAATAAAAGGAAGTTATCTTCCCTTTTAAATCTTTGTCAATAATCATATCAACAATATCTTTAGCAACAAAACTTGCCATTTCGCCCACTTTGGGTGCTTTGCCTTTTTTAATGGCTTTTAATCTGTCCATGCAATCGCGTTTCATCAGTTTAATTCTATCCGAAACCGACTGGCTTTCGTCAACATCTTTTATATTAAGCCAATAATCGAGAATACGACCTGGTATTTGCTTATCGTTCAAATTATGTTCTTCCAGAATTTCATTTAGTTTTTGTTTTCTTTTCAGCAAATCGTTTTTCCATTTATCAAGATAAGCCGTTTTTTGCTTTCTTCCCTGACTCTTCTTGTAAAACACATCCAAATAGGATAGCTGAGCTTTAATATCTTCTATAAATTGCCTGTTAAATAATTTTGAGTTGTTTAATTTAATAAAATCATTGATTGCTTCTTCACTTGCTCCTTTTTTGAGATAATTCAAAAGAATAATCTTTGGCAATACGTGTAAACTTAAAAAAGCATCGGGCAAAACATGCATAAGTTTATTACTGACTTTTTTACCGTTTTCGTTACGAATAAAAACAGATGTTCCGTCGTTAAACCTGATACCTATCTTATTATTATCAGCATTATAATGTGGGGCAAATTGCTCAAAACTTAGTTCATCTCCGGTTCTGTTTATTTTACTCAATACCGTTTCTTCGTCATTTAATTGCTGCAACCTGCCAAAAGCTTTTGCATTATCAATTACCATTCTTGTTTCATCTGCCCCAAGCAATTTCTTCGGGTACTCATCAATAACTATTTTGCCAAGATCAATCTGAAAACGAATTTTATCAAACATTTCGGTTTCATCAATAAATTTCATGGCATAAAACGGAAACCTGTTTGTATATCTTATTTTTTTTGTAATAGCTTGTATATACTCATCATAATCCAAAACATCCTCGTTGGTACTGTTTTCTATGATACTTTTAATTTTGGCTTCGTCTAAATCAGGTCTGAACTCTACTTTTTCACTTTCTGTAATTACGTCAAACAATGTTGCAGGGCAACGATTCAGTTCGTTAATAATATCTAACGACAAAGCTTGTTTTGCATCATCACTTACAAATTTAACATGAGGCAACCTCACACAAAATGCCATCAATGCTTCTCTTGTTGCCAAAAAACTTTTGTATTGAGTTCCTTTTAATCCTTTAATTTTCCCAATAAACTGAAAAGCATGTTCACGTTCTAAAAACATAGCCGTTAAAAATACAATTCCTTCCTGTGTAATCGAATAATCAGGTGTAAACAGTATAATTTTTTCAGCCAGTTCAAAATCAGCATCCTTATATACATCCTTAAATCGCTCTTTGGTATAGGCAATAGCTCTTTTTAAATTAATATTTAAAAATTCTGCTAATGTATTTGAAATAATCAACTTTCTCTCAACGCCTTTTTCGGTGGAATAAAAATGTGTATAATCGTTTCTGAATTCGTTCAGTTCTTTAAAAATAATTTTTAAGGTGTCGGACATTTCGTCAAACTGTTTTCCGTAATTCTTATGTCCTAAATATGTCTCAGCTTTTTGCTCAGCTTTTGGTAAGGATTCAAAGTCGAAAACCTTTACTATAGGCATAAATCTAGAAAGTAAAGCATACACAATATTCCAGTTTACTTTTTTCAATTCCTTGTTTGCTAAAAAACTACTGCTTATTAAAGCTTCTTCTTTTAAATGCCAATCATCGGTATGTTTCGAAATTTTCAACTCTTTTGATAAATGATTGCTGATGCTGAAAATATTCAACCTTGCCATGTTTAAAAATGCCCCTAAATATTGAGGATCATCTTTTAAAGTTCTGATACTTTGTTCTGTGTTTTCCATTATATTAAGAATTTTATTGTTTGTTATTTTTTTTCGTTTTGATGTATTCTTTCTACATAATAACTCCATAAAACTTTATCAACATATTTTGTTCTTAACCAGCGTGCAGCAGGGATAATAATAAAAAGTATGATAAGATTTATTGTCATTATAAGTATAGCCGAATCGGTTCTGTTACATGCGTATCCTTTGTGTAAAGCAATTGCAGTAATCACAATGGAAACAGGTATCAGAAAGCATGAAACAGTAAACATATTTCTGAACCAGAAATAAAGACTTTGAAAATTCTTGGCAGCCGAAATTTTACCATTCACTTCCAGATAATAATAAGCAAAATCAAAAAGATTATTTTCAATTTCACCTTCTTTAACTTGATTTTCATTATGTTTTCTAATTCTGCGATATTCATCATTTAAAAAAGGGATGGTACGTTGTGTAAATTTATCGTTGTCAGTGATTTTCTGTACACTTGGCATAATAATGTTCTTAAACCAATTGTTTTTCTTGTACCTAACTAACCAATAAGTTAAGATATGAATTAATACTCCTGTAAATAATGACAAACATAGTAGAATAATGCTTTCACTGAATTTTGAATCGGAACTAAATAATAATTGTTCACACCCAAACACATATTTTTGGTACAATTGTACGATACCAATTAAAACAAACCCCGGTAATAAAAACGAGAGTATTTCATACAAAGAGAACTTTTCCATACTTATAAATTATTTTTTCCAAAATTAATAATTTAAAACTAAAATTATTAATAGCTTCAGAAAAAAAATTTACATTTTGTCTTATTAAGTTAATATATTGTATTTAAAATGTAAATATTTGTGTTTTCAATACTTTTTCCTGTTCAAATATACCGTTGAATCGATTCTTCGATACCTGAGACGAAAAACATATGCCTTTGAATCGATTCTTTGCCACCTGTGACGAGAAACATATACCATTGAATCGATTCTTTGCCACCTGTGACGAGAAACATATACCATTGAATCGATTCTTTAATATTTGTTCCGATTCAAATAAAATAAAATAATGATTTAAGAAGACGAGCTTTGTATTTAACAGGATAAAATACAGAGAATTATTCAAACTTAATATCTTTTACATTAAGTTGTAAAGAGGTTTTGCCATTCCATTCGTTTTCTTCTATATGATAGCAGATTGAAAAAGGAAAACCTTTCTGAATATAGGGAAACGAATTGGCTTGCTGAAATGCTATGCCCGAAAACGGATAGCTCGCAATTTCGGGATTTATTACCGATAATTTGATGTGATTATTGCCCACAACTTTCGAATATCCGGCATCTTTTACATTATCAGTCTGAAATATTGGCGACATATTACCAGGCCCGAAAGGCGAAAACTGTTTTAAAATATTATAAAATTTGGTATTAATATCATTCAGATTTACAATATCGTCTATTTCAATTTCGGGAGTAAGCATATTTTCTTTTATGGATTTGCATACTTCTTCCTCGAATCTCAATCTGAATTTCTCGAAATTTTCGGGTTTTAATGATAAACCTGCAGCATATTTATGTCCGCCAAAATGTTCGAGTAAATCACTACATGCCTCGATAGCATCATATATATCAAAATCTTTCACACTACGTGCTGAGCCGGTAATCAATCCGTTGGAAAGTGTAAGCACTATTGTTGGGCGGTAGTATTCTTCCGTTAATCTTGAAGCTACTATACCTATAACGCCTTTATACCATTCGGGATGAAATATAACGGTAGATTTACTTTCCTTCAGAAACGAATCACTCGTAATAATATCAATGGCTTGCTGTGTTGCTAATGAGTCTTTTTCTTTTCTTTCTATATTATTATTATTGATTAATTCGCCAAATTTAAGTGCTTTTTCCATCGAATCGCAATTCAATAATTCAACCGAACTTTTTCCGCTTTCCATTCTGCCGGCAGCATTAATACGCGGGCTAATCAGAAAAACCAAATCATTGATGCTTAGTTCGCGTTTAAAAAACAATTCGGAATCATCCTTAAAATCTTCAGTTTTGTAAATATTACTAAAACGCAATACTGCTTCTATCCCCACTCTGGGCTTGGTATTTATCAACTTCAGACCATAATAAGCCAATATCCGGTTTTCTCCGGTTATCGGTACTATATCAGAAGCAATGCTGATGGCAACCAAATCGAGATATTTTGTAATATTATCAAAAGGTATATTGTTTTTCTGAATATAAGCCTGTATAAGCTTAAAACCAATACCACAACCCGAAAGCTCGTCGTAAGGATATTCGGAATCAAGTCGTTTTGGATCTAAAACCGCAACAGCATCAGGAATAAATTCACCCGGACGGTGATGATCGCCAATTATAAAATCGATGCCTTTTTCGTTGGCATAAGTTATTTGTTTGGTAGCTTTTATACCACAATCCAAAGCAATGATAAGCTTAAAATTATTTTCTTCGGCAAAATCAATACCTTTATACGAAATACCATATCCTTCAGAATATCTGTCGGGTATATAAAAATCTACATCGTTGTAATGTTCTTTCAGAAACGAATAAACCAAAGCTACAGCGCTGGTTCCATCTACATCATAATCGCCATAAACAAGTATTTTTTCTTTGTTTGCAAAAGCTTTTTCTATTCTATCAATGGCAATATCCATATCTTTCATCAGAAATGGGTCGTGCAAATCGCTAAGTTGAGGACGAAAAAAAGCCTTGGCTTCGTCAAAAGTACGAATACCTCTTTGAACCAGTAAATTTGCCAAATGAATATCAATATTCAATTCATTTTGAAGCTTCGTTACTGTTTCAAAATCACCCTTTTCCTTTAAAACCCATCGTTTTTCCATCCTTGTTTTTTTGCAGTGTAAAGTTAGTAATAAATTTGTAGTTTAAAATATTTATTAATAAAAAAATATATTTTATTAATTATATGTTAGCAAACGAATGATTTATTGATATTTAAATCTATCTGTTTCCTATAGCAGAAAAGTTAACTGCAAATATAACTTCATTATAAAAGCTTTTAAAATCGGGCAGATACATCAATCTGTAACTCAAATTAATTGGTGCTACAAATCTTAACAGATGCATTTCAGTATTTATTTCTGAGCCAACAGAACTCAAAGAGTTTTGTTTACCATTGTATTTTGCTACTGCTCCACCATAATATAAACTCATATCAAGTCTTTTCAGATACATCAGCGAACCAATAGAAAAATCGGGATACAACAGCGGGAAATAATATTTTAAAGATGCTGAATATAAATTATCGCTGTTTACCGAATAATTTCCAATCGGATAGCTGATTAAATCAGCATACTCATAATAGGTATTGTCAGTATTTCTTTTTTGCCAGGCATTGTAAACCACAAATCCATGCTGCTTTATAACAGACGGAAAGTATAAATAGTTTTCAACCGAAAAAATATTGCCATAGTTTTGTATCCCAAATGGCGAATGGCGATAATTAATTTCGAGACTTTGCCCCCATTTCGGCAATAAATCTTTCTGACTCATTCGTAATGTGTGATAAGCATAAAACCGATAATCAATGGTGTTGATATTTCCTTTTCTAAAGAAAGAAGGCGTTGAAGAATGATGAGAAATATTGATTATTGTTGTGCTTAACGAAGGCTGAAATCCGGTAAAATACTTTCCTGTATTCATTTTTAAGGGCAGCCTTACTGTGGTTTTTAAATTGGTTTCGCCAAAAGTAAAAGTTGAAATTACTACATCGTTCTTATCGACCAATCTGCCGGTTCTGTTGCTGTAATCTATTTTAGCTTCAATAATCGGATACCAACCTTTATAAACCAAATCGAGATAATATTTTCCTCTTTTTTGGGCAGTAAGATATTCATAACCAATGGTAATAAAAGCAGTACTTAATAAATTATGCGACATTACCGAAATACCCGGAGCTATGCTTTGGTTGTTTGCATCTACCGAAAAAGGTGCCCACGAATGCAAGTTTATCAGATTCTTAAACTTATTGTAACTTCTTGTTTTAAAAGCAATTTTATTATTTTGAATACTATCAGCAGCATATTTTTCCTGTTTGCTTAATTCCGATACATACAAATAATCTTCAGGCTTATTAAAATCTATTTCAGTCCAATTATTTGCATTAAAATCAGCTTCAACAAGTTTATAACCATCGGCTGTGTAATTGGTATAAAATAATTTTGAATGCTCATCTGAAAAGCAAAACTCATTAGTACCATATTTTGAAGAAGTTACCCTAAAAACTTTTTTCTTCAAAGTGTCAAAAGCCAGAATCTCGTTATTTCCTTCAACCTCTGAATTAAAGCAAATAAAACCATTTGCGAAAACAGCTCTGTTAATCTCTTTAAAAGTAAAAGGAAACAGGTTTTCTGATGATCCGGTTTGCAAATTAAAAGTAGTGATCGTTTTACCTGAATCACCAATTATGCATGCAATAACTTCATTTTTATTTTTCCAAGATGGATTAGTAATAATATCGTTATCAGGAGTTGAAAATCTGTTTTTAATTGCACCACTTTCAGCATCTAAAACAACTAAATAAGATTCATTCTTTTCTGTAATTTCAACCAAAGCAATACTTTTTGCATCATCAGAAAATACCGGAGTAAAATATCTTTTATTACGGGCTATAATGTTGGATTTTTTATTCTTAATATCGTAAACTTTAATCAAAGAAGTTGATTTCAAACTCCATCTGAAATCAGCAACTTGTTCAGCCCAAACTATTTTGCCTGACGAATAAGAAATATAATCATTAATAATATCACCCGGAGTATAAATAGTTTGGTAATTACCCAAACTATCTGTTTTTACAATACGGCTAATATCATCCATACTATTTTTCAACGCAATAATTTCGTTATCATTTACATAACAAGGATTTCTAAAATCAGTAAACACTTTATCTGTTTTTACTTTTGTTTTAAAATCAGTAAATTTTCTATTTTGATTTTGCAGTTTCCAAACAGAATCCAGAAAGTCTAATGTATTCTCATAATGTAATTTAGGATTAATTCCGGTATGTTTTTTAAATCCGTATGCAAAAGGAATTACCTGGTAAGGATTTCTGCCAATATTCTGCAAAGTTTTATCCCAAATATTATAACTATACAGTATGCGGGCATTGGCAACCAATTGATAACCCAAAGTATATGGATCTGGAACATAATCAGAATAAGAACCAAACATGGCTTTGTTGTAGGAATATTTACCTTTTTCGAGCAATTGAGTTTTTAAATCCATCGAAAACAAAGGAATACGTCCCCTACCCGATTTTGACAAAGCTGTTTCCATAACAACAGCATCGCCTTCTAAAAACCAACGTGGCAAATAAACTCCTGCCACAGAACCCAAACTCATTTGCCCAAAGGGAATTGCAAATAAACGGGTTAAACCTCTGTTTAACTGGCTCACCTGAACTACATGTCTGTATTCGTGCAGACTGAGTTGCTTCAACCAAGGCTGTGCATACAAATCCTGAGGCGGACAGCTGTACCATTCGCTCCTTTTGGGCGACCAGGTTACAAATCCGTTAGATTTTATAGTTTGATTATGAAGAATTATCGGGATTTTTACAGCCTTTCTGCTAAGAGAATAGGTATTATATTTATTGGTAAGTATCAGATAATTTGCAACCTCACAGGCTTGCTTTTCAAATTCAGCAGGATAAACCAATTTAAAAAACAAAGTATCTATTTGCTTCCACTTAAGTTTTGCAGGATTCTGACCTGCATCATAAAATTGAGCATAAATCGGAAAATGAAGTATAAACAAAAAAAACAATAAGATTTTATTCTTCATTCTGAATAATTAAAATTATAAGCCCGAAGCAAGCAAATCAATGATATGAATGCACTTAATCGGAAGATTTTGTTTTTGAATTATGGAATTCATCTGTAATAAACAACTTACATCTGTTGATACAATATATTCTGCACCTGTTGCCATAGCATTATTCAGCTTTTTCTCAGTCATCAAAACCGAAATGGCTTCATTTTTAATTGAAAAACTACCACCAAAGCCACAACAAACATCAGTTTCTTTCATTTCAACCAATTCGAGTCCTTTTACATGTTGCAGTAATAATCTGGGTTCTTCTTTTATTCCATATTCTCTGAGAGCAGCACATGAATCGTGATAAGTAACTTTATGATTGAAAGTTGCACCTACATCTGTAATTCTCTTTACATTCACCATAAAATCAGTAAATTCAAAAATATTCTTTTGCAATTGACGGAATTCTAAATGGTAAGCTGTATTATGGAATAATTTTCCATAATAATTTTTAATAAACCCGATACATGTAGTTGAACCACCAATTATATAACGATTATTCGGAAAATCTTTCAAAAATTTCTCACCCAAAGCTCTGGCTTCATCCCAAAAACCATTTGTAAAAGCCATTTGTCCACAGCATGTCTGATTGGGATTATAGTTTATTTCCATACCATGTTTTTCTAATATTTTAATCATATTAAAGGCTGTTTCCGGAAAAAACTGATCTATAAAGCAAGGTACAAAAATGTCTATCTGATTAGTCATATGAGTTTTATAAAATATAACATGAACTTACAAAAATAATAAAAATTAAAACACATCTTTAATTTAATTTAATTTTTTATTAAATAAGCTTATATCAAATTCTAATTCAATGGTTTATATTACTTCAAAATAAAAATAACATTTTTTTTGAAAAAAAATTAAATTTTATTTCTTTTTACAAATTATTACTGTATCTTTGTTATAATAAAAATATTATTTTAACCTTTTAAATTTTTGAAGAATATGAAAAACTCAACACTTCGAGTTCGCCCTATTGGCGTGGGAAATAATGTACATTCCTTCTACTTTGTTAATGAGGAATTATGGTTAGAAACAATGAATTCACCTCAAAAAAGAAACAGTTTAAAAACTGTAAAAGTAGATTTTGTTCATAAAAAAATTACACCGCCCGAACTTGTGAAAAATGTTTTTCCTTTTGATAATCAGGATGAATTTAGTATTTCAGAGAAAAAATTTATCAATATGCGAATATTCTTAAATTTTGATTTAACTGAAATACAGAATTATTTGTGCAAACCATTAAAATTAAAGTCATTGCTTAATTGTTATAATTATCAATAAATTTTTTATTATAATAATTTGAAGTGTAAACATATATTTTTGATTATCTTTTCAGAAATGAATTTTTAATCATTTATTACTTATGTTTTTAGCTTTTGCATTACTTAATTTTAATAATTGATGTGAAACTTTTATGTAAATATAATTGTTTTCACTTATATTTGTAAATTAAAAAATAAAAAAATGACATCATTAAAAATTGGAGATAAAGCCCCGGAAATCAATGCTATTGATCAATTTGGCAACAGTGTTAAGTTAGACGATTTTGCAGGTTCAAAGCTTATTTTGTTTTTTTATCCTAAAGATAATACACCCGGATGTACTGCTGAAGCTTGTAATTTAAGAGATAATTATCAGTATTTACTCAATAAGGGATTTAAAATAATAGGTGTAAGTGCTGATAATGAAACATCACATCAAAATTTTACATCAAAATTTGATTTGCCTTTTCCACTAATTCCTGATGTTGAAAAGAAAATTATTCTGGATTATGACGTTTGGGGCGAAAAAAAATTTATGGGTAAAACCTATGATGGAATTCATAGAGTAACCTTTGTAATTGACGAAAAATCAAATATTGAAAAGATATTTACAAAAGTAGAGACCAAAAATCACAGTACACAAATTCTTAAAGAATACAAATAAAAATACATATAATATGGGCAAAGAAGTTATTGAAAATCAAGACAAAAAAGAAAAGTTAAAAGCTTTACAACTTACCATTGACAAAATTGAAAAAAATTATGGTAAAGGTTCAATAATGAAGCTTGGAGATAATCCGGTTGAAGCTTTAGAATATATTTCAACAGGTTCACTGGGATTAGATGTTGCATTGGGAGTTGGTGGTCTTCCAAAAGGCAGAGTAATTGAGATTTATGGTCCTGAATCATCAGGAAAAACTACCTTAGCAATCCATGCAATTGCTGAAGCTCAAAAAGCAGGTGGTATTGCTGCATTTATTGATGCAGAACATGCTTTCGACAGTTTTTATGCAAAAAAATTAGGAGTTGACACTGATAATTTATTTGTTTCTCAACCTGATAATGGTGAGCAAGCATTGGAAATTACTGAAAATCTGATCAGATCAGGTGCAATCGATATCATTGTAATTGACTCTGTTGCTGCACTTACACCCAAAAGTGAAATTGAAGGCGAAATGGGTGATTCAAAAATGGGTTTGCAAGCAAGATTAATGTCTCAGGCTTTAAGAAAACTTACTTCCACTATCAGTAAAACAAACTGTTGTTGCATATTTATCAATCAGTTACGCGAAAAAATTGGTGTAATGTTTGGAAATCCTGAAACAACTACCGGCGGTAACGCATTAAAATTTTATGCATCTGTTCGTTTGGATATTCGCAAAATCAGCCAGATTAAAGATGGCGAAAATGTGGTTGGTAACAGAGTAAAAGTTAAAGTTGTGAAAAACAAAGTTGCTCCACCATTCAGAATGGCAGAATTTGATCTGATTTATGGTGAAGGAGTTTCTAAAGTAGGCGAAATCATTGATTTAGGTGTTACAAATAACATTATTAAAAAAAGTGGATCGTGGTTTAGTTATGGCGATACCAAATTAGGTCAGGGTCGTGATGCTGTTAAACAATTATTATCTGATAATCCGGAACTATCTGAAGAACTGGAAATTAAAATCAAAGAAAGTATTGCAATCTAGATAAATGCATTCGTAAAAAGCCTGTTGTTAATCCAACAGGCTTTTTTTATGACGTTTATAAGGCAAAATTCAATTATTTTTATGAAATTTGCAAAATAATAATCTGATTTTAATTTGAATTAATTTATACAAATGAAGAACAAAATTTCAATTACAATTATCACAATATTAGGTGTTTTCATTTTTAGTTGTACAAGTAAAACTGAAAACAAAAAGACTGAAGGAAAAACAAGCGACCCTATTACAATACTTAATGAAGAGATTAAAAAAGATGATAATAATGCAGCATTATACAACAAAAGAGCAAAACTGTATATTGTTTCAAATCAAATAAATAATGCATTAAGCGATATAAATAAAGCCATTCAGATTGATTCCAAAAATGCAGATTATTATTTAACTCTTTCTGATATTTATTTTGCTACTGTTCAGATAGAAAAATGTAAAGAAGCTATTGAAAAAGCCATAAATACAGATAGCAAAAAGGCAGATGCATATCTTAAACTTGCCGAACTTAATCTATATCTTAAAAAATATGATGAAACTCATAAAAATACAGATAAAGCATTAACTATTGACAACAATTCTGCTCAGGCATTTTTCATAAAAGGTTTTGCATATAAAGAAGCTGGAGATTCAACAAAAGCAGTCTCTAGCTTTATGAAAGCTACAACTTTAAATCCGGAACATTATGAGGCATTTATGCAACTTGGATTGATGTTTTCGAACAGAAAAAACAAAACCGCAGTTGACTATTTTAATAGTGCATTAAATTTGAAACCCAAAAGTATAGAGGCATATTATGCATTAGCAATGTTTCAGCAGGAGAACGGAAAACCTGATGAAGCAATAAAAGCTTATAAAAGCATTCTTTCAATTAATCCAAGTTATAAAGAAGCCTATTTCAATTTGGGATTTATTCAATTAGAAATTAAAAAGAATAATATCGAGGCTTTAAAATATTTTGGTGATGCAATAAAGGCTGATAAAGACTATGCTGAGGCTTATTATAATCGGGCTTATACCTATGAATTGATGAAGGATTATGAAAATGCCAGATCAGATTATAAAATGGCCAGAGATTTGAAACCAAATTACCAAAAAGCAATTGATGGATTAAACAGATTAGACAAACTGAAATAATAAAAAAGCCCTGTAAACAAAATACTTACAGGGCTTTTTTAATATATAACTGAAAGCCGTATTTAAATCAATTCCTTTTTAATTTCATTTAAATCTTCAATAAAAATTGCAGTTTGATTAAGTAACTCCTGATAAACAGCGGCTGCATTCGACAAATCATTATTCTTCCCCATCATTTCCAACTGAAAAGATAAATCACCCGTAGTACACGGATTGGAAAAATTCTTAAAAGAACTTTTAATTTTATGTGCATGAAAATCGAGTTTTTTGGCATCATTTTGTATTATAGCTTCTCTCATTCCTTGAATATCTTTTGTATATTCTTCAAAGAACATATTGATAATATCCACAATAAATTCATTTCCATATTCGCCATAATTCTCTAAAAGTCTGACTTTATTAATTATTTGTGTCATAAAAAAGCGATATTAATTACAGTGTAAATATACAAAAAAAATGAAATCATATTACATTTTATTAAAAAAAACAGATTATTATAAATCTTTTTTTTCAGGCTTAATTTCAAAAGTAATATTTTTATATTTTTTATTATCTGTCACACATGTTTTACAAGCATCTGATGAGCTTATTTTACCTTTATAAAATTTTTCATTAAAAATGTAAAAAACATAGCTACAATGATATAAGATATTATTTGCTGTGGTATAAAATATCAATACGGGAAAAATAAGACAATTGTTTTATAACCCATAAATATAGAAAAAGCTACAAATAAAACTGACCAAAAAACTGCTGGAAAATGAGTTAAATTGGCTAAATTATTAGCATCACCGGCTGCTTTTGGAGATTTGATACTTATAATTAATAATATAATTGCAGATAAGATTGAATCAGAAAGGATTATAAAAGAACAAAACAATGCAAATCCAAATAATAACATTTCAATTTTAAAGTAAATTATTAAAACACTAATACTTAAAAACGATAACAACCAAAAAATTCCATACCAGTTTCTTACGTATAAAATCAAATTTAATATAGCAATACCAATTATTATAAACAGTACATAATCAAATGCTTTTTGATGAATAAAATAAAAGAAAACAAAAGCAATTATTGAAGAAAAAGGATAACCAATAATTGAAACCAAAAAGCTTTTGAATTTATTATCAGTACTTGTTAATGCACTTCCTGATGTATCACTCGACAAATCAATTCTATGCACTTTTCCGCTCAAAAATAAAGCCATTAGTGCATGTCCGGTTTCGTGAATCAACGTATTAATCCCAATAAAATACTTTCCAATAATTGGCAAACGTGAAAGAACAATACTAATTGCCAGAAAAATATAAAAAATTACTGTCTGATTTTTAAAAAAGTCATTCATAAATTCTTATTAAAAAAGCCCTTCAAAAAATTTGAAGGACTTGTCTTATTTCATTAAATCAGGATTTAACCTTCTTTTATTTTTTGTTTTACAACATCTTTGATGTCTTCAATTATTCGTCTAGCCAAATGATCGGCTTTTGAAATTGAATCACTTTCGGAATATATTCTGATAATAGGCTCTGTATTTGATTTTCTGAGATGAACCCATTCATTTTCAAATTCAATTTTTACACCATCTATCGTATTAACAGGATACATTGAATATTTTTCCTCAATTTTTTCAAGAATAATATCAACATCCATGTCAAGCGATAGTTCTATTTTATTTTTCGAAATAAAATAGTCGGGATATAAATCTCTTAATTCTGTACAGGTTTTACCTGATTTTGCCAAATGAGTTAAAAACAGTGCAATACCAACCAAAGCATCTCTGCCATAATGCAATTCAGGATAAATAATTCCGCCATTACCCTCACCTCCTATTACGGCATTATTAGCTTTCATTATTTCTACTACATTAACTTCACCAACAGCAGAAGCAAAATAATCAGCTCCGGCTTTTTCGGTAATAACCCTTAATGCACGTGTTGATGACAGATTTGAAACTGTATTACCAAGTTTGTTTTTCAATATAAAATCAGCTACAGCTACCAAAGTATATTCTTCCCCAAACATTTCACCATCATTTCTGATAATTGCTAATCTATCAACATCAGGATCAACGACAAAGCCTAAATTAGCTTTTGTTTTAATAACTGTTTCTGAAATTTCTGTCAGATTTTCGGGCAATGGTTCCGGATTATGTGGAAACAATCCATTAGGATCGCAGTATAATTCAACAATATCATTCACACCCAATGATTTCAATAACATTGGTATTGCAATACCTCCCGTTGAATTTACACAATCTATTGCAATTTTAAAATTAGCTTTTTTGATTGCATCTACATCAACCAATGGTAATTGCAAAACTTTATCTATATGTTTTTGTATAAAAGTATCATCTTTTTCATACTTCCCAATGCTGTCGATATTTGCAAACAAATATTCATCTTTTTCAGCCATTTGCAGTACTTCAGCACCTTCTGCTGCATTAATAAATTCACCTTTGCCATTTAGCAATTTTAATGCATTCCATTGTTTGGGATTATGGCTGGCAGTAATAATAATACCACCATCAGCATTTGATTCGGTTACTGCGATTTCAACAGTTGGTGTAGTTGATAATCCAATATCTAAAACATCAACACCCATTCCAATTAAAGAGCCACAAACCAGATTATTGACCATTTCGCCTGAAATTCGTGCATCACGACCAACAACAAATTTCATTTTTTCTTTATTTGCAGTTTTTTTGATAAACGCAGCAAATGCGGATGTAAATTTTACTACATCAAGTGGGGTAAGACCTTCGTTGGGTTTTCCTCCTATAGTTCCTCTGATTCCTGAAATTGATTTTATTAACGTCATAAAAAAGGTTTATTAAATAAAATAACGAAAGACTTAAGATTATTTATTAAGTCTTTCGTTATGCAAAAATAGTAAAAGAAATGTTAATTAAGAAATATATCTTAATATTATTTCAATACTTCGGTAACCAATTGAGCTGCATCATTTAATGATATAGCTGCATATACTTTTAAACCTGAATTATCAATAATTTCTTTGCCTTCAACAGCATTTGTACCTTGTAATCTGACTATAATCGGAATATTGATTTCCCCAATGTTTTTATAAGCATCCACTACTCCTTGTGCAACTCTGTCGCATCTTACAATACCTCCAAAGATATTTAAAAGAATTGCTTTAACATTAGGATCTTTTAGAATGATACGGAAAGCTTCTTCCACTCTTTTAGCATTTGCAGAACCTCCAACATCGAGAAAATTAGCAGGTTCGCCTCCGGATAATTTGATAATATCCATAGTTGCCATTGCCAATCCGGCTCCATTTACCATACAGCCAACATTACCATCCAATTTCACATAATTTAATGAGAAATTACTGGCTTCAACTTCAATAGGATCTTCTTCAGCAAAATCTCTCATTTCAACAATTAATGGATGACGGAAAAGTGCATTACTATCAATAACTACTTTGGCATCAGCCGCAAATATTTTTTCATCAGAAGTTTTAACAACAGGATTAATTTCAAATAATGAAGCATCACTATTGATAAATGCAGCATATAATGATTTTACAAAAGCAATCATTTCTTTATAGGCATTTCCACTTAATCCAAGATTAAAAGCAATTTTACGTGCCTGAAAATCCTGCAAACCTACTTTTGGATCTATTTCTTCTGTATATATTTCATTTGGAGTTTCTTCTGCAACTTTCTCAATATCCATTCCTCCATGGGGAGAATACATTACAATATATCTTCCAACTACACGATTTAACAGAATACTCATATACAATTCTTTAATTTCTGTAGCACCCGGATAATAAATATCCTGCTGAACCAAAACTTTGTGAACTTTTTTTCCTTCTGCTGATGTTTGAGGTGTAACCAATTGCATTCCAATCATTGCATTTGTAATCGATTGAACTTCCTCTATAGATTTTGCCAGTTTTACACCACCACCTTTTCCTCTTCCTCCTGCATGTATCTGAGCTTTAATAACCATGAAATTTGAAGATGTCTTTTCCGTAAGGATTTTTGCTGCAGCTACTGCTTCATCTGAATTAAAAGCAACAATACCTTCAGGAACCTGTACTCCGTATTTTTTCAGAATTGATTTACCTTGATATTCGTGTAAGTTCATTATTTTCTGTTTTTATTGATAACTATTAAATATATTAACCTCAAATAATTTATTTTGTTTAAAGCAAAAATAAACATTTTTGAATACTATAACTTTTTTGAATGCAAACCACATTCTTTTGATTCAGGATTTTCCCACCACCATCTTCCGGCTCTTACATCTTCGCCTTCAGAAATTGCACGTGTACATGGCTGGCAGCCAATACTGGGAAAATTCTGATCGTGAAGTTTATTATAAGGAATTCCATTCTTTCTGATAAAATCCCATAATTCTTTTTCTGTCCAATTGATTAATGGATTTAATTTCAACATATTATTTGCAGTATCCCATTCTATCATTTGCATATCTTTTCTCGTAACAGCCTGTTCTTTTCTTAATCCACAAATCCATATTTTTAAACCTTGAAAAGCTCTGTTTAATGGTTCAATTTTTCGGATATTACAGCAAAGTTTTCTATTTTCAATACTTTCGTAAAAAAGATTAATTCCGTTTTCGTTAATCATTTTTTCAACTTCATTAGTTTCAGGAAAATAGACTTGAATTTTGATCTGAAAATGTGAATTTGTTTTTGAAATTAAACTATAGGTTTCAGGAAAAACCCTGCCGGTATCAAGCGTAAAAATTTTTACTGACTTATCAATTCCTGCAATAAAATGTGTTAAAACCTGATCTTCAGCCCCCATGCTTGAAGCTAAAGCTATTTGATTTTTATAATTTTCAATAAAATATTGAAGTACAAAATGGGGATCTGCATTTAAAAACTGCTCATTTAGTTCCTGAATTGTTTTTTTTTCCATCATTTTCTTATAAATGTTTTTCTATGATTTGACTTAAGTCTTTAGATTTGAATGGCTTTGATATAAAGTCATCCATTTCAGTTTCGCGATACAAATCTAAGTCTTCTTTTAGAAAATTAGCAGTAAATGCAATAATTTTTATTCTTTTTTCTATGTTTTTTTCTTTTTCGTAATTTCTTATCTCTTTTGTTGCAGTTATTCCATCCATCACCGGCATTTGAATATCCATCAAAATCACATCATAATTACTTGATTTGTACATATTAAATGCTTCCAAACCATTATTAGCAATTTCAATGTCATAACCCATTTTACTTATAACTCCTTTTGCAATTTTTTGGCTCATTAAATTGTCTTCAGCCAATAATATTTTATATTTTTGGGGTTCTTTTATATTTTCTATTTCTATTTTATTTTTAAATTTGAGTTCTATCTGATTTGATTTTTTAAACAACATTGTAAACCAAAATTCAGAACCTTTATTTACTTCACTTTCCAATCCAATTTCACCTCCATGCATTTCCACCAGATTTTTTGAAATAGCCAATCCCAAACCTGTACCGCCATATTCACGGGTTCTTCCTGAATATTCCTGTGTAAATTCCTGAAACAATTTGTTTTTTATTGAATTTGAAATTCCAATACCAGTATCTTTAATTCTAAATAATAGTTTAATATTCATCTCATTCTCGTTTTCAACACTTACTTTGAGTGAAACATTTCCTTCTTTTGTAAATTTAACCGCATTATTTAATAAATTATTTAATACCTGATTAAAACGATTGCTGTCTCCTATTATATATTGAGGTATATTTTGATTAATATTTATAATAAATTCCAATCCTTTGGATAGCATTAGCATTTTATTTTGAGATATTATTTCACTTATTTGATCTCGGATATTAAACTCTGCATAATTTATCTGCATTTTACCTGTTTCTATATTTGAATAATCGAGAATATCATTAATTATGCTAAGCAAGTTATTAACAGACAAATTAATAACTTCAAGATTTTCTTTCTGATTATCATTTAAATTAGGAGCATTCATCATTTCGGCCATACCCATAATGTGATTTAAAGGAGTTTTAATTTCATGACTCATTGTTGCTAAGAATCTGCTTTTTGCATAAGTAGCTTCTTCTGCTTTTTCTTTTGCTATTTTCAGTTCCTCTTCAGCCAGCTTACGTTCGGTTATATCTAATATTGTTCCTGATAGCTTTACAACATTACCTTTATTATCAATAATTGGTTTACCAATAGCAAATGCATATCGGATAGACATATCAGGCAAATAAAAACGATAATCGAATTCATATGAAACACCCATTTTGATTGCGTCCTCTATTGCCCTTATATACATTGTTTTATCTTCGGGATGTACCATCGAAACAAATTCATCAAATGATGGTTGTTTATGTGATGGTACCAAACCTAAAATCTTAAAAACTTCATCGGACCATTTAAACTGCATTTTATTTATATCTAAAACCCAGTTTCCTAAGTGTGCAATACTTTGTGATTCTTTTATGAAATTTTCACTTGCTCTGGTATTAGCTTCCAATTCCTTAATTGTTGTAATATCCTGACAAACGGCCATATACTCAATTATTTCGTTATTTGAATTATAAACAGCAGTATAAGAGCTATTTAACCATCTAATTTCATCATTTTTATCTTTAACCTTATGTTCTATACTTATTGATTTATTAGCAATGTTTAATGAAGCAATTGCATTTTTAATTTTAAAAATTTCATCATTATCAAGAAAATAAACATAGTTTTTACCTTCTGCTGAATGATTTTCGAAATGGAAAAAGGAGATAAATGCCGGATTTGAATAGGAAATGGTTAAATCAGGAAGCATTCTAAAAATTAAAACAGATTGATTTTCAACCAGATTTTTGAATCTTTTTTCACTTTCAAATAAAGAAATTTGTGCTAATTGTCTTTCTTTGGTTTGTTTTTCAATTTCTATAATATGTTGATTTGTTTCATATTCCTGACGGCTTGCATATTTTTTTAAAATATAAATTGAATAAATACCTATTATAAGTAAAAATAAATGGACCAAATAAATACCAAATAAATTCGGTTCTTTGTAATATTTGCCGGCTGAAAACTTTATACTAAGTCCACCTTTAATTCCATTTTCACTTGTTTCTGCTTGATTATGACAAGAATAGCAATTTTTTTCCATCGAAATCGGAGCCATAAAACGAAATGCAAGTTCATCTCTTTCTCCAACTTTTTCAAAAATTGTACTTTCTCCAGAAATCAACTGATAGATTGCACGTTTTTCCCAAGTATCGGCATTGGGAAAATACATGTTTGAATCAATTCCGACAACTCTAAAACGTATTGTTCCTTCTGAATTGGTACTGTTTGTAATCCATTGATTTACAAATCTTGAATCGAGGTTTCTCCAATTTTCGCTTAAAGTATCAACAGTTTCCATTGATGCTGAATCTACAGAATAATTTCTTTCGTGAATTTCACGCCAAAACTTATTGATTATTATATCTTTAAATACGGTATTGGAAATATCCTGAATAATTTCTTTATTATTATTTTCAATATTTAGGTTTGATTTATTAATGGTATATAAATTATAAACAAGCGATAATATTACAATTATCACCCATGCTATAACTAAAAATGTAAATATTCTTTTATTCATTTAAACCATTTAAAACATAGATAAATAACAAAAAACATACATTTTTAATGAAATTTTTAATTTTCAATTAAATAAACCATATTTTATGTTTTTAAGTATTTGAAAATAAAATAATTAAAAAGTAGTTAATTATGAATATTTTTGTTATTAATAAATGTCTTTTGTCCCAAAAATGAAATAAAATCCCGAAAAGTTTACTTAAAAACACAGTTTTTTAAATCAATAACTACAAAAATAAACTCAATTTTCTAATTTTGATTTTTCTTTTTTATGGTCAATAATTAATAATAGTAAACAGACTTATAACGCAATCTATTTATATGAATTATTGATATTTAATTTAAATATTATTATCTTAATTTTACAATAAATAAGACTGGTCTGAAAATCATCGGATAGCTTTCCAGACCAGTCTCTTATATTTTTACACAGCTATTCAGAATTAAGCTTTTCTAACCATTTCATTAAACTCATTAATCATTTCGTCCCATTTATCTACCTGATGGAAAAGTTTATTCCAAATTTCACGATCATACCACAATTGATTAAGGTCCTCAATTTCTTTGGCTTGCTGTTCAACCCAGGTAAAATATTTAAGATTATGAATTGCTTTGCGATCCATATAAGTAAGCTCTTTCATATTATCAGTTTTTTGTCCTAACAGGCATTTTTCATAATCTTTAGCAGATTGCAAAACAGTGTAATCCCCTTTTTCTTCCTGCAATTCTTCAAGTCTGGAAATATACATTTCGGCAGAATCGGTCGCCAAAGTAAATATTACATCTTCACCATTCATTTCGAAATGCTTTGCAGTTTTAATAGCTGAAAGAATATTTCCTATACCGGAAATTCCTATCATACTGAGATTTGCAATAAATTCATCATCAAAACCTTCAGCTTTTAAGAATGCTTTGCCTTCTTTTTCGTTAAACAAACGAAGCAAACGCATGCAATCTTCATCGTCAATTGCAGTAACTACATCGGTATTTTTTACATTATGAACCCAAGGAACATGCTTATCACCAATACCTTCAATACGATGACCTCCAAAACCATTCATCAACAAAGTAGGACATTGCAAGGCTTCTGAAGCAACAACTTTCAAATGAGGATGAATAGTACGTAAATAATCACCGGCGCCAATAGTTCCGGCAGATCCGGTAGCAGAGACATAGCCTGCCAATCGGTTTTTATTTCCATCCAATTGCTGATATACTTCTTCTATAGCTTTTGCTGTAACATTATAATGCCATGCAGGATTTCCAAATTCATCAAACTGATTAAAAATAACACAATCTTTTCTATTTCTACGAATATCCCAGCATTTGTCATATATTTCTTTCACATTCGATTCACAACCTGGTGTTGCAATCACTTCAGCTCCAATTTCTTTAAGCCAAGCAAAACGTTCTTTACTCATTTCTTCCGGAAGAATTGCAACAGCTGTAACGCCCATTAAATCAGAATCAAAAGCTCCTCCCCTACAATAATTACCTGTTGATGGCCAAACTGCTTTGTGATAACTTGGATCAAATTCGCCTGTGATAATTCTTGGTGCCAGACAGCCGTAAGCTGCTCCAACTTTATGAGCACCTGTTGGAAACCACTTACCAATCAGAACAATAATGCGTGCATCAATACCTGATAGTTTCTTGGGAATTTCCAGATAATTAACCTTTCCATACAATCCACCTTTTGCTTTGGGTTCATTTTTCCAGCTGATTCTAAACAGATTAAGCGGATTTAAATCCCATAAGCCTATATTTTTCAGTTTATCTTTAATTTCTTCGGGTATTAAATCGGGATTACTCATTTGTGCAAAAGTTGGCAACACTATCCCTTTTTCTTTAAATCTTTTAACAGCGTTATCACGAACGCCTGCATTAACCACTTTATCAATAATTTGTATCATGTTTTTGTATTTTTAAAGTCCGAAGACCGAAGACGGAAGCCCGAAGTTTAAGGACGTATTATTTATAATATTTGATTTTGTATTCTTTTTGATCATTATTTTTTCAAACCTTTACTGTTTGCTAATGGCTGCTAATGGCAAAAGTCCTTTAAACATCACATACATTTCGGCAGCAAAGTCGAAATAGGCTTCTTTAACACAACTTGCTTTAAAAACCACCTTGCCGATTTCAAATTTATCAGCATTTATTTCTGCACTAATCTGGTCGGTTTCATAAATAAAGCGATTATTCTCCAAAGTAAGTGTTTTTACAAATTGTTTGTCTTTGAAAATAAATACACTTCTATCTTTCATTTCATTAAAAAAGAAACCATATTCTGCTTCTTTAAAACTTTTTATATTTAAATAAAAATGTGGCTTTTCTTTATAAGGAGCTCCGGAAGTCGGACAAAAAGTATTGCAATTGCCGCACTCATTGCAGAAATCAGCAATATTAACGATTTGAGTAGTTTGATTGATTTCAAAATCTTTATCCTTCTCAAGAACAATTCCTTTATCAGTAAGTATGGCTTTTGGTAATTCTATTTTCAGTATATCAACCTGATATGCAAAATTTGCAAAATTAGGACAAACCGTTACACAAATATTGCAGATTTCATCGCAATACAAACATCTTTCAGCTTCTTTTTCAGCTTGTTCCTTAGAAAAAGTCTGACTTAATTTATTAAAATTCCTTCTCTCAGAAACAGCAAGTTCAATAGGATGTTCTGCTTTAATACGTTTCGATTTCTTTATCATTAATTCTTTATAACTTAATGATTTTAATTCAGAAACAGCAGTTTCAGTTTTTAAATTTACAGCCTTTATAATTTGTTCGGCAGTCTTTCTTCCATCAGCAATTGCATTAATTGCAGTTGAAGCGCCTCTTAATGCATCACCACCGATATAAACACCCGGAATTTTAGTTTTGTATTCACCACCATCTGATTTCAAATAGCTATTATCAATAAAATCTATATCCAAATCCTGTCCGATAGCAGGAATAATGGTATCAAAAAACATTTCAAAAGCTGAATTTTCTAACTTCTGAACTTGTTTTCTTCCATTTTCATCTTTGGCCGAAAGTTGCATTTTTGAACAAAGCAATCCTTTTATGTTTTCATTTTCAAACAATATATTTTCAGGTGCAATAAGTTCATAAATCTTAATACCTTCTTCAATAACGGCTTTAATTTCACCCAAATCCGCAGGCATTTCCGAGATTGTTCTTCTGTAAACAATGCTAACCTTTCCTTCTTCTCCAACCAGACGCCAGGCTGTTCGGGCTGCGTCCATAGCTG
The DNA here is from genome assembly GCA_023251515.1 of Bacteroidales bacterium. Lineage (GTDB taxonomy): Bacteria > Bacteroidota > Bacteroidia > Bacteroidales > JACABE01 > JACABE01. Next base: position 104,429 of record JAHEYQ010000005.1, read on the forward strand.
TATTTCCGCCACCAATGATGGCTACATTTTTTCCGATTCCGGTTTCCTCTCCTTTTTTCGCTTTTGCTAAAAATGATAACGGATCAAGCAAGCCATTAATTTTTTTATCCGGCACAAAATCCAGTTTTTTAGCTAATTGTGCACCGGTTGAAATATAAATATATTCGTGCTTTTTACTTAATTCTGTAAATAATGTTTTATCAATTCTGGTATTAAAATAAAAATTTACACCAGCCTCTTTTATCGTACCGAAATCCAAATCTATACAACTATTATCAAGCCTGAATGCCGGAATAACAGATCGTACCATTCCTCCAACCTCAGATTTTTCATCATACACATTTACATCAAAACCAGCTAAAGCCAGATAATAAGCACAACTTAAACCTGATGGACCGGCTCCGATAACTGCAACCTTAATATTCAGTTTATCAGCTTTTATACTTTCAGAATATTTAGCATTTTCTGTAACATATCTTTTTATTTCCCTGATTTGTAAAGACTCATCATAATTCATTCTGGTACATTTCAACTGGCAGGGATGATCGCAAATAACTCCGGTAATATTAGGTAAAGCATTGGTTCTGATTATTTCTGTATATGCTTTGTCTGGTTCAGAATTTGCTGTATGATACATATATTGAGGAATATTCTGATTTGTCGGACATGTCTCAACACAAGGTGCTGAAATACAATCGAAATAATTTAATTTTCTATTTGTTTTAATATTTTGTTTAGCAATTATTTCTTTTTTGTAAGCAGAATGATCAACTACTTTTTCGGCATATAAAACCAAATTATTTAATGCTGCTTTAGAAACTTTTTCAGTTTCATTATCATTCTTTTTAATAATAAAATCATCAATATCAGTCGCATGCAATCTTTCAAAAGCATTATTAAGTTCTTCAGAATATTGAAAAAGCCTCATATAACCACCAGGTTTTAATAAATCTGTACAAACTGTAACAGGTTTGAGATTACAAGCAATTAATTCAGGAAAATTAAAGCAATCGGCTCCGGCAGAAAAAGATATATCCAGTTTGCCATCGAAATCTTGCTGAAGTTTGGCAGCCAGTTTTACACTTATTGGGTGTAAAGCTCTTCCACTCATGTAGTTCATACTTTCTTTCGCAGGAAGAACTTCTCTGATGTTTACAGATTCCAAGGTATTTGTAAGCTTTATTCCAAATTCAACATTATTCTCATTTGCAGCAGTTTGTAGTTTATTAATCAATGTAATGGCATCAGGATACTTTAAATCATGTGCAAAGGCTTCATCAGGAACTATTGTTTCAAATCCTGAATCTTCATTTAAAATGCTTCTAAGATCTTCTTTTCCAAGCAATGTTGGATTCAATTTGATGGTTGTATGTAGTTGTTTTTCTTTAATCAAATATAATCCAATACTTTCTATTTCTTCCGGTGGACAACCATGCATGGTTGATAAAGTAATATTATCTGAAATACAATCAGGAATTTCAACATCTTTAGCCCAAGGTATAAGATCTGCAATTGATAATAGTTTCTCAGCTTTTTCAACTCTGCAATCTTGCATTTTTGAGAAAAACCATTGTACATTTTCTTTTAAAATACCATCTAAGTTATAGCCGGCACTCATATTAAAAATGGTACCAACCTCTTTAAAACCCATTTTATAAGCAAGTAAATGTATGATTATCCATGCATTAAGATATTGATCAAACGATTCAGCTATTTTTAATTCCTGCGACCATTCACAATTATATCCTTCATCAGAAGCATCAATACACGGTTTTGTAACTTCAAGTTCATCAAGAGTTTGTATTGTTTTTAATTCAATGTATCGTGCACCGCAAAGCCAAGCTCCTATTATATTTTGTGACAATTGAGAATGTGGTCCGGCCGCAACACCCAATGGTAGATGTAGTAGTTTATTATATCTTTTGGTAAATAATTTTTGATTTAATTGCTTGTAAAACAACTCTTCAGGAATACCTAATAATGAGTTTTTATCATTATCTGAAAAAATAAATTTTATTAATTTCCTTAATGAGATAATTTGAAATTTGTCTGTCATAAATTTTTTAAATTTATTATTATGACTTACAAAAGTAATGATTTTACTTTATCTGACAATTTAATAAACAAAATTTTTTAACTTTTAATTGATAAAAAAAGGTAAGTTTCTTTATAAAAAAACTTACCTCCTTGAGAGAAAATCGATTTTTCTTATTTTGTACTTAAAATATAAAATTTTGTTTCTAATGCATTTATCTCATTTGATGTTGATTTTAATTTGCTTCCTGCAGCATCTACTTCTATCAGATTCAGTATTTTATTTGTCAACTGATTTTTTAAATTTAAAATGGTTTTTTTGCCTTCCAATTCGCGAAGCTGAATTTTTATTAAACCATTTTCAAAAGGTAAAACACTTATTAATACCACATTTTCAGGTATTCCTGCAAGATATTGACCTTCGGAAATTAAATCACCTTCGCCTCCACCTGAAATAACTCTGCTCAAAAACGGAATACGGCAATTCCATCCAAATTGAGTCGCAGCAGTATTTGAAACATCATTTAAAGAGGTAATATTATAAGTCCAGTTATGTCCACCTCTTTGATCGGCATTGAAATTTGTAGTCCAGTAATTATTCATTGGCCATGAATAAATATGGTTAGTTTCAGGCATAGCTCCGGCTTTAAATCTGCCTGTATTTATATTTCCAAACTGAACCAAAGGCATTTCATTACAATTCATTACAATTTGAGAATTCGCATTTCTGACAGCAGTAAATCCTTGAATTAAAGCCCAATCAGAGGAAGACCCTTTAATCTGATCTTTTCCGTTTTCAACAATACCTCCGGCAACTTCCGAAAAATTTTTGGCATTATTTAAAGCAAATGGAAATGCAATATAAAAACTTTCAGGTTCAGTAATATTCTTTTTGATCATCTGAATATTAACATCAATTCTTTTCTCTGTTTTAAAAACCCTGAATTCAATAATAAAGCCTCGTGGACTTACAACCGTTTCTGACTCTCCAATAAACCTGTATGAATCCCAGATATCTCCTTTATAAACACCATCATAACTAATTTTATCTAAAGCTTTTCTTTGATATGAATTTAATTTAAATGATTCTAATTGAGATCGATTACCCAGTTGTTCAAGGATAAACTCTCCCAATTTTACATTTGTTGATTTATCAATTAACTCTGCTGCAAACTCTTTGTCGTAGAAAGAATTAATCACAGCCTTTTTATAATCAATCTCAATTTTGTACCATTGATTTTCGATAACAGGAGTTTCCATGGTTGATGATTTTTTAAAATCATCCTCAGTATTAATAAAGAATTTCTTGTATCCAAATGCAGGTATATTTCTCAGATATACAGCCCAATAAGTACCATCAGAACGGCTTGAAATCGGCTGTGTGGGATAAATATTGCCTTGCTTATCAG
>JAHEYQ010000096.1 GCA_023251515.1 Bacteroidales bacterium
AAAATCAGAAATTGAAAAATTAGAAGCTATGGCAAAAAGAGTTCAGGATAAAGAAAGCAAAAAAACAGATGAACCAACTGCTGAAGTAGCAGAAACTGAGGAACCTGAAAATAATGCATAAGCATTAATGCTAAAAAAAAAATCCCGGGTAACCGGGATTTTTTTTTATATTTTTTTCAACCTTTTTTTTATATTTTTTTCAATTATATTTTAGTATAAATCAGACCTAATCAGATGAAGCCATTTAATGTTACCATATTAGGCTGTGGATCAGCTACTCCTTCGAAAATGCGAAATCCAAGTGCACAAATAATCAATATACATGACAAATTAATTATGTTTGATTGTGCCGAAGGTACCCAAATTCAAATGAGAAGATTTTATATTAAAAATAATAGAATTAATCATATATTTATCAGTCATTTGCATGGAGATCATTATCTTGGTTTAATGGGTTTGCTCTTTACGTATCATTTGTTTGGTCGAAAAGTAGATTTGCATATTCATGCTCCAAAAGATTTAAGGCAAATTATTGAAATTCAATTGAATGTTTCAAATTCAGTTTTGTGTTATTCTTTGATTTTTCATGAATTGACTCCAGATAAATTATTGTTAGTCTTAGAAACAAAAACTTTTGATATCTATTCATTTCAACTAAAGCATAGCATACCTACCTGGGGGTTTATCGTAAAAGAAAAAGATACCGGATTGAAAGTGAATAAAGATTTTATTAAACAAGAATCTCCGTCTTTTACTGAAATACAGGAAATTAAAATGGGTAAAGATTATGTAAATACGAAAGGAATATTATTCAAAAATCATGAAATTACAATAGCTGGAGATAAACTCAGATCTTATGCTTATTGTACTGACACTCTTTATGATGAAGATATTATTCCTTATATCGAAAATGTGAATTTATTATATCATGAAGCTACTTTTGCACATGATTTTGTTGAAGTCGCACATAATAAATTTCATTCAACAGCAAGTGAGGCTGCTGTAATGGCTTTAAAAGCAAATGCTTATCAATTAGTTATCGGCCATTTTTCTGCAAGGTACGAAGTTTTAATGCCATTATTGGCAGAAGCAAAAGTAATTTTTGAAAATACGATTTTGGCTGAAGATGGTTTAAAAATAGAAGTTAGTTGCCCATGCTAAATTCTTCTTCCAGAAAATCTTTTAATTGAGAAGGTTTGATATTAGGTGTTAGTTCACCTTTTTTGCAAAATGAAATACTTCCGGTTTGTTCAGAAACCACAATTGCAATTGCATCAGATTGTTCTGTAATTCCTAATGCTGAGCGATGTCTTAAACCAAGATCATGTGAAATATTCCGGTTACCAGATACAGGTAAAATACATCTTGCTGCTTTTATTCTGTTGTTTAAAATAATTACAGCTCCATCATGTAATGGGCTGTTTTTGTAGAAAATATTTTCAAGAAGTTGAACGGTAATATTCGAATCTATATGCTCACCGGTATTACTAAATGTTTGTAATTCATTCTTTTTTGCAATTACAATTAATGCACCAGTTAATGTTTGAGACATTTTCTGGCATGATTGAATTATCGTGTCAATCGAAAGTAAATTTTCACTGCTCATATCTATTTTCCAAAATAAAAATCTTTTGGGTGTTTTGCTGATAAATCCGGGTGTTCCCAATAATAACAGAAATCTTCTGATTTCGGGCTGAAAAACCACAATCAAGGCGATAACTCCAACACTGATGAATTGACCTAATATTTCTGTAAGAAGTTCCATTTCAAGTGCTTTTACCAACTTCCATACCAGATAAATAGAAATAATTCCTATAAAAATATTTATAGCAGCAGTACCTCTGATAAGTTTGTACATTTCATAAAAAAGATAGGCAACAAGCACTATATCAATTATATCTAAAAGACGTAATTTAGGTAAATTTAATATAAAGAGTTCGATCATGATTCGTTTTTTAAAGCAAAATTACAATTTTTACTGTTAAACAACCCTAAGGGTTAATATAGTTTTTTAAAAATTCTTAAAATTTTGAATTAACCCTAAGGGTTTTTTAATTTTTTCAGAAAGCAAATTAAGCATAAATATTTATATTGTTAATTTAAAATGGTTCTGTTTTATGTTTTTGTGGAAATTTATGAGTAAATTTTAGATTAACTCGAAGAGTTTAATATACATAACCACCAATTATATTGGGGGTTATGAGAATTCAGTCCTACGGAATGTTTTGTTGCAATATTCATTTTTCCAAATTGTTTTTAAACAGAACTTTTAAAATTAAGCATCTCATGAATTTTAACTGTTTCAACTGCTTCTTTCACATCATGAACTCTTAAAATTTTTGCACCTTTCATCAATGCAATTGTATTTAGAGATGTTGTCCCGTTTAATGCTTCTGCTGGTTTAATATCTAATAATTTATTAATCATTGATTTTCTGGAAATTCCAACCAAAATAGGTAATTCGAAAAAATGAAAACATTCGAGTTGCCTCATAATTTTATAATTGTCTTCGAGTGTTTTGCCAAAACCAAAACCGGGATCAATAATTAAATCATTTACACCCAGTAGTTTTAGTTTTGATATTTTTTCAGAAAAGTACAGCATCATTTCTTCTAAAATATTAGCGTAATTTGTATTTAGTTGCATGTTTTCGGGCAATCCTTTGATATGCATCAATATATATGGAACTTTTAATTTTGCAATGGTTTCAAACATTTCCTTATCAATATCACCACCCGAAATATCATTTATCATATCAGCTCCTTCATTTACAGCTATTTCAGCTACTTTAGAATAATAAGTGTCAATTGAAATGATTGTTTCAGGAAATTCTTTTCTTATTGATTGTAAAGATGTTTTAATGGTTTTAATTTCGTCATTAACAGGAATTAATCTGGCTCTCGGTCTGGTAGATGCAGCACCAATATCAATAATATCAGCACCTTCTGATAGCATTTTTTCGGTTTGTTTCAGCCAGTTTTTCTCCGAATTATGGATTCCTCCATCAAAAAAAGAATCTTCTGTAATGTTTAAAATTCCCATTACCAAAGGTTTATTTAAACTAATTAATTTTCCTTTGCAATTTATGCTTTGTTTTGAAGAAAAAATCGTATTTTTATCACTTGAATTTTTTGAAATAAACATAATTAAAAAATCATAAAATAATTTGCTAAAATACTAATAATAAATGAATAAAACATCACAAGAATTTGAAGTAATTATTAAAAAATGTAAAGATTTGTTTGAGGCAAAGATGAAAGATTATGGAAGTGCCTGGCGAATTTTGCGAACTTCTTCATTAACCGATCAGATTTATATTAAAGCAAGCCGTATCAGAAGTATTGAAGAAAAAGGTAAACAAAAAATAGATGAAGGTGTTGTTTCTGAGTTTATTGGAATGGTAAATTATTCTGTTATTGCTCTGATACAATTGGAATTAGGCTACGATTCTGATTTGGATTTAAGTGTTGAAAGGGCTGTTTCTCTTTACGAAAAGCATATTAATATTGCCAGAAGTTTGATGGAAAATAAAAACCATGATTATGATGAAGCATGGCGAAATATGCGAGTTAGTTCACTTACTGATATTATTTTAATGAAGTTGTTCAGATTAAAACAAATAGAAGACAATAAAGGTAAAACATCGGTTTCTGAGGGTGTTGATGCTAATTATATGGATATAATAAATTATTCCATTTTTGCGTTAATTAAACTTGATATAGGTTAAAGGTTATTGGTTATTGAATAACTTAATAATACTTCGACTTCGCTCAGTACATCGCATAATAACTTAATAACTTAATAACAAATAACTTAAATTGAAATGAAAACTTTACGAATTATCAGTCGAATTTTAGTTGGATTGGTATTTATTTTTTCAGGCTTTGTAAAAGGCGTTGATCCGCTTGGAACTGCTTATAAAATAACCGATTATTTTGAAGCCTATCATATGGTTTGGGCAATTCCGCTATCGCTCTATCTATCTATTATTTTATGTGCATTTGAATTTGTTCTGGGTGTTTTGTTGGTGTTAAATGTAAAAATGAAACAAGTTGCCTGGCTTACCTTATTGATTATGTCTTTTTTTACATTAGTTACCTTTTATGATGCACTTTATAGCCCGGTGCCTGATTGCGGTTGTTTTGGCGATGCTGTAAAACTTACGAATTGGGAAACTTTTTATAAAAATGTAGTTTTAATGGTTTTTGTATTTATTATTTTGTTTGGACGAAATAAAATGAAAGCCTGGTTTTCAAATATAAAAGAATGGGGAATTATTGCTGTAGTTTCTGTGGCATTTATCTGGTTTTCTGTATATAATTATAGAAATTTACCTATGATTAATTTCCGTCTCTGGAAAGAAGGAAACAAAATGTTGGCTGATAATCCTCAACCTTCTAAGTTTTATCTGACTTATAAAAATAAGAAAAGTGGAGAAGCTAAAGAATACTTATCCAATGAATTACCCTGGCAGGATACCCTATGGACTGCTAACTGGGAATATGTAAGTACACGTGAAGATAATCCGAATAAATCCTTATTGGGTGCTTTTGCAATTATTGATTCTTCAGGGACAGATATGACCGATCATTTTGTACGTAATCCTGAATTTCAGTTTTTTATAGCTTGTTATAGTATTAGTGAAACCAATCTGGATGCTTTTGAGAATAAAATAAATCCATTTATCGAAAAAGCAAATCAAAAAGGGGTATCAATTATTTTATTAACAGGAAGTTCTCCTGAAGAGATTAAAGCTTTCAGGGCAAAATTTCCTAAAATGAATTATGAGATTTTTAGTTCAGATGATATTGCTTTAAAAGCCATGATACGTTCAAATCCGGGGCTGGTATTTCTTAAAAAAGCAACCGTATTAGGACAATGGCACTGGAGGAATATACCAGAATTTAATGAATCTGATTTTCAGGAGCTTGCAAAGAAATATGTGAAGTAATTTTTTTATTAAAATTTAATTACAGTTAAAAAAAAATTATTATTTTTACACTCTCAATCAGAAACAAAGAATGTTGTGTTGAATAAATATTTGCTAACTTTGTAATAAAATAAATATGCCGGAAATATGTAGATTTTTTGGAATTATTATAGCAATGTATTATAATGAGCATAATCCGCCTCATTTTCATGCAAAATATGGTGAATTTATTGCTGAAATAAATATACATACATTGGAAATTATTGCCGGAAACTTGCCAAAAAGAGCAAAAGCATTGGTTTTAGAATGGGCTGATGAACATCGTCAGGAATTATTAAAGAACTGGGAACTGGCAAGACTTAATTTTGAATTAAATAAAATAGAACCATTACAATAAATGATTGACATGGAAGTAGTTGTCGAAATAAAACCATTAAATGATTATTTTCTATGGATAAGATTCTTAGATAATAAATCAGGTATAATTGATGTAAAACCATTTATTAAGAGTGGTATTTCTAAGAAATTAGAGGATAAAGCGTATTTTCAACATGTAAAGATTGATGAATTTGGTGGAATATGCTGGGATAATGGTTTTGATTTTTGCCCAGCGTATTTAAAAAGCATACTAAAAAATGATGTAATTGATTAGAATAATTTTATTATTTTTACACATTAATTTAAAAATAAAAAATGACATATTAAAACAAATATTTAAAAACATAAAAAAGCGTTAGCTTTTATTTCTGTCTGAGAAATCTGGTAAATTTTATACGATACAGAAGTAATAAGTAATAACGCTCACGCTATGGCGTGGGCTTTACTTATTTGTATCGTGGGCTTACCAGAGCCTCTTAGACGAATATAGTTAAGTTCCTACGCTTTTTTATATAAAACAAATAA
>JAHEYQ010000006.1:0-78636 GCA_023251515.1 Bacteroidales bacterium
ATCTGGTAAATTTTATACGATACAGAAGTAATAGGTAATAACGCTCACGCCATGGCGTGGGCTTTACTTATTTGTATCGTGGGCTTACCAGAGCCTCTTAGACGAATATAGTTAAGTTCCTACGCTTTTTTATATAAAACAAATAAATCATTAATGTCTTGGGGAATAAGACAAAATAAAAAATCAAACAAAATGAAAAAAAATGAAAAAAAATTATTCAATCAGCTGCTTTACTAGTTATCGTATTAATGTTTTCAAATGCATGTAAAAAGGATGATTCATCCTCAACACCAACCGTTAAGTTAGGACAAAGCTATCAGGGTGGAATCGTATTTTATATTCTTAAAGCAGGAGATATAGGTTATAATGCTTCAGTACAGCATGGATTAATTGCCTCAGACAAGGATCAGCTTAATCTTCAGGGGATTGCATGGGCGCCATCCTTTTCAAATGTATTGGTTGGTACAACTTTCACTGCAATAGGAACAGGGAATGCAAATACCAATGCCATAGTTGCAAAATTAGGAAACGGCTCTTATGCAGCAAAACTTTGTTATGACTTAGAGTTAAATGGCTATAGTGATTGGTATTTACCAAGTAAGGAAGAGTTAAATAAAATATTAATAAGCCCGTACTTGAGTTATTTTTCAACAAGCAGCCTTTATTGGAGTTCAAGTGAAGTTAATAATTCAGATGCATGGTGTCAAAACTTTGTCAGTGGACATCAAAATGATAATAGTAAGACTTCTCCTTATCGTGTAAGAGCTATACGTTCATTTTAAGTAACAGCTATTTTAATTGAATCAAAATTAGTTAAATACTATATCTATTTTAAAAAAATAATGAAATTATAAATATGAAAAAAATCTACTTTTTATTAATTGCAATATTTATAGGAAATATTGCAAATGCACAAAACTGGCAACCATTTGGGAGTGATGACTTTAATCAGCCAACTCAAAACTCAGCAAGCAAACCAACTATTGCGACAGACTTAAATGGAATTCCATATGTTGCTTATGCCGATATGGGAAATAATAATAAAGTTTGTGTAAGAAAATATATTAATAATAATTGGGTTTATGTTGGAACTCCAGGGTTTTCATCTGGATATGCAGAAAGTCCATCTATCGTTTTTAGTGCCAATGGTACTCCATATGTCATATTTTCTGATTTTGCTTATAATAAAAAAGCTACAGTTATGAAATTCAATGGTACTAATTGGATTAATGTTGGCAATCCTGGTTTTACATCGTGTTTTTCATTAAATGATATAGATCTTGTTATTGATTCAACTGAAACTCCTTATGTTCTTTTCAAAGATAGTTTGTATAATTATAAGCTAACTATTATGAAATTTAATGGTAGTAATTGGATTAATATTGGTACACCCGGATTTTTCTCTACATCAGCTTTTAAGGCCAAAAATACATTAGCTATCAATCAATCAGGGAAACCTTATATTGCTTTTGCAGAATATAAAAACTCCAATAATGTTTATTATCTTAAAGTAAAAAAATTTAATGGTAACTCATGGGAAAATGTAGGTGATAGCATTTTGTTCGGTTCTCAAAGTTATATTGGTATATCCATTGCAATTAGTCCTAACGGAATCCCGTATGTAGCTTGTTTAAATTTTAATAATAATTTTGTAAAAAAATTTGATGGTAATAATTGGGTAAATGTTGGGCCATATCTTGATATGAGTGAATTTTCTAAATTGTCTTTTTGGGGTAACGCCCCCATTGTTAATTATAGTAATACATTAGTACGATATTTTAATGGGATTAGTTGGGAAAATATTGGCAATGTATATCAAACAAACATAAGTGTTAATTACTCTGATTTTTCAACAAATAGTACAGGTAATGCATATGTTATATATTCAACAGAAAGTTCAAGTAGTGTAAGAAGAGTTAAGGTAATGAAATTACAAGGGAATATATGGAAACCCTTGGGCGACACAAGTAATGTAAATAGTTTTTTTACAAATTCTTCATTAGCATTAAACAAAACTGGAGAACTGTTTATGGCCTATCATCCCGGAAAATTAATTAAACACAATGGATATAATTGGGTAAACATCGGGAGTAATACATTTTCTAATTCTCATAGTAATATATCGCTTGATATAGATAGTGTTGGAAAACCTTATATTGCTGTATTGGAATATGTATTGGAATATAAAATAAAAGTAAAAAGCTTGTATGGTAATTGGGTTGATGTAGGTGGTGAAGTAGGAAGTGCAAATTATTACAATCCAATATCTTTCAAATTAAATAAATCAGCAATACCACATATTTCATATATTGATAAACTAAACAACAATAAGGTTACATTAAAAAAATTCTCAAATAATAGCTGGGTAAATGTTGGTAATCCTGTAATATCAAGTGGAAATTCTTATTATACTGATTTAGCAATAGATATGAACAACACCCCTTATGTAGTTTATAATGACAGCAGTTTGGGGGATAAAGCAGTTGTGAAAAAATTTAACGGCTCATCATGGGTGGCTGTTGGAACCGAAGGATTTTCAGCGGGTAAAGTTTTAAATCCAACCATAGCCATTGATAATGCAAATACTCTATATGTTAGTTATATAGATGCTGTTAATGGAAATAAAGTTATTGCAAAGAAATTTTCTGGAAATTCATGGGTAAATATAGGTAATGCTTTTGTTTCACAAGGAAGTGCCTCTTCTCCCAGAATTTATATTAATGATGATATTCCTTATTTATTGTATTGTGATAGTTTAAACGGATGTAAAGCAATTGTTAAATATTTTGATGGGATTAATTGGGTTAATCTTGGCACTTATATAAGTGCCGGGATAGCTGAATCACCTGAATTAGCTTTTGACGCAATTGGTAATATTTATATAAAATATATTTCAGGTGATTATTGGTTTAAAAAATTTACCATACCTTGCATCAATCCAATCAATGGAGGTGTTATTTCTTCAAATCAGGATATATGCAGTGGTGATATTCCTAATTTAATAATTAATTCTCAAAACCCAACTGGTCAGTTTGGTAATTTGAATTTTAAATGGCAATCTTCTATTATAAGTGATTCAACAGGTTTTTTTGATATTACTGGGGCTACTGATTCCATATATCAGCCATTAAGTCTAAGTACTACAACATGGTATAGAAGATTGGCAAAAGTTTCGTGTCAAACAAACTGGATGAATGCTGCGATTAGTAATCCTATAAGAATAAATGTTAATTACTTACCTGATTCTGCAGGAATAATTACAGGAAATTCAAGTATTATAGCAGGTCAACAAAATGTGATTTATACAATTCCTTCTATATTTAATGCAACATATTACACTTGGGAATTACCTAATGGAACCTCTTTAAACACTTTTACAGGTAATTCTATTAATATTAATTATTCTCAATTAGCAGTTTCGGGCAATATTAGTGTTTTTGGAAGCAATTTATGTGGCGATGGAGTAGCATCCTCATTGTATGTTACTGTTAATCCGTTTAATCCCAATTGTTCTGCACAATTTGATCTGATGGCAGATACTACTACACCTCATCATTATTTTGCTGTAAATAATGCATCGGGAATACCACCTTTACAATACAACTGGAGCTGGGGCGATGGTAGCTTTAGTACAACTGCTAATCCAACTCATACTTATAGTGCATCGGGAAATTATAAAATCTGTCTGACAATTATTGATTCTGTGGGTTGTACCACAACTTATTGCGATTCATCTTATTTGCAGAAAGACCCGAATGCAATTATCAGTGTTCAGGTAATACCACAAGGCTCGTTAGGAATAAACAGTTTATTATCTGATAAAATTAAAATTTACCCCAACCCAGCCAAAGAAAATCTGATAATTGAGCTGATTGAAAGCCATTTTTCTCAAAAAACCAGCATTTCTATCTATAATATTCAGGGACAATTGTGCAGACAAATAATCAGTAATCAACTTAAAACTGAAGTTGATATAAAGGATTTATCAGCAGGGCTTTATGTAATAAAGCTAAATAATGAAAAAGAGAGTTTTGTAAGTAAGTTTGTGAAGGATTAAATAATATTTAAAAAAGAATTAATAAAACAAAGAATATGAAAAAATACTTTATACTATTAAACATGCTGTTAATTTGCAGTTTAGCAAATAGTCAGGCATGGTTTCCATTATTACCGAGTGATTCGAGTCAGATTTCAGATTATTTTCTGGCCTCTCAAAATCCTTCATTGGCTTTAGACAGTAATGGGACACCATATATCGCTTATATAGAATATAGTGATAGTAGTAGAATTGTTGTTAAAAAATATAACGGTAGTATATGGGAAAAAGTTGGAATTGGTAATCCATCTGGAATTAATTCAACAAATCCAAAATTAGGGATTAATCCATCTGGAGAAATTTATTTAGCATTTAAAGAATATCAAGGAGGAATTAGAATAAAAAAAATAAATGGAAGCAGCTGGGTTAATGTTGGAAATCTGATAAATGGTAGTTCATTGAGTAATATTGTTTTTGATTCCATAGGTTCAGTTTATATAGCTTCTACATCTTCAGCTTTTACAGAAATTTATGTATATAAAAATAACAATAATAATTGGCAACAAATCCTATATCAGGATTTTGGTGGTTCAAGAGCTGAAAATATCTCGCTAATTATAGATAATAATAACAATAACAATAATTTGTATCTTGGATATAATTATTCATCCTGGGGTGGCGATGTTGCAGTTCGGAAATTTGATGGAACTACTTGGACTTATTTAGGAAATACAGGTACAAATCTTGGTTATATTCCTAAGTATTCATTTGCATTCAATAATACAGGTACACTATACTTAGTCGGTTCATCTAATGGAATTAAATTGAAAAAATACACAGGAAATCAATGGATTGAAGTGGGTAATTATTCGAATTTGCCTAAAGCGATAAAAAATATATCGCTTTTCATAGATAGCTTAGATGTTCCTATTATTATGTTTTTTAATGATTCAATAAACGAGTATAAAAGTATTTTTGCAAAAAGATTATTAGGTTCTAATTGGATAGATATTGTAAGCCCTATAATAAAATATTATTCTGGAAATACAAATGTTTCATTTGCAATTAGTAAACAAAACACTCCAAATCTTTTATATCAAGAAGAAGGAATTGAGCTTAAAAAATATATTAATAATTCATGGCAAAATGTGGGGACAAAAGGTATTGCGAATGAAAAAATTTCAAATTATTCATTTGCCTTAGATAGCATTGGTACTAATTATGTTTTTTATACAAATAATGCAACTGGGAATATTAAAAAATACTTTAATAATACCTGGGTTAGTGTTGGAAATTCTAATATACCAATGTTTGGTGGGTATGGTGGTGTCAATATTGCAATAGATCGGGATGGAGTGCTATATATTACTTATAATGATACAAATACTACTGGGGATAATTTTGGTGTTAAAAAATTTAGTGGAAATTCATGGGTTTATGTAGGTGCAAAGTTTGGTAAAAATGCAGATAATGTTACTATTAAATTTGACAACTTAAATACTCCATACATTCTTTATAGTAATAATTATAATACTAGTTTATTTTTAAAAAAATATGTTGCAGGAAATTGGGTTACAGTTGGAACTAATGCTATTGTCAACGAATATATAAGTGATTGGACGTTAAATATTGATCAAAACAATAATCCATGGGTAATTTATAAAAAATTAAATCTTTTATATATTAAAAAATTCAATCAGGGAGGATATTGGGAAGATATATCAACAACTGGTTTAAATTATTCAAACAACTATAGTTATAAAATTCCAATCGTATTTGATATCAATGGAAATCCGTTAATTTTATTTTTAAATTCAAACAATAGATTAAGAGTAAAAAGATTTATTGGAAATACTTGGAGTGATATTGATAGTACTAGTTTATCTAGTAATAATTTTGTTTATTCACCTGATTTAAAATTTGACAATACTGGTATATTAACGCTATCATATCTCAGTAATAATTCAATAATTATTAAGCAATATAATGGAGTTAATTGGGTAAATTATACTAGTAAACCTTTATTTACTAGCTCAAAATCAAAAATGGAAATAAACAAAAATAACGACATTGTTTTGTATTATATTGGGCCATTTGGTTATTTATGGGCATACCATTATATTTCATGTAGTAATCCATCTTTCGGAGGTTTAATAACCACTAATCAAAACTTTTGTGGTGGGTCAACCCCGAGTTTAATAAGTAATGTTAGTTTACCAAATACTTATGTCGGTATATTAGAGTATAAATGGCAATATTCTACAGTTAATGATTCATCTATGTTTTATGATATTTCTGGAGCTACATCATTAAATTATCAGCCACCTTTTATTAATCAAACCACATGGTATCGCCGTTTAGCAAAAGTTAGTTGCAAACCTAACTGGAACAATGCAGTATCAAGTAATATAACAAAAATAAATATATCACCTTTACCATCACCAGCAAGTATTATAAGCGGACAAAATTCAGTATGTATAAATCAAAGTTTAGTAAGCTATTCTATATCTGCAATAAACAATGCTACTTCATATAACTGGACGCTGCCACCCGGAGCTACTGGAAACAGTACAACAAATTCAATTAATGTTGATTATGGGAATAATGCTGCATCAGGAAACATAAGCGTTTATGGTATTAATTCATGTGGAAATGGAATCCAATCATCGCTTCCAATAAATGTGGATTCTATTTCTAATGCAGCTGATACAATTTCGGGAAATACGGCTGTTTTGGCAGGCCAACAGAATGTTTTCTATTCTATACCATCTATTCCAAATGCTACAAACTACACTTGGGATGTACCTGCAGGTGTTACATTAAATACCTATTCAGGAAATGCTATAAGTGTTAATTTCAGTCAAACAGCAGTTTCGGGTAATATAAGTGTTTATGGTAGCAATTCCTGTGGTGATGGAGTAGCGTCTTTACTGTATGTTACAGTTAATCCAATTAATCCCAATTGTTCGGCACAGTTTGATCTGGTGGCTGATACAGCAGTATTACATCATTATTTTGTGGTAAACAATGCTTCCGGTGTTCCACCTTTACAATACAACTGGAGCTGGGGTGATGGAAGTTTCAGTACAACTGCTTATCCAACGCATACCTATAGTGCTGCAGGAAATTACAAAATCTGTCTGACAATAATTGATTCTGTGGGTTGTACCACAACTTATTGTGATTCATCATTTTTGCAGAAAGATCCGAATGCAATTATCAGCGTTCAGGTAATACCACAAGGTACTTTAGGAATAAGCAGTTTATTATCTGATAAAATTAAAATTTACCCCAACCCAGCCAAAGAAAATCTGATAATTGAGCTGATTGAAAGCAATATTTCTCAAAAGACCAGCATTTATATCTATAATATTCAGGGGCAATTATGCAGGCAAATCATCAGCAATCAATCTAAAACTGAAGTTGATATAAAAGATTTATCAACCGGGCTTTATTTTGTTAAGCTTAATAATGAGAAAGAGAGTTTTGTGAGTAAGTTTGTGAAGGAGTAAATAATTAAAAAATCAAATTATATGAAGAAATTACTGTTTTTAGTATTAGCAATTTTTTTTATTGAGCATATAGTATTAGGTCAAGAATGGAATTTTATTGAACCTAAATTTCGAATATTTAATTCGGAAAGTATGTTTTTTATTAATGAAAATATTGGTTATGTTGTGGGTTATGATGGAATGATTGCAAAAACAACAAACGGCGGAGCTAGTTGGACAAATCAAATGTCAGGGACATTAAAAAATTTAGAATCAGTTTTTTTTACAGATATTAATAATGGATATATTGTAGGTAGTCAGATTGCATTAAAGACAACAGATGGGGGTAATACATGGATTAATATGCAAACTAATGGAAAAAAAGTCTTCTTTACAAACTCAAATGTTGGATTTATTATCGGACAAAATGAAGTAATCAAAAAAACAACAAATGGAGGTCAAACATGGGTATCAAACCAAAATGTATATTGGGGAGATTTAAAATCACTTATTTTTATTGATGATAGCATTGGTTTTTTTGCAGGGGGGAATAATAAAATTTTAAAAACTACCAATGGAGGAATAACATATACAGATTTATCAAATAATGCATCTTGTCAATATTGCGACTATAATTCAATTTTTTTTATTAATCAGAATATAGGTTTTATCGCAGGAGATTATGGGAAAATTATAAAGACAATAAATGGGGGTCAAAGCTGGTTTTCATTGAATTCCGGAACTACGAATAACTTAACTTCGATTCAATTCTCTGATGTTAACAATGGTATTGCAGTTTGTGCTAACAACGGTGAAATATACAAAACCAGCAATGGAGGTAATACATGGATAACTATTACAGCAAATAGTAGTTTTAGTTTTAATATGATTAATTCAAGCATATATTATTCAATGTCAGACAGAGGGAATTTTTACAAATCTATAGATGGAGGATTGACTTGGAATAATTTAACAAATATTAATACAAAACAGATTCACAGAATAAATTTCCCAAATAAAAACATTGGATATCTTTTAAGAGAAAAATCATTATACAAGTCTATTGATGCAGGTGCAACTTGGCTTAACATTCAAAATAATAATAATTTTTATAATGACATGTTTTGTAAGGATACCAATTTAATTTTCATTCAAGGATATAATGGTTCAATAATTAAATCAAATAATGGAGGGCAAAGTTGGCAAACTCAATATACAGGTTCTTCTTACAATTCAATTTATTTTATTGACAGTCTTAAAGGTTATTTAGTTGGAGATTATGGAAAAATAATAAAAACAGTTGATGGTGGTAATAATTGGGTGCTTCAAAATATTGGTATTTCTTTAAATTTGAATTCAGTTTTTTTTATTGATAGTAATAATGGATATATAGTCGGGTCGCAAGGATTTATTTTCAAAACTACTAATGGTGGTTTAACTTGGTCTAATCAACAATATGGACTAAATCAATTTAGTTTATATAATTTGTTATTTACTTCATACAATAATGGTTTTATAATTGCAAGAAACGGCACTTATAGTATTTTATTAAAAACTACAAATGGAGGATTGACATGGGATGAAAGCATTGTTTCTAATGGAGATTTAAATTCTATTCATTTTTCCGATATTAATAATGGCATTGTTGTTGGTTCTGAAGGCACAATATATAAAACTGAAAATGGGGGATTAAATTGGACTCTTCAGCCTAAAATTACAGAATATTATATAACAGATGTAAGTGTAGTTGATAGTATTACAGCGTATTGCACCGCAGATTTGGTAATTTTAAAATATGGACATCAAAAAATAACCGCTTCTAACAATAGCCCAGTGTGTGTGGGAACTCCACTTCATTTGTCTGTTTCAAATATTTCTGGAGCAACTTATCAATGGATTGGTCCAAACGGATTTACATCATCACAACAAAATCCACTTATTAGCAACTTTTCTAATATCACAATGTCAGGAGTTTATAAAGTTTTTGCATACAAAAATAATAATTTAATTTCTTCAGATTCAACAATTGTTTTTGTAAATAATATTATACCAACAAAACCGATTGCATCAAGTAACAGTCCTGTATGTATCAATAATACATTAATTTTGTCAGCATCTAATATTCCAAATGCATTTTATACATGGAAAGGTCCAAATGGATATTCATCTTCTATACAAAATCCAATTGTGTTATTTTCTTCAAACAATTTATTAAACGGTGACTATATTGTTTATGCAATTGTAAATGGATGTAAAAGTGATTCAGATACAACAACTGTTGTTATTAACAATCAATATCCTCAAATACCCCATCCAATAAATCAGACAGTTTGTTCAAATACAGTTTTATATTTATCTTGTTCTGTTATTCCAAATGCAGGTTATTCATGGATTGGACCTAATGGATTTAACTCTACACAACAAAATCCATTATTGAGCAATAGTGTAACAACTTTAATGAATGGCACCTATTATGTTGCATCAACTTTTAACGGTTGTATAAGCTCTTTTGATTCTTGTATAATTACGATTAGTCCATTACCTGCTTCAGCAGGCACTATAAATGGAATTCAAAATGTTTATACTGGACAGCAAAATGTACAATATTCTATACCAGCAATTGCTAATGCAACTTCATATTTATGGACATTGCCAAACGGAGCAACAGGTACAAGTACAACAAATACTATAACTGTTAATTACAGTTCTTCTGCAGTTTCAGGTAATATTACAGTTAAAGGTGTAAATTTATGTGGAAATGGTTTGGAATCATCTTTATATATAACAGTTAATCCAATTAATCCCAATTGTTCTGCTCAATTTGATCTGGTGGCAGACACTACTACACCTCATCACTATTTTGCTGTAAATAATGCATCGGGAATACCGCCTTTGCAATATAACTGGAGCTGGGGTGATGGTAGTTTCAGTACTACTGCTTATCCAACTCATACTTACAGTGCTTCCGGAAATTATAAAATCTGTCTGACAATTATTGATTCTGTGGGTTGTACCACAATTTATTGCGATTCATCCTATTTGCAGAAAGACCCGAATGCAATTATCAGTGTTCAGGTAATTCCACAAGGTTCATCAGGAATAAACAATTTATTTTCTGATAAAATTAAAATTTACCCTAACCCAGCCAAAGAAAATCTGACAATTGAACTTACAGAAAGCAATATTTCTCAAAGAACTACCATTTCTTTCTATAATATTCAGGGTCAATTGTGTAAACAAATACTCAGCAATCAGTCTAAAACTGAGGTTGATATAAAAGATTTATCAACAGGTCTTTATGTGGTAAAGCTTAATAATGAAAAAGAAAGTTTTATAAGTAAGTTTGTGAAGGAGTAAATAATTAAAAAATCAAATTATATGAAAAAGATTTACATTTTATTAATTGCAATATTTATAGGGAATATTGCAAATGCACAATGGCAACCTTTAGGTTCTGATGATTTTCATCAAGTTTCTCAATATGCTATATTTTCATCAATTGTAATTGATAATTCAGGAACTCCTATTATTGCATATAAGGATATGAGTGATAATGGGAGAATCAAAGTGAAAAAATTTAATGGAATAAGTTGGGATTTAGTTGGTGATCCCTACACAATTGCAATAGGAGAAACTAGTTACATAAATATAAAAATAAACAGAAAAAATAACATGCCTTATGTGATTTATAAAGATGTTTTTAATGACAATAAAGTCAATGTTAAAAAATTTAATGGAAATAACTGGGTAGCACTTTGTTCAAATTTTATTTCAGCTGGTAAAGCAAATTATTCATCTATTGCTATAGATACAGGAGGAGTTCCTTATGTTGTATATCAGGATTGGATTTATAATAAAAAAGCTACAGTAAAGAAATTTAATGATAGTTGTTGGATTAATGTTGGTATTTCCGGCTTTTCTAATGGAATGGCTTCTTATACAAATATATCTTTAAATAATGCAGGCATTCCTTATGTAGTATATCAGGATGAGGGGAATAATTATAAAGCAACAGTTAAAAAGTATTATGGGAACACATGGCTTAATGTTGGTAATGCTGGATTTTCTGCTGGTGGTGTAAGTTTTACATCAATTGCAATTAATAATGTAGGCATTCCTTATGTGGTCTATAGTGATAGTCTAAATAATTTAAAATGTACTGTAATGAAATTTAATGGAACAAATTGGGAAAATGTTGGACCAGTTGGATTTTCTTCTGGTGGATGTAGTTATACAAATATTACTTTTGATAGCATAGGAACTCCATATGTAGCTTATCAAGATTTTAATGATAATAATAAAGTAACTGTTAAAAAATTTAATGGTAGTATATGGATAGATGTTGGTAGTTCTGGATTTTCAGCAGGTAAGGCTAATTATATTAATATTACCATGAATTCCAACAATTCACCCTATATTGTCTATTCTGATGAAAGCCATTTGGAAAGACTTACTGTAATGAAATATAATGGTAATTCTTGGGTAAAATTGGGAAGCAGTTCGTTTTCTAATCCTTATATTCAAGATTTATCTCTTGTAATGGATAGTTCTGGAACTCCATATATTATTTATAAAGATTTGAATAACTCCCAAAAAGCTACTGTGAAAAAATACAATGGTAATGCATGGGTAAATGTAGGTAATGGAATAGTTTCAAATACAAGTGCAGATTATCCATCAATTGTAATAGATAAAACTGGTAAACCTATTATTTCCTATCATGATAGTAGTAAACTTATACATGTGTTAAAGTATGATGGTAATAATTGGGTTAATATTGGATCTTCAGTATATGGAATTAAAATTGGATATAATCCTGTATTTCTAGATAGTTCTGGAACACCATATATGGTTGTTAATTTTTCTCCTAAAGGCACAGTTATTAAATATAATGGAAGCGCTTGGGTGGCAGTTGGAAATAATTACATTTCTAATAATTTTGTCGGATATTCTTCATTTGCTTTTGATAATATAGGGACACCATATGTGTTTTTTAGTGATTATTCAAATGGAAATAAAGCAACTGTTAAGAAATTGGTAAATGGTACTTGGGTACCTGTTGGTAATGAAGGTTTTTCTTTAGGATGGCCAATATTTAATAATATAAAATTTGATAATAATGGTATTCCTTTTGTTGTTTATAAAGATTGTTTAGGTGATAAAGTTTTTATTAAGAAATTAATTGGTTCTAATTGGGTAGATATTTGTAATCCATTTGTTGAGCATAAAAAAATTTTAAACATAAAAATTGATAAATTAGGGACACCTTATGTGATTTATTCACCAAAATCTCAATATGATTATAAATCTGATTTAGTCTCGTTAAAGAAATTTAATGGGATAGATTGGATAAGTGTAGGTGATACAAACTTTTCTTTCGATAAATCTTATAGCAGTTCTGTAGATATTGATGCAACAGGAAAAACAGTAGTTGCTTATGATGGTATGAGTGGAATCTGGGTAAAATACTATTACCAATGCAATAATCCTACTTATGGAGGGACAATTGGTTCTAATCAAATTATTTGTTATGGAACAAATCCGAGTACACTTAGTAATATAAATTATCCTAATGGCTTAGGTGTAAATGAATATAAATGGCAATCATCAACAACCAGTAATAATACAGGTTTTTCTGATTTAGCTTTTAGTAATTCAACATCATATAATTCTGGAATTCTAACTCAAACAACATGGTTCAAAAGATTATCTAAAGTAGTGTGTAATTCATCATGGACTGTTTCTGGTGAATCAAACGTTATACAAATTGCAGTAAATAATTTACCTTCTGCATCTGGTTCAATTAATGGAATATCAACGGTTTGTCAAGGACAAAATGTTTATAAATACAGTATTCAAACTATTAATAATGCTTTATCATATATTTGGACATTACCATCTGGAGCAATAGGTGCAAGCTCAACAGATACTATTGAAGTAGCTTATGGTACTTCTGCAATTTCAGGGAATATTACAGTCAAAGGTCATAATAGCTGTGGAGATGGAATAATCTCTTATTTAGGAGTTTCTGTAAATACATTACCACTTACTGCTGGAGCAATTTCAGGCAATTCAAGTGTAGTTGCAGGACAACAAAATGTAGTTTATTCAGTACCAATAATTACAAATGCAACATCAACCAACTGGGATTTACCTATAGGAGCATCAATAAATTATTATTCAGGACCAACAATTAGTGTTAATTTCAGTCAATCAGCTGTATCTGGAAATATAACTGTATCTGGTAACAATAGCTGTGGTGATGGTCCTTCAACTTCATTGTATGTTACAGTTAATCCGTTTAATCCCAATTGTTCGGCACAATTTGATTTGGTTGCAGATACTACTTCACCTCATCACTATTTTGCTGTGAACAATGCTTCCGGTGTTCCACCTTTACAATACAACTGGAGCTGGGGTGATGGAAGTTTCAGTACAACTGCTTATCCAACGCATACCTATAGTGCTGCAGGAAATTACAAAATCTGTCTGACAATAATTGATTCTGTGGGTTGTACCACAACTTATTGTGATTCATCATTTTTGCAGAAAGATCCGAATGCAATTATCAGCGTTCAGGTAATACCACAAGGTACTTTAGGAATAAGCAGTTTATTATCTGATAAAATTAAAATTTACCCCAACCCAGCCAAAGAAAATCTGATAATTGAGCTGATTGAAAGCAATATTTCTCAAAAGACCAGCATTTATATCTATAATATTCAGGGGCAATTATGCAGGCAAATCATCAGCAATCAATCTAAAACTGAAGTTGATATAAAGGATTTATCTGCTGGGCTTTATGTAGTGAGGGTTAATAATGAGAAAGAGAGTTTTATAAGTAGGTTTGTGAAGGAATAACTGATTCCCAAATCTGTCAGTTTAAAAATAACATAAGCAGGAATAAAACATTAAGTCATATTCCTGCTTTTTTAATGTTACAAATCGAATTTGGGTTTGTATTTAAATCCATATAAAATTAATATAAATATCAATTTTATATTTTATAGCATATAATTTATTATCTTTGTATAAAATTATATTTAAATACATATAATGATACAATTGGCAGAATTTGTTAAAGAACGAAGAAAGGAAGTGAATCTGACACAGCAGGAATTTGCTGAAAGAGCAGGAGTTGCATTAACAGTAATACGTAAAATTGAGCAGGGCAAAACCAATCTGAATATGGAAAAGGTTAACCTTGTGTTGAAAATGTTCGGACATGAATTAGCTCCTGTAAACAATAAAGAATCTGCAAAATGAGAAAATGTAAAATATTTTATAGAGATTTTCTTGCAGGAATACTCACTGAAACCAATGAAGGCGATTTTTCCTTTCAGTATGATAAGCAATATATAATTGATCATGCTGCTGAATTTATAACATTTACAATGCCGGTAACAGAAAAACCTTATACTGAAAAAAGATTGTTTGCATTTTTTGAAGGTCTGATACCGGAAGGATGGTTATTGGATATTGCTTCAAAAAACTGGAAAATAAACAAAAACGACCGTATGGGTTTATTAATGGCATGTTGTCAGAATTGCATCGGAGCAGTAAGTGTTATACCAATACATGCTGAAGATGATGAATAAATGTTTATATTGTTATGAATATCTTGAAGATGCGGGCGATTTTCATGAAAAATGCAGCTTGAAGTTTTTTGGAACTTTAACTCCTCCGACTTTTCCTTATGCATTAAATCAGATGGATGAGCTAGCCAAAAATGTAATAGAACGAAGTGTGGCTGTACCTGGTGTTCAGCCCAAATTGTCCATGTCATTGATAAAAGAAAGCAAAGAAAATAATGATAGCCGATTAACTGTTGTAGGAGCACTTGGTGGACAATATATTTTAAAGCCACCTTCTGATAAATTTAAAGAAATGCCCGAAAATGAGCATCTAAGCATGAGAATTGCAGAAGCTTTCGGAATTCGTGTCGTATCTTCAGGATTAATCAGACTTTCTTCAGGAGAATTATCCTATATAACAAAAAGAGTTGACCGTACTGATATTGGTGAAAAAATACATATGTTGGATATGTTCCAGATTACAGAAGCTTTTGATAAATACAAAAGCTCCATGGAAAAAGTAGGAAAAGCACTACACGATTATTCAAGTAATACTTTGCTTGATAAAATCTTCTTTTTTGAATTGGCTGTTTTCTGTTTTTTAACAGGTAATAATGATATGCATCTCAAAAATTTTTCGATGATTGAAAGTCCTTCGGGATGGGTATTGGCTCCAGCTTACGACCTGCTGAATGTAGCAATAGTTTTACCTGAAGATACTGATGAGATTGCGCTAACAATAGAAGGGAAAAAGAAGAAACTTAACAGATTGCATTTTGAGCAACTGGGAAAGGCATTGGGCTTGAACAACAAGCAAATTCAGAATGTTTTTAAGAGGATGTATATACATAAACCATTAGCTGTAAGCTGGATTAATAAATCATTTTTATCGGATGTTATGAAAGAAGCATATAAAAATCTGATTGAAAAGAGATATGAACAATTAAATTTTTAAATTATCCCAAATTGCTCATTTTCTAATGAGCAATTTGGGTTAAACTAAGCAAGTTCAAACTGAAATAGATATACATAGCTTTGCTTCCGGAGTTTATATTGTTAAAGTAAATAATGATAAAGAGAGTTTTGTAAGTAGGTTTGTAAAGGAATAAAACAAATACGACCAACTAAGTCATAGCTTTAAGCTCTTAATGGGTTTGAAAATTTAGATTTTATTCATTTTATAAGTTTTTTATTTTAAAATATATTTGCAAATTTAAATATAAACTTTAAATTTGCATTATATTTTTAAAGTTAAACTTTTGTTATGTACGATAGAAAACAAATATTTGAGGATTTAGGTTCAGAATCAGCATTTTTCTGGGGTGCACGTCAAACTGGTAAAACAACTTTGCTTAAAATGAAATTTCCAAATTCAATTTATATTGATTTGCTGTTAAATACAGAATTTCTAAGATTTAATACTACACCTGATTTATTAAGGCAGATTGTGGAGGCAAAACAGCCTCAAGAACCCGTAATTATCGATGAAATACAACGATTACCTGATTTATTGAATGAAATTCATTGGTTAATAACAAATAAAGGTATTAGGTTTATATTAAGTGGTTCTAGTCCCCGTAAAATAGTGCGTGGAGGCAATAACTTGTTAGGAGGCAGAGCACTCAGGTATGAACTGTTCCCTTTGGTTTCAGCTGAAATTGAAAATTTTAATCTTTTAAAAGCATTGAATAGCGGACTGTTACCTCGTCATTATCTTGCTGATAATCCCAAAAAGCTATTGGAAGCCTATATTGGTTCATATCTGAAAGATGAAATAATGGCTGAATCCAAAATCCGAAATATAGGAGCTTTTTCAAGATTTTTAGAAAGTGCTGCTTTTTCAAATTCTGAAATTCTCAATTACAGTAATATTGCAACTGATTGTGGTATAAGTTCTGTAACAGTTAAAGAGTATTTTCAAATTCTAGAAGATACAATGATTGGTAGGTTTTTGCCTGCTTTTACAAAAAGAGCCAAAAGAAGAATTATTGCAGCACCTAAATTTTATTTTTTTGATGTTGGTATTGCCAATATTTTATTGAAACGAAGTAAAATAGAACACAAAAGTGAAAATTTCGGACATGCATTTGAACATTTTATATATACCGAAATTTATGCTCATAGTCAGTATTCAGGATTGAAATATGATATAAGTTATTGGAGAACTGCAACTACTAATATTGAAGTAGATTTTATACTTGGTGAATCTGAAATCGCAATAGAAGTAAAATCATCGGATTCCATTAGTGGAAGGCATTTGAAAGGATTGAGCCAATTTTCAGAAGATTATAAACCCAAACGATCAATTATTGTGAGTATGGATGATTATTATCGAAAAATTGATCATATCGAAATAATGCCTTGGAAATTTTTCTTAGAAGAGCTTTGGTCAAATAAATTAATG
The DNA here is from genome assembly GCA_023251515.1 of Bacteroidales bacterium. Lineage (GTDB taxonomy): Bacteria > Bacteroidota > Bacteroidia > Bacteroidales > JACABE01 > JACABE01. The sequence goes on from JAHEYQ010000006.1 coordinate 17,506, forward strand.
GTTTAGATATTATTTCATTCTTTTATTTCCCGTAATTTTTAAATATCTTTGCCTTATTATTTATAATCAAATAAATGCTTCAATATATCATTAAACGACTGTTCTATGGGTTTTTAGTTATGCTTGGCGTAATTATTGTCGTTTTTCTGTTGTTTAATGTTCTACCCGGCGATCCTGCCCGTATGATGTTGGGACAACGTGCTGATATTGCCTCCGTTGAAGCCATTAATAAAGATTTGGGAAGAGACAAATCTTTAACTACACAGTTTTTTAATTATCTGAATGATTTATCTGTATTGTCTGTTCATAATGTGAAAGATATAGATAATTACTGGTATCTTGATGATTCAAAGTATAATTATATTAAATTGTTTACTATCAGTAATTCTGCTCTTGTTTTAAAACAACCATATCTAAGGCGTTCTTATCAGAGCAAAAGATTGGTTTCTGAAATTATTGTTGAGGCTTTTCCTAAAACAGCTTTGCTGGCTTTTGTTTCCATGCTTTTTGCATTGATTATTGGAGTATTTGTAGGCGTTTTGTCATCATTGAAAAAGGATGGTATTTTTGATAAAATATCATTAGTAATTTCAGCCTTTGGTATGTCGTTGCCTTCTTTTTTTGCAGCCATATTGTTTGCATGGATATTTGCTTATTTATTAGCTGATTATACTGGCTTAAATATGTTTGGCAGCATGTATTCTGTTGACGATTTGGGCAATGGGGAGTACCTGGATCTGAAAAATTTAATTTTGCCAGCTATCACATTGGGCATACGTCCTTTGGCTGTAATTGTCGAATTAACAAGAAGTTCGATGTTAGATGTAATGTCGCAGGATTATATCAGAACTGCTAAAGCTAAAGGATTATCAACTTATCAGATTATTACCCGTCATGCATTGAAAAATGCGATGAATCCGGTAGTTACAGCAGTTTCGGGTTGGCTGGCTTCTTTAATGGCTGGTGCCGTGTTTGTTGAGTATGTATTTGACTGGAAGGGTGTTGGGGTTGTAATTGTTGATGCATTAGAAAAATATGATTTCCCTGTTGTGATGGGAGTTTTGCTTTTTATTTCTATAATTTTAGTAATTATCAATATCTTTGTAGATATTTTATATGGATTGTTAGATCCAAGAATTAGAGTAACTTAAATAATAAAAAATATATCATGAGAAGAAAAATAGTTGCAGGAAACTGGAAAATGAATAAAACTTTTCAGGAAGCTGATGAATTAATTAATGAAATCATTGAAGGTTTAGAAGATGCTAACCATAAAGGAGTTGATGTAGTTCTTTGTCCTCCATTTACTTTTATGGAAATGACTACTGACTATGCACAGGAAAGTGAATATGCTGTGGGTGCTCAAAATGTGAGTAGTTTTGATTCAGGAGCTTATACTGGCGAAGTTTCTGCAAAAATGTTGCATTCGATGGGTGTTGAATATTGCATAATTGGGCATTCAGAAAGACGTAAATATTTTAATGAAACAGATGAACAACTAACTCAAAAAGCCGAATTATTATTAAAATACAATATATTACCTATATTTTGTTGCGGCGAATTATTGCCCGAACGTGAAGCCGCTAATCATTTTGAGGTAGTTAAATCGCAAATTGAAAATACGATTTTTAAATTAGAACCCCTTGATTTTGCTAAAGTTATTATAGCTTATGAACCTGTTTGGGCAATCGGAACCGGTGTTACAGCTACTTCAGATCAGGCTCAGGAAATGCATGTTTTTATTCGTAATTTGATTAGTGAAAAATATGGTAAGGAAATTGCAAAAAATACAAGTATTTTATATGGTGGTAGTTGCAATGCAATAAATGCCAAAGAATTATTTGCCAATCCTGATGTTGATGGTGGCTTAATTGGTGGTGCTTCATTGATTGCAATTGATTTCCTTAAAATTATTGAATCATTTTAAATATTACAAATGAATTATATTGAATTAAATGTCAAAAACCAGACTCTTAGCGATTTAAATGATGTTTTAATTGCGGAATTGGGTGAAATTGGTTTCGAAAGTTTTATAGATTCTGATGAAGGATTTTTAGGTTATATCAGAGAAGATTTGTATGATGCTAATTTGATTGGTAAATTACAAATAATTGAACTTAATCCAGATACATTTTCTTATACTTCGCAATTGGTTGAAGATCAGAATTGGAATGCAGTTTGGGAAAGCAATTATGAAGCGGTGGTTATTGCAGACCGATGTGGAATAAGAGCTCCTTTTCATCCTGAAAATAAAGAAGTTGAATTTGATTTGGTAATCGAACCCAAGATGTCGTTCGGAACAGCTCATCATGAAACTACTTCCAATATGATAGAATTTCTGCTGGAAGAAGATTTAAAAGATAAAACAGTTCTTGATATGGGTTGCGGTACCAGTGTTCTGGCTATTTTAGCTGCAAAACGCGGTGGTATTAATATTTATGCCATTGATAATGATGAATGGGCTTATGAAAATTCGCTCGAAAATATCGAAAGAAATCAGGTGCCGGAAATAAAGGTATTACTGGGAGATGCTGATTTGTTGCATGATATGGGTTTTGACGTAATTATTGCCAATATCAATCGCAATATTCTTTTGAATGACATTAAACATTATGTTAATGTTTTGAATAACAATGGTGTATTGTTAATGAGTGGCTTTTATGAGCAGGATATTCCTGCAATAAAAGAAGAAACTGAAAAATATAATCTGAACTTCGATCGTTATAAGGTTAAAAATAATTGGGTAGCTATCAGGTTTACAAAATAATATTATAAAAATGTTCGGAAAACGTTTTATTTCAATTGTAGTGATATGTTTCATATCACTACAATTTTCTTTTTCGCAAAGTGTTAAGAACTTTTCAAAAGACAAAACATTCTTTTTGGATGAATTAAATACTTTTTTTAAGGAGGACAGAAATGCTGATAAAGAACAAATTGAAAAAGCTTTGGCTGTTATAGCTGAATTTTCGCAATTGTGGAATTCGTCGGCTATTGATGATAATCAGAAAACCCAGCTGTTTTCGATTACAAACGCTATGCTTAAAGCAAAAATGAGAGCGTTTCCGCACTTTTTAAACTTTTTTACGTGTATTAATCAATTTAAAAAAAGCAATCAGGATGATAAGAGCTTTAATGCATGGATAAAAGGAATTCCTTTATTTCTCGAAACCAAGACCACGAGATATTTTTTACCTTTTGTGGAAACTACTTCAGATTTGCTTACAAATAATTACTTATATAATTCGCGGGCTACAACCTGGTATTCAACATCCACAGATTTTTATTTTCAGAAAGATTCTACAATTAAAATCGTTTTTCCTTCGCTAAATTTGGTTTGTAAGGCAAATAACGATAGTTCAGTGATCTTAGACACTAAAGGTGTATATTATCCTGTTGATAACAAATGGATTGGGCAAGGTGGAAAAGTGAGCTGGGAAAGAGCCGGATTAAGCATTAATGATGTTAATGCAAACTTGGGTTATTATGAGATTAATATGAAGTTTGCAAAATACAATGCTGATTCGGTTAAATTTTATAATAAACTGTATTTCAAATCATATTTGTGGGGTTCACTTACCGAAAAAGTTCTTGCTGATGTTACTGAAGATAAAGCTTCTTATCCCCGTTTTAATTCTTATGATAAACGTATTGGTATTGTAAATATTTTTCCTGATATCGATTATGAGGGCGGTTTCGCAATGAATGGTGCCAAATTAATTGGTACCGGCGATCGTTTTCAGGATGCATATCTCAACTTTAAGAAAGATGGTAAAATATTTGTACAAACTGCCTCAAAATCTTATACTATCAGAACCGATAGGATTTCTTCCAATTTTGCTGCTGTTAGTATCTTATGGAAAGAAGATTCTATTTATCATCCCGGTTTGGAGATGAAATATATCAATGATACTAAAGAACTAACACTAATACGTGGAATGAATGATATTTCTGCCAGTCCATTTTTTGATACTTATCACAAACTGGATATGTATTTTGAAGCTTTGTACTGGAAAATGGATAAACCCAATATCGATTTCAGTATGATAAAAGTGCCCGGCAGAACCAGTCAGGCTTTCTTTGAATCTTCAAATTATTACTCTGAAGCTCGTTTTTCAAAATTGCAAGGTATAGATGAAATTAATCCCCTTTATCGTGTTAAGCAATATGCTGATAGCTATGCTACTCGTGATGTAGCTGTTGAAGATCTGGCTAAACAAATGAAAATTGAGCCAGAACAGGTTAAAGCCATGCTTATCAGATTAGCTAATATGGGTTTTTTGATTTATGATGCTGATGATGAAATGGTATATGTGAAGGACAGGGTCTTTGAATATATTAAAGCTTTGAATAAAAAAACTGATTATGATATTATACAGTTTCATTCCACTGTAGTTGATGATATAAATGCTTCCTTGAGTTTGCTCGATTTTGATTTGCGTATTAAAGGTGTGCCTTTGGTTTTGCTAAGTGATTCGCAAAATGTATTTGTATATCCTAGCAAACAGGAAGTTTTGGTAAAAAAGAACCGCGACTTTTTGTTTTCGGGCCGTATTCATGCCGGTAGATTTGATTATTATGCCAAAGGTTGTTCGTTTTTATACGATGATTTTAAGCTAAATATGCCTGTAATCGACTCAATGAGTTTTAGGGTTTTGGCTTTTAATACTGACGATAATGGCGAACGTCCTTTAATCAGAGTAAAAAATGTAATTCAGGATTTGAAGGGCGATATTCTGGTGGATTATCCTACCAATAAGTCGGGTTTGAAGAAATATTCAAAATATCCGGTGTTTACCAGTAAAGAACCTTCGTTTGTATATTACGACAAACCCACCACACAAAGAGGTGTTTACTCGAAAAACAGATTTTATTTTCACGTAAAGCCTTTTGCAATTGATAGTCTTGACGATTTTGAAACCGAACGATTGAAGTTTGAAGGTAGTTTAACTTCGGCGGGCATCTTTCCCGAAATTATCGAACCTTTGAAAGTTCAGCCCGATTATTCGCTGGGATTTATCAAAAATACACCTCCCGAAGGTTTGCCCAATTATGGAGGCAAAGCTAAATATTTTAATAAAATTGACCTGAGTAATCTGGGTTTAAGAGGTAATGGGAGGTTAGAATATCTTACTTCTACTTCTAAATCTGATAATTTTATTTTCCTGCCTGATTCTATGAATGCTATTGCTCAGAATTTTGATATTAAAGAACAAACAGCATTGCAGGAATACCCCGAACTTACGGCAACCAATGTAAAAGAGCATTGGCGACCATATAAAGATTCGATGATTGTTGATCAATTGGATAGTGCTTTTGTGATGTATAAAGGCGAATCGAGATTGAGTGGCAGAGTGGTGCTTACACCTAAAGGACTGAGTGGAAAAGGTAATATGGTGTTTGAAAAAGCCGAAATGGAATCGAACTTATATAAATTTAAACAACATTTGTTTGATGCCGATACTGCCAACTTCCGTTTGCGTACTTATGATTTGACTGATTTGGCTTTTAATACTGAAAATTACAAATCGCATATAGATTTTAAGAAACGTGTAGGTGAGTTTAAATCCAACGGAGGTTTGTCGAGGGTGAATTTCCCTGTGAACCGTTATATCTGTTTTATGGATTTTCTGGATTGGCAGATGGATAAAGAGGAAATTGCACTCAGAAATACAGTTAGACAAGGTACAGAAGGTATTGACAAATTGCCGCTTAAAGATTTATTGGCTGTTGATTTGCCGGGTTCAGACTTTGTTTCTACTCATCCGGCGCAGGATTCGTTGCGATTCCGTTCGCAGAGGGCTGTTTTTAATATGAAAGATTATATACTTACAGCCGAAAATGTGAAACTGATACGTGTGGCTGATGCAGCTATTGCACCAAGCGATGGTAAGGTTGTAATATACCGTCAGGCTGAAATGCAGCAGTTTACCAAGTCAACAATATTGGCTGATACAGCAAATAAACGTCATAATATTTATAATGCAAATATAGCTGTATTGGGCCGAAATGCCTATTCTGCCAAGGGATTGTACGACTATGTGGATGAAAACGATAAAAAACACCAGATTTATCTCGATAAAATTGGTGTAGATACTTATAAACGAACTTATGGTAACGGACGTATTTCTGATTCGTCTGATTTTACTTTGAGTCCGGCATTCGATTTTACGGGTGAAGTTCAGCTAAGAGCTCACAGAGAATTTCTGACTTTTAACGGTGGTGCGCGCATACATCATGCTTGCGACGATTCGTACAGAACCTGGCTGAAGTTTAATGAAGAGATTAATCCGAAAGAAATATTTATTCCTGTTGATGGCGAACCTAAAGATATTACCGGTCGTAAACTGGCTAATGCTGTTTTGTATTCCAATACCGGTCAGATATATACTTCTTTTGCCGGACCTAAACGTTTTTACAGCGATACTGCTGTGGTTTCGGCTAATGGGTTTATTACTTATGTAAAAGAGAAAAAGGAATATCGTGTAGCATCTAAAACCAAACTGTTGAATCCGGATACATTGGGCAATATGCTGGTGATGGATGTAAATGCCTGCGTTACCACGGGCGAAGGTAATATTAATCTTGGTACTAAAATGGGCAGGGTAGAAATGAGCAGTTATGGCAATGTTACCAATAATATGCGTAGCAACGAAGCTACTTTCGATCTGGTGATGCCTGTGAATTTCTTCTTCCATCCCGAAGCCCTGAAAATGATGGGACAAAGCTTGTTTACCAATAATAGTCTTACGGGTATCGAAACTTCGTCGAATGGGAAAATAAAGCGGGCATTTACCGAAATGCTGGGCGAAAAAGAAGCCGAAAAGGTGGTGAATGAGATAAATATGTATGGAGCTTTGCGCAAAGTACCCGATAAGCTCGAATATACCATGTTGCTTACTGATGTTAAATTCCGATACGATTCTACTACCAAATCTTTTATTTCGATGGGTGAGATTGGTGTTGGAAATATTGGCAAAACACAGGTTAATAAGTATGTTAAGGGTAATATTCAGATTATTAAAAAGCGAAGCGGAGATATTCTGACGGTTTATCTGGAATTGGATGAGTCGGAATGGTATTTCTTTAATTACAGCAATAATCTGATGCAGGCATATTCGTCTATGAAAGATTTCAACGACTTTATAACTCAGGAAAAACCTGAAAAACGTCGTTTGGAAGCCGAAGATGGCAAGCCGAATTATTCGTATTATATATCAACCGAACGCAAACGCAACGATTTTCTGAAGCGTATGGCAGCAGCCGGAGCCACCGGCGAAGAACAACCTCCTGCCGAACCTGAAAAAACAGAATAGGGGAGTGTAGATTATTGTTATAACTGATATGTTTTAATTGAACAAACCTTATAATTAGCCCCAACCTTTTAGGTTGGGGCTAATTATAAGGTTTATTTGTTATTACCATTTATTAGCTATAGTTAGTTAACAATTAATTTTTCTAACTTATACCAATCAGTTGAAGCCCCAAACGCCATTTCTAATAACATTAACAATTATATCAGAAATTTAGTTTTACGTTTTGATACGTGTAGATTTTGTTACACGACCTGAAACATGCGTTTTGATACGTGTAGATTTTGATACACGACCTGAAACACGCGTTTTAATACGTGTAGAGTTTGATACACTACCTGAAAACACGCGTTTTAATACGTGTAGAGTTTGATACACGACCTGAAACGTGCGTTTTGATACGTGTAGAGTTTGATACACGACCTGAAACACGCGTTTTGATACGTGTAGAGTTTGATACACGACCTGAAACACGCGTTTTGATACGTGTAGAGTTTGATACACGACCTGAAACGTGTGTTTTGATATGTGTAGATGTTATTACACTATATAAATTCAATTATCGACTTTTCATCAACAGATTAAAGCAATACAAAAATCACCAATTGTTAACAAAAAAGAACCTTATCTTTATTTTAGCAATAAATAATAAATTAATGGCAAAGCAGAACAACAAAAAAATCATTATGTAGAACAATATTATTGAAATATAAACAAAAAAGCCTTTACAAACTCAATTGCAAAGGCTTTGTTGTCAAGTTTGTTGTTTTGCTATTTATCTGGAAACTATAATTTTTCTTGCAATACTATTGTGCTTTGTTCTGATATTCAGAAAATAAATCCCGTTTTCAATATTTTGCAATGGTATTTCAGTTAAAGCTAAGTCTGATTTTACAGATTTCAGTATTTTGCCGCTTAAATCCATTATATTGATTGTGAATATTTCTGTGTCATTGGTTTCGTAATTAATAAAAAGCTTATCAGAAACCGGATTTGGATAAATACTGAATTGATTTTCTGAGAAATCTTCAATAATACTAGTGTTTGATGTCTGCAGAAAATAAGTAAGTGTATCTCCATTTTCGGGATGGAATTTTTGATAAACAAATATTTTTACAGTGCAATTACTCCCCAGTTGATTGCCTGTCCAGAAATGAACACCCGCCCAACCAAAACTTCCGGGTAAAATAGGGGAGAAGTTACCAATAGCCGGAACACCAAGCCAGCAATCGCCCGAAGAACAGAAATCAATATAGGTACCTCCAATGCTGTCGTATTGCAATAAGTTCCAACTCAATAGCAACGTATCATTGCTGTTGTTGCTAATATGAATGCTGTCGTATTTCAATGAATTTCGTGGCAAACTAACCGAAAGCAAATTAGAAGGCGAAAAGCTGAATTGCGCCATGCTCTCATTTGCAAAAATAGCTGCAAAGCAAATGAAACAAAATAAAATTATTTTTCTGTAAGTATTCATTTTGCAAAAATAACCAAATATATTACCAATACTCAGTATTTAAAGTATTTATAACAAAAACTTATTTACGAAAGAATTTGAATTTCGTAAGTTAATTCCATGGTTTTTTTATACATGGCAGAAACTCCGCAATATTTTTCCTGCGAAAGTTCAACAGCTTTTTTAAGTTTTTCCATATCCAAATCATTGCCTTTAAACTCATAAATAATATGAACTTTTGAGTAAACTTTAGGGTGTTCCTCTGTTAAGTCGGCTTCTGTTCTGATGTTGAAATATTCGGGTTCAATCTTCATTTTTTTAAGTATTGATACTACGTCCATTCCGGTGCAACCAGCCAAAGCCGATAACATCAGTGCTTTAGGACGTGGTCCGGCATTTTCGCCGCCAACATCTTCGGCTGCATCTAATATAATGTGATGTCCGTTAACTTCGGTATCAAATTTCATTTTACCTGCCCATGAGGTATTTACTATATGCTTCATTTTAATAATTGATTAATTGAATAACTGAATAATTGATTGCAAAATTACATCTGTTTGTTTTATAAACCATAACTCTACTTATTAAGTAAACAAAAAAGGAATTGAATTGTCTTAATCTTTTTGTTGTTTTATAATTATCTTTGCAAAATAAGTAGTATTAATGCGAATTAGAATTTTATTGTATGAAGATAATATCAGAAAACGATAATGCATTTCAATGCGATATTACAGCTCCATGTTTTGCTTATTTAGCTGAAAATGAAGTTGAATTTATCAGAAAAAGCAAAGCAATGGTTGCTTTTCGTAAAGGCGAAAATTTATGTAAACAAGGTGCATTCGCATCTTATATTTTATTTATTATAGATGGTATAGTAAAGCAATATATTGAAGGAGATATTACCAAAAGTCATAATTTAAGGATATACAAATCGGGTGAATTTGTTGGACTCTCAGCAATTTACAACGAAAATATTTTTAATTATTCAGCATCTGCATTAACAGATACTAAGGCTTATCTGATTGAAAAAGAGATTATGTTGCATGTATTGGAAAGCAATGCTTTGTTTGCTTCCAAAATTATGAAAAATTATTGCCGTCAGAATAATTTCTTGTTTACTGCACTGCAAAACCTGATTTATAAGCAAATGAATGGCCGTATGGCTGATGCATTATTATATATAGCTGGCGAAAACTATAAGAATGAGTCTGTTTTTCCGCTATTAAGCCGCAAAGATATTGCGGAATTTGCAGGAACTTCTACCGAAAGTGCCGTAAAAATATTGAAAGCTTTCGAAAAGGAAGGTATAATAAAGCTTGAAGAAAAAGAAGTAATCATTCTTCAAAAAGAAAAACTGGAGGATATAAGTCGCAGAGGTTAGTTGCAAACAGACTGCTCAATTAAAATAATTTTTGCTGTAATAAAAAAACCGGAAACTAGTTTCCGGTTTTTTTATTAAACTATTTCTTTTTAGCCATATTAATAAGATCTTTCAGATCTACTGATTGTTTGCTGAGTGTAATCTGGCAATGTTGGAAGTTATCAACCGGCCATCCATTCCACAAAACATAATTACCATACTGGTCTTTTTTGTTGTAAACAGCTTTGGTATAGCTGTCGAAAATCCATGTCATGGTTTTGTAATCTTTTGAAAAAACAACACCAACATTCATGAATTTATGATAAATTACAACATCCAGATAAGCATTTCCTATTCCGATAATATCCAGTAATTCGGTAATTGATTTTTGTCCGGGTAATCCTTCAAGCTTCATTTCCAAGGTAAAACTTTCCTGTTGGCCACCACCAATAAAAAATTCGCCACCATTAAAACTTAGCTTAGAATAATTAAAAACCTCATCAATTACAGAAGCAATCTGAGTATATTTGCTCTGACCATAAACAACATACATAATTAACGGACCTGCTGAAGAAATAACAGTTCCATCGCTACTTAGGTGAAATCCAACTACAGGGTATGACAATTGTTGTGTAATATCCTGTCCGGTTGAGTTTATTACTTCCGTAACTTTCCATACGCCTTCCATACTGTTTTTTGTAGGTGGTTTAGATTGTTCCAGTTCTTCGCATGAACTGAATATAAATGAAATGAGTACGATTGAAAATAATATTAAAAATTGCTTTTTCATTTTTTTTGATTTTTTATTACAATATATAATCTTTGCAAACTTTATGCCATCTGTTGCAAAAGTACTTAAAAACTTAAAAATACAAATTAATTTTATTGAAATTCTTGTGTTTTTTGTTTGGAAATCTAAGTTCGATTTATATTTTTTTAAAGAGATGTAAGGATAGTAGAAGAAAGGATTTTGAAATTTTCTTATTCTAATTTAATCGGTAAATCATCTTATTGAATCTTTTAATTGAACAGAATAAACTGTCTGTTTTATAAAGATTGAAAAAAAGCTGTTAAAATTATATTGCTGACAATACAAATCTATAATTGCATTCTACCGATTGATTGACTTGCTTTATAGATTTCATTTTTATTATGCTGTTTGAGGATGTAATTTTGACTCATCAAAATCAAATAATCATTAATTAAAAAATAAAATAAAATGAAAACAATAAAGAGAATAATCGTAACAACTGCAATTGCAATAGCAATTAGTCCGATCGTTTCAGCACAATCAAATCCTAAACATGGAATATTGCCAATGGATTCAATAAGTGCTTTAAATCCTCCATCAGGTATTATGCTTGCTGGACAAACAGATGATTTGCCTGTAATTTCAAATTTAGTAAATGTTAATAATACTTCACAAGGTATTACTACCGGTGGGTTGATGGATAAAAAACCAATCATTAAGCCACATTTTGAACAACCAGGTCTTACAATTCAAAAGAATAATTACTATAATATCAGGATTTTACCTGTAATATCATCCGATTATATAAGTATTCAGAATGCTGAAGTAAACTCAATTATGGAGTTGTATGAATTGTCGGGCAGACCAATTTTAAAAAGAATGATTTCTAATGGCGATTTTAAAGCAAGTTTGCCAGAATTACCAAAAGGAGTTTATATAGTGGTAGTTAGAGGAAAAAATCAATCTGTTTCACAAAAAATTACCATACGATAGTGTGGTTTTATCTCGAATTTTTAAAAGCAGCTGGTGGTTCGGCTGCTTTTTTTGTTTTTGATTGATTGTTAATTAATTTGCAGCTATGTTAATTAATCTGTAAATTTGCGGTTTCAAATTAATAATATCAAATTTATGAAAAAATGCTTATTAACTTTTTCAGCGTTCTTCTTAATAATCAGTAGTCTGTTTTCGCAGGTTTATAAAATCAGTTTTACTGCTAACGCACCTGATGCTTCAGTAACTTATGACAGTATTCAGGTTACAGATCTCAATTCACCAATTAATAATAAAATTACGCTGTTCTATGGAGACACCTTAGGATTGGGTAATTTAGGTGTATCTGAAATTAACGAATCTGGAAATGATTTATTGATATATCCTAATCCTGCATCCGGCAATGTCATGCTAAATGTAAGTTTGTTAACTTCAGATTTAATAAAAATCTCAATTTTTGATTTATCAGGAAGGGAATTAATACAAAATGAAGTTAAGCTTGTTAAAGGATGTCATCGTTTTATGATAAATGGATTAAAACAAGGGGTTTATCTGGCTAATGTAACAGGTCGGAATTTTAGTAAAACTGTAAGATTGGTAAATAATGCTTGTATTTCGAACGAATTAAATATAAGTTATATTGGGCACGAAAGTCTGTTGTTAAAAAATAAAACCACAAAAAGTACTAATATAAATAGTTTTTTGAATTATTTCAGTGGTGATTTATTGTTCTTTAAAGCTTATAAGGGGGATTATATCAGAATTGTAACCGATATTCCCACTTCTTCAAAAACCATCCATTTTAATTTTATTGAATGTAAAGATATTGAAAATCATCATTATGCTACCGTAAAAATAGGTTCACAAAACTGGATGGCTGAAAACCTTAAGGCAACTACATATAGGAATGGGGATAGTATTTCTTATATTTTGATAGATACCAATTGGATGAATACCAAAAAAGGAGCTTATGGCTATTATAACAATAATGCGAATATGGCTACTCTTCATGGGAATTTATACAATTTTTATACGGTAGAAGATATCAGAAAACTATGCCCTGCCGGCTGGAGAATACCTGCAGAAACCGACTGGACGTCTTTGATTAGCTATTTAGGTGGCAATTTAACTGCCGGTGGTAAAATGAAGGAAACAGGCAATCTGACATGGGTAAATAACACAGCGGCAAGTAATAACAGTGGCTTTTCTGCACTGGGTTCTGGTATGCGTAGTATGTACGGACAATATAGCGAATTGGGAAATTTTGCATATTTCTGGTCAGCTGATAAGCAAAGTCCATATACTTCTTTTTATAAAAGATTATATAATTTAAATGATAATATTACAAGCGACTTTTCTTCATTTAACGATGGTTTCAGCATCAGATGTATTAAAGATACTGCAAATATGATCTCTTATATGCCTGTACTTACAACTATTCCGGTAAGTAATATTACAATTACTTCGGCACATTCGGGCGGCAATGTAACTCAGTTTGGTGGCAGTGCTATTGTAAACCGTGGTTTGTGTTACAGTACTTCGCCAAATCCGACAATTGACGACAGTGTGGCTTATCTTCAGGGACCATCAGGTAACGGTGCTTTTGTTGGTGATATTAGCGGATTAACAGGTGGAACTACTTATTATGTAAGGGCTTTTGCTGTAAATGCCTTTAGTGTTGCTTATGGAAATCAGTTGGTATTTACTACCCAATTGCCTGCAAACGGAGGTTTAACCGATATTGACGGCAATGTTTACGATACTATCGTTATTGGCAATCAGGTTTGGATGCGTCAGAACCTGAAAGTTACAAAATATAATAATGGAAATGATTTGCCTCATATTACAGCCAATGCTGCCTGGTCGGCGTTAACTGGCGGAGCTTATTGTCATTATGGTAATAATACCACCACCGGAGCTACTTATGGTAAACTTTATAATTATTATGTAGTTAGCGATAACCGAAATATTTGTCCTGTAAACTGGCATGTTCCTCATTTGGCAGAATGGCAGGCTCTGGAAACTTATCTGGGAGGCAACAGTATTGCTGGAGGCAAGTTAAAAGCTGTTGATACGGTTTATTGGGCTTCACCTAATGCTGATGCGACCAACAGCAGTGGATTTACGGCTTTTGGTGGAGGAAGCAGAAGTTCAACAGGAGTTTCAGGTGATATGGGCTATTATGGCAATTGGTGGACAAATGATGAATATGATGCAACTAAAGCATATGCCATGGATTTATCTTACGGTAACGGTACTTCACATTTATATCAGAGAACCAAATCCATCGGTATGAGTATAAGATGTATTAAAGATACAGTAGTTGTGGTTCCTCCCTTTAAAGTTTATGATATTGATGGCAATGCTTATGATACAGTTCAGATAGGAGCACAGGTTTGGATGAAACAGAACCTGAAAACTACAAAATACCGTAATGGAAATATAATTCCCAATATTACTGTAAACAATGATTGGGCTGCACTAACAACTGGTGCTTACAGCAATTATAATAATGACACAACTATTGCTATTACTTATGGAAGATTATATAATTATGCTTCTGTAGCTGATTCGAGAAAATTATGCCCTTCGGGTTGGCATGTGCCAAACAATTTAGAATGGAATGCATTAAATACCTATCTGGGTGGCGAAAGTGTAGCCGGAGGGAAATTAAAAGAAGCCGGATTAAGCCATTGGAATGCGCCAAATGATGGTGCTACTAACCAAAGTGGTTTTACTGCATTACCTGCCGGACATCGTCATTATTCCTATGGCGATTTTGGTTATGTTGGAGAATATGCACAATGGTGGAGTTCTAATGAATTTAATTCAAGTTATGCTTATTATGAGAGCTTATACCGAATTGATAGCAATGCAACTTTTACTTATACTTATAAAAATCAAGGTTTTTCGGTACGTTGTATTAAAGATACAATTTTACAATTTAAAGTTTATGATATTGATGGCAATGCTTATGATACAGTTCAGATAGGAACACAGGTTTGGTTGAAGCAAAATCTGAAAACAACGAAACTTAATGATGGCTCTTCGATTCCTAATGTAACTGATACTACTTGGAGAAGTTTAAATACTCCGGCATATTGTATTTATAATAATAGTATTACAAATGCGAATATTTATGGATATTTATATAACTGGCAAACTGTTAATACTGGCTTGTTGTGCCCTGTTGGCTGGCATGTACCAAGTGATACTGCCTGGAACGAATTAATAAATTATTTGGGTGGTTGGAATTTTGCCGGAAATAAATTAAGGGAACCAGGCAATTCGCATTGGAATGTTACTACTGCAAATGTTACTAATTCAAGTGGTTTTACAGCTCTTCCGGGTGGATATCGAGATAACACTGGTTATACTAATTTTTATACAAAAGGGGATACCGGTAATTGGTGGAGTTCTTCTTCATATAACACAACTGATGCCAGATCGATGTGTATTGATGATTATTCTGCATTACTTGAAACGCAGAATATTAAAAGAGGTTTTTCTGTACGTTGTATTAAAAATTAGCTTATTTGCTCGTTTTATCATCAAAAAGCCCTGTATGTTTTAAGATACAGGGCTTTTTGTTTTATAATAATCCACTAAAAGGGAGTCTAAATAAGTTTGTGTAAACACTATATTCGGAGAACCAGGGACAGCCTTCGTCGTTGAACGAAGGCGAAGGCGTAGCCGAGCCGAAGTGAGACGACGAAGGCTGTCCCTGAATTTATTAATTTTACAACTTAATACCACAGAGTATGGGAACAAACAAATTTAATTTACCAAAGGACTTCTTCAAGCAATTTAAAGATAAAGAAGAGTTCGGAAGTTTTTTCAACGACCTTTATAAACATGGCGTAGAGCAGATGTTACAAGGCGAATTAGACGATCATTTAGGCTATGAAAAACACGACAAAAAAGGTTATAACACAGGTAATAGCCGAAATGGATTCTCCTCCAAAACTGTTAAAACAGAAAATCTGGGCGATATCGTTTTAAACATCCCCAGAGATCGAAATGGAGAGTTTGAACCTCAAATATTACCCAAAGGACAAACCATGACAGATAAGCTGGAAGAAGCAATTATAAGCATGTATAGCCATGGTATGACGACTTCAGACATTTGTTCTCAAGTTAAAGAAATTTATGGGGTAAATGTTTCAGAAACGACCATTTCAAACGTAACAGAACGAATTAACGAGCTCGTAAAGAACTGGCAGCAGCGAGCTTTAGAAAGTGTATATCTTACCGTTTGGATGGACGGCATTATAATGAAAGTGAGGCATAACGGAAAATATATCAACATGTGCGTTTTTATCGTTATAGGGCTCAAAAACACCGGATATAAAGAAGTTTTGGGTATGTGGATAGAAGAAAATGAATCAGCTTCATTCTGGATGAAAGTTCTTACCGATTTAAAAGCCCGTGGCGTTGAAGATATTCTGATTGCTTGCACCGACAATCTCAAAGGCTTCACAGACGCCATTAAAGGCGTTTACCCGCGATGTATCACGCAATTATGTATTGTACATCAAATCAGAAATTCATGCAAATACATTGTTTTTAAAGACAGAAAAGAATTTTGTGCAGATCTTAAAAAAGTATATGCCGCTATAAATCTTGAAACAGCTCAGGATGCGTTAGTTGAACTCGATAACAAATGGTCAAAAAAATACTATTATGCCATAAAATCATGGAAAGACAACTGGGCTAATCTAACAGCATATTTTGACTATCCGCTGGAAATCAGAACTATAATATACACAACAAACACTATCGAAAATCTAAACAGAGGAATTCGGAAATATACAAAAACAAAAGTGCAATTCCCAGATGAAACATCTTGCTTAAAATCTGTTTATCTGGCTATTATGAAATTAGAGAAAAATTGGACTAGACCAATTCCTAATTGGGGGTTAATATGTCACCAATTTTTAATTAACTTTGCAGATAGATGTAAAGTTAAAATCTAAACTATTATTTTGTGTTTACACAAAATATTTTACACTCTCTTTACACCCTCGGGTAAGATTGCATTTCTTTTGGGCAAGATGCCATTTCCCTTGGGCATGATGTCATTTCTCTTGGGCAAGTTTTCATTTCCTTTGGGCAAGATGCCATTTCTTTTGGGCAAGATGCCATTTCTCTTTGGCATGATACCATTTCCTTTGGGCATGATGCTATTTCCTTTGGGCATGTTGATATTTCTCTTAAGCTTTTTATTTAATTGAAGTTCTTTTTGTATTTTTCACACAAATCTATATACAAACCCCTTACTCCCTAAAGGCTGAATTCATAGTTTATTAAATCCATTTCACCTTCTAAAAAACCGATATTATAGAAATTAATTCAAATCAAACAACGATTTTACACTTAAGATTGTCATATTATTAATTATAGGTATCAAATGATTAGCAGTTTAAAAAATATTTTCGTTTTAATAATTTGTTTGATTTCAATAAATTTGGGATTGTATTCACAAAAAAGTTTATTGAAAAAAACAGAGAATCTTCAATCAGAAACGCATGCACTTACTCACAATACTTCAGATGGAGGTTGGATTACAGTAACTTCAAGCAAATCTTTTAATCCGCACCCGCAAAAAGCAGGTTTAATGCTGATAAAATACAGCAAATGCAGTCAGATAGAATGGAGCAGGCATTACTATTTCGACAATGAATATTTTACTTTTTCAGATATTTTGATAGAAAGCAACGGCAATATGATGATAACCGGCTACAATTGTTTTTATGATGCCTGCAATACGGTTGTAATCTATCTTTCGTCAAACGGAAATATTATTTGGTGCAAAACACTTAATTCTTCTCTGTCAAAATATGTTTACTCAATAGGCAAAACTACTGATAACAATTATTTTGTATTTGGCATGATTGCCGATATCAATGGAGCTATGCCCCGAAATTACATTGTCAAATTCAATTCATCAGGCAATATTATTTGGAGTTTCAAATATTTCGACAATCCGGTTTGGGGCGAAGCAGTTGCGGTAGAATCAAACCATATTTTGGTGCGTTCGGGAAATATTATTTATAAAGTTAACGGAAATGGACAAATTGTATGGGCCCAAAGATTTGCAGGTTTATATTATGCAAGCAAACCTATAATTACCAACAATACATATATTTATGCTAATTATCCTTCATCATCCAATGATACCGTTTGTCATCTTTTCAATATCACCACATCAGGTATGCTATCATTTACAGGAACCGGATTCAGTGGAAATAATCTGAGCAATTTGAAAAGACTAAATAATGGGAATATATTATTTACAGGAGGATATAAAGATAATGCCGGAAATTCGTATGTAAGTTTAATTGAAGCCACCCAAAACGGAGGAATTATAAGTCGTAAAATAATTAATAATACCGCTGCAGGAAGCATTGACAGAGGAAGTGATATTATTATTTTGGCTGATAATTCATTGCTGATAACTGCAAAAAACAATCTGAGTGGAGAACTATATACCATTAAAACAGATCAAAATCATGAATCACTTTGTGGTGAAAGCACTTTAAATAACATATTTACAGCCCCTGACCTGAATGTAAACACTGAAAATACAAGTGTAAACGCATTTCCGGCAGATTTTATAAATTCAAATTTAAGTGTAGTAAATGTAAATCTTAACGAAACCATATTTTGCTATATTCCCGATACAATGAATTTAAACCTTGGCAATGATACAACCCTATGTGCCGGATCTTCAATAAAACTAAAAAGCAACATAACAGGAAATTATACATATTTATGGTCAACAGGAGACACAAATCCTGAAATTACTGTTTCAACTTCCGGTACTTATTGGCTCAGAGTCATCGGTTGCGATACTGTTAGCGATACTATAAAAATAAACTTTACCAAAGGATTGTCAATCAATTACAATATCAAACCATTAATTGTAGATTTAGGTCAAAGCATCACTTTTGCCAATAACACAACAGCTTATCAGAATTATTATTGGGAATGTGGTGATGGAAATCAATACACTCAAAATCATTTCGACCATATTTATCAGAATTATGGATTTTTTTATCCTGTTATTCATCTTACCGACTCGTTTAATTGTCATTACACAGATACTTCAAAAGTAGAAGTACGATTTGCAACAATTTATATTCCCAATTCATTTACACCAAATGGAGATGGAATAAATGATGTTTTCGAAATAAAAGGCGAAGCCATAAAGACATACACATTATACATTTACAACAGATGGGGCGAGTTAGTTTATACAGCCCAAAACCATGGCTGGGATGGCAGCCATTATGGAAATCAATGTCAACCCGGCACTTATAATTACAAATCTGAAATCACAGATATTTTCGGAAGAAATTCAGAAAGAAAAGGAAGTATCAATCTGATAAAATAAAAAAGGCTGCTCATTTCCGAACAGCCTCTTAATGTTTTATGATTTGACATCATGTTTATCATCTGATTTAGTTTTTCTGTCAGCCACCGGTTTGGCAATCGACTCTCTCATATCAGTGTCAGCTTTAATATTCTGCATTTTATAATAATCCATAATGCCTAAATTACCAGTACGGAAAGCGTCAGCCATAGCCAAAGGAATTTCCGCTTCGGCCTCAATAACTTTAGCTCTTGCTTCCTGAGCTTTGGCAATCATTTCCTGTTCAACAGCCACAGCCATTGCACGTCTTTCTTCAGCTTTTGCCTGAGCAATGTTTTTATCAGCATTAGCCTGATCCATTTGCAATTGAGCACCAATATTTTTACCAACATCAATATCAGCTATATCAATAGATAAAATTTCAAAAGCAGTACCGGAATCCAATCCTTTTGCTAAAACCAATTTAGATATAGAATCAGGATTTTCTAAAACAGACTTATGTGAATGTGCAGAACCAATAGAAGTTACAATACCTTCGCCAACGCGTGCAAGAATGGTCTCCTCCCCTGCTCCGCCAACCAATTGTTTGATATTGGTACGAACTGTAACCCTGGCTTTGGCCACCAACTGAATACCATCCTTAGCAACAGCAGAAACCGGTGGTGTATCAATAACTTTTGGATTTACAGACATTTGCACAGCCTGAAACACATCTCTACCAGCCAAATCAATGGCAGTAGCAGTTTTAAAATCCAGATTAATATTTGCTTTATCAGCAGAAATCAAGGCACTTACAACCGAATTAATTTTACCACCCGCCAGAAAATGAGCTTCCAATTCGTTCCGATTAATAACCAATCCAGCTTTTGTAGCAGCAATTAAATTGCTCACAATTAGTTGTGGTGGAACCTTACGCCAACGCATAAAAATTAGTTGCACAAGCGAAATATTTACACCCGAAACCAATGCATTAAACCAAAGTCCTACAGGGATGAAATAAAAAATCACCCATAATCCGAATAAAGAAATTATCCCGATTACAATCAGGAAACCAAGTTGTTGATCCATATTTGTTAATGTTTAAATTGTTTTACAATAATTTTGTTATGATCTATTTTTATAATAATAATATCCTGATTCTGATCAATAAACTCACTATTTGTATGAACTTCATAAAATTCTCCGTTTATCATTGCCTTTCCGGCTGGTGCCAATCTTGAAATGGTAATACCATAATCGCCAACTTTAACTAATTCGTGCTCTATTACATTTACTTTACTTTCAATTTTCGAATTGAGCATAAGTTTTTTCCATGTTTTAGATTTTAATGTAAAATACAATGCAATAGCAGTTAAAAATAAAGTTGAAAAAAGTGTAATATAGCCATAAGTACTACCATAAACATCAAAACTTTCCCAAATAGCAAAAACAATAATTAAAGCTCCGATAATTCCGGCAATAGCACCCGGAATTACAATAATTTCAAGTACTATCAGGCTTAAACCTATGATAATTAAAAGAATAATTAAGAATATTGACATTTATTATTTTTTATAATATTTTATTGCTTCGGGCATATTTTTACGCATTTCAGCAATTCTGTTTACATCACTTGGATGAGTTTTCAATAATTCAAGTCCACCTGAATTCCCGTTCTGACTCATTCTTTCCCAAAAACCAATGGCTTTATTTGGATCGTAACCTGCCATTGCCATAAAAAACAAACCAAGTTTATCGGCTTCATATTCATGCTCACGCGAATATGCTAATGATCCTAAAGTAGAACCAACACCATATGCTGTTAAGAAAATACTTTTTGTAGCTTCAGGCTTTTTCTCCAAAGCAGCACTTAAAGTCATACCTCCCAACTCAATAAGCAATTGCTGACTCATACGTTCGCTTCCATGTTTGGCTATTGCATGTGCTATTTCGTGCCCCATAACAACTGCAAGTCCATCAGCATCTTTAGTCAAAGGCAAAATTCCGGTATAAACCACAACTTTACCTCCGGGCATACACCATGCATTTACTTCATTATTGTTCACCAAATTAAATTCCCACTTAAAATCCTTAATTTCTGATGACATTCCTTTTTGTGTCATGTAATTTGAAACAGCAGTAGCAAGCTTATTTCCAATATCTTTTACCATTTTAGCATTAGAATTGCCAATAGGTAAAGGTGGATTTTTCGATAAAAAATCACTGTAATTGGTAAAACTCATACTCAGCATCATGTCATCAGGTACAATATTGAATCGTTTTCTATTTGAAAAGGGCACAACAGAGCATGCTACAGTAATGAATAACAATAATATCAGCAAATAATTTTTCTTTATCATAGTATTAATTATTTAATATCAACAGTAAGATTTCTGTTTGACAATTCAGTATAAATTGGTTTTAATTCATACAAAGTACCTGATTTCACAGTACATTTACCTTTGTAATGCGTTATTAATGCACATTGTTCTGCTTGTTCGGGTTCATGTTCACAAACATCTATTAAGGAATCAATTACAAAATCAAAGGTATTAAAATCATCATTGAAAAGGATGATATTATTGATATCACTGTTTAAAGTATCGCTATCACTTGATTGTGAATGTTTTTCTTTAATCATTTGTATATAATTTATAAAGTAACAAAGGTAATAAAATTTTGAAAAGAAATATACTTTTTATTTTTTTAAATGGTGGTTGATAATAATTTGAAATTTAGTAGTATCCCAAAGTGCATTAAACTTGTATTGGCTTTTTTTATCTTTCTCTTTTAGCTGTTCAGAGAAAATATCAACTCCATGGCTATCTTTTATCACTTTCCAAATCAATTCAGTACAATATATCTTTGAAGAATCATTTATATCAAAATCATTATCAAAAGGGATTTTTTTATTTAAATAGTATTTTGCACTGGAAGAGATTAATGAATCAGAATCTCCTTTATAACGTACAACTATGATTGAATTTTCTTTTGAGTCAGAAATAAAACGGTTCAATGATTGTGACTGAACCCCATCGAAATCGGACAGAGATTGTGAAACAGAATGAATAACGTTAAATCCATCAGTATCTTTTACCAATATTGCACAATGTGAAATATCATATTCTTCATTCATCGTTTTCACTATCAAATCGCTAACCATACCAAAACCATGGCGTAAAATGATATCGCCATCTTTTAACTGATCAATTTCTAATTGGGTAAGTTTATAGGTTGAAAAAGAATGTTCCTGTTTGATCTTATAATTATAAGCAAACAGGAACATTGTTATTATCAAAATAATTACAAATGAAATAATTATAATTTTTTTCAAAGCAATTATTTAAAAAAAAATTATTGAGCTACAGCAGTAGTATCAACAGCAGTTGAATCAGCAGCTGGTTCAGGAGTTGGTTCACCACCCATTCCTTCTTTTTTCCAGTTAACTAACCATTTGCCTTCTTTTTTTACTAAGTCAATTTTGTCTTCTTTTGGATCCTGACCTTCGATACCACTTACTTTATACTGACAAACTGCTGCAGTATCACCAATCATTTCAGTATTGGTAATTTCAATCTTAACGTTTTCAGCTTTTTTCTTAGCTTCAGCTAATTTAGCTTCATCAGTATTACCTGAAAACATTTTAATCATATCAACCATTTTACCGGTTTCTTCATTTCCAAAAGTCTTTGCTTTATCATAATCTAATTTATTTAAAGCAGTTAAGAATTCTTTTGCAACATTTTCTGGTTTGTCACCACCTTTACAAGCACCTAATGATATTACTACCAAAAGTACTAATCCTAATTTAAAAAGATTTTTCATTTTTATTGATGTTTTATAGTTAATAAAATAAAGCTACAAAATTAACATTTTTTTTGTTTTGAACGAAACATAAAATCTTTTTTTTTGTTCTTTTTTTCAACATGCTTATCAACAACAAAATAAATCATTTAAAACTTGCAATAGCTAGTCAAATCAGCACTTTTGATGCTCATTGGCAACTAATGCCGACACAACGAAAACTCGAATTCGAAAAATTAAATCCAAATAATCAGACAAAAAAGAGTGCTGTATTACTTCTTTTTTATCCTGAAAACGATAATTTAAACCTTATCTTCATCAAAAGACAAGATTATGATGGAATTCATAGCGGACAAATAGCATTTCCTGGTGGAAAATTTGACAAAAGCGATATTAATCTAAAAGATACTGCATTAAGAGAAACGGAAGAAGAAATTGGTGTAATTTCGAAGAAAATTGAAGTAATTGGAGAATTATCAGATATATATATTCCTCCGAGTAATTATTTGGTAAAACCATTTATAGGAATTACAAATCATAAACCTGTATTTACATTAAATAAAAGAGAAGTGAATTTGGTATTCTCTGTTGACATAAATGAAATTAATTTAGCAACAATTAGTTACGAAAACGAAATAATAATAAATAAATCGCTCAAAATCAAAGCACCGTGTTTTATCCTTAAAGACCATATAGTTTGGGGTGCTACTTCAATGATTTTAAATGAGTTGATATGTAAGCTAAAAACTACAACGATTTAGGTTTCTTAAATAAAGTTAAATAATCATAAATCAAAATATGTTTATCTTTCAATATCAATATATTAACCAAAAAAAGTTAATAAATAATAATTACAAACATAAATAAGGGCAATAATAACCTTATCTTTGCAGCTTGTTATTAAACATATAAAAAATGATTACATATAGTGTAATTTTTGGTGTAATAATCGCTTATTTAATCGGTTCTATTGCTACATCAGTATGGATTGGTAGAGTATTTTTCGGAGTTGATATCAGAACTTTGGGAAGTGGAAATGCCGGAGCAACAAACACAATAAGGGTTTTAGGTCCAAAACCCGGAATAATTGTGTTACTTTTAGATGCATTTAAAGGCTGGCTTGCAGTTTTTATTGGAGGATTTTTTGCCCCAGGATTTTATGTACCCGAACAAGTTGTAAATTTCGAACTAGTATTGGCATTAGTTGCAGTATTAGGTCATATTTTCCCTATTTATGTCGGATTCAAAGGTGGCAAAGGTGTTGCAACACTTGTAGGTGTTATTATTGCACTTTACCCTTCTTCATTTTTTGTAGTTTTTGCGGTTTTTTTATGTGTTCTTATTTTTTCAGGATATGTATCACTATCGTCAATTACAAGCGCTTTGGCATTTCCTTTTATTTGTGTTTTTTTATTTAAAGTTTCTTATCCTTCGCTAATTATTTTTTCTATATTAATAGCTATATTCATTCCTTTAACCCATAAAAAGAATATTGCCAGACTATTAAATGGTACAGAAAATAAATTTAAAATAAAAAAGAGAAATAAGCATTAAGATATTAAAAAAACAAGAAGAACTGTCGCTATAATTTATACGACAGTTTTTTTTTGCCAAAAAAGAATCATTTTAAAGAATAAAAAAGAAAAAAAACCGTTACTATTTACTTAAAAATAAATTTTTATCTTTGCGTTAGAATGAAAAATACGGTAACACTATCTATATTAATTGTTTTTGTGCTTATAAACAATGTATTATATGCACAGGAATATATTAAAAAACCCATACAATTTTCGGGTGTAGTGGTTACAAGTGATAGTTTGAAACCAGTTCCATATACAAATATTGCAATAAAGAATTCACATAGGGGTACAACTGCTGATTTCAATGGATTCTTCTCTTTTGTTGCCTTAGAAGGCGAGGTGATTATTTTTTCAGCAATCGGATTTAAAAGAGTTGAATTTAAAATTCCAGATACTTTAAGCAAAGACAGATATTCTCTTATTCAAGCACTTAGTAATGATACAATTATGCTTTCAGAAACAGTTATTCATCCATGGCCATCAAAAGAACAATTTAAAAAAGCATTTGTAAAACTCAGAGTACCAGATGATGATTATGAAATTGCAATGCGTAATCTAGCTCTGGAAGAATTAAAATATATGATTAGGGATTATAAAATGGATGGGAGTATGAATTACAGAAATTATATTGATCAACAAACCAATAAATTATATTATAATGGTCAATTACCTCCTAATAATTTACTTAATCCATTTGCCTGGGCAAAATTTATAAAAGCATGGCAGAACGGAGATTTTAAAAAAAAAGACTAATAATACACATTCATATGATTTTTAAGCTTAACAACACGCTATACAAACTACTAATATTTACATTCTTT
This sequence comes from Bacteroidales bacterium, assembly GCA_023251515.1. Classification (GTDB taxonomy): domain Bacteria; phylum Bacteroidota; class Bacteroidia; order Bacteroidales; family JACABE01; genus JACABE01. The sequence continues at coordinate 42,935 of JAHEYQ010000006.1, forward strand.
TTATCTGGAATTCAAGCTTTTTCTCAGGAAAAAGCAAAAATTACAGGAAGGGTTTCTGACGAAAAAAACAATTCACTTGAATTTGTAAATGTTGGCATTTTCGATTTAACGAACCCAATTGGTGCAACTACCAATAATAAAGGTGAATTCATTTTATTGGTTCCGTCTGAAATGGAAATGACTTTGGCAGTTTCATTTCAGGGTTTTGAAACAAAAAAATTAAAAATAAAATTAAAACCAGGTGAAACAAAAGAGATAAATTTCAAATTAAAAGAAATTTCAACCGAACTTCCATTGTTTGTTATTCAGGATCAGGCTATCAGAAAAACCAATATTTTCAGATTAGATCCAAAAAATGTAACTCAAATTCCAAGTGCATCCGGCGGAGTTGAAGCACTAATTAAGACATTGCCAGGTGTTAGTTCAAATAATGAATTAAGCTCGCAATACAATGTGAGAGGCGGTAATTTTGACGAAAATCTGGTATATGTTAATGATATAGAGATTTACAGACCTTTTTTAGTTCGTTCGGGACAACAGGAAGGTTTAAGTTTTGTTAATTCTGATCTGGTTTCCTCTATCCTTTTTTCTGCCGGTGGTTTCGATGCCAAATACGGCGATAAAATGTCATCAACATTAGATATTAAATACAAAAAACCAACTAAATTCGCAGGAAGTTTTGCTGCAAGTTTATTAGGTGCTTCTTTACATTTAGAAGGGACATCAAAGAATTATAGATTTACATATCTTATTGGTGCCCGCCAAAAATCCAATCAATATTTACTCAATTCTATGCAAACCAAAGGAGAATACAGACCATCATTTTCTGATGTACAATCTCTCTTTACTTTTGATTTAACCGAAAAGTTAGAACTTTCATTTTTAGGTAACTATGCCCGCAATGTTTACAATGTTGTTCCCGAAAACAGAGAAACTGATTTTGGAACTTTAAATGAAGCATTGCGTTTGAAGATTTATTTTGATGGACAGGAAGTTGATAAATTTGAAACATTTTTCGGAGCACTTTCATTAAAGTATCATCCCAAAGAAAATATAAATATTAAAAACACCATTTCTGCTTTTCAATCATATGAGGATGAGACTTTTGATATTAATGGCGAATATTGGTTATATCAATTGGAAGCTGATTTCGGTAAAGATGAATTCGGTCAGGAAGCTTTTAACAGAGGTGTAGGGAAATACATTGATCATGCCCGTAATTATCTGAATGCAAGAATATTTAACTTTGAACACAGAGGAAGTATTTCAAAAAAGAAACATTATATTCAATGGGGTGCAAAATACCAGAGAGAAGAAATCTGCGATAAGCTAAACGAATGGAAATTAATGGATTCGGCTGATTATTCTTTACCTAATTATCCTGATTCTATAGGAGTTCAGAATCCACCACATTATTTTCCTGAATTACAAAACGTTTATAAAGCCAAAAACGAACTGAATTCCAATCGTATATCTGGTTTTTTACAAGATACCTGGTCGATTGACGGAGATAGCAACAGATTATTGCTAACAATCGGAGGCAGATTCAGTTACTGGGATTTCAACAAAGAGTTAATAATCAGTCCCAGAGCAACAATTTCATATAAACCCCGATGGAATAAAGATATAATGCTCAGATTTTCTACAGGAATTTATTATCAATCACCTTTTTACAGAGAAATCAGAAATATAAAAGGCGAAATTAATCAGAATATTGAGTCACAGAAATCAATACATTTTGTTGGTGGTATGGATTGGAATGTAAAGCTTTGGGACAGACCTTTTAAATTTGTATCAGAAATCTATTATAAAAACCTTCAAAATTTAATACCTTACATTATTGATAATGTTAGAATTAGATATGCAGCTGAAAATATTGCACATGGATATGCAGCAGGAATTGATTTCAGGCTTAATGGAGAATTTGTAAAAGGCATAGAATCCTGGGCAAGCTTATCAATTATGCAAACACAAGAAGATATTGAAACTGATAATCAGGGATATATCCCTAGACCAACTGATCAACGAGTTACTTTCAGTTTATTCTTTCAAGATTATTTACCTAAAAATCCAAATATTAAAATGCATCTGAATTTACTTTTCGGAAGTAGTTTACCTGCATTTTCTCCTGACAAACAATTATTTAGAATTCCACCTTATCGAAGAGTTGACATTGGTTCATCATTTTTGCTGAAAGGACCAAAAACTCAGGTTTCGCAAAAAAATATTTTCAGAAATATTCAGACAATATGGTTGAGTGTTGAAGTATTCAATCTGTTACAGGTAAGCAACACCATCTCTTATATCTGGATTACTGATATTTACAAAGGGCAATTAGCCGTGCCGAATTATCTTACACCAAGGCAGTTAAATCTTAAATTGGTAGCAAATTTTTAAATCTTTTTTTCACAAAATCCTGATTGTCAGGCTGACAATCAGGATTTTATTTATCCTCAAAAATCCGTACTTTTGCATTTTTATTTTCAATTAGAATTATGTTAGAATCAAAAATATCGCAAGTTGTTGCAGAAGCAGTTAAAGAATTATACACCCTTATAGTTGAGGCAAATACAATTATTTTGCAAAAAACCAGAAAAGAATTTGAAGGTGAATTTACCGTTGCCGTATTTCCTTTTGTGAAAGCTTCGCGAAAAGCACCGGAAGCTACAGCAAACGAAATTGGCAGCTATCTGAAAAACAAGCTTGAAGAAATTGAAGATTTTAATGTTATCAAGGGTTTTCTGAATTTACAAATCAAAAAAGATTACTGGATTAATTTTATAAATCAAAACAATTCAGAATCATACGGAATAAATGAAATCAACGATAATAATACAGTACTGATTGAATATTCATCACCAAATACCAATAAACCGCTGCATTTAGGACATATCCGTAACAATTTGCTGGGCTGGTCAGTGGCAGAAATTCTGAAAGCCAATGGCAAGAAAGTTGTTAAGGTTAATCTGGTAAACGACAGAGGTATCCATATCTGTAAATCGATGCTTGCCTGGCTGAAATGGGGAAATGGCGAAACTCCTGAGACTTCAGCTTTAAAAGGCGACCATTTGGCTGGAAAGTATTATGTATTATTCGACAAACATTATCGTGCCGAAATAGCTACTATGATTGCAAACGGTACAGAAAAAGAAACAGCAGAAAAACAAGCACCGCTAATATTGGAAGCTCAGGAAATGTTGCGTAAATGGGAAGCCAAAGACCCGGAAACTATCGAAATATGGGAGAAAATGAATAGCTGGGTTTATGCAGGTTTTGACGAAACTTACCTAAGACTGGGAGTTGATTTCGACAAAACTTATCATGAATCTTCTACTTATTTGCTTGGCAAACATATTGTTGAAAAAGGAATAGCTGACAATGTTTTAAAAAAGAAGGATGACCAGAGTATTTGGGCTGATTTAACAGCAGAAGGTCTTGATGAGAAATTATTGCTGCGTTCAGACGGTACTTCGGTTTATATGACTCAGGATTTGGGAACTGCCGAATTGCGATATAACGAATTTGAGCCATCGCAGATGATTTATGTGGTTGGTAACGAGCAGAATTATCACTTTGATGTTTTGAAACTGGTATTAAAAAAATTAGGTTACGATTGGGCTGAAGCAATTAATCATTTATCATATGGCATGGTAGAATTGCCAGCCGGTAAAATGAAATCGCGTGAAGGAACTGTGGTTGACGCCGATGATTTGATTACTGAAATGGAAAATACTGCTTATGATAAAGCAGTGGAATTGGGCAAAATTGAAGATTTTGACAATGATGAAGCTAAAAAACTATATCATACCATTGCAATGGGAGCTTTAAAATACTTTATTCTTAAAGTTGATCCGCAAAAAAACATGCTGTTTAACCCTGCCGAATCTATTGATTTTAATGGAAATACAGGTCCATTTATTCAATATACATATGCCCGTATTAAATCATTGCTTAGAAAAGCCGAATGGAATACTAATGTAAAAATAAATCATAATACCAGCATTTTAGCTAAAGAAAAAGATATCATCAGACTTTTGCATGAATATCCTGCTGTTATTAAAAATGCCGGAGAAAACAGAAGTCCGGCTTTAATTGCTAATTTCGTATTCGAGCTGGCAAAGGAATTCAATAGTTTTTATCAGGAAATACCAATATTTAAAGAAGAAAATGAAGAACTGAGAAATTTCAGATTATCACTTTCGGCTTTTACTTCAAATGTTATTAAATCAGCCATGATGCTTTTAGGCATTGATGTGCCTGAAAAAATGTAAAGGATAATTTCCATTAAACTATTATTTATTAATCATTTGACATTAAAAATTAAATAAATGAACTATATTAATATACATTCGCATTCTCTGGAAAACAGAGATGGAATTGTAATTTATAATGCTTTAAATTTAAACAACATACCAAAAACTGAAGAAAATTTTTATGTTTCTACGGCTTTGCATCCCTGGTATCTGAAACCCGAATTATGGAATAATAATATAAAAGAATACGAAGAAGTAATTGCTGAGGATAATATTATTGCGATTGGTGAATGTGGTATCGATTTAAGTATCAATATTAAAGCCGATGTGCAGAAAACCATTTTCACCAATCATCTGCAATGGGCAGATAAATACAATAAGCCGCTTATTATTCATTGTGTGAAGGCTCACAACGAGGTAATTTCGATGAAAAAAAAGAGCAATGTAAAACAAGCCTGTATTATTCACGGTTTTAATAACAATATTAATATTGCACGACAACTATTGACAGCTGGTTTTTATTTGTCATTTGGAGATGCGCTTTTACAAAATAATTCCAATGCAGCAGCAGCCTTAAAAATAACGCCTTTAGAAAGATTATTTCTTGAAACAGATGAAAGCGAACATTCTATTTCAGCAATCTATGAAAAAGCTGCTATACTCCTCAATATAAGCAAAGATGAATTGATAAATCAAATGAATATTAATTTTAAAAAGATTTTCATTAAAGAATAAAGATGAGTAACTGGCTGGTTCGCACTGAATTATTATTAGGCAAAGATAAACTGGAAATATTAAAAAAATCCCATGTATTGGTTATCGGTTTAGGCGGCGTAGGTGCTTATGCAGCTGAACAACTATGCCGTGCAGGAATTGGTAAAATGACAATCGTTGATGGTGACATTATTAATCCAAGTAACCGAAATCGTCAACTGGCAGCACTTAGCAGTCTGGAAGGGCATAAAAAGGCAGAGATTATGGCAAACAGGCTTAGAGATATCAATCCTGAGCTTGAGCTGGAAGTTATTGTTGAATATCTGAAGGATGAAAGAATGATTGAAATCATTAAAGCACATAAATATGATTATGTGATAGATGCTATTGATACTTTATCACCAAAGATTTTTCTAATATATCATACAATTCTTGAAGGTTTAAAATTAGTAAGTTCGATGGGATCTGGAGGAAAAATAGATCCTTTAAAAGTAAATGTTGGAGATATTTCTCAAACCAATAGCTGCCCACTTGCCTTAATTTTACGCAAAAGGTTACATCGATTAGGAATATATGAAGGATTTAATGCTGTTTTTTCCACAGAAAAAATACCTGAACATGCAGTAGTTGTATCAGAAAATGAAGCAAATAAAAAATCAACTGTAGGAACAATTTCATATATGTCACCCATTTTCGGATGTTTTGCAGCTTCAGTTGTTATACGCGAATTATTGGGAGAAGAAATTAAAAGTGATTTGTTAGTCCCCAAAAAAATAAAAAAGAAAATAAATCAAATTGGAAATTAGAATGCTTGCCAAATGCCAATAGGTATCTGGCAAAATTTATAAAGAAAGTATAAAAGCAAAAAGTCCTGCAAATTTTCATTTACAGGACTTCTTTTGTTGGCGGTCCGGACGGGACTCGAACCCGCGACCCCGTGCGTGACAGGCACGTATTCTAACCAACTGAACTACCGAACCATCATCGCAAACACTTTGTTGTCGTATTTGGTGATGCAAAATTACTACTTTTTCTGAACCTACCAAACTTTTTTTTCTTTTTTTTATCAAATTTCCACATTAGAAGCTTACTACCAAAATCAACGTTATTATTTACAATGCTTTAATAAAAATAAGTTCTGAAAATTTATTATTAATATTACAATTTTACCTCCGGATTATGGGGCCTAATACATTCTGGAAAGAAAAAAGCCGATAGTAAACTATCAGCTTTTTTTATATTTCTAGAAAAAATAATTTATAATTATGGGAACTTTAAGCCCGGATAATCATTAATATTTACAAAAGGAATTTGCGCATTGTATTTCGCATTTATTGCTTTAATAAAATAATTGGCAAGAATTGCTTGTCCACGTGACGAAGGATGAACACCATCTAAGGAAAACAATCCTCCAGTAATAAATGCAGAACTGAATTTGATTCCATCAAAATAAATACCGGTTTTGGCATCATTAAAATATTTATTGATATCTACCAAAGCTAAACCATTGGCATTTGCCAGAGAAGCAATAGTTGCATTATAACTGCTTACAGCAGATTTTACTGCATTTATTTCTGCATTATCCAATACATAACGATGTGGTATTGGTTTCTGACTTCCCCAGCCTTTGCATGAAATAGAATCTCTTGGTACAGTTAAGGTTATTAACTCTGTTGATTTAATTTGACGGAATTTGTATGGAGCCGGCAAAGGTGATGAAGGATCTTCAATTACAAAAGCATTTGCACCTAAACGGAAAGCCAAAGTATCAAGACCAAACGATTGCAATACCGCATTTACAGGATGATATGCAGCATTTAGTGCATTAACCTGATTAATATCTTTAAGAACCAAAGCATTATAAGGAACCGATGTAAAAAACGGAATACTGGTAATATCAGGAATGGTAGCTACAGCACCTTTTGCACCGTTGGCTTTTAAAGCAGCAATAATATTAGTCATATAAGCCTGATAAGCAGCAGGATTAGTTATGCTATCCATTGCACCGCCAGAAGTTGCATAGGTAAGTACATCATTATTTCCAATCCAGAGCGTAAAGAAACTTGGATTTACTTTACTAACCTCATCAATAACCTTTGATGTTGTCAGATTTGTAGCAAAACGTTTGTAATACGGATTTAAGCTACCATAACCCGGTGTAAGCAAATGGAAAGATTTGGCTCCGGGAACTCCCAGATTATTAACTGTATAAGAAACATTTGAGCCATCTAATGTGCCTGTTTGCAACAATGGTGACAAAGCAGTAACTCCGGCACAATCAGTTTTAAAACCCAAAATCATTTTACCGGGTAAAACACCAATTTCACTATTTACAACAGGTTGAGCAAAATCTCCACCTCCAACTAATTTAAACTGTTTGGATAAAATATTTGGGTAAGCAAATTCCTGACCGGTTTTATACAAAGCTCCATCCATATAACCAGCAGTAATTGAATTACCCAGAGAAACAAAACGACTAAAATCAGCATCACCTTTAGAAGGTACAAACTCATCTAATTCGGGTTTACAAGCAACTGCAAATGCAGCAATTGCAATATATAAAAATATTTTCTTCATTTTCATCACTATAAAAAATTAAAAATTATATGAAATTCCTATACCCGGCAATACAGTAACCGATTTATAAGTTCCAGCAAAATTAGCCGGAGAATATATTGCATTTCTTTCTAAGCCCATCAGATAAACAAATGAAGCATCGATATTTAGTTTTTCATTTACTTTGTAAGAAGCTCCCAATGACAAGCCAATCTGATTGGTACTTGGGGTTTCAGGATTCAGGTAATTGTCTTTTACAGGAGATTTATCAAAATAAGCACCAGCTCTGCAAGTTAGTTTTTCATTGTATTGATATTGAGCACCAACTCTGATAACAGGTGCATCTTCGTATAAACGTGGATTACGTGAATCTTCAAGAGAAGAGGTATTTGGTGTAAAATCGAAGACCAAAGAATCGTAAACACTCCAGAAAACATAATTTAAATCAGCACCTATCAACAATTTATCATTAACCTGATAGGAAATTCCAATATTTAAATTTGCAGGCATTGGCAACATTGCATCAAATTTAACGCCTGAAGGAAAATTGGTTGATAATGCAGCAGGTACTTTAAATGTAACATCGCCACCCTCCATTTTCATTTCAATTTTAGAACGATAAGTAACACCAATTCCGAGTTTGGGAGTTGGTTTCGACATAATTCCAATACTATAACCAAAATTAGAGGTATTGCCTTCAAGGGTAGATTTTCCTTCACCACTGGCATCAGCTACAGGCAACATCTTGCTTAATGAAACGGTACCGGTCATGTAATTAAATCCGGCACCAATGCTAAAATAATCACAAAACTTATACGAAACAGTAGGCTGAATATTAAATGCATGGAAAGAAATATCTGTAATAAGATATCTGCCATCCCAGGTATCGCCCCATTTTAATGAGTTGCCATAAGGTGTATTTACACCCAGACCAACTGAGATTTTTTCATTAATTTTATAAGTTCCATAAAAATGTAATGGTGGACTTAAAGGATTATCAGTATTAGCCTGATAAACTGAAGGAGCTATTTTCTGGAATGTAGTGTTGGCAAAAACACCTGAAACTCCCGTTACAAAGCTGAATTTAGTCTTAACAAAAGACATTCCACCCGGATTAAAAAAAACACTGCTGGCATCCAGCGTAAATCCTGTGCCTATGTAACCCATGCCGTTTTGTTTGATACCCTGAATATTAATCTGGTATCCACCGGCTTTCACCAAGGTTGATGCAAATAATGCAATCAACAATAAAGTAAACTTTCGATTCATGTTAAAAATTTAAATAAACTATTGAATTTTTTTCGAACGCAAAAATAATAAAATTTTCATTTCATTTAATACCATGGTTTTTAATTGGCATTATTTTTCGAACGACTATAACTAATAACAAACAAATAACACTAATTATTGTTTAAAAAACAAAAAAAGTAATTTAAAGAATATTATTCATTTTAAATTATTCCATATAAATGCTTTTCATTTTTTACTAATTTTATATAGTACGATTCGTATATATAAAATTAGACTTATTATTTTATTTCTTATTTTAAGTGCAGAATAATTTAACAGTAATTTATCATTTATTTTTTCACTAAATCAACTGTAAAATAGAAAAAGTAAAAATTTTATTATTGAATATTTTTGATTATTTTTGCTTTTTAAAATAAAAACATACTGCTGCGAATTAATCAATATATTAACAATGAATATAGATTTTGAAAAAACAAAATGCCTTATAATTGGCTCCGGACCTGCAGGTTACACAGCTGCTATTTATGCTGCCAGAGCTGATTTAAAACCAATTGTTTACCAAGGTTTACAACCCGGAGGTCAATTGACAATTACTACTGAAGTTGAAAATTTCCCGGGGTATCCTGAAGGAATAACTGGACCCGAAATGATGGAACAACTTAAAATACAAGCAGAAAGATTTGGAACTGATGTCAGATGGGGTATTGTTACTGAAGTAGATTTCTCAGAAAGACCATTTAAAATCACATCAGATGATGGCAAAAAAATATTAGCTGATAGTGTTATCATTGCAACAGGAGCTTCTGCAAAATGGCTAGGAATTGAATCTGAAAAAAGATATAACGGTCAGGGTGTCTCTGCTTGTGCTACATGTGATGGTTTTTTTTATAGAGGTAAAGATGTTGCAATTGTTGGAGGAGGAGATACCGCTGCAGAAGAAGCAACTTATCTGGCAAAATTATGCAACAAGGTTTATATGATTGTTCGCAGAGATGAATTAAGAGCTTCTAAAGCCATGCAGGAAAAAGTATTTAACACACCTAATATCGAAGTCCTATGGAATCATACAACAAAAGAAATATTAGGTAATTTTTCTGGAGTAAACGGTGTATTACTTTCAAATACTAAAACAGGTGAAGATAAACAAATTGATCTTCATGGCTTTTTTGTTGCAATTGGTCACTCGCCTAATACCGAACTATTTAAAGGTCAAATTAGTTTAGATGAGATGGATTATATAATCACTACTCCTGGTTCAACAAAAACCAATATTGAAGGAGTTTATGCTGCTGGAGATGTTCAGGATCATCATTATCGTCAAGCTATTACAGCTGCAGGAAGCGGTTGTATGGCTGCAATTGAAGCAGAAAGATTTTTATCATCTAAATAATATTATTCAAAATCGCTTTTAGAATCTGGTTCAATAAGGCGATTTTGCTTTTTACTAAACTTTTTATTATTGCATGGATCAACAAAATTATAACAGTCAGTTTCAAGGGAAATGGGTTAAAGAGACTTTTTCCTCTGAAAAAATGACCAAATACAAAATAAAAAAGAAAAAACCTAAAAAAAGTTTTTTTAGTTCATTAATTTATCAATTTACAAATCAACTAAAATCAATTTCAAATGAGCTGTTTTCTCCATATATGGATAGTGGCAAAAGAAAAAAAAGCATATTTGAATCATTATCAAAGAGATCAATAATATTAAAAGCAATACAAAACTCCGTTCAAGATATATCAAAAATAATATTAAGTATAAAAAAAACAATACAATTAAAAAAAAGGGAAGTACGAAAATCTGAAGTTTTAATTCAGAAAGAAATCAAACAAAAGAAAAGATCATTATCAAACAGATCAATAATATTAAAAGCATTACAAAAATCCTTTAAAGATATTTCAAAAATAATATTAAATATTAAAAAAACAATAAAGTTTAAAAAAAAGGAAATAAGAAAATCTGAAGTTTTAATTCAGAAAGGAATCAAACAAAAGAAAAGATCATTATCAAACAGATCAATGATATTAAAAGCATCACAAAACTCCTTTAAAGATATTTCAAAAATAATATTAAATATTAAAAAAACAATAAAATTTAAAAAAAAGGAAATAAGAAAATCTGAAGTTTTAATTCAAAAAAAAATCAAACAAAAGAAAAGAGAAGAATTCATCTTATTATTAAAAAATATTATTTTTTTAAAATTTATTTTTAGTCCAAAGAAAAAAATAATTAGCCGTGATATATTAAAAATAAATAAAAAATTAAAACAAAAAAGAAAAGAAACACTCATTTCATATGTAAAAAATATTATTTCATTAAATTTTTTATTAAAACCAAATAAAAAAAATGCTAGTAAAGAATTATTATTAATTAATCAAAAACTTAGAAAGAAAAAAATAGATGAATTTAAAACAAGAATAGTAAGGTTATCTCAACTGAAATTTTCAGCAAAAAAACGAAGTATTAGCAAAAAAATGCTTCAAAGAGAACTTAAGGAAAAAAGGAAAAAACGATTAAAAAAAAATATTTCAGATTTCAAAACGTTTCCTAATAGAAGCTTAATCAGCATACTTGGTTTTTTAAAATATTTGTTTAATAATATTATTAACATCAAATCAAAAATTAATGATTTAACAGAAAATATCAATCGTATTAATACTGACCAAGAATTAAAAAACAGGTTTCTATATACTTATTCTAACTCATCATTAGCTTTCATTATAACTTTTTTATTTGTCTATTATATAAATCAGATTGTAACATCAATACTTTGTACATCTTATTCAATTCCGATTGTTCTTTACTATTTTGATATTATTTATCAAGTTGGACCCTATTCTACCCTTTGGAATCGCTTTAATATTTTAATTATCTTTGGATCAGCACCATTTTTTTCTCTATTACTTTCCGTAATTTTTTACAGGTTTTTTAAACTATCAAAAACCAGATTTAAATACCTAAGAGTTTACATGTTATGGGGTATGATTCATTCATTTGTTTTCTATTTTGGTGCCTACATTGTTGGAGCTATTACCCGTTCAGGTTTTGTATATTTTACTGAATGGCTATTCTTTAGCTATATGTTTGACATTGAAGAAATTATTTTTATTGTATGTTGTTTAATCGCATTAATTTCCATCGGTTATTTTTCATCTGACTTTTTTCTTTCCACTGCCTATCACAAAGATTTAATATCTTTTAAAAATAAAAAGTATTTTAAATTTGCGCACATTCTACTACCTTGGTTAACAGGTATATTTATTCTGAACATTTTTAATTTCCCTAATATTACTGTATATAACATACTGATGTACAGTTCTATACTTTTAATTTTAATACCAGCAATGTTTGATTATCAAAATTACAAAACTCAACAAATTGTTATTGTTAAATCAAAACAGAAATACAGTTTTCTAAAGTGGAATATTATAGTATCTGTTATTTTAATTGTATTAATCAGATATTTGCTTAATGATGGCATTTGGCTTAATTAAAAAAAAATATAAATGAATATAATAATCATAAACGGACCTAATCTAAATCTTTTAGGAAAAAGGGAGACAGATATTTATGGTAATATCAGTTTTGATAATTATTTAAATCAAATGAAAAAGGATTTTCCTCAGATTTCAATAGATTTTTTCCAATCAAATATTGAAGGTGAAATTATAAATAAAATTCACGAAACCGGATTTAATTGCGATGGTATTATATTAAATGCAGGAGCTTACACTCATACTTCAATTGCTATTGCAGATGCAATTGCTGCTATAAAAGCACCCGTAATTGAAGTGCATATTTCCAATATTTTTGCAAGGGAAGACTTTCGTCAGATTTCAATGTTGGCTAAATACTGCAAAGGAAGTATAAGCGGGTTTGGGCTAAAAAGTTATAAACTGGCAATACTCAGTCTTATTTCGTAAATAAATCAATTTTTAGTTTGCTGAATAACTGTATTTTACGAATATAGTGATCCCAAACAATATTGCTATTATAGATTTTAGAAACATTTTTCTGAGTAATATTCTTTCTTTTTTTATGATTTTGTCTTATTGAGAAATAAAAGCTAAAATGTGCCTTTACAACCGCTCCTAAATCTTTAAATCCACCTTCAGTTAAGAATTTAATACCTGCAACAAAATCAAGCAAAAGTCTTAATGTGAATACTTTAAAAAGTCTATCTGAAGGAAGATTTTTATATAATAAATAAAAATTATTTCTGAAATTTAAATATGTTTTCCTTGAATTGTTTTTTGGCAATGTACCTCCCCCAACATGATATACTTTTGAGTCAGGACAATACATTATTTTATAGCCTTCATTCTTTAATCTCCAGCAAAAATCAATTTCCTCCATGTGAGCAAAAAAATCATTATCCAAGCCGCCAAATTTGTGGTATAAATCTGCTTTTACAAACATTGAGGCTCCAGATGCCCAAAAAACTTCACAAACATCATCATATTGACCAGAATCTGTTTCCAAATGCTGAAAGATTCTGCCTCTGCAGAAAGGATATCCATATTTATCAATAAAACCTCCCGCTGCACCTGCATATTCAAATTTATCTGGTTCTGAATAAGATAATAATTTGGGTTGACAAACTGCTATTTTCTCATCAGCATCCATCAATTTTATTATAGGTTTTATCCAATTTTCAGTTACTTCTATATCAGAATTTAACAATATATAATATTGAGCTTCAACCTGCAACAATGCATCATTATATCCTTTTGAAAATCCTCCATTTTCAGAATTTTTAATAATTCTGATTTCAGGATATGTTTTCTGCATAAATTCGATAGAATCGTCAGTTGATGCATTATCAGCAATAATGATTTCTGCATCATCTTTACTATATTGAATTACAGAAGGTAAAAATTTCTCAAGAAATTTACGTCCATTCCAGTTTAAAATTACTACAGCAGTTTTTGTCATTTAGTTCATTCTTTTATGTTTCCACCTCCTATGCGACCATAACCAGTTTTCAGGATATTCAACTATTAATTTTTCCAATGCTTTAACATACATTTCCGAAATTTCGCCAGTTTTTGTTTGTTTTGCATCATCTGTTAAAAGTTCAAATTCAAGCAAATAATTACTTCTGCTTTTACGAACTATCCGCAAAAAAACAACAGCAAAACCCAGACTTTTCGACATTTTTTCCAAGCCTGTAAAAAAAGCAGTTTCCTGATTTAAAAAAGTTGTCCAGTAATTATCTCCATCCTTTGAAGGAGATTGATCTCCTAAAATATAATTAATTGTCAACAGATTTCGGTTTTCGATAAAACGACGATAAGCCTGCTGTGAAGCCAGCAATTCCAATCCAAAACAACCTCTTATTTTTTTTATATATTTATCGAAATATAAATTTTTCTGAGGCTGATAAATGGCAAATGCTTTGTGTTTACAAATCAATGGCAAAACCATAGCAGATAGCTCCCAACTTCCTGTATGCCCGCAAGCTACAAATATACTTTTATTATTTTCATATAATTTTTCAAGCAATTCAAGGTTTTTAAACTCAAAATGTTTGAGAAATTTCTTATTACTTAATTTTGAAAATTTCAGTGATTCAACTATTAAATCAGCCATAATTTTCATATACTTTTTTCTGAGAAGTTTTATTTCTTCTTCACTTTTCTGAGGAAAAGAGTTTTTAAGATTCTGAATAACAACTTCTTTCCGATGTTTTAAAATATAACTTAATACAAAATATAAAAAATCGGAAAATTTATACAGCAAACTTAATGGCAATGCAGATATCAGTTTCTCAAATATTAAGAATGTATAAAAACCTAAGCTTTTCATTTTCAAATATAAAGTGTGTTTTAAAATATTATACAAAAATAGCTCATTATTTGAATAATGAGCTATTTTTATTTACAGTTTTATAAAAAACTTTATTTGAACTATCTTGGATTTCTAAAATATTCTCCTGCACGTGTCCCTCTTGAATTCCTTGAATCGGAATCATTCATACCATTTCCGCGTGAAAGTTTAAATTCCCAGTCTGGGTCATTTACTTCGCCAATCGCATTTGAGTGGAATAATTGATAATCACTTAATGCCAAATCGGTATTGGCAAAAACAAATTTTCTGTTTGACTGGTTTTTTAGTTTATAATAATGCCAGATTTGATATGGAACAGTTCCCCAACCTTCATTTAATCCGCTACTTGCGTCAAATGATTTGTCAACTATTTCGTTAGGTGGACCATACTCTAAATATACCCTTCCTCTGTCGGTGTCGTATCCTTTCTTTACTTTGGTACTAAATTTACTATTAACTACTTCAACTTCTTTTTTGTAAGCTAACCATGCACTTTCAGGATCGGCAGAATTTCGTTGCAACCAGAAGTTGAAAAAATATTGTTGCATCAATTGAATATCAGCTTTTTTTACCTTATCGTTTACAAACATTCTTTCAATCTCGGTACTTATCGGATACAATGAACGGATATGATCTTCGAGTATCATTTTATCTGTATATTTTGCTGCAAAAGTTTCTTCTACAGCAAGGGCTGATATGTCTTTGATTTCAAACTGTATGCTAGGCTTGCTTCTTTGGAAAAATATTTTATTGACTGATAATACTTTATTTGTTTTATCTCTGGCTTCGATTACCAGATTGTAATTGCCTGATGGTAGTTTTGAAATATCAAATTCGCCAAATAATACATTTACTTCTTTGGTATTTTCTCTTTTCTTTTTAATTAATGATGTGATAGGCTTCAGGCTTTCGAATGATTCAATAAAATAGGAAACTAAAAATGCATCTTCTTTTCCCAAAATACTTGCTGTATTATAAATTTCGGTATAAAATGTGAGTTTGTCAACATTTTCGGGATAGAAATCGGATACATAAGGTATTAAATCATAGCCACTTTTGGTAACTATACTTGGAGTGATTGATTTTTTGAAAGATTCTACCAGTTCGATACCTGATATATTTACTTGTGTTTTTGGATATTCTATGGTAATTTCATCTTTGACCTTAAAACCGGGTTGTGTGCTATTTTTATCGCCAATCAAGAGTTCCATCGTATATTTTCCATCGGCCAATGCAAATCGTTGCTGATCTACAAAATTAAAGTTAACTTTATTGGTATCATCAACTTCCTGGCTTAAAAGATCGTACTTTTTAAAATCTTTAATGGTTTCGCTTTGCTTAAAAATAAGAGTAACTTGTATGGTGGCCTGATATTTGCCATTTTGATTTTTTACAAAATTCACGCTTTTGCCATAAACTGACAAATAAGTTTCGAGATACGAACCTTGCTGTGGCGAATAAAAACTTGAATAAGTAAGAAATGCTTGTAATTTTTTTGCGTTTACTTCACTGATATTCAGAAAAGAAAAACTTGCAAATAAAAACAGAAAGAATATAAACTTTTTCATTTTAATTGGTATTTAAAAACTATACAAAATTAATAATTAATTGATAAGAAAACTGAGAAATCAGTTAAAGGTTGATATTTTGAAGTATTCGGCTATCTTTTAGTCGTAACTAAGGCTACTTTTGCCGGTAATTGGTATTTTATTGCCCAGAAATCTTGGCTTTTTGTTTATCTGCACTTCTGCAAATGCTTTTACTTTTGCCAGTGTTTCGCGCATTTTAAGTCGTACCAGCGAATAATAGTTTTGCCTGTCGGCTTTTATGCCATAAGCATTTATACCTTTGCTTCGGGCTATATAAACTGCTCTGGGCAAATGAAATGCCTGTGTTACTATGATTGCATTATCTATTTCGAAAACCTCCTTTGCTCTTACCATAGTACTATATGTATCGAAACCTGCATGATCGAGAAAAATATCTTCGGTTTTGATTCCTTTTGCTATAAGGTAGTTTTTCATGCTGTTAACTTCATCGTAATTTTTATGGCCATGATCGCCGCTTAATAGAAATTTCTTTATTTTTTGAAGCTGATACAACTCAATTGCCACATCCATCCTATCTTTCAGGAAACTTGAGGGATATCCCGTTTTTGATACCATAGCTCCCAAAACTATAGCGGTGTAACATTCAGGAACTTCTTCTACTTTTGTGTAAATGTATTTTTTACTTTGATTATTTACATAAATATTGATGAAAACAGAAGTTAGAATCATCATTAGTATAATTGTGATGATGTATTTTTTAAATTTCTTAATGTTTTTGATGATTTGCATTGTTTCCTGAAATAAAGTTTTTCAATTAAATACAGCTACAAACTTATAAAATCAATTAGTTAATAAACTTTATTTTTGATTAAATATTGTTAAAACATTTATACTAAAGCAAATATATTTAGCCTCGACCGATATATTTACCTAAACTATATTTAATTAACTAAATTTATACATTAATATACATCCGTATAATGGTATAGTGCTGCTGCACATATAAAATATATACACGTATAATGGTGTAGTGCTGCTGCACATATAAAATATATACACGTATATTAGTATAGTGCAATTGCACATATGAAATATATGCGCGTATATTGATGTAGTGCAGTTGCACATATCAAATATATGCACGTATATTGATGCTGTGCAGTTGCACATATGCAATATATGCACGTATATTAAATCCGTGCATTTGCACATTTATAATATATGAACATATATTGAGGCAGTGCAGTTGCACATATGGAATATATGTACGTATATTGTTGTAGTGCTATTGCACTTATGAAATATATGCTGAATTACAAATTTTGCAATTCAGCACTTTTATTAATAATTTATCTACTCAAAAATGTAAGAAAACTCAAACAAAATCAATATCAATAAAAAACACAGACAAAATGTTAAAAAACACATCAATTTAATTTAATGTTTCGTATATTTGTAAAAGAAACGAATTTAAGTAAATTTACATAAATTTATCATTGTTTATTCACTTAATTTTCAAATGTATAAGCTTCAAATATTTATTAATTCTATAAAAAAAGCACTTATACATTAATCAGACATTTAAAGTAAAACTAAACAAATAATTAAACATGGATATTGATTTAAAAACACTTACATTTGTTCTGGGAATAACACACATCATGCAGATTGTGGTTTTTTATCATCAATACCGGGTAAACAAAACACACATAGGAATTGGCTGGTGGCTATTATGGAGCTTAGCAGAAGCAATCGGATTTGGAGCAATCATAATCAGAAACATCATAGGCCACGACAAAGCAATCATCAATATTCAAAATACATTTATTATTGCAGGCACCATATTTCTATATATTGGCATCAGAAAATTTTTGGGAAAAACAATCAATCTAATAATTCTAATACCCCTTTTAATATTTTTCCTGATAGGTTTTAATTATTACTTATACATCAACGAAAACATCGAACTCAGATCCGTAATTTTAAATTTAACCATAGGATTGATATCAATTATAACTGCTTACAGTTTATATACATATAAATACAAATCGATTACTACTACAGCCAATTTCAATTCAATAATTTTTTTAATTCATGGCGTTTTTTTTATTTACCGTTCGTTCGAAATACTAAACGGAGCTGAAGTAAATAATTTTTTCTCAAACAGTTTTTTTAATTTACTTCCATTTATCGATGCACTAATAGTAAGCCTATTGTGGACATTTGGGTTAATCATTATGCTAAATCAAAGTCTTCAATCCGAAATTACAAAATCGAAAGAAAAACTGCAATTAATATTCAACACCAGCCCCGATGCATCACTGATTACAAGTTTAAATGAAGGATTAATTATTGATGCAAACAACGGATTTACAAGTCTTACAGGTTACACAAAAGAAGAAATCATTAATAAAACAATCTATGAAATAAACTTTTGGAAAAACATTTCAGACAGAGAACAATTGGTAAAGCACCTGCTTAGTAATGGAAGCATTGAAAACTATGAAACAAAATTTCTGCTTAAAAATGGAGATTTTTTCTATGGCTTAATTTCATCAAAAACAATAGAAATAAATGAAAAAAAACACATTATATCATTAATAAAAGACATAAGTATTCGCATAAAAGAAGAAGAAATAATACAACAAAAAAACATACAACTCGAAGCATTAAACAACGAAAAAGACAAATTCTTCTCAATTATAGCCCATGATTTAAAAAACCCATTTAATAGTATAATGGGATTCAGCGAATTATTAATAGAACAAATAAAAGAAAACGATTTAGAAGGAATAGACAAATATGCAGAAATCATTCAGCAATCATCACATAATGCAATGGATTTATTAACAAATCTGTTGGAATGGTCGCGATCACAAACAGGCCATATGGAATTTAACCCCGAATATCTCGAATTGAACGGATTAATAAATAATGTAATCGCATTATTAGAAAATCAGGCAATGCAAAAATCAATAAATATAAACAAAACCACACCCAAAATACTCACATTAAAAGCCGACAAAGACATGTTGAGTACAATTTTGCGAAACCTGATTTCAAATGCTATAAAATTCACAAATACAAACGGCGAAATACATATAAATGCTGAACAAAAAAACAATCAGACAATAATAAAAATAAAAGACAATGGCATAGGAATAAATAAAAATACATTAAATAAACTATTCAGAATTGAAGAAAACATTTCGAGCAAAGGCACAAATAACGAAAAAGGCACCGGACTTGGCTTAGTACTATGCAAAGAATTTATAGAAAAACACGATGGGAAAATTTGGGCAGAAAGTGAAGAAGGCAAAGGAAGTAGCTTTTATTTTTCAATACCGCAGTAAAAAAACACATAAAACATAAATATGAATCTTAAAAAAAACTTATATTTTATTTTTTTAGTAATTTTCGTAAATAATATTGCAATATGCAAATTACCAACGGATACGCTGAAACTGAAAACGATGAAAGATGACACTGCTAAAGTAAATTTATTAAATCAATTGGCAGAAGAACTAAAAGATTTTAATTCGGAGCAAGGATTAAATTATGCCCAAAAAGCATTAGAATTATCTCAAAAGCTAAATTACAAATCAGGAATTGGATCAGCATTTAAAGCTTTGGGCATAAACTATTATAGAATGGGTGTTTATGATGCGTCATTAAGCAACTCACTAAAAGCAAGTCAAATATTTTCTGAAATAAACGAAAAGATACTTTTATGCAGAACCTTAAATAATATTGGACTGGTTTATTCAACCAGAAATGATTTTACAACATCAAAAAAATACTTTCAAAAAGGATTAACTATAGCAAATCAAACAAATAATGAAATAGAAAAATCCAGAATTCTACACAATATTGCTTTAATAGAATTTTATTCAGGCAACATAAAAACAGCATTAAAAATTCATCTGCAAAGTCTGAAATTTGCAGAAAAGAAAAAAGAAAAAATGCTAATAATATATAATTACATCTCTTTGAGTAATTGCTACCTTAAATTAGAAGATTTTAATCTTTCGTTCAAAAACATAATTAAAGCCATTGAAATATCAGAACAATATAACAATCCTAATCTTAAAGGTATTGCTTATAATCAACTCGCTTTTTTTTACTTAAAAATCCAAAAATATGACAAGACACTGGAAAATGCAAAAAAAGCTTACAATATTGCCGAAATTAACAGAAACAGATATTTAAGATTAGAATCTTTTAATTTAATTACAGAAGCTTATACACAATTAAAAGATTTCAAAAAAGCACTGGAATTTTCCTCAAAATCAAACTTACTTTCTGACAGCATGAAAAATGAAAGTAATATTAAATCTATAGCTTATATAGAAGCAAAATTTGAATATGATAAAAAATTAAAAGAGATTGAAATAAACAAACAACAAGAAATAAAATACAGCAACTTTATTACAAAAATAGCAGTAATAATTTCAATTCTATTATTTTTAGTAAGCATCACATTATTTCAGTTTTACAGATTAAAATCAAAAACATACAATATTTTGATTAAGAAAAATAAAGAAATAATAGAACTTAATAAAAAACTAAATACTTCAAACTCAACAAAAGATAAGTTTTTCTCAATTATAGCCCACGATTTAAAAAACCCATTCAATAGTATAATGGGATTCAGCGAATTATTAATAGAACAAATAAAAGAAAACGATTTAGAAGGTATAGACAAATATGCAGAAATCATTCAGCAATCATCACATAATGCGATGGATTTATTAACAAATCTGTTGGAATGGTCGCAATCACAAACAGGCCATATTGAATTTAACCCCGAATATCTCGAATTGAACGGATTAATAAATAATGTAATCGCATTATTAGAAAATCAGGCAATGCAAAAATCAATAAAAATAAATAAAACCACAACCAAAACACTCACATTAAGAGCAGACAAAGACATGCTGAGTACAATTTTGCGAAACCTGATTTCAAATGCAATAAAATTCACAAATACAAACGGCGAAATACATATAAATGCTGAACAAAAAAACAATCAGACAATAATAAAAATAAAAGACAATGGCATAGGAATAAATAAAAATACATTAAATAAACTATTCAGAATTGAAGAAAACATTTCGAGCAAAGGCACAAATAACGAAAAAGGCACCGGACTTGGCTTAGTACTATGCAAAGAATTTATAGAAAAACACGGAGGGGAAATATGGGCAGAAAGTGAAGAAGGTATTGGAAGTTGCTTTTATTTTTCAATACCACAATTAAATATGGTTAACAATATTTAATATTTTTTTCAAATGTAAATCTATCAAATATTATCTTAAAAATTCAACAAACATTTATGAATACCAATACGAATAATATTATATCAGAAATTAAAAAAACTGACAATATCAGCTTTACCGAAATATTTAAACTTGAAGAAATTCAAAAAATGCAGGATATATTTGCAGAAGCTAATGAAGTTGCATCTATAATAACTTATCCAGATGGCAACCCAATAACTAAACCCAGCAATTTTTGTAGTTTATGCGAAAACATTATCCGAAAAACCGAAAAAGGAATCGCAAATTGCTATAAATCAGATGCAATACTTGGAGTATATAATGAAAATGGTCCAACTATTCAACCTTGTTTAAGTTGTGGATTATTGGATGCAGGAGTAAGTATAGTGGTAGGTAACAAACATTTAGCCAACTGGCTTATTGGACAAGTAAAAGATGAAAATCAAAAAGATGAAAAAATCATAGAAAATGCAGATAAAATTGGTATAGATAGAGCCATATTTAAAGAAGCCTTAAAAGGGGTTACAACAATGCCATATGAAAAATTTGAAAAAGTTGCAAATATGCTTTATATTTTTGCAAACCAATTATCAAAACAAGCTTACTACAATTATTATTATTATAAACTAATTAAAGAAAGAGATGATTCTGAAACATTTTTAATTGAAAATGAAAAGAAATTCCGTTTAATTGTTGAGAAAACAAATGATATTTTTTATAAACAAAATATTAAAAATGGTTTTTTCGAATATTTCTCTCCTAACCTTACTAAAGTATTAGGTTATCAATTTGAAGAAATTGCCAATTTATCATTTGAAGAACAATCAGAATTGATACATCCTGAAGATTTGCCTAATTTAATAAATTTTGCAAATGAATTAATCGAAGCAGACCAGAAGAATATTCAAAATACAGAACGAATATTTAGATTTAAGAGTAAAAATAATAATTACCATTGGATACATGGCAAATACTCTTTGGTAAAGGATAAGTACGATAAACCAGAAAGCATTATAGGTAGTTTACAAGATATTACAGAAAAAATAAAAAATGAAGAAGCAATTACTTTAGCCAATCAAACCTATCAGAATATCTTCAATAGTGTTTCTGAAGCAATTTATGTTTTAGATATCAATAGTACTTTTATAGATGTAAATAAAGGTGCTGAAAAAATGTATGGCTATAGTCGTGAAGAACTGATAGGTCAAAATCCAGCTACAGTAACTGCGCCCGGTCTTAACGACCTGAATTTAATAATAACAAAAACAATGACAGTTTATGAAACGGGCATACCTGCACACTTTGAATTCTGGGCTTGTAGAAAAAATGGAGAAATATTTCCAAAAGAAGTTATTTTAAACAAAGGTACATATTTTGGAAAAGAGGTTATAATTGCCACAGCCAGAGATATAAGCGAAAATAAAAAAGCTAAAGATTTACTTATTCAAAGTGAAACAAAATACAAAGCACTTGTTGACAATGCTTTTGAAGGAATAATAATTGTAACACTTGAAGGAGAAATTCTTTTTGGGAATCAATCAATAATTAAAATATTAGAATTCAATTCAATAGATGAAATAATAGGCAGAAATGTATTTGAATTTTTGGCAGAAGAATCAATACCAAAAGCAATAAACGATTTTACAAATGTTGCCCAAGGTATAGATGCATATATCGCAGAATATGAAGGTATAACATCTAAAGGAAATAAAATTTGGTTGGAAAGTATTGGTAAGTTAATAGATTATAATGGCAAAAAAGTTGATATCGTTTCTCTTAGAGATATTACCAAACTTAAACTAACTACAGAAGAAAGCAAAAGAAAAGAATTGTTAATTGAAGCAATTTCAGAAATCAGCCAGATGCTATTAACTGAAAATAAAATAGATAGCGCATTTGAAAAATTAATCAAAATAATAGGAGAAGCATCAGGACAAGACAGAACATATATTATTGAAGCATTTAAAAGCCCTGAAAACGGAAATACAATAATAAATCAAAGTTTTGAATGGGTAAAACCAGGAATAAGTAGAGAAATCAATAATTTAGATTTTCAAAATTTCGACATTTCCAGTTATTCTTCGGAAATATTACAACTATTTGAAAACAATATTCATGTAAATTTTTTAACTAAAGATTTACCAGAGGAAATACGCAATAATTTTACTAAACAAGAAATTAAATCAATATTATTAATTCCTATATTAATTGAAAATCAATTGTGGGGATTAATCGGTTTTGACAATTGTCAAACTGAATATTTGTGGAGTTCAAGCGATTTAGATGCTTTTAAAAGCATTGGATCAATAATTGGCAACTATATTAAAAGGAAATCTGATGAAGAAACACTTATTAACAATGAAATAAAATACAGACTTTTAGCAGAAAACTCTTCAGATGTTATATGGACCATGGACAAAAATGGCAAATATAAATATGTTAGTCCTTCTGTATTAAAAATGAGAGGTTATACCGCTGAAGAAAACATGCAACAAACTTTTGAAGAAGCTTTAAGTCCTGAATCTGCAAATTATGCAAAAGCATTGTTTGAAGAAACTTATTATAGATTATCTAAAGGAGAAAACCCTGAACCAGTTGTTTTATGTATGGAACAAAATTGCAAGAACGGTGCTACAGTTTGGACTGAAATAGCAATAAGTGCTGTATTTGATGATAATCAGGATTTTCAACATTTTTTAGGTATTACAAGAAATATTTCAGATCGTAAAAGGGAAGAAAAAATCAAAAGCATTCAGTTTAATATCTCAAAAGCAGTATCAGAAATAACTGAAATTAAAGACTTTGTAGAAATCATAAAAAGAGAATTAAAGAGTTTGATAGATATTAAAAATTTCTTTATCGCATTTTATAATGAAGACGAAAAAATGCTAAGCAATTCTATATGCTATGATGAAAACGAAAGTTTTGACAAATGGCATGTAAATGATTCATTAACAGGATTGATTATAAAAAACAACAAAGCAATTTTATTAAAAAAAGAAGATATTCTTAGTTTATATAAAAACAATGAGATAAAACTATATGGACAAATTGCAGAATGTTGGCTAGGAATACCATTAATAGCAAACGGAAAACCTTTTGGTGCATTTGTAGTTAAAAGTTATGACAACCCGAATGCCTACAGCAACAGTGACATGGATATTCTCACTTATATTTCACAAAATATAAGTTTGGCTCTAAACAAATTAAAACAGGATGCAGAAATAAGAACTGCCTTAGCAAAAGCAAAGGAAAGCGACAAACTTAAATCAGCATTCCTTGCAAATATGAGCCATGAAATCAGAACACCATTGAATGGGATTTTAGGATTTGCCAACCTGATGCTTGAAGAAGATTTTGAATTAGAAGAAGTAAATCAATATGCCCAAATAATTTCAAAAAGTGGCAAAAGACTTATGGAGCTTATAAATAACATCATTGATATAAGCAGGATAGAATCGGGGACATCTATTATAAATTACAGTGTATTTTCTCCCGAAATTTTAATTAAAGATGTTGTAAACCAATTTCTGGTTCAAGCTGAAAACCAAAAAATTAATTTAAAATTTGATTTACCTGAAAATAGCGAGAATTTGCTAATTAAATCTGATGAATTAAAACTCCATCAAATACTTACAAACCTTATTAACAATGCATTGAAATTCACATCAAATGGAATTATTGAAATCAGTTATAAAATAAATAATGATAACATCAGATTTCAAATAAAAGATAGTGGTATAGGAATACCTATAGATGAACAATCTAAAATTTTCAATAGATTTTATCAGGTAAACAATTCTTTATCAAGAGGTCATGAAGGTGCTGGATTGGGATTATCATTATGCAAAGGCTTGATCGAATTATTAGAAGGGAAAATATGGCTGCATTCCGAAATTGGTAAAGGAAGCGTTTTTAGTATCAGTTTGCCCCTAACAAAAGTTGAAAAAGAAATAATTAATAATAAATCAGAAAGTGAAAATCTATATTTCATTAAATCACACACAATACTTGTTGCTGAAGATGAAATTACTAATTTTCAATATGTTGAAACTGTATTAAAAAAATCAGGTTTTAAAGTTTTACATGCAGCAGATGGTGAAGAAGCAATAAATCATGTCAGAACTAATAATGATATAGACCTGGTACTTATGGATGTAAAAATGCCAATATTAGATGGTTATAGTGCAACCAAAGAAATTCGAAAATTTAATAATTCAATCAGAATCATTGCATTAACAGCATTTGCTCTTTCAGGTGAAAATGAAAAAGCGATAAATGCAGGTTGCAACGATTATATAGCAAAACCTGTAAATAAAGATTCATTACTGAAAATTATCAATAAAAATATTACAAGAATTTAGTCCTTTTCAACTTTCTTAATACATTAAAAACAATGATTTAATGTTAATTACAAAAATAATAATTAAAAACAATCCAATTCGATTGTTTTTTTTACAAAATTTAAAATTATTAATTAATTTTGATTGTTATTTCTGATATAATATAAATCTGAATTACAATTAAATTTGCAGTAGTTAAAAAAAAAGCATTTGAATTTTCAGACTTATATCAATTTTATTATCAAGTATTAATAAAAAATTTCAAAAAATGAAAACAGAACAAATTATATATTCACAATCAGAAGGATGGGTAAAAAAATCAGATATTAAATTACAAAAGAAAGCACAGCTTGTGCTTTTGTTTGGAAATAAAAATCTTTTAAAAAACGAAGAGCATATAGCATATGTGAAGCAGATGTATCCATTTGCACAAATTACAGGTTGTTCAACATCTGGTGAAATTTCACAGGAAGAAGTTTATGATAATAAGATAGTGTGTACAGCCATATATTTTGAAAAAACCAAAATAGAAATAGCAAAAGAGAAAATTGAAAAAATGGAAGATAGTTTTATTGTAGGTGAAAGCCTAGCAAACAAACTATTAAAAGAAGACCTTACACACATCATGATATTATCTGAAGGATTAAATATTAATGGAAGTGAACTTACAAAAGGTATAAATTACAAACTACAAAATAAAGTTTCTGTTACCGGCGGATTAGCTGGCGATCAGGCTAATTTTGAGGAAACACTTATAGTTCATAATAAAGCTGGTGAAAAAAACATTGTTCTGGCAATTGGATTTTATGGCGATAATTTACAAGTTGGTTATGGTTCAATGGGTGGCTGGGATTCTTTTGGAGTTGACAGAGAAGTAACGAAATCAGATAAAAACATTTTATACGAATTGGACAATCAGCCTGCATTAGAATTATATAAAAAATACCTGGGAGATCATGCAGCTAATTTACCTGCTTCTGCACTTTTATTCCCATTGAGTTTGATGAATAAAGAAAATGAAACATCATTGGTCCGTACGGTATTATCAGTAAATGAAGCAGATGGAAGCATGGTATTTGCCGGTGATTTACCTCTGGGTTCAAATGTTAGATTAATGAAAGCTAATTTTGAAAGACTTATTGATGGAGCTAATGATGCTGCAGAAATGTCAAAAATAAGCCTTAAAAATTCCAATCCTGATTTGGCAATTTTAATTAGTTGCGTTGGGAGAAAACTAGTGCTGAAACAAAGAGTTGAAGAAGAATTAGAAGCTATAAGAGAAGTTGTTGGAAAGGATACTTGCATGACTGGCTTTTATTCTTATGGTGAAATTTGTCCTTCAAAACCATTTGAACAACATTGCGAACTTCATAACCAAACCATGACAATTACTATATTCAAAGAAATATAAATCAATACTATGGAAACCAGTTACAATAAACTTCTGATACGTCAGATAAAACGACATTTTGGAAGTTTAGATGCATTACCTGAAGGAGTTTTTAATTTTATTCAGGATATTAACAATACTTATTTAAGTTTTGATGAAGACTCAAAACTATTGCAAAATTCTATAGAAATCAGTTCTCAGGAACTAAGAAATGCGTTCGAGAAACAAAAAATAGATGCAGAAAATCAACGAAATATTATTAATAAAATAAAAAAAGCAATTTTAACTTTAAACCCTGAAGTTGAAAATGTGGATTCTGAAATTAAAACTGAAGCTGACGACAGCAACTATCTCTTTGATTCACTTATTAATCTTATAGAAGAAAGTAAGAAAGCCGAAGAGGAGATCCTGAAACTTTCAAAAGCTGTTGAACAGAACAATGCATCAATTGTAATTACAGATGTAAAAGGAAACATAGAATATGTAAATCCAAAATTCTGCAAATTAACAGGATATAGTAAAGAGGAGGTTTTGGGACATAACCCAAGAATTTTGAAATCAAACACTACAACACATGATTATTCTGCAAAACTATGGGAAACAATTATAGCGGGCAAAGAATGGACTGGGGAACTTCAAAACATAAAGAAAAACGGAGAATTATTTTGGGAATCAGCTTCTATTTCACCCATTTTTAATGAGAATAAACAAATTACACATTTCATTGCAATAAAAGAAGATATTACCCAAAAGAAAAAAGAAGAAGAAGAAAAAATCAGGCAAACTGGTTTAATTACTTCATTATTAGATTCAATTCCTGAAATTATTTTCTTTAAAGATATTAATGGAATATATTTAGGTTGTAATCCACCATTTGCAAAATTTGTAGGAAAAGAAAAAAATGAAATTATTGGCAAAACCGATTATAATTTATTTGAAAAAGAAATTGCAGATGAGTTCAGGTACTTTGACAATGAAATGCTTATAGAAAAAAAGCCTAAACATAATGAAGAATGGATTATATATCCTGATGGTAAAAAAATATTACTTGACACACTCAAAACACCATATTGGGCGAGTGATGGAAGTTTAATAGGAATATTAGGAATTAGTAGAGATATTACATTACGTAAAGAAGCAGAAGAAGCACTTCGATTGAGCAGTCAAAAATTTGAAGCTATCATTTCAGCATCACCCGATGGTATAGGTATGGCCGGAATTGATGGAAAAATCCAGTTAATGTCAGAAAAACTTGCTACTATGCATGGTTATTCTGTTGATAGAATTGAAGATTATATCGGCAAATCGATATTTGATTTTATAGATAATTCAAACCATGAATTACTTTCAAAAAACTTAAATAACTTAATACAAGGCAATAAAAACAATAAAATAAGTGAATATCTGGCACTTAAAAAAGATGGCACAAAGTTTTATAGTGATGTTAATTCTACAATTTTATTTGACAAGAATGGGAATCCAAACAGTATATTATTTGTAGAACGTGATATTACTGAAAGAAAATTGGCTGAAGAAGCTTTGCAATCGAAAACATCACTTCTTGAGGCTCAAACAAATGCTACAATTGATGCAATATTAATTGTGGACTTAAATAATAAAAGATTATTAATTAATCAAAGAACTGTTGATATTTTTGATGTTCCACAATTTATTTTAGATGATGACGACGATAGTTTACTATTAAAGCATGTAGTAGGTTTAACAAAATACCCTGATAAGTTTCTTAAAAAAGTAAATTATTTATATGAAAATAAAAAAGAAATCAGCCACGATGAGGTAGAACTGAAAAATGGAATGATATTAGACAGATATTCAGCTCCGGTTTTGGGAAAAGATGGCAAAAATTATGGCAGAATATGGACATTTAGAGACATTACTGAAAACAAAAAAGCAGAAGAAGAAATTAAACGAAATGCGGGTTTAATAACTTCTTTGCTTGATTCTATTCCCGATATAATTTTCTTTAAAGATAAAAATGGAGTTTATTTAGGAGGTAACCCAGCATTTGAAGAATTTTCGGGACGTTCTAAAAAAGAATTAATAGGAATTACTGATTATGAAATTTTTGACAAAGAAAAAGCAGATGCTTTTGTATTTCAGGATAAAGAAATAATTGAATCAAGAAAACCTATACATAATGACTTATGGATTACTTATCCAAATGGTCGTAAAATATTGGTTGACACACTTAAAACGCCTTATTTAGGACCCGATGGTTCATTGATCGGAATTTTAGGAATCAGTAGAGATATTACTGAGCGTAAATTGGCTGAAGAAATGCTCCAAAACGAGAGAACTCTTTTCAGAACAATTATTGATTTAATACCTGATGCTGTATATGTTAAAGATATTGAAGGAAAAAAAATTCTGGCAAATCCTAAAGAAGTAGAGCTATTAGGATTAAAATCTGAATCTGAAATTATTGGCAATACTGATTATAATTTACTTCCTGATAACGAAGCAAAATTTTCTCAAAGCCAGGATATGAAAGTAATTTCAACCGGTGAGGCATTAATGAATATTGAAAGTACATTAAATGATAAAAACGGAAAACAACATTGGTTATTAGGCTCTAAAGTACCATTAAGAGATATACATGGAAATATTACAGGTATAGTTGGAGTTACTCATGATATTTCGGACAGAAAAAAAGCTGAAGATGACTTAAAACAATTAACCACACGTTTGGAACTTGCAACCAGAGCAGGTGGCGTTGGGGTTTGGGAACTCGATATTTTATCAGATTCTTTATATTGGGATGACCAAATGTTTGAATTATATGGGTTTGATAAAAGACAATTTGATAATGCGTATTCAGCGTGGCAAAATAGTTTGCATCCCGAAGATAAAACAAGAGCAGATGAGGAAATAAAACTGGCAATAAATGGCGAAAAAGAATTTAATACTGAATTCAGAATTGTTTATCCGGATAATTCAATACATAACATTAGAGCTTTGGCCACAGTTTTAAATGATAATGAGGGTAAACCGATACGTATGATAGGTACCAATTGGGATATTACAGATCAAAAAAATTCTGAAAAGAATTTGATGAATTACACTACACAGATCGAAATGAAAAATCTGGAACTCGATATGGCTCTTACCAATTCGGAACAAGCTACAGCACATGCTTATGCAATGGCTGCTGAAGCTGAAATGGCAAATAAATCGAAAAGTATTTTTCTGGCTAATATGTCGCATGAAATCAGAACGCCTTTAAATGCTATTATCGGATTTTCTCAATTACTAAACAGAGATCAACAATTAACCAAACAACAAAAAGATTATAATCTTTCAATAATAAGAGCCGGTGAACATTTATTAGCTTTAATAAATGAAATTCTGGAACTCTCAAAAATTGAAGCAGGAAAAATTACACTAAATTACAATCACATTGATTTGCATGAACTTCTTAACGACATTCGTCTTATTTTTAAAGAGTCTGCAAAAACAAAACAATTAGAGTTTAATCTGGAAACTGATGAAAGCATGCCACAATATGCTATTGCAGATGAAAGCAAACTTAGGCAGATTTTTGTAAATCTGATAGGTAATGCCATTAAATTTACAGATGAAGGAAATATTAAGGTTAATGTAAAGTCGGAAAGAACAGAGAACTATGTAATAAAGCTTATTGTAGAAATAAAAGATACTGGTTGTGGTATTGATGAAAATGAGATCAACAGCTTGTTTAAACATTTTGTACAAACCAGCTCGGGTATTAATAAAGGTAGCGGTACAGGACTTGGTCTTGCACTAAGCCGCGAACTGGCTTTATTGATGGGAGGAGATATTAGCGTAAGCAGCACAAAAGGAATAGGAAGTATATTTACATTTTCGGTACTGCTTAATGAAGGAAATATGGAAGAAGTGGAAAAAGAAAATCTGAATAAAATAATCAGAATTGCCGATAATCAGAAAAAGTATAAAATATTGGTTGTTGACGATAAAGAAGAAAATCTGAAAGTGGCTGTTTCATTATTACAACTTATTGGCTTTGACACTTTAGAAGCTGTGAATGGGCTGGATGGTATCGAAAAGTTTGAGGAATGGAATCCTGACTTAATATTAATGGATATGCGAATGCCTGTGATGGATGGCTATGAAGCTACATGCAAAATAAAAGCAACTGAGAAAGGAAAATACACTCCTATAGTTGCCATTACTGCAAGTTCGTTTGAAGAAGAACGCAAAAAAACAGAAGCTATCGGTATGGATGGATATATCAGAAAACCATTCAGAGAAAATGAACTGTTTAACACCATTGGCAAACTTCTTAATATTGAATATATATATGAAGAGGCCAATCATAATACCGAAAAGTATATTGAAGATAATGAGGCTTTAAAAAACGACATTGCATTAATAGATAATGAATTGAAATCGAAAATGATGGAAGCTATTGATTTTGCCGATTTTGACAAATT
Organism: Bacteroidales bacterium; assembly: GCA_023251515.1. GTDB lineage: Bacteria > Bacteroidota > Bacteroidia > Bacteroidales > JACABE01 > JACABE01. The sequence continues at coordinate 74,551 of JAHEYQ010000006.1, forward strand.
AATAGAATTGATTTCTGAAATTGAAAATGAAAATATTGTTTTGGCACAACAACTAAAAACACATGCATTTAATTACGAATATGATTATTTGCAAAAACTATTAAGTAAATAACAAAAATAATAATGAATATAGATAATACGCAATTTCAGAATATTGCAAACATATTGATAGTTGATGATGTACCCGCCAATTTGAAAATTCTTGGCGAAATTCTTAAACTCGAGGGCTATAAAGTAAGACCGGTACCTAACGGAACTTTGGCTTTACAAGTTATTGAAAAAGAAATACCTGACCTGATACTTCTTGATATTATGATGCCCGAAATTGATGGTTATGAGGTTTGCAGAAGATTAAGAGAAAATCCACGATTTGTTGATATACCTGTTATTTTTATTAGTGCTCTTAACGAAACCCAAAATATTGTTAAGGCTTTAAAGGTTGGAGGCGTTGATTATGTTACCAAACCATTTCAGGCTGAAGAAGTAATTGCAAGAGTAGCTACACATCTTAAAGTGAATATGCAACAAAAAGAGCTTCAGAAATTAAATGCCGAAAAAGATAAACTTTTTTCTATTATTTCGCATGATTTGCGTGGTCCATTAGGTGGCTTTATGAATTATACCGAAATGATGACTGACGAATCGATGGAATTTACCGAAGCTGATCTTAAGGAAATGGCTATGGAGCTGAATGTTTCGGCAAAAAACATTTACAATTTGCTTGAAAATCTGTTGAATTGGGCTAAGTTGCAACGTAATCAGATAATTATTGATAAAAAAACGCATAATCTCTCGCAAATCGTTACAGATGGGTTGGATGTTATTTTTGAATTGGCTAAAAACAAATCTATTGATTTAGCTATTGATATAGATAAAAATATTGAAATTGATACCGATGCTAATATTTTGCTTACTATTATTAGAAATTTGAGTTCGAATGCAATAAAATTTACACCTACAGGCGGGAAAGTAACAATTAATAGTTACATAACTAACAACGAAATTACTATTTCTGTTAGTGATAACGGCATTGGAATGAGTGCCGAAATAATTGACAATCTGTTTAAAATAAACAAAGATTCAAACAGATTGGGTACTGACGGAGAAGCCAGTACCGGACTGGGGCTAATACTATGCAAAGATTTTGTTGAAAAACTGGATGGAAAAATTTGGATAGAATCTGAAGTAGATAAAGGCAGTAAGTTTTTAATTTGTTTTCCGTACAATACACATAAGTCTGAAAAAGCAGATTCATCGGTAAGCAATTTAACAGAAGAAAATTTTAAGAATCAAAAATTAAAAATTTTAATAGTTGAAGATGATGAAATTTCTGACCGAGTAATTACCAATTCTTTTCCTAATTTCAACTTTGAATTTTTGCATGTAAAATCCGGAATTGAAGCTATTGAGACATGCAAAAACAATCTTGATATTGATTTGATACTGATGGATATAATGTTGCCTGGTATGGATGGTTATATTACTACCCTAAAAATCAGAGAATTCAATAAAGATATTATTATAATTGCGCAAACAGTGCTAACACATAAAGGCGATAGTATAAAAGCCATAGAAGCCGGATGCAACGACCATGTGTCAAAACCCATCGACAAGAGTAAATTGCTTGAGCTAATAAAAAAATATTTTTTGAAATAATACATTCTCTTTTATCTAACCAAAGATAACAAATCTAAAAATAGTGATTGCAGGCATAAACTGCAATCACTATTTTTTTTCAATTAAAAAACACAATACCAATACGATAAATACATTTGCATATATACTCACCATTCATGACGACCTTCTCGAAAGGTTTCGGGGCCATACTCACCACTCGTGACTACCTTGTCGAAAGTATTCGGAAGCATACTCACCACTCCTGACTACCTTGTCGAAAGTATTCGGAGGCATACTCACCACTCATGACTACCTTGTAGAAAGTATTCGGAGGCATACTCACCACTCATGACTACCTTGTCGAAAGTATTCGGAGCCATACTCACCACTCGTGACTATGGCAAAGTCAAATGATTATTAGGTACTCACCACTCATGACTATGGCAAAGTCAAATGACTATTAGGTACTCATCACTCATGACTATGGCAAAGTCAAATGAATAATAGCTATATGCAGCTTGCATATACCTTTCCGAAAGTATTTTTTGCCATACATGCAGATTACATATACCTTCCCGAAAGGTTTCGGAGGCATACATGCAGATTGCATATATCATTCTGAAAGGTTTCGGAGGCATACATGCAGATTGCATATACCTTCCCGAAAGTATTTTTTGAGAGTGTAAATTTTATTGTGTTTACACAAACTTATATATACTCCCCCTCATAAAAATAACTGCTATCTTATAAATGTATAAGCATATTTTACTTAATTTTGTTGATATATTAATTCTTTCAATCATGAAAATCAAAAAAACAATAATTACTATGACTATGAGTAGTTTAATGCTATTATCTTGCAATCAGGCCGAAAAAAAGGCAAGCGAAAAGCCTAAAGATGATTTTAAATTTATGAGCGAACAATTTGTTGATATCAAAATAATGCGTTTTCAGGTTCCTGGATTCGATTCGCTTACACTTCAGCAAAAAGAGCTGGTTTATTATTTGAGCGAAGCTGCCAAAGCCGGCAGAGATATTATTTTTGACCAGAATTTTAAATATAATCTTACAATTCGCAAAACATTGGAAACCATTGTAGATACTTATAATGGCGATAAAAATACCGATGATTTCAAAAACTTTATGGTTTATACCAAAAGAGTTTGGTTTTCGAATGGCATTCATCATCATTATTCTTCCGAAAAATTTATTCCCGATTTCAGCAAAGAATATTTTGCAGAATTAGTTAAAAATTCTGATGCAGCCAAGCTTCCGCTTATTGCAGGCGAAACTCCTGAAATGCTTATCGGAAAGCTAACTCCCATTATGTTTGATCCTACGGTTTTTCCAAAAAAAGTTAGTTTAGATGCATCATCGGATTTGATTAAGAGTTCGGCATCAAATTTTTATGAAGGTGTTAGCGAAAAAGAAGCCGAAGATTTTTACAATAAAATGAAAAATCCAAAAGATAAAGAACCGATATCTTATGGATTGAATTCGAAACTGGTAAAAGAAAATGGCAAGCTGGTTGAGAAAATTTACAAAATAAACGGTTTATACTCAAATGCCATCGAACAGATTGTAATGTGGCTCGAGAAAGCTTTACTGGTTGCAGAAAATGCTACCCAGAAACAAAGCATCAGTTTGTTGATAAATTATTACAAATCGGGCAATCTGAAAGATTGGGATGCTTATAATATCAACTGGGTGAGCGATATGGAATCGCATATCGATTTTGTAAACGGATTTATTGAAGTTTACGAAGATCCTATGGGATTGAAAGCTACCTGGGAATCGGTTGTTAATTTTAAAGATATTGAAGCTACCAAAAGGGCTCAGATTATAAGTTCTTCGGCACAGTGGTTCGAAGATAATTCGCCGGTTGACAAGCGTTTTAAGAAAAAAGAAGTGAAAGGCGTAAGTGCAAAAGTAATTACCGTTGCTCAATTGGGTGGCGATTGTTACCCATCTACCCCCATTGGTATAAACCTGCCCAATGCCGACTGGATTCGTAAAGAACACGGCTCAAAGTCGGTAACCATGGAAAACATTACTTATGCTTACGATCAGGCTGCTTTGGGCAATGGTTTTATGGAAGAATTTGCTGCTTCTAAAGAAGAAATAGAAATGGCTAAGAAATACGCTTCGCTTGCAAGCAATTTACATACCGATTTGCACGAGTGTCTGGGGCATGGCTCCGGGCAATTATTGCCAAAAACCAGCCCTGATGCTTTAAAGAATTATTCCTCAGCACTGGAAGAAACCCGCGCCGATCTTTTTGCTTTATATTATATGATGGACAATAAAATGCTGGAATTAAAACTGTTTCCAACACTTGATGTTGCCAGAACCGAATATAGTAATTACATTCGCAATGGTTTGATGACCCAACTTACCCGTGTTGATCTGGGTAAAAACATAGAGCAGGCTCATATGCGCAATCGTCAGCTGATAGCCGGCTGGTGTTTC
>JAHEYQ010000006.1:78646-104648 GCA_023251515.1 Bacteroidales bacterium
GTAAAAAAGAGAATGTAATCGAAAAGTTTGTAAAAGATGGAAAAACTTATATCAGAATTAATGATTACAACAAACTCAGAACATTATTCGGGAAACTTTTGGCTGAAGTACAACGAATTAAATCGGAAGGCGATTACAATGCCGGAAAACTTCTGGTAGAAAATTATGGTGTTAAAGTAGATGCAGTTTTACATAAGGAAATTAAAGAACGTTATGCCAAATTAAAACTGGCCCCTTATGGTGGCTTTTTGAATCCCGATTTTGTACCTGTGCTTAAAGATGGTAAAATTGTAGATATAAAAGTTGAATATCCAAACGATTACACCAAGCAAATGATGGAATATGGTAAAAAATATTCTTTTCTGCCAGCAATAAATTAATGCTTCAAGCTGATTATTTAAATACAAAAAAGGCGAATGTTTTAATTCATTCGCCTTTTTTGTTGTGTTGAGTTATTGAGTTACTCAGTTATTCAATTACTCAATTATTCAGTTATTCTCTTTATCCAGTCCTTCATAAACAGCAATACTTCAGGTGCAATGGTTTCTTCTATTTTGCTATATTCGCTTACAGCTCCTGTTTTGCAGTTTTGGAAAAGATGATTCATATTATCAAACTTTTTGATGGTGTATTTATTATTTCCGGCCAGTTTCAGATAATCTTCTATTGCTTTTAAATCATCATCAGCAGGTACTTGCAAATCTTTGCCTCCATTTATAGCCAAAACAGCACAATGGGTTTTGGTAAGATAATCTTTCGGATTGAATTTCAGAAAATATCTGAACCAGGTTGAAGTAACTTGTTGTATCATTACATCTTTTTGCCCGTCAGCCAGTTTTTTATCTTCTTTCGATAGCTTTTTGGTAGATTTATCATATATTTTCTTGATTTCTTTGGCTGCTTTGGTATTATCGGGTTCTTCGTTTACTATTTTGTAAATCATTTTGTTTAATTTATCTGTTTTGCTGATTTCTTTTTCAGTTTCACCTTCGGCTTTCGAAATTAAAACCGATTGCTTCAACAATATTTCTTCTCCGGTTAAGCCCGGACCTGCCATCAAAACGATGAAATTTAAGTTCTTGTTGCGCGATGCAACCATTGGAGCTATCATACCGCCTTCGCTATGACCGATGATACCGATTTTGTTTGTGTCGATAAAGGCGAGGGTTTTCAGATAGTTAACGGCAGCTTCGGCATCGTTGGAGAAGTTTTCGGAAGTAGCACTGTTAAAGTCGCCTTTAGATTTTGCAACTCCACGATCGTCGTATCTCAGAACAGCAATTCCGTTGCGGCTCAAATAATCGGCTAAAACCCAGAAAGGTTTGTGACCCAGCAATTCTTCGTCACGGTTTTGAGGTCCTGAACCGCTAACAAGTACAACTGCTGCTACTTTTCCGTTGGCCGAGGGCACGGTTAAAGTTCCGGCAAGCTCTATGTTTTCTTTCATATTACCGAAATTTACTTCCGTAATCTGATAAGGAAAAGGAGGTTTGGGCTCTTGCGGACGATTAACTGTAGGGATATTTTCTGTCTTTTTTAATGTAATAGGGCAATTGAAAATGCTTTGACGAAAAACACCGTTTATAGTTGAATCTTTGGTGTTTATTAATCCGGAAATAGAGGCACTTAACGATTTTACTCTGATAATAGCCGAATCGTTGCGAAGCAGCAGGCGGGTGATTTTAATATCTTTGGCTCCCTGATCGGGGCTGTCCATAAAAGCCGTAAAAGTATCTTTTTCGATGCTGAGAATGCGGATAACAATGGGTAGCTTTTTACCCTGAAACTCGATATTGCCGAGCCAGTTGCCTATCATAAATTTTTCGTTATTCTGAGAAAAAGCCGAACTAAGATTTACTGCTAAAAGGCAGCAAGCGATTAATGCCGTTTTGATTACTGTAATTGCCTTCATATTATTTTTTTTGTGCAAATTTATAAAAACTAAATATATAAAGACTAAATTCCATAATAAAATCATAAAAAAGCCGGAGGTTAATTCCGGCTTTTTTTATGTTTTCAAAAATATTCTTTCTAATCTTTTAGGCAACGGACAGAAAGGCCAGCTATTTTTTCACTTAGAAAGATACCGGCTATGCCACTACTGTTGTTCATACCTAAATAATTTGCGTTGTTCATACTACCCCAAACACTAGAAGACCACCATAAACCGGCAAGTCCAATACCGGAGTATAAGTTATTGTTACGATAGCCTCCCGGCAGGGCAGTAAAGCCCGTTTCATTAGTTGCTCCCGTCGTTCCATAATTGGGTGTAATCCAATGGGAGAAACCAGCTTCTTTTAATTTAACTCCTGCAATATTTTCTCCTCCTAAATAGATGGTTAGAGTATCCCATTCAGCAGCTGTAGGTACATGCCAGCCTGTGGGGCATAAGTTGCCGGTATTTACTGCATACCAGTTATATAAAGCACCATATGTATTTTTATATGTGACTGAGTCATTGTTATACCATGCATAAGCTCCACTTGTATTATTTTGCCATGCTGTATTGTTTGTACCCGGATAATTTATTGATGCTCCATTTTTGTAATGTGTAGTTTTCAGGTTTTGTTTCATCCATACCTGTGTACCTATTTGGACAGTATCATACACATTGCCATCATAATCTATAACAGTTCCTATCGGAGGAATCAAAGTTGTAAAACTTATTTCATTACCATAAGCTGTACCTACACTGTTGGTAGCATAAGCTCTTACATAATAGGTTGTTGTTGCTGCTAAACCAACAATACTGCTTACAAAGCTTCCAATACCTGTTCCATTATTGGTTTTGTTATCTGCAATTGTTGGATTAGCTGAAGTTCTCCAGCAAACACCATGGGCTGTTACAGTTGCTCCTCCATTGGAGATGATATTACCTCCCAAATTGACAGTTGTTGCGGTTATGTTTGTTGCTGCTGTGGTTGTTAAACTTGGTAATGTAGTTGGGCAAGTAAAATTAATCTCATTGCCATAAGCTGTCCCAAAGTTGTTGGTGGCATAAGCTCTTAAAAAATAGGTTGTACCTGCTGATAAACCTGTTATGTTACTTATAAAACTGCCAACGCCTGTTCCATCAGAGGTTTTGGTGCTTAATGGCACAGTAGGATTAGATGTTGTACTCCAGCATACTCCACGGGCTGTTACTGCTGTGCCTCCGTCTGAGATAATATTGCCACCTGAATTGGCTGTAGTTGATGTTATTGAAGTTATCGGTTTTGAAGTTAAAGTTGGTAAAACAGTTACGTCTGTAGTAAAAATATATTGGTTTCCATATGTAGTTCCAATGCTAGTTGTTGCATATGCCCTAATATAATAAGTTGTATTAGCAGTTAAGTTGCTAATGTTACTTACAAAATTACCTACTCCGGTTCCATCAATTGTCTTTGTACTTAAATTTATTGTTGGGTTAGGTGTTGTACTCCAGCATACACCACGAGAAGTAACTATAACTCCACCGTCATAACTTATGTTTCCACCTGAAATTGCATTTGCTGAATCAATATTACTAACGTTTATAGTTGTAATGACAGGTAATGTTGCTTGAGTTCCAATATCTTTAATACATCTAACTGGGAGACCCTCATTTTTCAATGTGCAATTGGATAAAAAAGCAAAAGGATTACTATATTTCATTTCAAAATGGAAGTAATAATTATTGTATGTATATGAACTCCATAATTTACAATATTCTCCCCAAAGTTCATAATCTCCATAAACCTTGCGAGTACCTACTGGTTGAGCCGTGAATCCACTACTATTGGTAGCTCCTGAATTAGAAGGGAGCCATAGACTTGTGCCTGCAACATAATTACCAGTTTCTTTTAATTTACCACCAGCTACACTATCACCTCCCAAATAGGTTGATAGGTCTAACCATTCTACATTATTAGGTACATGCCAGCCAGTTGGACAAAGATTAGTTGTATTTACTGCATACCAGTTATATAATCCCCCCCTAGAAGATGCATAATATGCAGAATCATCATAATAGTAGCATCTTGCCCCGCTATTTAATTGCTCCCAAATTTCAGAGTTAATTACATTTGGTATATATGTCCCATTTTTATAATGTGTAGTTCTTAAGTTTTGTTTAAGCCAGATTTGTGTGCCAATATGAATTGTGTCGTAAATATTTCCATCATAATCATAAACTGTATTTAATGGATTAGTTAAAGTTGTGAAAATTATTTCGTTTCCATAGGCTGTTCCAACACTGTTAGTAGCATAGGCTCTCATATAATAAGTTGTACCTGGGGTTAATCCAATAATATTACTTGTAAAACTACCTGTACCTGTTCCGTCAGAGGTTTTTGTATTTAAAGCTATAGTAGGGTTAGATGAGGTACTCCAGCAAACACCACGTGCAAAAATAGTGCCTGCACCATAAGAACTTATATTGCCACCGGTAATAGCTGTTGTATAAGATATAGATGAAACATTGGTAGTAGTTAAAACAGCCAAATTTGAAGGAATTGTAGTGAAATTTATTTCGTTACCATAAGCAGTGCCAATACTATTAGTAGCAAAAGCTCTGACAAAATAAGTTGTACCTGCTGTTAAACCAATAATGCTACTTGTAAAAATACCACTTCCTGTACCACCAGAGACAATACTATCTGCAATAGTCGGATTAGGTGAATTACTCCAGCAAATACCTCGGGCTGTAATAGCAGCATTACCATCAATGATTATATTACCTCCCGCAATGGCTGTTGATGTAGTTATATTATTTGCAGTAGTTGTTATTATTGTTGGCAAAATAATCTGAGCACTCATATCCCTCAAACACCGAACAGAATAGCCGTTTTGCTTTTTATTAATATTGTCATAGACCAAAATGCTATTAACATACTCCATCGTTGTTGCATAACTGTAATTAGTATTGTATTGAGAAGAACTCCACCAAAAACCTACATAACTAATACCTGATGTAGCTCCGCTTTCTGAGTAACGACGTCCACCAGGGAGTGCAGTATATCCACTACTGTTTGTTGCTCCGGAATTTGGACTACTCCATAATGTTGTAGATTTTAATTTACCTCCTGCTATACTAGCACCTCCTAAATATACGGTTAGGGTATCCCATTCAGCAATTGTAGGTACATGCCATCCCGTTGGGCATAAGTTGCCGGTATTAACAGCATACCAATTGTATAAGCCACCATAAATGTTTTTGTAAGTAACTGAATCATTATCATACCATGCATAGGCTCCTGAAGTAGTATTTACCCAAGCTGAATTATTTGTACCTGGGAAATTGATAGTTGTCCCATTTTTATAATGAGTAGTTTTAAGGTTTTGTTTCATCCAAACTTGATTCCCTATGGTAACAATGTCATAAATATTACTATCTCTATCTTGTAATAATGTTGTAAAATTTATCTCATTACCATAAGCTGTACCTATTGAATTGGTTGCATAAGCTCTTACAAAATAAGTAGTTCCAGCTACTAAATTAGAGATATTGCTTGCAAAACTGCCAATACCTGTACCATTATTTGTTTTTGTAGTTAATGCAATAGTGGGATTGGGTGAAGTACTCCAACAAATTCCACGTTCTATTACAACAGCACCTCCATCTGAGCTGATAAAACCTCCTGAAATAGCTGTCAAATTTGTAATCGATGAAATAATAGCTGTAGTTAATATAGCCTGAGTTGTAGGTAAAGTTGAAAAAATTATTTCATTTCCATACGCAGTACCTGCACTATTGGTAGCATAGGCTCTAACATAATATATTGTATCTGGTATCAACCCAGTAATATTACTAATATAGTTTCCTGTACCAATACCATTTATTGTTTTTGTATTTAATCCAATATGAGGATTAGGCACTGTACTCCAGCAAACACCACGTACACTTATAAATGCTCCGCCATCTGAACTTATATTGCCACCTGTAATAGCTGTAGCATTTGTTATTGAAGATGCATTTGTTGTAGTTAAAACCGGCAAACTAACAGGTATAGTTACAAAACTCATCTCATTACCATAAGCAGTTCCAACACTATTCGTAGCATAAGCTCTGACATAATATGTTGTACCTGGGGTTAATCCTGTTAAGTTTGCTGTAAATAAGCCTGTTCCGCTTCCAGATGCAACTATGTTGTCGGTTATTGTTGGATTAGCAGTTGTGGCATAACAAATTCCTCTTGCAGTTACGATTTCGCCTCCATCGGAGGTTACGTTTCCGCCGCTTATTGCTGAATTAGTAGTAATTGTAGTTGCTGCATCTGTTGTAATACTCGGAATTGAAGCGATAAAACTAAATGTAATTGTAATATCTGATGTAGGAGAATAGGTGAAAACATCTGTTAGATTAGCCGAATATCCGGTAAATTGCAGCATATCACCACTTACAAAACTGAAATTTATACTTGAATTGCTGGTTTTGTATTTATTTGTATTTGTTTCCTGAATAACTCCATTATATTTCAGATTAATATCGTTTGAAAAGGAATTATAACTAATTAGTTTAGAGCTGTAAAAATATCCATTGCCTCTTATATTAATAAAATAAGCACCTTGTTTTAAACCGCTTAATTGAAACTGATGATTGCCTTGAGAAAGATTTTCATCTAAATGAATAATTTCTTTACCCGTAATTTCGTATATCTTTATGCTTGCAATGCCCGTTTGTTTTACATTAAACATTATTTCTGCCTTACCTTGCATGGGATTAGGGAAAATTAGCAGATTTTCTTTATTTGTCTCTATATCATTTATTGCATTATTAAGTTGCAGTTGAAAAATATCTCCATCATGCCACATAGCAGTATCGGGATGTGTAAGGTTTATTATTCTCACACTATCCAAAGTAGTAGCTGCTCCGCTTGCATCAAAACTGATCGTATAGTTTTGCGAATATATATTTGTTGAGGCAAATATCATTAGCAATAAAAATGTAATTTTCTTTTTCATATTTGTTTAAATTTAATATATTTTTGATTTGATTAATTGTTTTCCTGTTGTTTAAACCTGACAGGTTTTTAAAACCTGTCAGGGGCGTGAGTTTTATTGTCAGTTACTTTAAAAAGCCGGAGATTGATTCCGGCTTTTAATATTTTTTAAATAAAACAATTTATGAATTCTTTAAACACCTCACAGAAATACCATACCTTCTATAAAAACCATACTTACCCAATTTTTCCATATCTTCATAAACCAAGATATATATTGAATTATAATAATCATATTCAGAACTACTCCACCAATAACCTTCATTGGTTATACCATCAAAAGAAAATGATCCAACAGCATAACGTAATCCAGCAGGTAAAGCTGTAAAACCAGTTTCGTTTGTTGCTCCAGTATTTGGGTTAATCCAATGAGTTAAACCTGTTTCTTTTAATTTGCCTCCTGCAATACTATACCCACCTAAATATGTTGCCAGTTGATTACATTCATTAGAGTCTGGTACATGCCAACCTAATGGACAAAGATTACCTGTATTAACAGTAAACCAATTATATAATGCACCATAAGTGTTGCCATATAATGATTGATTATTATCATACCAACAATAAGCAGGGGTAGTTAAATTATTCCATGCTAAATTATCAACTACATTTGGTATAGAAATCCCATTATTATATTTAGTAGTTTTCAGGTTTTCAGCCATCCAGATTTGTGTGCCAATCTGTACCGTTGCATAATTATTATTATCGTAATCGGTGCATGCTGTATAGTTAAAGCTAATTGTTTTGCTGCTTGTGGGTATATCGGTTATTATGTTTGAGTAATTGCCCGAAGTCCCTTTGAAAAGCAAACGGTCACCATCTGTATATGCCATATATACTGTTTTATTTGTATTTTTAAGCTTGCCTGAAGTTTCGTTTTCATATCCCAAATATTCTATTGCAGCTGTTTCGTTTTGATTTGAGTTTTGACTTATCAACTTTAATGAATACGAATACGTTTCGCTTTTGATATTTACCAAATATATTCCTTGTTTTAACCCATTTAACTGAAACTTGTGATTTCCTTTCGGGTATTTATTGCCAATATGCAATATCTCTTTGCCTGTAATATCATTGATTGTAATTTGAATATCTCCTTCTTGTTCTGCATTGAAGGAAAGTTCTGCTTTCCCTTGCATCGGATTGGGATAAATCATCGGATTATTGGTATTATACTCTATTTCATTTATTCCAACTGGTCCTAAATGCAGTATGTCATTGCCATTTAAGGTTAAAGTAGTGTTTTGTGTTAAATTATCTACTTTTACAGTTCCAACTGTTGTAGATGCACCGCTTGCAGCAAAACTGATCGTGTAATTTTGTGAATATATATTTGCTGAGGCAAATATCATTAGCAATAAAAATGTAATTTTCTTTTTCATAGTTTGATTTTTTACGATGTAAAATTAATAAAATTTTGTATTATCAAAATAATTTTTTAACATTTTACTTCAAAAACACAACTTGTTTTATATTTACAAATTGGTATTTACAGCTTTAATTTTCAAATTGCGGCTTACTGTGTTTATTTATTTTTTTTAATACCATCATTATCAGAATTAGCAATCGGATATGGCTTAGTTTTGTTGATAAATCGCTACAATATTTTTCATTAAATTAATATTTCATTCAATAAAATATAGTATTTTTGCAACGAATTGCACTTTCGTACAATTCGTATAATGTAACAATATTTAAAAATGAACAATGCAATTTTAAACTTCAGAGAACCACAAAACGAAACCGTACTAAGTTATATGCCCGGCAGCGAGGAATATATTCTCCTTAAAGCCGAGTTGGAACGCCAAAGCAATCAGCAGATTGAAATCCCATTGATAATAGGTGGTAAAGAAATTAAAACCGGAAAATTAGGTAAAGTAGTTATGCCTCACAATCATCAGCATGTATTGGCTACCTATCATCAGGCAACAGATAAAGAAGTAAAAATGGCAATTAATGCCGCTTTGGCAGCAAAAGACGAATGGATGAATCTGGCTTGGGAAGAGCGTGGCTCTATAATGCTAAAGGCTGCCGAACTGATTTCGAAGAAATACCGTTTTCAGATAAATGCAGCTACCATGCTGGGACAGAGCAAAAATGCATTTCAGGCCGAAATAGATTCGGCATGCGAAATTATCGATTTCCTTAGATTTAATGTTTATTTTGCTACCCTTATTTATCAGGAACAACCTATTTCCGAAAATCATACCATCAATCGCCTCGAATATCGTCCGCTCGAAGGTTTTGTTTACACCATTACACCATTTAACTTTACTGCCATAGCTGCCAACCTGAATACATCGGTAGCTTTGATGGGCAATACCTGTGTTTGGAAACCTGCAACTACCTCATTGCTATCAAACTATTATCTGATGAAGATATTGGAAGAAGCCGGAATGCCAGCAGGAGTTATTAATTTTGTGCCGGGTTCGGGTGCCACCATCAGCAATATTGTGATGAATCACAAAGATTTTGCAGGCATACATTTTACGGGTTCCAATAATACATTTAACCATTTGTGGGAACAAGCCACCAAAAATCTTTCGTTCTATAAGTCGTATCCCAAACTAATTGGCGAAACCGGCGGCAAAGATTTTATATTTGCACACCAATCGGCACGTCCGCTCGAACTGGCAACAGCCATTATCAGAGGAGCTTTCGAGTATCAGGGGCAAAAATGCTCGGCAGCATCAAGGGCATATATTCCGGCTTCAATCTGGGACGAAGTAAAAACGATACTGCTTTCGATGACCGACCGGATTAAAACAGGCGATGTATGCGATTTCGATAATTTTGTAAATGCTGTTATCGATAAAAATTCCTACAACAATATTATGTCATATATCGATAAAGTAAAACAATCTGACGAAGCTGAAATTATAGCAGGTGGCAAGGGCGATGCATCGGTAGGATATTTTATTGAACCAACAATAGTAGTTACCAGAAATCCGCACTTTATTACCATGGAAGAAGAAATCTTCGGACCTGTAATGACGATTTATATATACGAAGATGATAAATTTGAAGAAACCCTTAAAATCTGCGACGAAACATCGCCTTATGCTTTAACGGGAGCCATCTTCAGCAGCGATAAATATGCCTTGTTAAAAGCATGTAAAGCATTGCGTTATGCAGCCGGCAATTTCTATTTCAACGACAAACCAACCGGAGCTATGGTAGGGCAACAGCCATTTGGCGGAGCCCGTGCTTCGGGTACCAACGATAAAGCAGGAAGTCATCTAAATTTATTGCGATGGGTAAGTCCCCGCACAGTAAAAGAAACTATGATACCTGCAACCGACTTTGTATATCCTTATATGACCAAATAAAACAACAAAATGGAAAAAGAATTTAAAACAGAAGAAGTTCTCAAACGATTGGGAATTTCAGAAATTAACAAAGGTGTATCCACCGGAACACAATGGTTTGAAACCACAGGCGATATTACTTCATCATATTCACCAATCGACAATAGCTTAATTGCAAAAGTAAAAAATGCAAATATTGAAGATTACGAAATGCTAATGAGCAAAGCAAACGAAGCTTATCAGGTATGGCGTAAACTTCCACCACCTGCCCGTGGCGAAATTGTTCGCCAAATAGGTTTGGCTTTACGCGATGCCAAAGAAGATTTGGGATATCTGGTTGCTCTTGAAATGGGTAAGATTTATCAGGAAGGCTTGGGCGAAGTACAGGAAATGATTGACATCTGCGATTTTGCAGTCGGACAATCACGCTTGCTTAATGGTATTACAATGCAGTCGGAACGTAGCGAACACAGAATGTACGACCAATATCATCCTCTCGGCATTGTTGGCTTAATAACTTCTTTCAACTTTCCGGTAGCGGTTTGGGCTTGGAATTCGATGCTGGCAGCAATTTGCGGTGATGTGGTTATCTGGAAACCCAGTTCAAAAACACCCATAAGTGCCCTTGCTACCCAAAATATTATAAACAATGTGTTGAAAGATAACAATGTGCCCGAAGGCGTATTCAATCTTATAGTTGCCAAATCATCGGTTTTGGGCGATAATTTTGTTGCCGATAAACGCATACCCTTGTTTTCGATTACAGGTTCAACACGTGTGGGCAAAAGAGCCGGAGCCATATTAGGCGAAAGATTTGGTAAAGCCATACTGGAACTCGGAGGCAATAATGCGGTTATTATCAGCGATTCTGCCGATATAAAAATGGCTGTAACATCTACCGTTTTCGGTGCAGTGGGTACCTGTGGACAAAGATGTACATCAACCCGCCGCTTAATTGTAAACGAAAATGTATATGAAGAAGTAAAAAAGAATTTACTCACTGCTTATGAAGAAGTAAGTAAAAAAATTGGTAATCCTTTAGATGAAAATACACTTATCGGACCACTTATCGACAAAGCTTCTGTAGATACCTTTCTTGCAGCCATAGAAAAAGCAAAAAGCGAAGGTGGCAAAGTATTATTCGGAGGCACACTATATAAAGATTCTGATTTAAAATCAGACTTATATGTAGTTCCTGCAATAGTTGAAGCCGAAAATCATTACCATATTGTGCAGGAAGAAACCTTTGCGCCTATTTTGTATCTGATGAAATACAAAACACTGGAAGAAGCCATCGCAATTAATAATGGAGTGCCGCAAGGCTTATCATCATCCATATTTACATTAAACATGCGCGAAATGGAAAGATTTCTATCAAATGGTGGTTCCGATTGCGGACTTGCCAATGTAAATCAGGGTACTTCAGGAGCAGA
Organism: Bacteroidales bacterium; assembly: GCA_023251515.1. Lineage (GTDB taxonomy): Bacteria > Bacteroidota > Bacteroidia > Bacteroidales > JACABE01 > JACABE01. The sequence goes on from JAHEYQ010000006.1 coordinate 90,347, forward strand.
AATCGGCGGAGCTTTTGGTGGCGAAAAAGATACCGGAGTAGGTCGCGAATCAGGTTCCGATTCATGGAAACAATATATGCGAAGACAAACCAATACCATCAATTACAGCACCGATTTGCCATTGGCACAGGGTATTGTTTTTGAATTCTAAAAATATACTGAAAGCTAAATTAATTGTTTTTGTTTGAAAGCCTCTGTAAAAGAGGCTTTTTTTATACCACTAAATTTGCAAATAAACAAAAAAGTCGGGGTGCGACATTGAGCAGCACCCCGACTTTTAATCTAAATAATGATTTTTTAAAAAAACATCATTAAAAAATAACTAAAATCTGATTCCAACTTCCAGCTCAAAATACCTACCGGGCGATAAGCCTCCTTTTTTATCAATAAATTCGTTGTCCAGAATATTCTGCAAATCGAAAGCTATCGTAATTTTTTTATTCCATTCGCGGCTCAAGTTTAAATCGATTGTAAAATGATCGTTGATAATCGCTGAATTTTGTTCGTCAGTCCATTGTTCTCCCACATAATTAAATGTAATACCTGAATTAACAATCTTATTTCGCAAAAATAAACCAACAAACAATTGATGTTCCGGTATTTCGGCTATGTGTTTGCCTTTCAGATTAACTCCAGTTTCGTTCAATGCATTAAATTTAATAATTTCAGAATGATTATATGTGTAATTTGCTTTTAAAATGATGTTTTTAATCAATTGATATTTGGCTGATAATTCAAAACCTTTGATGTTTACATCTCCGATATTCTCGCGTTTCAGAACAATGCTTGTATTGTCAACCACTTCGCCAGTGGCAACAAAATATTGAAAATCTTTACCCTGAGAAAAATAAATACTGCTTTCCAATAACAAATTATTCAAAGGTTTATAATTACTGCCAGCTTCGTATGTAGTTACATATTCGGGTTTTAATTGCGGATTAGCCAGTTTAAAACCCTTGTTTATCTTACGCGAACTGCACATATCATCAAGTGTAGCAGGCATAAAACCTTTTGATGCAGAAATATAAACATCAACTTTATTGTTGATCAAATACTTGGCAGAAATCTTCGGACTTAGGCTCATCCATTTATCGGAAGGATAATCTTCGGTAAACGAACGTGCAAAACCTGTATTATACGAAGGGTTTTCAACAACAATGCAGCCACTATTGAAACGTGCATAATCATAACGCAATGCAGCCACAAAATTCCATTTGCCTTTTACCGAAATTTCATCCTGCAAAAAACCGGCAACAAAACTGATATTACCTTTCCGCTGCACCATATCAGTAGAACTGCGGTAAATATCCGTAGCATCCATATTGCCTTGTTTCAAATCTATACCTACAGTAAATTTATTGAATTTACCTATGTTTTTGGTTGCATTTAACCAAAGTCCCAAATCGTTTGAAGATTGATCTGTATCATATAATTTGTAGGTATCGCCGGTTTCGTTCAGCTTTTCGGTATGCTGCCAAAAATAATCGTAATGATAAAAAGCTTTTGCATTAAAAAGAATCTGATTGGCAAATAAATTATGATAACTAATGATGCCCATATTTGAATAGGTTTTCAGATAACTGCCATCCTTTTCATATATTTTGGTACCATCCGAACGTTTATCAGCATAATAATTATAATTAAAACTCAGGCTCGAATTGTTGTTAAACTGATAGCCTAATTGCAAATCAGTAGAATATTCCTGCATACCCAATTTGCAATCGTTGCTATCACGCAATTCAGGAGGAGTCATTATATATCCTTCTCCCTTACGCCAAAATCCATTTGCATACCAGTACCAACCTTTTTTGTTTTTTAAATTGTTTCCCGATAAGTTTATTCTGCTACCAAAAGTTTGATAACCACCATACAACAGATTCAGATTACCTTTAAACTTTTCTTTCGGAATTTGCGATACAATATTTATAATACCACTCATGGCATTGTTGCCATACAATGCAGAATTGCTTCCTTTTACAACTTCAATTTTCTCAACCGTTTCAGGTTGAATAGCGTACCAGTTTATACCACCACCTGAAGTTTTATTTAGTGGAACTCCGTTATATAAAACCAAAACCCTGTTGGTGCCGTCCATTCCACGCATCGTAACACTCGAATTTTTAGAAAAAATTCCCCAACTCCGGTTTACATAAACATTGGCAACGCTTTGCAATAAATTATCTAAATTGGTTGATGGATAATTTTCAATATCTTCTTTACTAACTACATCAATACTTGCAGGTATGCTTTCAATCTTCGAATTACTTCGGGTCGATATTATAATTACATCTTTCAGAAAAATGTTTTTCGAAATCGTATCCTGAGCATTAACTATACGAACGAGTAAAAACAAAACTATTATCAGCCTTTTAATCATAATCAGGGTTTCTTATTGTTGCATTTTTACAGCAATTTTTACAGTGCCGCTTTCCTGTCCGTTCACTTCCAGTATTTTTATCAATCCGAATTTGTTGTTTTCAGTCTGAAAAGCCCATATCTGACCAGACGTTAAACCTTTAGCTTTTCTACCCCCATTTATAAAAGTATTGGCAATGATCAAACTATCATTTGAAGCATTGTCAAAGCTGCTTGTCGGAATGTTTATCGTATTTCTACTAAAATAAGTTGTATTCTTTAAAGTCCAGAATTCGGGAGCATTTGCACCCAGATAAATGCCTATAACATTTGCACCCGGTGAAGCCAATGTGTTAAATTCGAGGGTATGATAAAAATAAAGCAAATTAATTAAAGATTGATTCTGAAATGCATCATTCTGATTGTAAACCAAACCATTGCCAAGTGAATAAAAAGAACCAACTATCAAATTGCTCTGGCCGCCAAGCGTTATTTCAGGATAATAAATAATGGGTTTATATGCACTGCCGTTTTTGGTTAAAACTATTTGTAATGAGGTGCTTAAACCTTTGGTGTTTCTAATAATGAAATCCAATTTTTGAATACTATCTGAATTTTTATTTATCAAAACATCTTTGTCAATAACACTTGCATTAAATCCATAATCGAGTAAACGAACACTGTCGTTCGAAATTACCAGCAGATTACAAAGATTTTCGCCTTGGTTGGCAAAAGCTTTTAAACCTATTGTTATCTGACTTCCTTCAGCAATGGCAGTATCAGCAGAAGTGTATATGCCATTAGTTTTCAGTTGTAATGCAGGTATATTATTATTTGTACTTTCTTCCTTGCTGCATGATGTAAATTGTAAACTACAAACAAGCATAAAAAACATGAAAATATTTCTATGATTAACTGTAATTAAAAATTGAAGTGAATAAAGTTGCATATCGAATGATAAAAAAAACAGTTCATTGCTGAACTGTAGATTAATTATTTTTTCTTTCCAAAAGCTTTAACAATTGCTGTTCCACCCAAACCTCCTGTAAACCCAAAAACAAAATGTGTAAAAACAGGAAATAACAATCCGGTAATTAAGGATTCGTAAACAAAACCGGTAAAATATGAAATAATTATACGACTTATTGGAATTAATGAATAAGCTATACCTGATGCCAATGCAAGCATCCATATTTTTTTGTTTTGAGCAGGAAAAACATTGTAAAAAATATCAATAGCAATACCGGGTAATATAAAAACAGCTGCCATAAATGGATCGTGAAAACCCAGAAATGGCACAAATAACATAGCTGAAACACCTAATGAAGATGCAAATCCTGAAAATCGTAGTTGAGTTAGATTTCTGCCTATTAATAATAACATCATAAATTCCAAACCATGTCTTCCGGGTAAATTTAATGGAAATCGAAATTTAGCGTGTAAAACCATCGCAAAAGCTCCTAAAAAAAACATAAGTAAAAATTCAGCAATACTTATGCTTAATGATTGTTTCTGTGTAGTAATTGTTGTTTTTGTTTCCATTTTTCTGTCTGATATTAAAATTCTGTCATTTTTAAGTATAATGAAGTAAATAAACTTCAATAAATTTAATGAATTACTGTGTCAAAGCTTTTACATCCATTTTTGTTAAAGCTTTCCAATCATAATCTGTTGAATCTGACTTATTAACCCAAATAACAGCTTTGTGATCTTTCAAAACCGGTCGTAACCAATCTTCAATAAAAATACTGTCATTTTCTGCTACAAAGTTATAATTTTCTTTTATAATAACATCAGTTACAACTGAAATATTTTTCAATTCACTTACTTTCATTACACCTTGTATTTCCCTCATTTCTTTACCTGCAACCCACAAAAACCTACCATCGTTACCAAGATGATGCAAACCTACTGCTGCTAATGAGCCAATTACACCAATTTTCTCACCTGTTAATCCTTCTAAATAAATATTGTTTTTAATAGCAAGCAAATGAGCCTCTTCCTTTGTAAGGACTTCTTTTTTAGCTCTTAATCCCCAATTGCAAATCTCATCACTTATAAATTGATAGGGGGCAATACATAAGCCGGCATCCGATCCGGAAGCAGCTACTTCCAACAGAAAGTTACGGCATAGTTCGGTAACTTCATCAAGATTATTTATTTCTGCTCTCAAACAAGCCGAACTATTATGTGAAGTGTAAGCGATTTTTTCGTGGACATAAAGTTGATGGCGGGTAATACCCCAAATTCTGCCAAGTCCTTTTTCTGTTATTAGTTTGCCCAGTTGTCGCGACTGGAATCCAGTACCACGGCTTTCTAAATTATCAGTGTCATCAATTGCAATTAAAACTTTCTGCATTTGTTTTTTTTGCAAAAATACTAATTTTTAAGTCCGGTAAAAGCAAAAAAGCTTCTATCGCAGTGGAAATTTTACCAGTTAATTTATTTGTTTTAATAACTGAATGATAACTGACAGAATATATTCAACACCAATGGCAATTACAATAAAACCAATAATTCTTGATAAAGCGTTTAATCCTGAAGCACCCAAAAACTTAACAATCAAATTTGAGCTTCTTAGAATGAAAAATATCAAAACCGAAATTGAAAGCATAGCTGAACTTAAAATCAGAATTTCCATCATTTTGTTATATTCTTGATTATAAGTAATCAATAAAGAGATTGTTCCTGGTCCGGCAAGCATAGGTATGGCTAATGGAGTTAATGTTATATCTGATCTTTTACTTGCATCTGCTTCCATCGATTTTTTCATGCCTTTATGTTTTGTAAAGGAACCGGTTAGCAATGCAAAACCTGAAGTTGTAATTATCATACCTCCGGCAATTTTCAACGATTGAATGCTTATACCAAAAAAGATAAGCAAGTATTTTCCCAAAAAGAAGGAAATTAAAAGGATTATAAAAACATTCAAAGAGGTATAAAATGCTATACTCTTTATTTCATTGCGAGTTTTTTCTTTGGTTAAACTCAAAAATACAGGGACAGTACCCAATGGATTCATTACTGAAAATAATGCAGCAATTGCCAGAAAAAATAGATTCATTTTTTATTTGCAAAATTATATTATTTAGATTGATAAAATTCTTTTTTAAGATTAAAGAATCATTAATTTATAGTATTGATTTTTATTTAAAATCGATGAAAATTGTATCATACTGTCTTATTGTTGGATTAAATATCCTAAATTCATTCATTGTTTATTTATTATAACTATAGATTGTTTAATGTAATGTTTTTATATTTTAATTACCAGTATTTTAAACATTTTTTTTAAGAAAATTAGATTAAAAATAGATATTTTTACCGAATTGAATATTTTTTCAACTAAAATTTATTACTTTTGCAGCGAATTGTAGTGATGTTCAATACGGATTTATTGTAAAGTAATGACAAATAGTAGATTAATAATAATTTTTATTGTATTCCTGATTGCGAATCTTCTTGTTGTTTCATGCAAAAAGGAAGTTGGTAATACATTGCCCGAACTGAAATTAAAAAGCAGTATTAATTATACAACGGACAAAACTTATATTACGGCTCATCAAATAAAATTTGGAATACTTGCTTTAGGTAAAGACGCTAATATTACCAATCTGGTTATAAAATGCAGTGGCAAAGATTTTACCAAAACCATTTTTGATGCTGGTTATAATACTTCCATTCTCGACATTGATAAAAGTTTTACAAATGTTTGGGGCGATACACTGGAATGGACTTTAACTGTAATGGACAAAAATCGAAATTTTAATACATTACGACTTACGACCTACGATACTTCAAAAATATATGATCCTATTAATCAATATCAAAATATTGAACTGGGGATGCAGAATAATATTACATTACCACAATTATTAAATGCATCAAGCGGAAGCTTATATTCAATTGCTCAAGGTCAGCAAAATGCTCAGCTGATTGATGTTTTATGCTATTATTATATTACAAGCGGACAACCATCCTATACATTTTCTTCAGCTGGCGATCAAGATGCTCCTACTTATTATTCAACTATAAGTTCTTTTAATCCAAAAAATTATACCGATTGGGATTATGCTACTCAAATTAGTGTTGCAGCTTTTGATAATTGCAATAACGACAGTTTGCTGATTGCAGCTTTTCATTCAGGGGCAGGATTTAGCAGCAGAAAGTATAAGTTTGCTGATGCCGGTAAAGTTGTTCCTTTTAAAACAGCCGGTGGAAAAACAGGCTTGATAAAAGTAATTTCAGTTAGTGGCAATGAAGCCGGAAAAATTGTGTTCGATTTGAAAATTCAAAAATAAATAATTCATAATTAATAAATTAAATTTAAAAAAAATGAAAAAATCATTACTTTTTTTTGCAATGTTTATTATAACATTGGCACTTAATGCTCAGGAAACCATAATTGGTTTTTCTTTTCCAACAAACGATACCATTGCAAAACGCCCAAACTCTGGTTTGGCAGCTAATGCCGGATATGATATTCGTAAAGAAGGATCAAGCTCAACATCTTTAGATACCGTTACTTTTTCAAATGGTGTAACTACAGGTGATTTTGCTGCAACTACTACAAATTGGGATAATGGTGCAAATACCAAATTCTGGAGTATAAAATTTAAGGCTGCCGGATATACTGATTTTAAAGTATCATCAAAACAGAGAAGTGGAGGAAATAATCCCGGTCCTAAAAACTTTCAGATTCAATGGAGATTAAGCTCTGGAACTTATGCTGATGTGGCTAACGGTGCTGTTATTTGCGCAAATGACTGGACTACAGGTGTTGTGAATCAATTACCTGTGCCAATAATCGGACAGGGAACAGGTTCTGTTTATATCAGATGGTTAATGACTACTAATACGGATGCTAATGGAGGTACCGTTGCAGCTTCTGGTATTACTAAAATTGATGATATTATTGTAACAGCAACTAATTCAGTTGGTATTGAAAAAACTATTTTTACCAATGCAGTAAATATTTATCCGAATCCAACTAACGGATTTATTAATATTGACGCCAATGATGCAGTAAATGAAATTTTGATTTACAATGCTTTAGGTAAATTGGTTTTAAAATCAAATCCTGATAAATTGAATAATCAGATTGATTTAACTTCTTTTGGAAAAGGTATTTATTTTGTAAATTTAAGATACGACGATAATTCTTATTACGCTTCTAAAGTAGTTGTAAGATAATAATATAACATCTTCACCCTTGAGTCTTATTTAGGACAAATTGACGTTGAAGATTGTTTAATTTTGTTTTTGTTTTACTGAAAAGTAGTTTTATTTATACAACCTTCTCTTATTCAGGAGAAGGTTGATAAATAGAATTCAACTCACAAATCAATCAAAAAAAATATGAAACTCCGATTTTTATTTCTATCCCTTTTTATTTTTATTTCTTTTGTTTCTCAGGCTCAGAAAATAACTGGCCATATTATTGATTCTGATACTAAAAAGCCCTTAGCTGCTGCCAATATTCAGATAAAAAGCATTACAAAAGGTAGTATTTCTGATATTAACGGTAAATTTGAAATTGCAGGTTTAAAAACCGGAAATTATGATTTGATTTTCAGCTTTATCGGTTATACCAGTTTAAGCAAAAGCGTTTCTTTAAATTCAGAAAATATTTATCTTGAAATCAGCCTTTCCAGACAGATTTTTGAAACCAATCCGGTTGTAATTACAGCTACCAGAACTAATCAAAATGCCGAAAATATTCCTGCACGTATTCAAAGTATCAATAAAATACAATTGGCAGCCAATCCCGCTCCCGATATTGATGCTTCGTTGGCTTATGTTCCCGGCGTGAACGTTAACCGGACTCTTGGGATTTTTGCTAACAAATCAATTGTAAGTATGAGGGGATTAAGTGGAAAAGACCAATCAAGAACTTTGGTGATGATTGATGGCATCCCTATAAATAAAACGGATGGTGGCAGTGTTAACTGGAATTTATTCAGCAAAGATTATGTTGAAAAAATGGAAGTTAGCAAAGGTCCTGTATCTTCGTTATATGGCAGCAATGCTATGGGTGGAGCAATCAATATTATCACCCGAAAACCTGAAGAAAAACTCGAAGGTAATGCCGAAATATCTTATGGTTCATATAATACAAAGGCAGCAAATATCAGTTTGGGAGGAAGGCAACATTCTGATGCTAAAGGTTTTTATTGGATGCTTAGTAGTTTTGCTACCAAAAGCGATGGCTATATAGCTCAGACTGCTGCCAATATTACGCCATATACAGTAAAATCCTATCTGAATGAAGTTGGTTCTAACCTAAAAGCAGGTTATGAAATAAATAAAAATCAACAGATCGAAAGTAGTTTTTCTTTTTATAATGATGAAAGAGGTGGTGGCGAAACTGTTTTTGAAGAGAAAGGAAATTACACACAACATCAGACTTTTCATTCCAGAACTACTTATAAATATACAGGTTTAAAGACAAATGTTACAGCCAATGTATTTTATTTAAGAGAAAATTATAAAGCAGTAAATGAATATATTAAAGATGCTACTTATACTTTGTATGATGTGGATTCGAAACGTACAGATGCCGGTTTTGCATTGAATTTGTCTCAGAAAATAAATGATAAAAATATATTGACAACGGGTATTGATCTGAAACAAGGAAATGTTGATGCTGCTGATGTATATTATTCATCAACTGATAAAATCAACAATAAGGGAAAAATGAATTTTCTGGCTGTTTTTGTGCAGGATGAGCATGAAATAATGAAAGATAAACTAAAAATTATTGCCGGACTCAGAATGGATTATGCAAAATATTTTGATGGCGCTTTTACGATTGATTATCCTTCGGAAGCCAATAATTATCTGAATATTTATCAGATACAATCGATACCTGATGCTGACTTTAATGCGCTTAGCCCAAAAATTTCTTTGCTTTACAAGTTAAATTCCAATGCAAAGTTATATGCGTCTTATGCAATTGGTTTCCGCCCTCCTACCCTGGATGATATGTGCCGTTCGGGTAAGATTAAAGGTGGTTTTAAAGTGGTTAATCCTTATCTGAAACCTGAATATCTGACAAATTACGAATTTGGTATTACTTTTAATTATCATAAGTGGCAATTTACGCCTTCGGTTTATTATTCGGTGGGCAAAGATTTTATGTATTATGTTAATACCGGCGATTCGGTAAATCAGGGTTTTAAAGTAAGCCCGGTTTTTCAGAGTCGCAACATAAGCAAGGTTGAGATTTATGGTTTTGAAACCGGTATTAATTATGCATTTAGCGATAAAATTTCGGCTTTTGTTAGTTATGCATACAGCCATTCGCAAATTAAAGAATACAAAATATTAAATCCCTTGAAAGATGTGGATTTAACTGATAAATATCTGACGGATGTGCCCGATCATAGTGCTTCTTTGGGGGTGTTCTGGAATTCAAAACTTGTAAATCTGGCTGTTTTTGCTAAATATGTTGGCAAAAAATGGGTGAACGACAGCAATATTGCCGATGATAAATATGGTTTGGATGCGCAATATCCTGATTATATTCTGATAAATCTGAATCTGAAAAGACAGATTTTAAGCTTTGTGGATGCCAGATTGTCTGTTGAGAATGTTTTTGATAAAATGATTTACGACAGCAAAAACTTACGTGGTACCGGCAGATTTATTACACTTGGAATCAATTTTAAATTTTAATAATCAATATTTTACAAAATGAAGAAATCACTTTTTATTATTGCTTTATTTCTTTTTAGTACGGGAATAAGCTTTGCTCAGAGTTCGTTGAAAGTTAATTATAACCATATCGACACTACGGATGCAACCAACAATTTTTATGACAATGTAGAAAGCTATCAACTACCTGCACAAGGCATTATGGTTGCAGGCGAAATAGAAAATCCGGGCTATGTAGATTTTTCGAAGCTTGCCAAACATTCGGTTATTGTTAAAGAAACCTTGCTCAACGGCGACAAAGACAAATTTGTAGGTGCTTATCGTTATGATGGTTATTCGCTTTTTGATATTCTGAACACTTTCAGGTTAAAGAAAGCCAATGCAGATGTTTTTCGTCCGATTATTGATGTTTATATAGAAATAGAAAATGCCAAAGGCGAAAAAGTAGTATTCAGCTGGGGCGAAATTTATTATCCCAATTATCATCATGATATTTTGATAGCTTCGGATGTAGCCCGTATTGTGCCTTCTAAAACCAAGGATTTGTGGCAATTGCCTTCCGAAAGCAAACTGGTGGTTGCACACGACCTGATTACAGAACGTAATATTTCTTCACCCGTTAAAATTACTGTAAAGTCGTATCCGTTGAATGTGAAAGTTGTTAAAGATCTGCAACCCAATTATTCATCAACCATTGATTTTATGAAGAATGGAAAAAATGTTTTAAAAATAAGCAGCAATCCAAAAGATTTGCAAAACGAAACTTTGCATACTATTTTTTATGGTAGGGGTAAGGGAATTCATAGTACCCAGCCTTTTACAGGTGTGCAATTAAAGAAAATTGTTGAAAAACTCAGTAAACAAAATCAGCAAAATATCAGAAAAGCTTTGGTTGTGGTTGCCGGAGTGGATGGCTATAGGTCGGTTTATACTTTTAGCGAGTTGATGAATCGCAACGACCAACAGGATGTTTTGTTGATAAGTGACGAAACCAGCAAAGAAAACGGAAAATTCAAGGTTTTTCCGGCCTGCGATTTCTTTTCCGACAGAGCTGTTAAAGGTATTAATACCATTTATATTGATGCGGAATAAAATTCTATTGGATTTTTGTTAAGAATAATTAAAAAGCTACTTAGTTTTAAGTGGCTTTTTTTATTTATGCCATCATCATTAATGAAATCGGGTTCACGAATGTCAATTTAAGCATTTTCTATGAAATATAGTCCGATTTTAGGTATTTTGTCAACACAAGCAAAATCATTTTAAATGAGTTGCAAAAAAATTCATATTGTGTTATCTTTGCAAAAAATCGAATATATGAAAAAACTATTTACCTTATTGTTTTTATCCATTTTATTATGGAGTTGCAATCAATCAAAAACTATTGAAAACGGCGATACAAAAGATACTTTGAGCGGAAAACTAAATGTGTTTCATGCGGGTAGTCTGGCTGTACCTGTCAAAGAATTGCTAGATTCATTTAAAGCCATACATCCCAATGTAGAGATTCTGACCGAAGCAGCCGGCAGTGTGGAATGTGCCCGTAAAATTACCGAATTGCAAAAACCTTGCGATATATTCCTTTCGGCCGATTATAAAGTAATTGATAAATTATTGATTCCTGATTATGCCGATTGGAATATGCCTTTTGCCACCAACGAAATGGTGATTGCATTTAATCCAAATTCGCGCAAAGCTAATGAAATTGATACTGCCAACTGGCTGAAAATTCTGATGTCGAAAGATGTTGTTTATGGACGTTCGGACCCCGATGCCGACCCTTGCGGTTATCGTACTTTGTTATGTCTTCAATTGGCCGAAAAGTATTATAAAACCAATGCTTTTTATACTTCAATTACCAAAAAAGATAATCAGTTTATCCGTCCTAAAGAAGTTGATTTGCTTGCCTTGCTCGAAAGCGGAAACATCGATTATATGTTTATCTATCGCTCGGTTGCCATACAACATGGTTTAAAATACATTAGTTTGCCGACAGAAATTAATTTGGGCAGCAAGCAATTTGCCGAAAATTATGCCAAAGCAAGTGTTGATATCAAAGGTAAAAAACCCGGCGAAATTATTACCCAAAAAGGCGAGCCTATGATTTATGGGTTCTGTATTCCGAAAAATGCAGTTAATAAAGCAGCTGCTCAAGCTTTTGCCGAATATCTGCTGAGCAAAGGTTTGCCAATAATGGAGAAAAACGGACAACCTGCCATCATAAAGCCCGAAATAAATAATTATAATCTGTTGCCCGAAGCATTAAAACCTTTTGCAGTAAGCAAACCATAATGAAGCATTCTTTTAAATTGGTGTTATTGGTTTTGAGCGCATTGCTCTTAATCTTTATAATAGCTCCCTTATTGGGAATGTTTTTGGCAACATCGGCACCCGAATTGTTTGCTACTGCCAAAGATGCCGAAGTAATGCAAAGCATCAGGCTTACCCTGTTTACTTCGTTGGGAGCTACGCTGTTTATGTCGGTTGGGGCGATTCCTCTGGCGTATTTATTGGCACGCAAAGAATTCTTTTTCAAGAAGCTGGTATTAGGAATTATCGATTTGCCCATTGTGATACCTCATTCGGCAGCCGGAATAGCCATTTTGGGATTTTTGTCACGCAATTCGGTAATGGGCAAAGCAGCTTCATCCATTGGAATCGACTTTGTTGGAAGTCCGTATGGAATTGCAGCAGCCATGGCTTTTGTAAGCATCCCATTTTTAATTAACGCTGCCCGCGATGGTTTTGAGTCAGTTCCTGTTCGATTAGAAAAAGCTGCTTTAAGTCTGGGAGCTTCGCCTTTCAGGGTTTTCTTAAGCATTTCGCTACCTTTGGCAAAAAGAAGTATTGTTTCGGGTTTGGTATTGATGTTTGCCCGTGGTTTAAGCGAGTTTGGCGCAGTTGTTATTATTGCTTATCATCCAATGATAACACCTGTTTTAATTTTCGAACGATTTGGCAGTTATGGACTGCAATATGCACGTCCGGTGGCAGTAGTTTTTATTGTAATTACGCTTTTGGTTTTTGTATTGATGCGTTGGATTTCGGGAGGAAAAAAACATGCTTGAAATTAAGAATATCTCAAAACAGCTAGGCGATTTCGCTATCAGCAACATCAGTTTTACTGTTGAAAAAGGCGAATATTTTGTTCTGCTTGGCGAATCGGGAGCCGGAAAATCGGTATTGCTCGAAATAATTGCAGGTCTGGAAAAAGCTGATAATGGAAATATCTTTTTAAATGATATCAATTTAAAGAACAAAAGCATCCACGAACGCAATATCGGAATTGTATATCAGGATTTTGCTTTATTTCCGCATTTAACGGTTTATCAGAATATTGCTTATCCGCTGAAGAATAAAAATCTATCAAAGATCCATATAAAAGCCAGGGTTGAAGAATTGGCTCTTGAGTTTGAGATTGCACATTTGCTCAATCGCAAACCCGATACTTTGTCGGGTGGCGAAAAACAACGACTTGCTTTGGCCCGCTGTCTGGCAATGCAGCCCGATATTTTGCTTTTGGATGAACCTCTGGCAGCTGTGGATGTGCGACTTAAAGACAATCTGAATGCATTGCTGCGAAATATCAACCGCAAAGGAATTACCATAATCCATGTAACTCACGATTTCGACGAAGCACTTTCGTTGGCATCGCATATTGCCATTATCGACAATGGCAATCTGATTGCTTGCGGCAAACCCTACGAAATTTTCAATAATCCGGCTCATCCTTTTATTGCCCGTTTTGCAGGCATCCGCAATTTTTTTGATGCCAGACTTAGTTTCGTAAATCAGAGCAATGTGGCTGATGTTTATCTGAATTCGGGGATTAAAATCAGTTTGGCTTCCGATTCTGTAGCCGGTAGAGGTTTTTACATTTTGCCTTCCGATGAAATAACTATTTCGCTTGATAAAAGCCTTTCGAGTGCCAGCAATTGTTTTCGGGGAGTTATTAAAGATATTATTCCCACCTTAAAGGGTATTGATGTAATGGTTGATTGCGGAGATGTTTTTCATGTAAGTATCACTCAATCATCGCGTGATAAACTAAATCTCAACATCGGAACTACCGTTTGGATAAGCTGGAAAGCCATGAATGGCAAGTTTATTTTTGTGGGGTAATATTTATAACCAAAGTGATTTATATATTATTTCGGTATCACTAGTGTCCGACAAAAATATGTAGATTCATCGCTTCGCTCTGAATGACATGTTATTAAGTGTATTTTTGTTGGGGTGGGGGTCAGAAAGCGGCGAAGCCGCTTTCTGACCCCCACCCCAAATATAAACA
>JAHEYQ010000065.1 GCA_023251515.1 Bacteroidales bacterium
CTATTTTTAGATTGATATTTTTTAATACATGTATCCGGGAATTTTCATTGTATTGAAAATTAATGTTTTTATATTCAATACAATCTTCAAATGTTTTTTTAGAAATTGCATTTTCTTTTTCAAGAATAACCTCTTTTGCATCAATAATATCCAGAACCCGTCGTGCGGCAGCCTGACCTTTTTGCAAATTGTAAAATGAAGATATAAATGATTGAGCCGGAGGAATTAATCTTGCAAAAATAAGAATAAAAAACAGAAATACGCTGGCATTAAGTTTGTTGTTTAATACGAGATTTCCTCCAAACCAAATAATTGTTACCAAGCCTATTACAGCTAAAGTTTCAGTTAAAGGAGCTGCAATATCTCTTCTGCGATAAATTTTGGTTAATAATCCTGATAAAATATGGTTGGTTTTTTGAAATTTAGCATTAGCATAATCAATTGCATTAAAGGCTTTTATAATTCTTAGGCCATTAATTGATTCTTCAATTCCTGATACGATTGCACCCATCTGGCGTTGTCCTTTTTCTGAGTTTCTTTTTAAACTTTTTCCGATTACATTTATCAGAAAACCGGCTGGAATTAACGTAACCAGAGATATAAGCATTAATAAAGGGTTAATGCTGAATAAGATTATTACAAAGAATATAACGTTTAACGGATCTTTGATTACCATTTGTAAGGTGCTTACAATTGACCATTCTATTTCATTGATGTCAGATGTAAGTCGTGACATTAAATCTCCCTTTTTTTGTGTAGAGTAAAATGATAGAGGGAGGATTAATAGTTTGTTATATAGATCGTTACGAAGGTCTTTTATCATGCCATTTCGCAATGGAGCTAAGAAATACATTCCCAGATATTTGAAAAAGTTATTTAGTAATGAAAACAGGATAAACAGAATAGATACAAAAATCATTGCTTTGAGTTTTCCGTTTTCTTCAATAATTTGGTTAACTATATAACTCAAATAGTTAAACATTTGTTCCGACGAAAGTTTAAACTCAGGTTTAACTGTTACTGGTTTTGCATTTCCAAAAAGGATATCTACAAAAGGAATAAATAGTGCTAAGTTAAAGAAAGAGAATGTAATATATAATAAATTTGACACTATGTTTAACAAAGCATAGGTTCTGTACGATTTTATATAAGCAAAAATTCTTAGTAAGTCTTTCACATTTGCAAAGATAATAAATCCTTAAATAGGATATCAATAATTTATAATTCTGATAAAATCAAATTATTATGGCAGTGTTTTGCTTATTTCAGGGATGTTGCCATCAGTTTTATAATCTGGTATTCCTCCGTTTAGTGTGTAAGAAAATAGTTTGAAATAATAGGTTGTTCCCGAATTCAGATTTTTGAAAAATGCAGTCTGAACACCATAATTGATATTCTCGTCATTGGCATTATCAGGATAAACCACACCATCTGCAGGTGTTGAAATTGAACTAAATCCTATCGTACTCATTCTGATCAGATAACGGTCGGGCAAAACACCTCCGTTTGCATCAACCCATTGCAAATGAATGTTTTTGGCTGAGAAATTAGTAGGATAATTACTGGGTTCAGTTGATAATGGAGTTGTTCCACCCCAAATATAAGTAATGTATTCAGGATGATCGATATATGGGTTTCTATTGTGCTGAATTGCATAAACAGCATTGTTTCTGTCGATTTCTTTCTGACTAACAGGATCTAAAGCACACCATAATAGCAACATGTTTACATACCAAGGATTAAATGTTAATCCATTATTGCCGGCATAAACCAAAGCACATTGAGGTGAATTTGAAGGCCAGTTTGCAACCAGATTTTCATAACGTGTAGCCATATAAAAATAAGATCTTGCAAAATCTCCTTTATAACTATCAATGGGTTCAAATACAATTCCTGTATATCCTGAAACACTGCAATTACCTAATTTAGATCCATTTGAAGATGTCCATGTTACACTTCCAACATTTGCCAACGGATAATTTGAACGTCTGTTGTTAACATAACCATCAGTAGGATAAACGTTAAACAAATCTGTGTACATTGGTGTAGCGTCACTAAACCAGCTTGATGGAGTAGAGTGTTCTCTGTTATAGCAATCACCTTCTGTGCTATATGACCCACATTGATTACTGCCATGTGTGTAATAATAATTTGCTGTACCATTAGATTTTAATGAATACATATCCCAAACTTTATTTGGAGGCAAATTATCTGTTGTCTGATAACTTGTGTAGAGGTTTGTATAAGATATAGATGTATGATTTTTAATGATATTATACAATGCTGTTTTTAATTGTAAACCGCTCAATCCATTGGCATTATTATAATATCCGGATGGGATCTGAGCAAAAATACTACTATTTAAAAGCAGTACAGAAAGCAGTAAAAGAAAAAATGATTTTATATTGTTTTGAATACTTTTTATTTTGAACATTTAATTTATATTATGATTTTTAAATAATTGAGCAGATTTGTTTTTTAATCAAATCAGCTCAAAAGTGAGATAAATTTAGTCTTTAATAGTCATTTCTTTAATCAGATTATCTGCACCGGCAAATTTATCGATAATAAACAGACAGTAACGAATATCTAGTGTAATATTTCTACATTGGTCGGGGTCGTAAATCACATCGCTCATGGTTCCTTCCCAATTGCGGTCGAAGTTTATGCCAATAAGCTGTCCGTTTGCATTTAAAACCGGACTTCCTGAATTACCACCAGTAGTGTGATTGGTGCCGATAAAAGCAACCGGCATCTCACCTGATTTATTGGCATATCGACCGTAATCTTTTGATTTGTAAAGAGATTTTAATTTTG
Organism: Bacteroidales bacterium; assembly: GCA_023251515.1. GTDB lineage: Bacteria > Bacteroidota > Bacteroidia > Bacteroidales > JACABE01 > JACABE01. The sequence continues at coordinate 2,818 of JAHEYQ010000065.1, forward strand.
GTTCCACTACATAATCATAAATATTAGGATCTTCTTTTTGCATAATGCCCTCAATAGTAGTATAATGTTTATATTGAACAGCATCTCGTGGAAAATAATCGTTAACTTTTCCGTAAGCTACACGCAATGTTGAATTTGCATCAGGATAAAATCTTTTTTCAGGTTGCATATCCATAATGGCTTTTACATAAACTCGGTAAAGACTATCGGTTTTGTCAGATAAGCTAATCAGTTGATTTTGAATATTGTCAATATAATTAGTGTAAATACTGATTGCTAGTCTATAAGCTGGATCTTTTTCGAGTTTTTTGTAATCTTTTGCTTTGTAATTATTCAGAAAATCTGTGATTTTTTCGTTAGTTGAAAAGAATGATTTACTGTAAACTTCTTCAGCAAATTTTTTGAAATCATTTTTGTATTTTGTCTTAATTTGCTCAAATTCTTTAGGTTGAAATGCTTTATCGCAATCTTCAAAATAAATTTTCATCAATTCAGCAAATATTTTTTTATCGGTATTAACGTTATAGTTTTTAAAATATCCAGCTAATCCTTTTTTGTACTGATCAGCAAGATTCTGAATATCTTCCGGTTTTAATTTTGTATCCTTACTTTGATCGACCAATTTTTTAAAACCCCATGCAAAACGAATAATTTCAGGAGCTAATCCTGCTTCTGAAAAATAAACCGAGCCCATGGTGTAAGGTTTTAGTTCTTTGTAAGTTCTGTCGAATTCGGTTAATAAACCACCATATTCTTTGTTTCGGTTTTCATCTTTTTCAATCCATTCCTGAAATTGTTTTTCAAAAGATTGTTTTTTACTGATTGCCTGTAAGCGATTGATTCCACGATTTTCACCAATCCATTTTTTCCAGCCATTGGCAATGCTGGCATATTTTGCAGAATATTGAATACGAATTAATTTATCGCTATTGATGTCATTACCAATTATTTCCAAGCGTTTATCGCGCATTTTTATTCGGGTAGGATTATCGTAATTTGAAAGCAAATCAACAGCAAAAGAAGTAAGATATTGTTGGGTTCTGCCGGGATATCCAAAAACAAAAGTAAAATCATTTTTCTCAGCACCTTTCAAAGAAATTTCCAGATGTTTTTTGGGCTGGTATGGTATATTTTCTGGTGAATAATCTGCTGGTTTATTGTCTTTTCCAACATAAATCCTGAAAACTGAAAAGTCGCCAGTATGACGTGGCCACATCCAATTATCGGTATCGCCGCCAAATTTACCTATATTTGAGGGTGGAGCTCCAACCAGACGAATGTCTTTAAAAACTTCTGTTACAAATAAATAATATTGATTTCCGTAATAAAATGGTTTGATGCTTGCTTTATAATGAGTTCCTGCAACTGCTTCTTTTTCAATAATTTTGCAAATTTTGTCTATTGCTTCTTCTCTTTGTATTTCGTTCATATTTTTATTTACCGCTGCTAATACTTTAGTAGTTACATCTTCCATTCTGATTAATAATGTGGCAGTTAAACCCGGATTAGTAAGTTCTTCATTAAAATTTCTTGCCCAAAACCCGTTAGTAAGATAATCATGATCTAATGAACTATGTGATTGAATATTACTATAACCACAATGATGATTTGTTAATATAAGTCCTTGATTGCTTACTATTTCGGCAGTGCAACCACCTCCAAACAATAAAATTGCGTCTTTCAGACTGGAATGATTGATGCTATAAATATCTTCAGCAGTAATTTTCATTCCAAGGTTCTGCATATCTTTCTGATTTAATTGTTCCAACAACATTGGAATCCACATACCTTCATCAGCTTTTATTGATAATGTGCTAAATGTCAGTAAGATATAGGCTGTAATGCGAAATAATTTCTTTTTCATGAAGAATATATTTTTTAATTATAAAATGCAAAAATACTGAAATCTATTGTTTTATATAAATTTTTAGTATAATTTTAGTAAAATTTTCCTTGTTTCATTTTTTTTAACGAAATCATGTCGGGGTTTTTTCTAATTTTACAATTATCAAAAAAATCCATTATATTAAAATTAAGTTCTGTTATCCTGATGTTTAAAAAAAGGGGAGATTCAAAAAAAATGCTATATGTGATATTATCGCTCTTATTGATAAGTATTGCAATAATTTTTCATGATGAATTAAGCCGCTTTTTTATAAAAACATATTACCAAATTTCCAATGCTTTAACGGGAGAAGATGATGCTGACCAAAGTAAAAATCTGAAAAATTTCGGGATTCCGATTCCTTCAAAATATACTGTACATGGTATTGATATATCACGTTATCAGAATTATATCGATTGGAAAGAAGTTAAAAAAATGAAAGTTGACAGTATCAAAATAAGTTTTGCTTTTATAAAGGCTACAGAGGGAAAGACACGAATTGACCGTTATTTTGATATAAATTGGGATAATGCAAAGAAAAATCAATTAATCAGAGGTGCTTATCATTTTTACCGGCCTCAGGTAAATTCTAAACTTCAAGCTGAAAATTTTATTAATAGTGTTTCACTTTTAAAAGGAGATTTGCCACCAGTATTAGACATTGAAACATTGGCTTCAGGTATTCATATCAGCAATACAATCAAGGGTTTAAAAAATTGGTTGAAAATTATAGAAAATCATTATCAGCTTAAACCTATTATTTATACCAATATTGATTTCTATAATAAATATCTGATAAACAATGGTTTTGAATCATATCCCTTATGGATAGCTCATTATTACGAAAAAAAGGTAAGTTTGAGTCAGAGATGGCATTTTTGGCAGCATAACGACAAAGGAAAAGTAAATGGAATAAGTGGCGATGTTGATTTTAATGTGTTTAATGGCAATATTGAGGAATTGAGGAGTTTGTGCAAAAAATGATGAATTCCCAACTTAATCTTCTTCCCACTTTATTTTGATGCCTGATTTTGGAATTGAATCCTTTTCGCTGGTTTTTAGTGGCTTAACAATTTTTTCTTCCTCCCAGTCAATTACATATTTACCTTGTTCCTGGATTTTAAAACGTTGTTCCTGAATTGCATCAGCACTATCTTTTCTGAGCCATCTGAATTCTTCTTTTAATATTTTTTGCAGATTTTCTTTTTCTTTTCTAAAGTCCTGAATTAATTTGTCTTTCAGGCTTTTGCTATCATATTTAAAAATTGGATTGTCAATAGTGCCGCTTACTTTCAAAAATAGTTTGGTTCTTCCCAAACCATCATCTTCTTCAATACCAAATTCTTGTGTTGCTAATGCTTGTTTTTGTTTTCTGGCTTTTCGTTTTTTTGAGCTTAATTCCGACAGCAATAAATTTATACGGTAGTTTATTTCATTATTAAATTTATGTTCGCCAGAAATATTCAGATTCAATGCATTGGATTTAATTTCCATGTTTGGAATACTGATGAGCTCATTTTTTATCAAAATCTGATTTTGTAACGAACTAAATTTTATTTCTTTTAAATCATCCTCGTTTATAAATTTAGAAAGTTTCATCATTGGTTGATAATTAATTAGTTTGCCATTGTCAATTTTTAAATCTAAAATTGCCCAAACCGTTTTTTTATCTATTTGCAAATAGGTATCAAAATTAGCTGAAAATTGAATTTTAGAATCCAGATTTCCATTTATATTTTTGTATGTCAAACTTTTCTGACCAAAATTTTCAAAAACTTCAAATAGTTGACGGGCATCAACTTTTTGAGTTAAAACTTCACAGTTTATTTTGTAAATACCTGGTTTAGAATTATCAATAAGCAAACTGCCATTTAAATCACCGTTTAAACTTTTCATACTCAGATTGTCTGCTCTGAAAATAGGATTCATAAATTTAATATTTCCTTTCAGATTTTTTGCATTAAAATTTCTGAAATTGATATTGTTTACGTTCAGGTTGAGGTTAAAATTATAATTATCACTAAATTGCAATTTGTTTTTTGAGTTAGAATAATTTTTTGCACCTATTATTTCGTCCAGATTTATATTTTCAGAAAATAGGTCTGCATTTACTTCAATTTTTTGATTTTCAATAAAAATAAAAGGGATCACATTGTTAAAACTTCCTTTCAGATTAAAATCGCTTCCAGAAATTCTGCCTGTTAGAATATTTATAACTACATCATTATTTGTGAATTGCAAATCTCCTTGTGAAATCTGATAATCTCTGGTATCATTTTTTAAACTGAATCTGATATTACTTAAGCTTGCCTGTCCGGTGGTTTTACTATTTATAAAATCATGAATATTAATGGCTTGCTTATTTATTTTGCCTCTGAAGTTCAGATTAAATATTAAAGAACCTTGTAATGAGTTGATTTTTTCATTCTTAAAAAAGCGATTGATTTCATCAAGATTCAGATTTGCGTTGGCTATACAATTGATATATGGATTTTTAAAATCATTTAGTGTGAAATTTCCGGAAATTTTGCTTTTTTCCATATTGCAACTGAAATTTTCAATTTTAAGTATATGGTTTTGAATATCAATACTTGAATTATTGGTATAATTTCCTGTGAATTTTACATTTTTTAAAGTAAGTTCTGTTTGTTTTTGGGTAATTTCACCGTTGCGAAAGTTGAAATCAGCATAAATTAAGGGAATATAGTAAGAACCATAAAGTCCTTTTATATTAACGGTTATGTCAATTATGCCTTTGCTTTTGTAGTCTTCAAACAGGGTTTTGTGTTTTGCGGGAAGTTCATTAATTAAATTGTGTAATGAAATGTCTTTTCCTTTAATTGTCAGATTTAGTGTTTTTTGTGAGGTTTTGTAGGAAACGGATCCGGTTATCGAAAAATCGAGATTGTTAATTTGTAAATCACCCTTTTCAAAACTAATATTTTCTGTTGAAGTATTTATAATTAAACTGGTATTAATTGCTGTCTTTGCGTTTTTTAAATAAAGCATTTCGCCTGATTGAAAATGTTTTACATTTAAATTTGCCTTCAATTTTATGTTTTGTAACTGATTTGAGAAATCTCCTTTCGCACTTGCTTTTTCAATATCAAAAATGTAGAATTGTTGAGTAGCTTTATTCAGATAGATGATTTCGACATTTTGTAAAAGAATTTTTTTCAGACTAAAGTTAAAATTGTTAGCATTTGATTGATTCCCTTTTTTCCAGAAATGAAAATTATCGTTACCGTTTTTATCTGTTTTTAAAAATAGTTTGGCATTATTTATTTCTATATTCTTGATATTGTATTTTTTGTAATATAAATCCCAAACATCAAATTCGAGAAAAATGCTTTCAGCAGCGAGTAAAGTGTCTTTTTTGCTTTCTTTAACAGCATCTTTTGCAACGATATCTTTAAAACAAAGTGATGCATTTGGGAATTTATCAAAAACGGAAAATTCAATATCTTTAACCGATATTTCGCTTTGCAAAGATTTGTTAAGCTCATTGATAAATATATTTTTTATGGTTTCCTGATTGAAATAAATAATCAAGAAACCGCTGATAACCAGTAATAACAAAAAAATCAGGAAACTTAAAAGTAACCTGATTATTATTTTTTTTGCTCTATTATTGATTTTGTTCTCAGCCATATATATTAAAAACTTTTGACAATAATAACTTAAAAAGAAAAATTATATTGTAAAGCTTTGTAAGTTGAGAATTGTTTTATTTCAGCATTTTCAGAAAGCCAACTTCTCTGTCTGTTAAGAAACGCCACATTCCGCGAGAAATATCTTTTTTTGTCAAATCTGCAAACATTACTCTGTCTAATTTAACTACTTCGTAATTAAGCGATTCGAATATGCGGCGAATTATTCTGTTTTTGCCCGAGTGAATTTCAACACCAACTTCTTTTTTACTGGCAGCACCTTCAATATAAGAAATTTCGTCAACATATACAATGCCATCTTCCAGTTCAACACCTGAATAAATAGCATCCATATCAGCTTTGGTTAGCGGACGATCCAGTTCAACATGATAAATTTTACGTGCACCATGTTTTGGATGTGTTAGTTTTTTTGCTAAATCGCCATCGTTGGTAAATAGCAGCAAACCGCTGGTATTTCTATCTAAGCGACCAACCGGATAAATTCTTTCTCTGCAAGCATCTTTAACCAATGCCATTACAGTTCTTCTTTCCTGCGGATCGTCAGTAGTAGTTATATAACCTTTTGGTTTGTTGAGTAATACATACCTTTTTCTTTCACTTACCAATGTAGATCCATCATATTGAACCACATCGCCGGGGTTAACTTTGGTACCCATTTCGGTAATTACCACACCATTAATAGAAACTACTCCGCTTGAGATTAAATCATCGGCTTCGCGGCGTGAACAAATTCCTGCATTTGCTATGTATTTGTTCAAACGAGTTGGTTTGCCTTCTTCGTAGCGATTTGTGTCTTTAAAGTTCTTTAATTCAAGCACATCGCCACGTTTTGGCCTGTCGCGTTTTGGAAGATCAACTTCATTAAGCCTTTTTCTGGGTTTCTTTTTGAAAGAAAGACTTAAATCCTCTGGAATTCCTTCAACTTCAGTTTTGTATCTATTATAGGGCTTTTCGTGTTTGTGATTGATTCTTTTTAATGGTTTTTCAGAGAATCTTTCTGACTTGATATCATTTGATTTGAAATCTTTTTTCTCATCTTTTTTATGGAAACCTGGCTTTGAAAAACTCTTATCATCTCTATCGCGGAAGGATGGTTTACCATAAGGCTTTTCATCCCTGTCGCGGAAACTTGGTTTGCCAAAAGGCTTTTCGTTTCTATCGCGAAATGAAGATTTCTTTTCATTATCACCATATGATTTTTTTTCATACGATTTTTCTTTATTATCACCATATCTGGGCTTATCACTATGTTCTCCAAATTTCGATTTGCCATATGGTTTATCATCTCTGGATTCAAATTTAGGTTTGAAAGGTTTGTCGGTTTTATCTTTTTTGTCGGTTTTGTCAAACTTCTGTTTTCTGTCAGGTTTTAAATAGTTAACGAAATCGTCCGATTTTCTGCTACTGTCCTTTTTCCCAAAAGAACGTTTATCGTGTTTTCTTTCCATGATGATTTTTAAAATGCGGTGCAAAATTACGTATAAACTTCGTAAGTTCAAAATGAGAAAGCAAAATAGTTGATTTATAATGCTTTGCTTTATATATTTTTAACATAAATTTTCTGATAAACCTTACTGATAAATTAAAAATACTGTTTTGAAACTTACTTTTATTATTAAACAAATAAGTTGTAATTTTGATAAATTTTAATTCAGAATATGGGAACATTAAGTTTAGACTTGATAATAAATGCTTTACCTGCAATTTTAGTAGGGCTTACTTTTCATGAATATATGCATGCAAAAGTAGCGCATATGCTTGGAGATGATACTGCTTATTTGCAGGGCAGGGTTAGTTTAAATCCGATAAAACACATTGATTGGATTGGGTTTCTATTTATATTGATTGCTGGTTTCGGATGGGCAAAACCCGTTGTCTTTAATCCTCAAAACCTTAAAAATCCGCGGCGCGATGAAATGCTGATAGCCATAGCTGGACCATTATCTAACTTATTATTAGCTATTTTGAGTGCTTTGATATTGAAATTCTTAGTGATCCTTACTGCCGGTAATCAGAATGTTATTTTTGTATGGTTACAAAATGTTTTGATATCAGGTATTTTAATAAATTATGGTTTATTCATTTTCAATATGATACCAATTCCACCTTTGGATGGATCGCATTTACTTTTGAAAAGTTTTAAAATAAATCCGGAAACTGAAAGAAGTATTTACCGCTACGGAAGTTTTGCTTTAATTGCAATTGTTATCATTGATTCACAAACAGATCTGAATATCCTTCCCATTGGCAGTGCAATCAGATTTTTAGCTCAGCAAACCATTGGTGTTTTGCAGATTTTTTAATTTATAAAACAAAGTGTTTATATGAAAGTATTTTACTTTTTTATAAACTTTTAGTATTTTTGTAGAAAAAATAAAGAACATTGGCAGAGAAAAAAGAAATAGCAGAAACCCCGTTAATGAAGCAATACAATACCATTAAGGCAAAATATCCTGATGCCTTATTGTTGTTTCGTGTTGGCGATTTTTATGAAACTTTTGGTGAAGATGCTGTAAAAACTTCCGAAATTTTAGGAATAGTCTTAACAAGAAGAGCCAATGGTTCAGCATCTTATATTGAACTTGCCGGATTTCCGCATCATTCACTCGATACATATTTGCCAAAATTGGTTAAAGCGGGTTATCGGGTTGCAATCTGCGATCAGCTTGAAGATCCGAAATTAACCAAAACCATTGTAAAACGTGGGGTTACAGAATTGGTTACACCTGGTGTTTCATACAATGACAAGGTTTTGGAAAACAGAGTTAATAATTTTCTGGCAAGTATTCATTTGGATGCAAAATTAAACGGAATCTCATTTCTGGATGTTTCAACAGGAGAATTTTATGTATCGCAAGGTTCTGAAGAGTATATAGATAAGTTGCTTCAAAGTTTTCGTCCGAGTGAAGTTATTATTCAAAAAAGTAAACTGAGGAAATTTTGTGAACTTTTTGGTGAGAAGTTTTATACCAATACTTTTGATGATTGGGTTTTTACCAAAGATTTTGTCCATGATACACTTTGTAAGCATTTTGAAACCAATTCGTTAAAGGGTTATGGTATCGAAAATCTGGAGGCCGGAATAATTGCTTCCGGAGCTGCTTTGCATTATCTGGCAGAAACACAGCATGATAAAACAGCTCATATTTGCAAGATTTCGCGTATTGAAGAAGATCATTTTGTATGGCTCGATAAATTTACCATCCGCAATCTCGAACTGGTAAGTTCTGCCAATGAAAATGCTGTAACATTATCTGATATTATGGATCAGACCATTTCGCCAATGGGTTCCCGTTTGATGAAAAGGTGGATCGTATTGCCGCTGAAAGATAAAAAACCAATTGAAGAACGGTTGGATATTGTTGATTATCTTATAAATAAAACCGAAACTTCTGATCTCTTATCTCAAAATATTAAGTTTATCGGTGATTTGGAAAGATTGATTTCAAAAGTGGCTGTTGGCAGAGTAAGTCCAAGAGAAATTGTTCAGATCAAGCGAGCTTTGTTTGCCGTAGAAGTTATTAAAAACGAATGTTATAAATCAGAAAATGCTGCTTTACATGTAATTGCTGAGCAATTGAATATCTGTCAGATAATACGCGACAGGATTGAGAATGAAATTAATCCGGATGCTCCGGTAATGTTGAATAAAGGGAATGTAATAAATAAAGGCGTTTCTGAAGAACTTGATGAACTCAGAGGTTTGGCATTTTCAGGTAAAGATTATTTGGCAAAAGTACAGCAAAGAGAAGCTGAAATTACCGGAATATCTTCATTGAAAATTGGATATAACAACGTTTTCGGGTATTATCTGGAAGTTACCAATACACACAAAGACAAAGTTCCACCTGAATGGAACAGAAAGCAAACGCTTGTTAATTGCGAAAGATATATTACTGAAGAGTTAAAAGAATACGAACAGAAAATTTTGGGTGCCGAAGAAAAAATTTCAACACTTGAAGCGGGTTTGTTCAATGATTTGCTTTTGAGTTTAACTGAATATATTCAACCCATACAGTTAAATGCCAATTTAATAGCTCGCCTGGATTGTCTGTTGTCATTTGCTGTTATTGCTACCAGGAATGGATATGTAAGACCCGAAATTAATGTCAGCAATATATTGGATATTAAAAATGGCAGGCATCCTGTTATCGAAAAACAATTGCCTTTGGGTGAAAAATATATTGCCAATGATGTGTATCTTGATAAGGAAAGTCAACAGATTATTATCATTACCGGGCCCAATATGTCAGGTAAATCAGCTTTGCTCCGACAAACCGGCTTAATTGTTCTGATGGCACAGATGGGTAGTTATGTTCCTGCTGACAAAGCCTTGATTGGGTTGGTTGATAAAGTTTTTACCAGGGTAGGGGCATCAGATAATTTGTCGTCGGGCGAATCAACTTTTATGGTTGAAATGAATGAAACTGCCAGCATTTTGAATAATATATCAGATAGAAGTCTGATCTTGCTTGACGAAATAGGTAGAGGTACCAGTACTTATGATGGGATTTCAATTGCCTGGGCTATAGCCGAATATCTGCACGAACATCCGTTGTTTAAGGCAAAAGTTTTGTTTGCAACACATTATCATGAACTAAATGAGATGGCTGTATCGATGAATCGGATTAAAAATTATCATATTTCAGTAAAGGAAATCGGGAATAAAGTAATTTTTATGCGTAAGTTACAACCCGGAGGAAGTGAGCATAGTTTTGGAATTCATGTGGCACGTATGGCCGGAATGCCGGTTAGTGTTCTCGAAAGAGCCAATGACTTGCTTTTGCAATTAGAGAAATCGCATAGCAGCGAAGAACTGAATCAGAAGTCAAGTAGTGGAAAATCAAAGAAAAAGGCAAAAGAAACCGATTATCAGTTAAGTTTTATCCAACTCGATGACCCATTGTTATTACAAATAAAAGAAGATATATTAAATACTGATATTAATACACTTACGCCAGTAGAAGCTTTGATGAAACTTAATGAAATAAAAAAATTATTAGGAAAGTGAAAAAAAATTTGGAAGGAATAAAAAAATATATTTATCTTTGCACTCTCAAATTACAAAACGCGAAAATAGCTCAGTTGGTAGAGCACGACCTTGCCAAGGTCGGGGTCGCGAGTTCGAGTCTCGTTTTTCGCTCCACTTAGAAATCTGTTTTTTGCAAACAGATTTTTATTTTGAAATCAATCGCCCTGGTGGTGGAATTGGTAGACACGCAGGACTTAAAATCCTGTGACCATTGCGGTCGTGCGGGTTCAAGTCCCGCCCGGGGTACAACGCCGAAATGCTGAATTAACAAGCGTTTCGGCGTTTTTGTTTTCTAACCATTCCTTAATAATTTGCCATTTTAAAAATGAAAATTTAAAATAAGTGCTGAATTGAGTGCTGAATTGAGTGCTGTTTTTTGTTTTCAGACATTAATTTCTACCTCTTTTCCATTGATATTATGCTTATTACGCATTTCCTTTAAAGTGTTGTTTCTTTCATTTTTTCTGGGAAATACTATAAAATCTTTTGCTGCCTTTGCCATTTCTTTTTGATCAATATAATTCCTTTCTAACACCAGATTATCCGAATGTCCTGTTATGGCTTTGGTATTACCGCTTCCCATAAATATTTCGAGATTAGTTATATATGCTTTTCTTAAACTTTTAAAAGTAAGCTTACGTCCTGTGTTCAACTGGTCGTAGAAATGTGTAAATCCTCTGCTTAATGTATCTGACAAAACCCTGTTTCGCTGATTTTTAATATCCGGTGCTAAAATGTATTTATCACATCCTGCATTCTTTTCGTAATCCAATTCATTCAAAAGTTTTAACAAGGATTCTGTCACAGGGATATAAATGAATTTCTTTTCACTTTCTGTATTTCTTTTCTGAATGTGATTTACTTTATAATCTTCAACCTTTATATATTTAAAACCATCAGTTTCTAAAATATTATCCCATTTAAGATTGATAAGTTCTTCCCTTCTTCTACCTGTTTCCAATCCAAGTTTAATTCCATCTTTTAACCATGGTCTAAATAAATTTTTTCTTGCTACTTTCTTATTGGTATTAATGCCGTTTTCAGGGGTTATTTGTAATAGTAAGTCCTCATATTCCTTTTGACTGATTGCTTCAGGGTTATGATTTACTATTTTTCTTGAAACGGTTTCAAAATAATTTTTAATCGGATGATTATATTGTTCTTTATACCAATTTACAAAAGAAGTATAATATCCGATTTGTTTGTTGAAAGTTCGGTTTGCTATTCCCGAATTCTCCAATTGGGTATAAATCAAACCCACCACATCATCATTAATTTCATCAATAGTTACTGTAGGTAAATTGAAACCATTCTTTTTCAAACAGTCAGCCAATGCTTTAAATGATCTTTGAACATCTTTAATATGTTCCATACTTCTTTCTTTTATCCTATGAGCAGGAACACCTTCATTATTCAGCCAGCCAATATATCTGGCTAAGGCATTTACTAAAAAGTAGGGTTGACCTTGATTGTTTGTTTCTAAAACAGTTTTCTTTTCTTCTGGCTTGATTATATTAATTTTCCCTTTAATTTCTTTTTCAAATTCTACAGCCTGTTGAATAGCTTCATTTACATTTCTGGTATCCAGACATTTTGTTTTTCTTTGATTCTTTGTGCCATTTACAAATACATATACTTTAAAAACGTGGTGTTCTCCATGTTTGCATTGTGAAAGTGGCTTGCCTGATTTTTTACAAATATCCGAAACATTCGTATTGCATTTATAACAGAAAACCGTTAGTCCTTTCATTTTTTTTGATTTTGGAATGTATAAGGGTTTAATGTAATCCATCGTTGGCATCTTAGCTATATTTATGAATTAAGCAATATTGACAGAAAGCTGGTTTCCAGGTTTTCTTTGTTGTTAGTAACTTTGGTATTTTTGTTTGTTATTGGTATAAAAAACCTGTTAAATATTATTTCAAATTCTGACCTTGAAACAAAATATCTGTTAGTGCCTTTGTCTGAATAAATTCTTACTTTGTTATGATTACACCATTTTTTAACTGATCTACGGTCTTTGTATTGAAGGATAATCTGTAATTCCCTTAGATATAAACGATTGTTCATAGTGTTTTTTTATTAGTTAATAATATCAATTTGTAAAATTAAGCAGTACCTGAAAATTCTTTATTTTCAGAGTATTTACCTAAAATTAATACCAAATTAAAAGTAAATTTTATCCAAAAATAGGTCAGAAAACTTATACGAAATTGGCATGCACACATGCTTGCTATTTTATTTGACTTTTTTTTAAAAAAGGTATAAAAAGTATTTAGGGGGAATAGATTTCTTTATTGAATTCTATTTCAAAAGCCCGTTTGGAAACCAATTCCGGCGGGCTTTATTTATTTCTTTTTATTCATTGAGATAGAAATTAGACTTCAACTTTTCTTTATTTATAGGGGTTGGGGATATATTAAAACTTCTTGTCCTTTTTTTAAGCTAATTCTAGTTTACATTTGAAGTGGGATCTCGCGATTATTTTTTTTAATTTAATCCAAGAAACCATGAAATTTTTGGTAAAAATAAAATACTTGCCAAAACTATTCAAACGGTAAATAATACAAGTGCTTAGGTTCTAGGTGAATATTGTAATTGAATATTGTCTAGTTTAATTCACTGTATTTCATTTTCATAGCTGAATCACTTGCGCTTTCCATGTTGGAATACGAGGACAAAAGCAATGTCTGTTGATACTTTGACGCCTGCTGCCCTACGGGTATTTATTCTTTATAAAACGTTTTAATCCAAATTACGCAAAATGATAATAAAACAATTTCTAAGAGCCTTAACAGTTGGTATGTAGAAAATTTATTTTAAAAAAGTTTATTGCTAAACAATAAAGAATATATGGCTTAATGCATATAATATGAAGTACTTAAACGTTATGTTTTCATCTAATACGTAATCTGGGTTTATTTTACAAATGTTATAGGAATATATCTAAGACTTTATATTTTGGGAAAATTATATATTCTGAAACAAACAAGAAAATTCTTGTATCAACAGGTTCAGACACATTTAGTGAGTTCAAGGAAACTATCAAGTTTTTTGCGAAAAACATGTTGGTTATTGAATTAAAAATATTAGACTCGATTGTAATAAAATGTTTCGTCGGTTTTTGATTAATTTTTCTTAAGCTTTGGTTTCTGTTGTTAAATTATGTCCTCCACTATTATAGTATTCTTCCCAAGAGTTAAGAATGTAAGAACAAAGATTTATTTTGTTTTCATCATCTTGTCTTACAACGGATAGACAATTTGGATTTTTTTTCAAAGTAGTAGGATTTATAAGATCATGATAAGGAGTGCAAATTATTACACCATCTATTGAGCTAAACTCCTTATTTATTAATTTCTGAATTAAAAGAGCAGTTATTTCAGGACTAATTGTAATTCCAACTTGTGCAAAGATTAAAAAACCATAAGATATATTATCACCCCAATAGTACTTTTTAGTATCTTTTAATTGTTTGTTCGCTTTTTTTAATATTCTTCTAAGAGGTTCTTCAAAATTATCATTTTTCCCTTCTCTATTTATTTCTGGTAATTCAAAAACATATTGTCCACAACCTGTTTGGGCAATATTTACTGGTTTTATAATAATTGAACTTAATGAATCTATAATTCCTCCATTTGGGAAAAAATCTTTATTCAAAACTTTAAGTTCGATAACCACTTTATTAAGTTGATTTACATAATCTGCATTATTAAAGTTTGGAGATGAACCAACTTCATCCGAAACTCTCGTACATTCTAATAATGCCATAAATCTATCAAATTCTTGTTCTATTTTCTCAATTGGAAACATTAATCTTAAATTTAAAATTTATATAATTGATTCTAACGTTGTATTTAGTGATAATTTCTTGTAAATGAAACATCAATATATTTATTAATAAGAAAAAAATATGCTATTTTAATAATTGTATTTAATCTACAAAAGTAATTGTTTCTTATTATAATACTTCAATTTTGTCATGTAAAATATTTGTATTTTTTAAGTTTATCTGGTTAAATTTGACCACTTCTTTTTTTTGTTTTCAAATCTGATTTTCGATTGACAGATTTATGTCCGGAGTTAATATCCCATCAGAATAGATATTTATCAATCAAATAACAATTTAAATCTTAGTAATATGGAAAAATCAAAGAAAGCTGATAGCAAGAAAAGAAACAATGCATCAGCTAAAAATGAAATGGAGAAAAAAGCAAATCAAACTCCAAAAACAAATAATAAAAGCAATGAGAAAATGGATTATCCTTTGTGGACTATGCCTGAACACTTAAATGACAAGGATCATAAAGAACTGAAAAGGGTTTATGAATTGTACAAAGAAAACAAATTTGAACTTGCATTAAATTTTGCTTCAGATTTGGATACTATTGTCAGAGATGAAATCCCTTTAGATATCTGGAAAGAAATTGGAGGGACATTAACTCCTAGTGGTGAAAATGATCTTAAAAGCAATGAAGAAAATCAGGGAACTATTGAAAATGTGGAAGTAAAAGAAGAAGTAATACCTGAAAAAAATGAAGTTCTGAAAGGATTAATTGATTTTCAGAATCAATATGTATTAATAAATGGTAAATCGTTTGTTCCAAAAGGTGATTATTTTGTGGGTGGTGAAAAAATTGATGAAGCTAAATTTCATACAAAAAGCGATCTGAAAGAATTTATCATCCAAAATCACAAAACACTTTTTGGAGAAAATACCATCATTGTTGATAATACAAAAAGCAGTAATGAATATTTTCCGGATCTGTTTTTAATTGATTTTGAAAACAAAGAAAAACCGAGAATGTATATCATTGAAACCAATCTTACAGGAGACAACTTAGGCCTTTTGTATGCACGTATTACCCACTTTATTGCTTCTATTAGAAACAAGGTTTATCAAAAAGATTTTCTTACCAAACTTTGTAATGTTATTTATGCAAGTAATAAGGCTAAAGATGATTTGGGAATCTGGCTTACAGAAGAACAGGAATTAACAGCATTTTTATCCGGATTATTTGAAAATAAACCTGCAATATTGCTTATTAAAGACAATAATAACGTTGTGTTGGATTTAATGCAGACAGTTTATGTAGAAACCTGGGGTAAAATGCTAAGACAGATACTAGTAAAGAAGTATTATTGTAATGATGATACAATTTACAGTGTTAATCCCCTTTTTGTGGAAATCTGGAGAAACGGGAAGCAAAAAAAAGAGGAAAACATAAAAGTATCTGAAAACGATCATTTGTGTGAATTACCGGACAGGATAAGAAACATCTACAAATCCATTAAAACCTCACTTCTTGAATTGGATAGCTCTCTTGAGTTTAATCCTAAGAAACATTACATTTCAATCCGTAAAAACAAAAACCTGACATTTATTCATTTAAGAAGAAAGCAAGTTGATATTGTTGTTATGAATCCAGAAGATAACACAAGAGAGCTTATCAAGCATTACAAAATTAAAACTCTTCCTGCTTCTGTACAGAAGTTCTGGAATGGTGAATGTTGTACAATTGTTGTTGAGAATTCTGATAATTTGGATGAGGTTATTGATTTGTTGAAAATGGTTGTTGGGAAAGTTTAAAAGGTGAACATTAATTTAAATGCCACTAAAATTTTGTGGCATTTTTATTTTCTCTAAAATTTGAAAATCAACAAAAACAGGACATATAGTTAAGATAATTGTATTAACTTTATTTTTATTAAATATTTATATCACATAATTTGTAGTTAACACCTCCGTTTTCATTTTCTGCCTCCCAAGCGAAACTGACACAGGAATCCCCTCAATTTTAACCATATTCCATTTGTGTTTTTTGACATATTTGTCTAGTAATGGAGATGGATAGGAGCTAAGTATAAATTTCCCTTTTATTCGGGATAAGGTTTCAAGTAAGTTTTCAAAATCCTGTTCAGTATATCCTCTATAATGCCCCATATCTGAGTTAAAGTAAGGAGGATCACAATAAAAGAAAGATTCTTTGGTGTCCCATAGTTCAATCACTTTTAATGCATCTCTATTATCAATTTGAGTCTGTTCTAAGCGTTTTGCATAATCTTCAGTAAAATTATTTCTTTTGTTATTTAAACGCTTTGCTGTTGAGTTATCCTTTAAATCGCATCTCCATGTACCGCCAAGCATTGAAGCAAAACTTTGATTTGCAAGCGCCCATATTGCCCAGGCTCGTTTAACCTCATTAAATAATTTAGGATAATTAAAAACCAGTTCTGCTATTTGATGGCTTTCTTTGCTATGTAAAGTAGCTTTAATTTCTTTTGCTAGTTTTTTGTAATCAGTTTTCAGAACTTTATAAAAATTAATGAGTTCTCCGTTAGTATCATTAATAACCTCAATTTCAGCTGGAGGTTTGGCAAAAAACACCGCTCCACCGCCGAAAAAGGGCTCACAATAGATACGATGTTCGGGAATCATAGAAATAATCCGTTCGGCAAGCTTTTGCTTACCACCGTAATAAGTTAAAGGGGTTTTCATACTATTTTGAAGAAGCTATACCTCCTTTTAAAGCAATATATAACTGACTCCAAAAAGCATAAGGAACTTTGGTGTTAAAATAGGGGCGGAGCTTTTCATATTCGCCAATTAAATGCGTTTCCTTATATTTATCAATATCTTTATAAGTAAAAGTATAGATTTTACCTTCATTTCTTTCAATGGCTTTCTTTTTAATCATTAGGTCATCAAATCCGCCAGCTTCTTCTAATTCTTTTGCAAAAAATGATAACTGGGTTTTTGTTATTTTTAACTTCCTGATTGTAGTTTTTTTTGTTTTTAACATTGAATAATAATTGGTTAATGATAATTGGAATTTATCTTTTATGCTGAACTTATGATTTTTCCCTTTTCTTCCCAATCAAAGTAAAATGATTTATCTTTCCCTGCAATTTTTCTTAATTCATTTTCTTCTCCTTTTAAACTTACGTTAAAATAAGATGCTCCATGCGTAATGTTATTTGAATCGTTATATGCAAACTTTAAATCTCTGAGTCTGACATTTGATTTCTGAACTCGAAGAATCCTTTTAACTGCTTTTCTTATAACTCTTTCTGCTATTTTAGGACTTTTATATAAATAATCCAACAGCATGGAAATTTCTTCTTCAGAAACCAAAACCTGCATTACCAGTTCTTCAAGAGGAATAATATACTTCGAATCAATTGTTATTTTTCTGTCTTTTATTTTTTCTTTTGTCTTTTTTATCATAATCGTTTTATTAATAATTATTTGTAAGATTTAATTTTGTAGAGTTTCTTTTGTAATACGCATTTTATGCGTAAGCTCAGTGATATTTCTGCGTAAGTTTAATGCAAAACTTGCGTTAGCTTCATTAATTATACAGCTTTGTACTCTTTCTTTCCCCTTATTTTCCACAGTCGCAGAATTTGCGTTAGCCAGTCGAAAGTAAAGTTTCTGCTGACCTTTACGTTTATCGGGAGTATCAAGTAATTCACCCGATTGAGATAATACCTCAATCAGATTTTTATCAGTCAGAACACGTATGGCATCATTGATGGCTCTTGCCGAATTCCCTGATTTAAAAACCAGTTGGCTATTTGAAATCCAGTCCATCTCTTTTCGTTCGGATTGGGTTCTTTTATCAGTCCAACCGAGGGTTTGTCGGATGATGATTAAAAGCACTTTAAGTTCTGCCAGTTTAAGTTCTTTTAAATATGTATCAAACACCACATTCGGAACGGGTGTTGTATTAATATTCATAAATTTATTTCTAAAAATTAATAAAGAATTTTTAATATCATTTCTGATACTAATCATTTATATCTACAACAGGAATACTTGGTTCCCTTTCTCTTACATAAAATTCAACATCAGGTATGTGAAAAAGACGAAGATAGGTGTTTCCTTTGTCTGTGATTTTAATTACTCCTGCCTTATAGGAAATTGCTTTTTGTTCTCCATCTTTTTCATAAACCTTTTTTGAAAATACATCAAATATTTGCATGAAAAGTTTTGCATTTTATTTTAATAATCTCGACCAACATGCTTTTTGAAATTATTCAAATGTTTTATACACACAGCATTCTATGGAGAAAAAGTTGTCTTTAGATTTTCTGAATATTAGTCTTGTTCGTTTCAATTCTGATAAATTTTATTATCAGAATGACCCTATAGGGCAATACCAATAATATTTCTGTATTTATTTATCTTCTCTGCTGACAACTCCACAGAATGCTATGTACAAAAACACCCGACACCATTTAAGGTATCGGGTGTTTTTGCTTTTCCGTTTTTTTTATTGCATTTGAGTCATATAACCCATATTGTGCGACACAAAATTACTTGGGCTATTCCGATTAATATCGGTTCCCTTACCTGCAATAAAATGAATTTACACTTGATACCTTTAAAACATAATTTCAATAAGCTTTACTAAAAAATAGTTTATCATAGTGAAAATGTAAATGCAAGTAATTGTGGATAACTTAATACATAATTCTAGGCAAACTCCTGAATTAAGCTATTTATGTATTCTATTTCATATGATGGTATTTTGGCTTTTTGAGGCTTTTTGAAGTATGTTTTGGCACTTCTCTCAAAATCCATATCAGAGTATTGCTCATAGATAAATGTTGAGATTGGATTCATATGTCCAAGTCCTTTTTGAATAAAAGAAAGTGGAGCATTTTGGTCACGTCTTAAATGTGCCCAGCCATGACGAAAGCTATGCGGAGTTATTTTTTCAATGATTCCGGCTTTGTGTGTATAAAACTTAACAATTCTCTCCACGCTTCTCGTTGTTAGTCTTGGATTAAAATAAGTCTTACTGTTTTTATGCCAGATAAATAATGCCGAAGAATTACAGATGTTATTTAATTCTGCACGCATTTTTAAATACCTGATTAAGATTTCATGGGTTTTTTCAGACCATAATATGATTCGCATGTTTGATGTTTTCTTGGTTGAAATTACAGCTGAAAAATTATTTACATCTATTTGAGATACATTTAAATCGGTTAATTCTGAAACCCGCACACCTGTATCCCATAGTAAGCGAACAATCAGTAAATCACGCAGATGCCAAAATTCATCGTTAGGAATTACAGAAATAATCTTTTCAAACTCACTTTCTGTAATTGCTCTGTGTGATTTTGCACGACCCTTTTTTCTTTTGATAAGTGATGGTGGTAAACAGGCGTAGTTTTGATCTCTAAAAAATTGAAAGAAATTTTTAATGATAACGGTTGCATATTCCAAACTATAAGAACTGTAATGTGATTTTAGCCACATCTGATAATTGACGACATCTGTAATTCTATATTCTTCTATGGGTTTATCCCCACAAATTTTCACAAAAAGCATAAGCCAGCTTTTGTACGAAATGCTTGCTTTTGGGGAGTGTATCCCCTTCCAATCCAAATAATCCCTTATTTTCTTCTCCATAAAATGCACAAACCCGCCAGAAACGAATCAAGCGGGCATGCATAAACATAAGTTAACATTTTATTTGTAAAAAGTAAAATGCTTCACATTAATGAATTTCATAGCTCGTTGTTCGTTTCTCTCTGATAAATTTTATTATCAAAGTGACCCTTTCGGGCAACGGATCTATAATTATTAAATTTTTAATTCGACACTTATCAGTATTATATATACCTTTCTATTTTATTGTCAAGTGGATATGTTTTTGATTAAAATCTAAAATAGGTTATAATTCAGCAATGCCTACTTATGTTTTAATTGATGCCTCCAATTTATTTTATGGTTTCGATGCCGAATATGGATGGAAAATTGATTATAGTCGTTTAAAAGAATATTTAAAAGAGAAGTATTCAGCAAAGGAAATCCTTTATTTTGGCGGAATTAATACAACAATCGGTATTCAGCCCAATAAGGAATATTTTCATGATTATTCAGGTAATGAGACAGTCAATCTGAATGAGTATATTGCTCATTTTGAAAATTTATTAAAGAATTATGAAAGTCTTTCAATTGCACAAATTATTTTGATAAAGAAGTTTATCAAACAAGCAAAGTTTTACAGAAAGTTAGAATTATTTGGTTACAAACTCTTTCTTAAGCCTGTTAAGCGATATGATAAAGGAGAATTTAATATTCCGCGAAGAAAAGCAAACTGTGATGTTGATTTGACCATTGAAGCTATGGCAAAAATAAATTCGTTTGATCGTGTGCTTGTGCTATCCGGTGATGGTGATTTTCTTCCTCTTTATAAGTAGGGTCTACTGAAAAACGCATATATCATTGACAATAAAAAAAATATAGCTAAATTTGCTAAATAAAGTGCAAGCAAATATGACAAAAAGCTATAAAAAGCGTGCATTAGCACCAAGTTAT
>JAHEYQ010000066.1 GCA_023251515.1 Bacteroidales bacterium
TGTAATAAAACGGATTTGGATTTTTGTCGAGTAATTCTTCGTATAAATCAGCAGCTTTGTCAAACTCACCATTCTGAAAATACTGTGCAGCCAATTGCTCATCGGTAGTTGTCTGCGAAGTGGCAACATTTACCAGTGTAGTAAGAAATATGAATATACACAGTAATTTCTTTATCATCAGTTAATTGTGTAGTTTTTTTATTTGTTTTTACTTGCAAATTTCAATGTTAAGCTATCAAGAACCGGCTTAAAAATTATGTTTTTTTCGTGATGCTTATTGCTTTTAAACATATCAGATTTTACATTGTTTAAAAGTTTATAAACTGCCTTGTTTTCAGTGTTATAATATTCATCAAATTTATCTTTTTTAATAATTTTCTTATCAAAATCATTTTTTAGATTATTAACCTGAGTTCTGGAATATTCAAGCTCTGTTTTATATTTATCAAACACGTTAATCATGGTTTTATAATATTTTTCAGAACTCATAAATTGATTGTAATCAGATTTTTCTTTTTGTGAAAACTTTAAGATATAAGGACTTAAAACTTCCTGATACTTTTTTAATTCATTAAAACGAGATGTAATAGAGTCATAATTTATTCCAATATTCAACATCGAATCAACTTTGTTCAGAGCCATTGATAATGTATCAACTTTGGCTAATCTTTGTTCTCTGTTTGAATGTTTGCAGCTTGAAGAAACAAATGCAAAAAATGCAACAACTGTAAAAATATAAAGTAACTTTCTCATTTTTTTACTTAATTTATAATTTCAAATTTGGTATATGCTTGCAAAGCTTTTGGAATAAGAATTCCTTCAGCAGTTTGATTATTTTCCAATAACGCAGCCACAATTCTTGGTAACGCCAAAGCACTGCCATTTAGTGTATGTGTAAGTTGAGTTTTTCCGTTTTCATCACGATATCTGAGTTTCATGCGATTTGCCTGAAAACTCTCGAAATTAGAAACCGAACTTACTTCCAGCCATTTTTGCTGAGCTACTGAATAAACTTCAAAATCATAGGTAAGAGCAGAAGTAAAACTCATATCACCCCCACAAAGCCTTAAAATCCTGAAAGGTAATTCCAGTTTTCTTAAAATTCCGGCAACATATTCTTTCATTTCTTCCAAAGTCTGATATGATTTATCAGGATGCTGAATCTGCACAATTTCCACTTTATCAAATTGATGCAAACGATTTAATCCTCTTACATCTTTGCCGTAAGAACCGGCTTCGCGACGGAAACAGGCAGAATAAGCCGTGTTTTTAATAGGAAATTGTTTTTCATCTACAATTACATTTCTGTATATATTAGTAACAGGAACTTCAGCGGTTGGAATCAGATACAAATTGTCAACAGTTGCATGATACATTTGTCCTTCTTTATCTGGCAGTTGACCAGTGCCATAACCCGAAGCTTCGTTAACCATCAAAGGAGGCTGAATTTCGGTATATCCGTTTTCTGAAGCATTATCAAGGAAAAAGTTGATTAATGCTCTTTGTAGTTTTGACCCTTTGCCTTTGTAAACAGGAAAACCAGCGCCTGTTATTTTGTTGCCAAGTTCAAAATCTACAATATCGTATTTTGTGCATAAATCCCAATGGGGTACAGCGCCTTCGTATAACACAGGGATTTCACCTTCCTGATGAATATTTTCGTTATCCTCAGCTGATTTTCCTTTTGGAACTGAAGCATGAGGTAAATTGGGTATTTGCACAAGTGTTTGATTCAATATGGTTTCAATTTCTTCAAGCTTTTCGCTTAATTCTTTTGAAATAACTTTTAAATCGGCTGTGCATGTTTTTAAATCATTGGCTTCTGATTGTTTGCCTGATTTGAAAAGCATACCGATTTCTTTTGCCAGATTATTGGCTTCAGCTAAATTATCATCTAATTTCTTTTGAGTTTCGCGACGTTGATTATCTAAAATCAAAACTTCAATGATAATGTCAGTTGCTTTAAAATTTTTTACAGCAAGCCTGTCGATAACTTCCTGTGTATTTTCGCGGATATAGCTTAATTGTAACATGTTCGGTTTAAATTTTTTTTGAATGGCAAAGATAGTGAAAAAGACGGAAGACTGAAGATAGAATGCAGAAGAATTTTGGAATATTTTGGCAAAATTGTGTAAACAAAAAAATCTCCTGACATTTACGTCAGAAGATTTTAATATTTTTAGAATCTTAACTGAAATTATTCAGCTACGATTGGGCTAACTGAAACGTAAGATTTATTGTTAGCTTTTCTTTTGAATTCAACAACACCGTCAACCAAAGCAAAAATGGTATGATCTTTACCAAGACCAACGTTCACACCAACGTTATGAACTGTACCTCTTTGTCTTACGATAATGTTACCGGCAGTAGCAAATTGACCGCCATATATTTTTATACCCAAACGTTTACTGTGGGATTCTCTTCCGTTGCTTGAACTACCAGCACCTTTTTTATGAGCCATAATATAATATTTTAAGCCTGAATATCAGGTATATTTTACAATAATTATAAACTAATTTGTTCTATTTGAATTTGAGTCAGATATTGACGATGACCACTGCATTTTTGATAACCTTTTCTTCTTTTCTTCTTGAAAACAAGAACTTTATCTCCACGTAAATGAGAAAGTACCTTAGCAGTAACTTTTGCTCCGTTCAAATTCGGAGTTCCTACTTTTACTTTGCCATCTTCGTCAGCTAGAAGTACTTCGCTGAATTCAACGTTAGCACCTTCTTCTGCTTCCAAACGGTGAACAAACACTTTTTGATCTTTTGTCACTTTAAACTGCTGTCCGGCTATATCTACTATTGCGTACATTGTTATAGTATTTTAATGTTTACGGTTTTTTAAATTGGAGTGCAAAATTACATAATTAATTTTAATTACCAATACTTTTTAGTAAAAAAAACGCTTTTTTGCTTGTCTTTTTCTGATTATGCCTGTTTACAAGCAGTTGCAAATTTACGAAATCAATTTTAATTAAAAATTATCTGTTGATAACTTTTTTCACATAACTATTTTCTGCTGTATTCACTTTGATTATATAAATCCCTTTCGAAAATTCATTCAAATCTATTAACTGACTGATTTCTTTCTGATTGTTGATTGAAATTTCTTTAACTTTTTGTCCTGATACATTTGCAATCAGTATATTAACATTTTGAGCACGATTTAAGCTGATATTTAACTGATAAGCATTGTCGGCATTTGCACTAAGCAATTCAAAAGTATTACCTTTTGCATTATTGATTCCAACAGAAGAACCAATTTGAATATTTTGAATAATTGTATCAATCTGATAATAATTATGAGCTTCAAGAACTACATCGTATCTGCCGTCATTTGCATAAAAGTGAGAAACAGATGTGTTATTGGTATAAACGGTATCAGTGCTACCATCGCCAAAATTCCATACATAATATTTCGCCCAATTGGTTGTGTTATCGAAAGTAACAGCGTTTCCACTTATTGTTGAATTAAAATTGGCAATTGGCATACTTGCATATCCGTAAAAGCTTTTTATTTTTAGAAAAACACCTGAATCGTATGAGTAATCACCACAATCAGCAACACCTACCTTAAAATGATATGTTTGACCGGGAGTTACAACCTGAGATAAAGTAATTGGGACTGTATATCCGTCATATTGCAGGGTTTGCCCATTAGGAGTATTTGTTATATAATATTGAGTGTTTAAAAGATGATTGACATTATCTATGCAAATTGGCAAATTTGTAAAAGGAACCACAGCTAAATTTTGCGATTGAAACCATCCACCTTGTGGCATGGGACCAGTAATAAAAAATCCAAATACATCATTGAAACTTGTATTTACAAATTCTGGATATTCTTCTGAACCAAATACAAATTTACAAGCAATAATAGTATCAGTTATAGGTGTAAAATCAAACTCAATAACTGCTGCTTCTGTAACTGTTTTATTTGGCACCAATGATTGTAAGTTGGAATCAATATAGTGTGGGCTAAAAATAGATGCTGTTGTTGTACTGCCTGAATTGTTAGGTCCGATAGCTCCTGAAACTCCACCGGATGACATAATAATACCTGTATCGATACCAAACGAACCAACTGTGTCTGTAAGTTGAAAATACCCAATCATATTTCCAATTATAGTTGAATCATTTCCATTAAATTTTACATTACTTATTGTTACACCAGGTCCTGAAAGATATGCACCAATGGCATTCAAATTCTGAATCGGTGAAATAAGTAATGAATTAGTTGATTTGTTGTTCTTCACATTGTAGTCAGGTTGACGTAATGGTATTTGCGCATAAGATTGTAAGGCAATCATGCTAATGACGAGAATAATAATCTTTTTCATTTGTTTGATTTTTTTATTTATAATAATTTGTTTGATATAAATGAATAACAGACACCGAAATTGATAAAAAGTTGTAATTTTTTAAAGATTGTAAAGTTAATTTATTTTTTGGCAATATGTTGTGTTTTTTTTATTATTTTTGAATTCGGAAAACAATAATTTTTTCAATATGATACATTTAAAAATTGATTATACCAAAGTAAATGGCTTTGTTTCTGAAAATGAAATCAATGCATTTCAAAGCAGAATAGATACTGCTCAGAAAGAACTTCTTGAAGAGACCGGAAAAGGCAATGATTTTTTGGGTTGGGTAAATTTACCTTCCGAAATTGATGAAAATTTGCTTTCATCTTTAGAAACTGATGCTCATGAAATAAGTAAAATGGCTGAAGTTTATGTTGTTATCGGTATCGGAGGTTCATATTTAGGTGCAAGAGCTGTTATTGAAGCATTGAATCATAATTTTGCTGCATTAAAATCAGACAGAAAATCTCCTTTGGTAATTTATGCCGGTCAAAATATCAGCGAAGATTATATGGCTGATTTGTTGGAGATTCTGGATAATAAAGATTATGCCTTGACTGTAATTTCTAAATCGGGAACCACAACAGAACCAGCTGTTGCTTTTAGAATATTAAAAAATCATATTGAGAAAAAATATGGCAAAGCTGAAGCCTGCAAAAGAATTATTGCCATCACAGATAAATCTAAAGGTGCTTTGAAAACTTTAGCTGATAATGAGGGTTATAAAACTTATGTTGTGCCCGACAATGTTGGTGGAAGATATTCTGTTTTAACTCCGGTTGGCTTATTACCTATTGCAGTTGCCGGTTTCAATATCAGAAAAATGGTAGAAGGTGCTGCAAATATGCAAAAACAGCTTGAAAAATCTTCATCAATTTCGCTAAGTCCTGCTGCACAATATGCTGCTGTTAGAAATGCACTTCTCGAAAAAGGGAAAACTACCGAAATAATGGTAAATTATCAACCCAATCTGTATTATTTAACTGAATGGTGGAAACAACTTTATGGCGAGAGTGAAGGAAAGGAAAACAAAGGGATTTTTCCGGCAGGTGTGGGATTTACAACCGATTTGCATTCAATGGGTCAATATATACAGGAAGGGTTGAGAAATATTTTTGAAACAGTTTTAAGTATAGAAAAGCCTCATAAAAATATTGAAGTTCCTGTAGATAAAGATGATCTGGATGGGCTTAACTTTATTTCAGGTAAACGGATACATGAAGTTAATGAAAAAGCTGAGCTTGGAACCATGTTGGCACATGTGGATGGCGGAGTTCCTAATATAAAAATTACTTTGCCTGAAATCAACGAACTAACTTTAGGTGAATTGATTTATTTTTATGAATTTGCCTGTGGTTTGAGTGGTTATGTGCTTGGTGTAAATCCTTTTGACCAACCAGGCGTGGAAGCATACAAGAAGAACATGTTTGCTTTGCTGGGTAAACCAGGTTTTGAAAAAGAATCAGAAGACATTAGCAAACGATTGTAATTGCAATTTTTTCGGATTATAAAAAAAGGCTGTCTGAAAAACAAACAGTCTTTTTTTATATTTCTACGATTTTGTTTTTTATGGCAAATTTTATTAAATCAACTGTCGATTTGAGCTCCAGTTTCTGCATAATATGATTTTTGTGCGATTCTACCGTTCTGATACTGATAAATAGTTTGTCTGCAATCTCTTGATTAGACATGCTTTGAGCAAAATGTTTCAGGATTTCAGTTTCACGAATACTTAGGCTTTCCTTTTTATCGGTCTGATCTTCGCTTTGAGCTTTTTTGACATAACTTTTCAAGATAATATTCGAGATAGACTCGCTAAAGTATTCATCACCATTGTATATGGTGTTTACTGCTTCAAAAAGTTCGCGACGGGTTGTGTTTTTAGGTAAATATCCTTTTGCTCCAGCTTTTATTGCATTGAATATAAAATCTTCATTTGTGAACATTGACAAAATCAAAACTTTTATCCCCGAAAACTCTTCTTTTTCATTTATAATTTTAGTGAGTTCTATACCCGAAATATCTGGCATTGAAATATCTGTAACAATAATATCTGGTTTGCTGAAGCTTAATTTTTCAAGTAATTCTTTTGCATTTGATGCCTCTCCAATTACCTGAACATTATCCAAACTTTCGAGCAGAGCCTTTATCCCATCTCTAACTATTTGATGATCATCTACAAGCATTATTTTGATATTAGGCATTCTTTTTTTAGATTAATTTTCTACAAAAATAAGAATAATTGAATAATAAATCAACCAAGGGGTATTTCTGCTGTAATTTTGCAGCCATTGTTTAGTTCAGATTCAATTTCGAATTCTCCGTTTAGCAAGATAATTCGTTCTCGCATATTATATATTCCGTTGGTATTCTTTTGATTCATCCTTTCCTGCAAATTGAAGCCTTTGCCATTATCTCCTATTTTCAGATAAATTCTGTTATTTTTATGAATTAGAGAAACTTCAGTTTTTGTGGCATTTGCATGTTTTGCAATATTGTTTAATGCTTCCTGAATAATCCTGAAGAGATAGGTTTTTTGTGTTTTGTTTAGAATATCAGAATCGCATTCAAAGCTGAAATTAATTTTAATTTTTGTGCGGTTTTCAATTTCTTCACACAAATTTTGTACTGCTTTAGCCAATCCAAACTCAAAAAGTACTGCCGGCATTAAGTCGTAAGAAATCCGTTTTACTTCATCAATAGTGCTGTCGAATAGTTTTTTAATGCCTTCAATAGTTGAAATTAACTTGCTTCTGTCCAAAAAGTTAAGCCCTTCTAATCTGAGTTTTAAAGCGATTAACAATTGTCCTAATCCATCATGCAATTCGCGTGATAATCTTTGCCTTTCAATTTCTTGTCCATCTAAAACCGATTGCATTCTTAGCATTCTTTCTTGCTGAAGTTCAATACTTTGCTGCTTAAGGTGATTAACCATAAAATTAAAAGATTCGGTTAAAGCTCCAATTTCATCATTTGAGTATATCGAAATCTGATCATTAAATTCGCCTTTACTAACGTTTATAGTTGCTTCTTTTAGTTTTATAATGGGTCTCGTTATCCTTTTTGATATCAGAAAAGAAGAAATAAATAGAATAACAGCTAGTAACACACTGATTAATATTACATTATTTCTCAAATCATATACAGCTATGGTAGCCTCCTTTAAATCGATTTCCGCCACAATACTCCAATTTAAATCAGAAATAACAAGTTTTGAATATGCTGATAAAACATCTATATTTCTGTAATCTTTTAAAATACCAATGCTTGAAAAGTTCTTAAAAGCGTTTTCAACTGCAAGGGTTTTTACTTTGGTTTTCAGCAATGAATTGTCGTGAAAACGAGAGCTACTACGCATAAGATGATCTATTCCAACCAAATAAGATTCCCCAGTTTTACCCAAACCATTATGTGGATTGTTTTCGAGCATAATTGAGTTTATAGCATCTATCGAAATTTCCAAAGCAACTATTCCAATAATTTGTTTATGAACAGAATATATTGCTGCTCCTATATACATCGATGGTTTATTGCTATATTTATGAATAGAAAAATCCTGAAGAAATGTTTTTTTGTGTTTATAAACGGTTTTCACTAGCTTATCTAAAGGGAAATTATTAATAGAATCAATAGAAACTGCATTGCTTTCTTTTTCAGAAGTTTTAATCTTTAAACCTAAACCATTATTGTTGAATATCAGCAAATTGTTGTAATACCCACAAGAATTTAAATATAATCTCAAATATCGGTTGTATTCTTCATTAATTTTATTTCTTTCATTTTTATTTGATTGTTTATCAATACTATAATTTAAAGTATTGATAATATACAAAAGTTTTTTTATATCTTCAGAGCCCGAAATCAGATTGATGTCGCGGAAACGGTCGTTAAAAAAACTTTCAATCTGATTTTTCTTTACAGTTCTTACGGAAGTAAGCTGTTCAAATGTGCGGTTCATCAGTGCATCTTTGGCTGTATAAAACGAGTAAGCTGCAATAATAATGATAATTCCCATGCCTAAAAGCATGAAATTTAGTATGATTTTTTCTGTTAATGATATTTTTCGCATTGAAATTCTGTAAAAAAGAAAGACATCAAAACTAAGTATTTTTTTTCTTTTAGAAAAATGAACTTATGATTACTTTTGTAAAAATTATGCTTATGAAGAAAATTGTAGTTTTAACAGGAGCCGGTATCAGTGCTGAAAGTGGTATCAAAACCTTCAGGGACAGCGATGGTTTGTGGGAAGAATATCGTATTGAAGATGTTGCAACTTATGATGCATGGCAAAGAAATCAGGAATTGGTCATTGAATTTTACAATCAACGCAGGAAACAATTGCTTGAAGTTGAACCCAATGCAGCACATTATGCTTTGGCAAAGCTAGAAGCCAGGTTTGATGTGCAGATTATTACTCAAAATGTTGACGATTTGCACGAAAGAGGTGGTTCATCCAAAATTTTGCATTTGCATGGAGAATTGAAGAAAGTAAGAAGTACGGTTGATGAAAATCTGATATATACACTAAAAGGTTGGGAGCTTAAAAAAGGCGATTTGTGTGAAAAAGGTTCTCAATTGAGGCCTCATATTGTTTGGTTTGGCGAGGATGTTCCAATGATTATTCCTGCGGCTGAACTTTCGGCACAAGCTGATATTTTTATGGTTGTGGGAACATCTATGAATGTATATCCTGCAGCTGGATTACTAAATTATGTTCCGGCAAATGTGCCAAAATATTTTATAGATCCCAATGCAAAAGATTTTTATAATGCACGTAATCTGATGATTATTAAAGAAAAAGCTGGAATTGCCCTTCCTGAACTTGTTGAAAAACTATTGGCTGAATGAGTTTGGCATCAATTTTGAATGATTGAAATGAGATTTATCTATCATGTAATTTGTATAAATATTTGTTAAAGTCTCAATATTACCAAACATTTTGCATGTTTTATATGTCTATATACTTGCTAAAATAATAAATAAATGGGAAAAACATTAGAAATGCTTGAAAAATCTAAAACATATACTTTAAAAGAAATTGAATCTTTTGATTTAACTTTAACTAAAAAATCCTATTTAGGAAGATTTTACCGTAATGGAAATATCCTTTATGTCTTTGAACAACTTAGTGATAAGTCTGATTCTTATTTGCTTAAAGCCATTTTTGAAGATTAATTTTTTCCTGTAATCAATTTCAATTTTAATAAATTGACTAAAATAGCATTAGCATCATTAGAATAACATATTTTTAATGTTGTTGATTTTTTATTTAACTTGTGGTAAAAATTCCTGATTCAATTTAAATTGATTGTATCGGGAATTTTTATTTAAAAAAATCCAGTATAAATTTCACTTACAATAAAAATTTTGCTAAATTTGTTCTGAATTAAATAACTGAACAATTGAGCAAACTATTCAGACGTAAATCTATAGAGATGATTCTCAGGCATGTCGACATGCAAATGCATGAAAATTCAGGCATGAAACGCAGCCTAAATGTAAGAGACCTTACAGCACTTGGTATCGCAGCCATTATTGGTGCCGGTATTTTCAGTACCATAGGAACAGCTGCTGCAAACGGCGGTCCTGCAGTTTCTGTATTATTTATTTTTACAGCCATTGCCTGTGGTTTTTCGGCCATGTGTTATGCTCAATTTGCTTCTGGCATCCCCATTAGCGGCAGTGCATACACTTATGCTTATGTCAGTTTTGGGGAACTCGTTGCATGGATTATTGGTTGGGATTTAATTATGGAATATGCTGTTGGTAATATTGCAGTTGCCATTTCCTGGTCCGATTATTTTACCGGTTTAATGAATGGTTTGGGAATGAAAATTCCTGAATATTTCAGTACTGATTTTCTGAGTGCTTCAAGAGGTTATCACCAAGCTTTAGAAAGTATAAAATCGGGAATTCCTTTAAAAGATTTATCAGGAGGAATTCAGGAAGCCTATCATGCATGGTTGAATGCACCCAAAATCGGAAGTCTCAGAATTATTGCAGATTTACCTGCGTTTTCTATTGTAATTTTTATAACCTATTTGGTTTATAGAGGCATATATGAAACAAAAGTTGCCGGAAATATAATGGTCATTCTTAAAATTGCTATCCTAATGCTGGTAATTGGGGTTGGGGCTTTTTATGTTAATCCTGAAAACTGGTCGCCATTTGCTCCTAATGGAGTTAGTGGAGTATTAAAAGGGGTTTCCGGTGTCTTTTTTGCATATATTGGTTTTGATGCCATTTCAACTACAGCAGAAGAATGTAAAAATCCCCGCCGCGATATACCCCGTTCTATGATTTATGCATTAGGCATAACCACAATACTTTATGTGTTAATAAGTTTAGTCTTAACTGGAATGGTTCATTATTCTGAGTTAAATGTTGGTGATCCTTTGGCTTATGCATTTGAAAAACTGAATCTGACACATTTGTCTGGTATAATTGCAGTAAGTGCAATTATTGCGATGGCGAGTGTTTTGTTGGTTTTTCAGGTTGGTCAGCCGCGTATCTGGATGAGTATGAGCCGCGATGGTTTGCTACCGAAAAAGTTCTCTGTTTTACATCCTAAATTTAAAACACCTGCATTTGCAACTATTATTACCGGAATTATTGTTGCAGTTCCTTCTCTGTTTCTAAATCTTACCGAAGTAACTGATTTAACAAGTATCGGTACTTTGTTTGCTTTTGTTTTGGTTTCCGGTGGTGTACTTATTATGGATAATAAGCAAAAAGGCAACACATTGCATTCAAAAGGTGGTTACAGAGTTCCTTATTTTAATTCCAGATACTTACTGCCCATTGTTTGGATTTTTATTCTGATGCTGTTATTATACTTTAACAAAGAAGGAGTTATAAACTTTTTCGATTTTAATCACAGCAGGTACGAAGCTGGTTTTTGGGATGTTTTTAAACATCAGATACCAATGTCGGGATTTATTGTTTTTGCAGTTTTAATTACTTATTATGCTGTTGCAAAACAATTTTCATTTATTCCTGTAGCTGGCTTATTAACTAATCTGTATCTGATGACAGAGTTAGGTATTACCAACTGGCTGAGGTTTTTAATCTGGCTGGCGATTGGGCTGCTGCTTTATTTTTTGTTTGGAATAAAGCATAGTAAACTTAATAGTGAAAGTGGGAATTAACATATTAAAAAACAAAAACTAATCTAAAAACTGTAGCTTTGTATCTTATTGTAAAATTTATTTTTAAAAATCTATTAATTAAAATTCAACAACTTAAAAAATCTGACATGAAGAAATCGGGATTAATTCTACTTATTTGTTTTGGTGTTTTTTTATCAGCAAATGCTCAGCAAAACAAAATTTCATCATCTTTGGCAAAACTTCTCAGCGACAAAGAAAATACTGATAAGTATTTCAGAGTGAATATCTTTTTGAAAGAAACCGCAAATCTGGATTCATTGAATTATATGATGAAAAAGCAGAATCTTCCATCAAAAGAAAGAGCAAAAAAGGTTTTAAATTTTTTAACTCGAAAAGCTGAGCAAAGTCAACAGAATGTTATTCAATCTATTAACCAGCAAAAAGGGGCTTCAGCTATAAGTATCCAGCCACTCTGGATAGTAAATATGTTAATTATTGAAGCCAAAGCTGAATTAATCCAAAAACTTTCGGAACGTGATGATATTGAATTAATTGACATTGATAATTCTAAGATTTTTACACCTATAGAACAACCGGTTAACAAATCAGCTTCAATAGCTAACGGAAAAGAACCCGGCTTAATAGCAATCAATGCTCCGGCATTATGGGCAATGGGATATACCGGCAGAGGAAGAATTGCTTGTAGTATCGATACCGGTATTTGGCCTAATCACCCAGCTATAAAAAATAATTTTTTAGGAAATTATTTGCCGCTTTCTCAGTCTTGGTATGGCTATCATTCTGATATTCCGTATGATAAAACCGGAAGTCATGGTACACATACAGTAGGTACCGAAATGGGATTGGATAGAGCCACAAATGACACAATAGGTGTTGCTTTTAATGCCTTTGTTATCGCTACCGACCCTGTTGCAAAAAGTATTACGGAAGTTAAACCGCTTTCAGATTTTTTGCTGGCATTTCAGTGGGTTTTTAATCCTGATGGGGATACTGCTACAACCATTGATATTCCTGATGTTATAAATAATTCATGGGGATATAGTGTCCCAACCGATACTTTACTGTGCAGCGGATTTATTACTCAGATGTTTTCTGCTTTGGAAACAGGAGGCATTGCCTGTGTTTTTTCAGCTGGAAATGAAGGACCGGGAACGCAGACCATTCCTTTTCCTCAACACGTAACTATTAATGAATTAAACTCTTATACAGTTGGTGCAGTTGACGGCAATACCGCCGGATTTCCGATTGCTTCATTTTCGAGCAGAGGACCAACCAATTGCAATGTTGATAGTGTTTTGAAAATAAAACCGGAAGTTTCAGCTCCGGGTGTAAATGTCAGATCTGCTGTAAATCAAAATGAATATGCTTCGCTTTCAGGAACTTCTATGGCAGCTCCGCATGTTACAGGTGCTGTATTGTTGCTGAAAGAAGCTTTTCCTGATGTTCCGGGATTTGATATACTGGCTGCATTATACTATACTGCTACCGATTTGGGCGTAGCCGGTGAAGATAATACTTATGGCAGAGGAATGATTAATGTATTGGCTGCATATAATTATCTGGCTCAGACACATACCCCAGTGCCTCCTTTGAGTAGAAAACATGATATTGCAGTAAATGCAATAAATAATATGAATTCAGTTTATTATTGTAATAATACTTTTAGTCCGCAGATAACAATAGCCAATCTGGGTGATAGCAATTTGTATAGTGCTAAAATTTATTATCGTTTAAATAATGAACCCATGCAAGTAAAGAATTGGACGGGTGTTTTGCAGATAAATCAAACGGCTGTTGTACAGTTGAATCCCATAACTGCTTTATCGCAAGGTAAATATGAGTTAACTGTAAAAATTGCAAATGACTCTAATGTAGTTGAATATAATGTTTTTAATAATAATTCAGTTGCCCGTTTTGACATCAGAAATGAAATAAGTCTTCCTTATTATCTGGATTTTGAAAACGGAAGCCTGAAAGATAATGATTTAATAGTACTTAATCCCGATTATTCAATTGCCTGGGATACAATAACAACCGCTGGTTTGACAAACAGTTTTCATTCTGTGGGTATCAAGCTAAGCAATTATAATCCGTTGGCAAGTCAAAAAGATAATATAATTACGCCTGTTTTAAACATCCCTGATTCAGCCAATATCACTATGCAATTCAATCTGGCTTATCATTATTCTGGTTTGGCCGATACTTTAAAAGTTAATGCAACTGACGACTGTGGAAATACTTATGCTTTTAATCTGTACAAAAAACAAGGAAGTTTGTTAAACACAACCTCATCTTCCTCATCATTTGTACCTGCTATGGCATCTGATTGGAGACTTGAAACTGTTGATATTTCATCACTTAGAAATAAGAAAGTTATTTTAAATATCGAATCTGTAAATCGCCATGGAAGCAATTTGTATATCGATAATCTGCATATCTATGCTGATAACAATCTGTTTATCAGTGATAATACCAATAATTTAAAATTGAATGTGTATCCTAATCCTGCAAACGATATAATTACTGTTGATTTTAAAGAAATTTTTTCTCAACATATTAAAATTGAAATACTTGATGTTTTGGGCAAAAGCTTATTTCATACAGAACTTCCTAATCAGAAAGAAGGAAGATTTAATATTGATATAAATAATTTTGAATCAGGCATCTATTTTGTGAAATATAGCAATAATTCAATTAGCAGATTCGTTAAGATAGTGAAAAAGTAATTCGTGCTTTAAAAATGCAAAAGACCAAAGGAAATAATTTTGTATATTTCTCTTTGGTCTTTTTTTTGTATAAATAAAAATATTTTTTTCAATAAGAATGAATCTTTCATTAAATTTGAAGTTTTTAAATATCTAATATAAATTACTGTTTATGAAAATCAAAACTTTTATTGCATTGATATTAACAATATTATCATGCAGTGTTTTAAAAGCACAAAATCAGCTTCCAGTCAATAATTATGAAAAGGAATGGAAAATTGCTGATGATTTTATTCAGAAATCGCAGCCAAAATCTGCATTGGATGTGGTGATTGTAATAAATAACAGAGCAAGAAAAGATGCAAATTATCCGCAACTTATCAAATCCATTTTATATAAAATCAGGCTTCAGGCTGATTTTGAGGAAGATTTTATGTTGAAAAATATTGCCGAAATAGAAACAGAAGCAAAAAAAGCAGTTTTCCCAGCTAAGCCGGTTTTGCAATCTATATTGGCTGAATTATATTTTCGATATTATCAATCAAACAGATATGAAATTCTGCAAAGAAGTATAACTGCAAATTTCAAACAAAAGGATCTGGCTACCTGGGATGCCAGAAAGTTTTTTGAAGTAATTATTGAGAATTATCTGGCTTCGCTTAAAGATGTAAATCAATTAAAAGCAAAACCTATTGGCGAGTTTGATATAATTATAGAAAAAGGCAACAACGGACGCATTTACCGACCAACTTTGTACGACTTTCTGGCTTTCAGAGCAATTGATTTTCTGATGAATACCGAATCGGGATTAACCCGTCCGGCTGATGATTTTCAGCTTAATGAGGCTGTTTATTTTGCTCCGGCATTGGCATTCAGCAATATGAAAATTAGCACCAAAAATAATTTGTCTTTAGATTATTATTGCCTGAAACTTTTGCAGGATGTTACAACTTTTCATTTAAAAGATTCAGAACCTGATGCTTTGCTTGATGTAGAAATCGAAAGGCTTGATTTTGTGAAAAATAAATCAATACTTGAAAACAAAAACAAATTATATACAGAAGCACTTGAAAAGCTGAAAAGCAAATATGCAGCTTATGAAAAATCAGCAGAAATAGATTATTTATTAGCCGAAAATTACAATCAGCAAGGGAATCAATATAATCCTGTTGCTGGTGACAAAAACCGATGGGACAAGAAAAAAGCATTGGAATTTTGCGAAAACGCCATCAAAAATTTCCCGAAATCCTATTATGGTTTAAAATGTAAAAATCTGATTAATGAAATTAAAAAAACTTCTTTAAGCTTAAAAATAGATAATGCCATTTTACCCAATGAGCAGTCATTGAGTTTAGTAACTTATAAAAACATAAGCAAATTATATTTCAGACTGATAAAATTAGAATATGATGCAGATAAAAAAATAAGACAAAACAGCGGTGAAAAGAAAATAATAAATGAATATTTAAAACTAACACCCGTTTACGGTTTTGAAAAGCAATTGACTGATGCTGGTGATTATCAGGATCACAAAACCGAAATCGGTATTCCGGCTATTGCCAATACAGGTTATTATGTGCTTTTAGCTTCCACCGACAAAAACTTTAGTTGTGATGAGAATATAGTAACTTACAATAATTTCTGGGTAACGGAAATCAGTTATGTTAGTCGTAGAATTGACGGAAATGTAAACTTTTATCTGTTGAATCGCAAAACAGGTTATTCGCTTGCTAATGCTAGAATTAAAGCTTACAAATCTGAATATAATTATCAGAAAAGAGAATATGAAACCAAATTCTGGAAAGAATTTGGAAGCAATTCAGAAGGTTTTTTTGAAATAATTGCTTCTAATAGCAGAGGTGATTATAACAATATCAGTCTGGAATTTTATTATAACAACGATAAATTTATAAGTGATGGATATTCTATTTATGGCTACGAAAAACAGCCTCCTCAAAAGGTTTTAAATACATTTTTCTTTACCGACAGAGCTATATATCGTCCCGGACAAACGGTTTTTTTTAAGGGAATTATATTGGAAACAGAAGGAAAAATCAAAAATATCAAAGCCAATCATCCGACAACTGTCAACTTTTTTGATGTAAATGGACAGAAAGTAAGTGATCTGAAACTTACAAGCAATGAATATGGTTCTGTAAGTGGCAGTTTTACAGCTCCTTCATCGGGCTTAACCGGACAAATGCGGATTGGCAACGAATGGGGCAATATTTATTTTTCGGTAGAAGAATACAAGCGGCCTAAATTTGAAGTAGGATTTAATCCTTTGAAAGGCAGTTATAAACTGAATGAGAAAATAACTGTGGTTGGTTTTGCCAAAGCCTATGCAGGCAATAATATTGACAATGCTAATGTGAAATTCCGTATTGTAAGAACAGCCCGCTTCCCTTACTGGGGATGGTGGATGAAAAGCTTTTACTCATCTTCACCCGAATTGGAAGTTACAAACGGCAGTTGCAAAACCAATGAAAAAGGAGAATTTAGCATCGATTTCACAGCTTTTCCTGATTTAAGTATTGATAAATCATTAAATCCGGTTTTTAATTATGAAATTACTGCCGATGTAACTGATTTAAACGGTGAAACCCATTCTTCAACTCAGACTATTTCTGTAGCTTATAATGCGCTGATTGTGGATGTTGATATAAATGAAAAAATTAACTTAGAAGAAAAGCATCTTTTTAAAATCAATAC
This sequence comes from Bacteroidales bacterium, assembly GCA_023251515.1. GTDB lineage: Bacteria > Bacteroidota > Bacteroidia > Bacteroidales > JACABE01 > JACABE01. The sequence continues at coordinate 16,917 of JAHEYQ010000066.1, forward strand.
GACCAATCAGAGTGGAAATCCTGAAAAAGCCGATGGAAATATTAAAATTTATCAGTTGAAAATGCCTGACAGAGTTTTCCGCGACCGCAAATGGGAAAATCCGGATGTATTCAGCATGAGCAAAGAAGAGTTTTATAAAAATTTCCCTCTGGATGTGTATAATAATGAAAATGAAGTTATACAATGGGAAAAAGGCAGGGAAGTTTTGAATCTCAACTTTGCTACTCCTCAGGATACATTTTTAGTGTTGAAAGATTTAAAAAAATGGCAACAAGGTGTTTATCTGATGGAAATCAAATCGAAAGATATTTATGGAACGGCTTTGGAAGTAAAAAAATATTTTACAGTTTACTCGCCTGATGAAAAACAAATTCCTTTAAATGAAGTTGCCTGGTTGCAAATGATTAAGAGTTCAGGAGAACCCGGCGAAACAGCAAGTTTCCTGTTTGGCAGCAAAGAGAAAGATCTGAATGTTTTGTATGAAATAGAAGTGGATGGGCAAATTACTTCAAAACAATGGCTGAAAATAAGTAATGAGCAGAAATTGTTCAAAATTCCGATTACAGAAGCTCAGAGGGGAAATTTCACGATTCATCTTATTTTGTTTAAAAACAATCGTTCATACACTTTTAATGAAACAGTAATTGTGCCATTTACCAATAAGAAGCTGGATATTTCATTTGAATCATTCCGCAATAAACTTCTACCGGGTCAAAAAGAAGAATGGAAAATCAGAATCAGAGGCAGCAAAGGCGAAAAACTGGCAGCTGAATTGTTGGCTTCCATGTATGATGCTTCATTGGATGCCTTTAAAACTTCAAGCTGGGATTTTAATATTTTCAGCCCAAATTACAGTAGGTTACAATGGGAATCTAATGCCGGTTTCGATACTGATAATAGTAATTTATGCTATTATACAAAAGATAGAATCAGTTATCCCAAAGCTGTAACCTACGATAGATTAAAATGGTTTGGTTATAATAATTACGGATATTATGGTTACAGAGGTGCATACAAAGGTTCAAGAGAATTGGAAGTAATAAATGAGGATGATAATATTCAATTTGAATATTTAGACGAAGCTCCAATGGCTGGTGTTGCAAATTTACAAGATGTAACTATTTCCAAAAATGGAGGAGATAAAAAAGAAAAATCAACATATATGTGGGCAGATTCTGTTGTAGCTAATAATCCTGATGATGAAAAAGGCAAACAGCAATCAACCGACTTTTCCGATGTAAAAGCCCGTTCCAACTTTAATGAAACTGCTTTCTTTTATCCGCAACTTACAACGAATGATAGTGGCGATGTGCTGATTTCCTTTACCATTCCTGAAGCATTAACCAAATGGAAAATGCGTGGTCTGGCTTATACCAAAGATTTAAAAATTGGTCAGATACAAAAGGAATTAGTTACCCAAAAAGATTTGATGGTGGTGCCCAATGCTCCCCGTTTTTTCCGAGAAGGCGACAACATGGCTTTTCAGGTAAAAGTAAGCAATATCTCTAATAAAGAACTAAGCGGCATCATCAGGTTGCAGTTTTTCAATGCATTGACTATGCAACCCATCATGAATATGTTACTGGAAAATACTGATAAAGATTTTACCGTTAAAGCAGGTGAAAGCCAGAATATGGCATGGAGCATTACGATTCCCGAAGGTTTGGGTGCTGTTACATATAAAGTGGTTGCCAAAGCAGGAGACTACAGCGATGGAGAAGAAATGGCTATTCCGGTTTTAACCAATCGGATGCTGGTAACAGAAACTTTGCCTTTGCCGATAAACGGTCGTCAAAGTAAAGATTTCCGTTTTGAAAAACTGATTAATTCAGCTTCTTCCGGCACATTGAAACATCAGAAACTTACACTCGAATTTACTTCCAATCCGGCTTGGTATGCTGTGCAGGCTTTGCCTTATATAATGGAATATCCTTTCGAATGTGCCGAGCAGGTTTTTAGTCGTTTTTATGCAAATAGTCTGGCTGGTTTTATTGCCAATTCCAACCCGAAAATCCGCAAAGTATTTGATAACTGGAAATATATTTCAACAGATGCTTTGCTTTCGAATCTGGAGAAAAATCAGGAATTAAAGAATATTTTACTGGAAGAAACCCCCTGGCTGTTGAATGCCAAAGATGAATCGGAACGCAAAAAACGCATTGGTTTGCTGTTCGATATGAATAAAATGGCTTCCGAACTGGGAGCTGCCAAACAGAAAATACTGAAAAATCAGTTGCCTAATGGCGCATGGGCTTGGTTTCCCGGTGGTGTTGACGACCGTTATATAACCCAGCATATCGTTACAGGTTTTGCTCATTTGCAGCATCTGGGTGTTAATGCTTATAAGGGCGATTATCAGATGAATAATATGGTTCAGAAAGCGGTTTATTATCTCGATGAAAGAATCAGAGAAGATTATGAATACATCCGTAAACATTATCCGAAAGATTTGTCTAAAGATCAGATTGGCAGTATTCAGATACAATATCTGTATGCCCGCAGTTATTTTACTAATGAAATCCCATTGAATCCTAAAAGTAAAGATGCGTTTGAATATTTTAAAGCACAAGCTCAGAAATTCTGGACTACTGAAAGTAAATATATGCAGGGGATGATGGCTTTGGCATTAAAAAGATTTAACGATCAGAAAACGCCCGCAGATATTATGAAATCATTAAAGGAAAATGCTTTGTACTCGGAAGAAATGGGCATGTACTGGCGCGATTTGAGTCAGGGTTATTACTGGTATCAGTCACCCATTGAAACCATGGCATTGCTGATAGAAGCTTTTGATGAGGTAAGCAACGACCGCGAATCGGTTGAGAAAATGAAGATATGGCTGCTCAAGCAAAAACAGACTCAGGATTGGAAAACCACTAAGGCTACTTCGGAAGCTATTTATGCTTTATTACTCAGAGGTACCGATTTGCTGGCAAGCGATAGATTGGTTGAGGTTAGTGTTGGCGGACAAAAAATTAATCCTTATCAGAGTCAGAAAATACCCGAAGGCGGCACCGGATATTTTAAAACTTCGTGGAATACCAACGAAATTAAACCTGAAATGGGAAATATCAACGTTATTAAAACTGACGATGGTGTGGCATGGGGAGCCATGTACTGGCAATATTTTGAACAACTTGACAAAATTACTCCAGCTGCAACGCCTCTGAAACTCGACAAAAAACTTTTTGTCGAACGCAATACTTCAACAGGACCGGTGATTGAACCTATAGGCGAAATTGCTCAGCTTAAAGTGGGCGACAAAGTGAAAGTTAGAATAGAGCTTCGTGTTGACCGCGATATGGAATATGTTCATCTGAAAGATATGCGGGCATCGGCATTTGAACCGGTTAATGTGCTTTCGGGTTATCGCTGGCAGCAGGGCATGGGTTATTACGAAAGTACCCGCGATGCCGCCACCAATTTCTTTATTTCATACCTAGGCAAAGGCACTTATGTTTTCGAATATAATTTGACAGCCACCCAAAAAGGGAATTTCTCAAACGGAATTACCAGCATACAATGTATGTACGCACCCGAATTTAGTTCGCACTCCGAAGGAATTAGGATAAAAGTAGAATAAAACTAATCCAAACCTAACAGGTTTTGAAAACCTGTTAGGTTTATGCTAAGTCAATTTAATAATATACAGTTTAATATAAATAAACAGATGAAGTCAATTTTTATAATTTATGTTGCAGATCAGGCAAAGAGCAAGTATTTTTATCAGGAAGTATTACAAAAAGAAGCTCTTTTGGATGTTCCCGGTATGACAGAATTTGAAATTAATGAACAAAGCAAATTAGGAATAATGCCCGAAAAAGGTATTGCTAAAATACTGGGAGAAAACATTGTACATCCATCAAAAGGAAACGGAATTCCGAGATGTGAAATATATTTATATGTAAATTCGCCCGATGATTATTTTGAAAGAGCCATCAGATACGGAGCCAAACCATTAAGCGAAACTTTGGTAAGGGATTGGGGCGATAAAGTAGCATATTGTTCTGATTTAGATGGAAATATTCTGGCATTTGCTCAAAAAACCACGAGTTAATATCTACATAATAAAAACGGACATTCCCAATTAAACTAATTAACTTTCATATTTTATAAAAAAACATTATTTTATCTCTATTGGTTTTCAATATTTTAATTGTTGCTAAAGGAATAAGTTATTATCAATTAGTAAAATATATTTTGTGAAGTTGTTTTTTTCTTTATTTTTGTACATTCAAAAAAAATCAATTATTAATTAAATTCAAAAACTATGTTTAAAAATCATCCGAAAGGATTATTAGCAGCAGCCCTTGCAAATATGGGCGAACGTTTTGGTTTTTATACCATGATGGCTATCTTAGTTCTTTTTTTACAGGCAAAATTTGGATTATCAGGAACCAATGCCGGCATTATTTATTCCATTTTTTATTTTTCAATTTACATTCTGGCTTTCATTGGCGGTTTGATAGCCGATAAAACCAGAAATTACAAAGGTGTTATCTTAATTGGTTTGATTATGATGGCTTTGGGATATTTCCTGATAGCAATTCCATCACCAACTCCTACACCAAACAAAGCTTTATTCTTAACATTAACCTGTATTGGTTTATTTGTTATAGCATTTGGTAATGGTATGTTTAAAGGCAACTTACAGGCATTGGTAGGTCAGATGTACGACAGTCCTGAGTATGGAAAAATGAGAGATTCAGGTTTTTCTCTTTTCTATATGTTTATAAATGTAGGTGCTATTTTTGCTCCATTAACTGCTATTGGTGTTAGAAACTGGTGGTTAGGAAAACATGGTTTTCTGTATAATGCAGATTTACCTGCACTTTGTCATGCACAATTAGAAGGCAATATTACTGCTGACGGAACTCAATCTTTAACCAACCTTGCTACAGAAGTAAGTGGCAAAGCAGTTACAGATTTAGGTGCTTTTGCAAATGAATATCTTAATATTTTTACAACCGGTTTCCACTATGCATTCGGTGTTGCTATTTTTGCAATGGCTATTTCGTTAACTATTTATCTTGTAAACAAAAGTAAGTTTCCAAATCCTAAAAAAGTGGTTGCCAAAGGTGCAGCCGTTGATTCTGACGCAATACAAATGGATGTAAAAGAAGTAAAACAACGTTTATATGCATTATTTGCCGTATTTGGTGTTGTTATATTTTTCTGGTTTTCATTCCATCAAAATGGATTAACTTTAACTTTCTTTGCAAAAGAATATACCAATCTGAGCATTATGAAAATATCACTTGGAAGTATAACCTTACAAGGTGCTGAAATTTTCCAATCTATCAATCCATTTTTTGTTGTATTTCTAACACCTGTAGTTTTAGCTTTATTTGGCTGGTTAAGAAGAAACGGAAACGAACCTTCTACTCCTAAAAAAATTGCAATTGGTATGTTTATAGCTGGTTTGGGCTTTGTAATTATGGCTGTTGGCTCTTATTTGCATAATTTGCCTATGCATGCTGCCATTGATCCAAAACAAGGAGGTGTGCCACTTGACGAAAGTCTTAAAGTAACTCCTTTCCTTTTGATAGGAACATATTTTGTTCTTACAGTTGCCGAATTATTTATCAGTCCGCTGGGTATTTCTTTTGTATCTAAAGTTGCTCCACCACAATATCAGGGTATTATGCAAGGAGGATGGTTAGGTGCTACTGCTATTGGTAATCAGTTATTGGTTATTGGTGCTATCCTTTACGATTCTATTCCAATTTGGCTTACATGGACAGTATTTGTTGTGGCTTGCAGTATTTCGATGTTAACTATGATATTTATGCTTAAATGGCTCGAAAGAATTGCTAAGTAATTAAAATATATTACTTCATTATAACAAAAAAGGCTGTTTCTTAATTGAAGCAGCCTTTTTTTATGTATTGTTTAATCCAATATTTCCTGTACACGACCTATTTCGAAGCAAACTTTAATACTAAACCGCTAACAAGTAACTGAATTAATCCAATTGAAATTACACATAGATTTCATAATTTCTTTTTCATTATGCAAATCACATAAGACTTTACAAAGTTGTATCTCAACATCATT
>JAHEYQ010000097.1 GCA_023251515.1 Bacteroidales bacterium
ATTGTGCTCTGCAACGTTTCTAATGCCTATTCCCAAATGGGAATTGTGCTCTGCAACGTTTCTAAGGCCTATTCCCAAATGGGAATTGTGCTCTGCAACGTTTCTAAGGTCTATTCCCAAATGGGAATTGTACTCTGCAACGTTTCTAAGGCCTATTCCCAAATGGGAATTATGCTCTGCAAACATGCAAAGCCTTAATCATAAAACCGATTTTATTAGTTTGAATTATTATATGCCATTTCCTTTTTTGTATATAGTCTGTAAAATATTATTTAATATTATTTATTATTCTGTTTAATCTAACAAACTGACATTTTATAAATATTTAAAGATTTTTTCAATAAAATATAACATATCTAAAAAAAAATATTTGTATGTCAAAAATTTTTATTTTCTTTGTAGTCAAAATTATTTACAAACATTTTAAAAAATAAAATTATGGGTAAAATTGAAAATTACACCATTTCGCCAATCGAAAACACAAGAGTTGGCAGATCAGCAATTGCAGAGTATATTTACGAACACATTCAGAGTTTGAAATCGGCAAATCTGCCCGAATATGCAGACCTTATTACCGAAACCGAAACACTTTACGATGATGTTTTCAGTGATATTTCTTTGCGGAATCAAAATCTTAACAAACAGGTAAACCTTACCAAAGAAGTAAATGAGGTTAAAAATGAATATTTCGATTTAATAGATGCATTTTTGGCTGCTTTCGTATTGAAATTTAAAAAGAATTCGAAAGAACAAAAATCAGTTTTTCCTAACGGAATAAGCGAATACAAAAAAGCTACCATTGAAACCATAAGAGAAGATATGGAACTTTTGGAAAAACAAGGCGAAATATATGATGCTATCTTAGGCACTACTTTTACTGCCGATTTTAAAGCCGTAAGATTAAAATATCTGGCTGCTTTCGACAAACAAAAATCAACCCAAACCCAGGTAAAAAGTATTATACCCAACTACAAAGCCAAGAAAAAATTAATTAGCAAACAAATACTAAAAAATATTTGTACCATTATTTTAATTAATCTCGACAATCCGGATGTATTATGCACATTGTTCAACGATAAGTTGATTACACCGGCACATAAATCAAAAACCAACAAGAACAATAATATCTATCTGTTAAAAATATTGGCAGCCACACATAAAGCCGCCGATTTTACTTACACCGCAAAAGATATATTGCTGATAACTAACAACAGCACAGTATCAGTATTTTATTATGCCGCAGCCACTGCCGATGCAGCCCTGCCAGCCAATATGGTAGAAATACTACCCGACGAAGAAGTAGAAGTAGCCGCCTCCACCTTAGGAACAGGCAATAAATACATTATCTTCGCAAATAAAGATAACAGCGCAGATGCTGAAGTAGAAATCACATTTATTTAATCAGTAAATAAAAAAATAAATAGTATATTTGTGGAAAAAATAAATAATCAATATAATGAATAACATTAACAGTTGCACATTTCTTTATAAAAAGATGTATTTGAGTAATATAAAAAAATATCAAATGCTCATTATAAAGTGGAAATATATGCAATTGTAGATATTTATTCGTTATCGGTCATGCTATGGCGACAGTGCGTAACCAAACAGACAAAAAATGAACAGAACTGCAATTTCGGACAAACACCTAAAACATCGTAACTTATCTACCTTAGCATACGCAAAAAGTCGGTTTTAACTCTTAATATTGCAGTGAACATTGAATATTAAAAATCATACAGATGAATCATACAAGTATTATCAATCCCTCCGTTACCTTTTTTAGGAACTATGAGGAGAGCATTCTGCAAACAAGAAAATCTTTGTTTGAAGAATTGGACGGTATCTCAACAGATTTTGGAAATGAAGCGAGAAAAATCTTAGAGACAAAACTACGGTCAAACAATAACACTCCTCTTTTGGGTGAGTTATTCCCATGGATAATTAAAGACCTTGTGAATGCAAACATTGAATCTACCCATAAAATTTCAGTTGGGTGGTTAGCGATTTATCTTTACACTTTGTTTTTGGATGAGCATGTAGATAATCCAAAGCCACTTGAACCTAATAAATTTCTTGCAGGATCACTTTTAGCCAAAACAGGATTGCTACAAATAAGCCGTTTTACAAATAATACTCCCTACGAAAATTCAATTGATAAAGCATTTTCGTTTTCTGCAAAAAACCAACAACTTGATACTAAGTTTCAGAAAGAAAAAACTGAAACCGATTTCAAGGAAAAATATTCAGAAGGAAAGAATCATATCGTTTTAGTTTGTGCAGGTGCTTTGGCTGCTGAAAATAGTAAACATGCTGAATTCATTACCACATTTACAAAAAACCTCCTACTGACTTTACAATACCTTGATGACATTGCTGACTATCAAGAGGATTTTGCTTCAGATAATTTTACTGTGCTGTTGAACGATGCATTTAAGAATAATTCAGAATTAAATCTTCTATTGAAACCGAATACAAACAGAGAGCTATTAAGAGAATTAGTCGTAACTGGTGCTTTGCAAAGAGTAGTAGAAAAAATCATTTCATTACTCAATCAATCAATTTTACTAATAAAAAATGAAGCAAAAATTGATTTGGGAACTTCCAAATCTGCTGTTGATTTTTTCCTTACTCTACATACTTACTGTACTTCTCTTAATAATTTGCTACGGATAAATCAAAATTCATTTAGGTCATTTCCACCTAAAAAGCAATCTGTAATACTTGATAAGATTGAAAATCACATTACCATTATTGCTCAATCAACTTAATCAATAGAAGCATGACACGAAGTAATTCTACAAATAAAAAATCATTTGCGCATTCGGCTCTGTTATATTTTTGGTCTTCATTTGTAAGCCCATTAAGCCTTGTGACCTTTTTTGGTCCACTTGTCGTTTTAAAATTGAGCTTTCTTTTTCTTAAAGAAAAACTTAGCAGACCTGAATACACTTCAACTTTTCCTGACCTTAAACTTATGGTTCAAAATCCTTGGACTGAACCCATGGCTGATTACAATGTTCAGTTTATAGTTCTTATAATTGTTTTTGTTTTTGCCGTTTATGAAATACTATCAAGATTTTTTGGACTTATTCAAGAACATACCTTAAATGAAGTCAAGAATAGAATTCAGCAAGATACTTGGGCAATGTTATTTGTAACCATGACAGCGGGTTTCCTAATTGTTGGATTTACTATGTTAATACTTGGCTCTTTTTCTACTCCTGAAAATATTGAATTATTCAAGTCAAACGCAGAATATTATGCAGGCATTGGTTGGGGTGTTCATCCACCCCCGTTAATGTCAAATATATTTTGGGCTCGTGTTGCCATTATTGTTATTTATAGTCCTGTTTCAAATTATTTACTCAACAAGAAACTTCCAATAATATTTGATAAAGAAATTTAATGCAATTGAGTGAAAACAGTAATAAAATTTATTTCACCAGGTTTTTTTCCCTTCACAATCTGTTTGTTTCTGATTGTGTTCATTGTATTATATCGCATACTGAATTTACCATCACCGCAGGAATTAATCCTCCTAATTGAAAAATGGTTTAACCAGTATGGTCTTTGGTTACTATTTTTTGCTGCACTAATTGAGGGGTTTTTTGTAATTGGAATGTATTTCCCCGGTTCTCTTGCAATTGCACTTGCAGTTTATACACTTGGCAAAACGCCAATAGACTTATTTTATATCGGGGGTATTTCATTCATCGCATTTCTAATCGCTAACATCTTAAATTATTATTTGGGTAAGTATGGCTATTACAAATTTCTACTACTCATTGGCAAGAAAAAGACTATTGATAAAATGAAAAACACAATGCTAAAACATGGCAATAGAACTTTTTTCTTTACTGGCTTCTTTCCAAATTTTATTGCCATTACTTCTGTATGTGCAGGTATTAGTAATTTGAATATTCTTAAAACAATCTATTTACAGGCAACCTCTTTACTCTTTTGGGTAACTGTTTGGACAATCACTGGTTCGTTTATTATTAAGCAAGTAAATTTGCAGGACAATAATCAATCACTTTATATACTTGGTGTAATATTTCTTTGGGGAGTTTATCTTGTAGTTAAGGAAAATATCAAGACAAAAAGGAATTAGGTTCATGCAAAAATCAAAACTATATGAATGAAAAGCCAACGCATTTGCAAACACATTTAATTTTTGCCACACACTATGCAACCACACACAAAAAATAAAAAGAGCTTGCAAGCCAACGCACGGGGACACAGCAAACTTGACGGCTGCAAATCTTCAATAGAAAACAAAGCACGAACCGATAACTTCAGCTACCCGTCAAGTGCGGCAGCTGTGGTTTTCGGTGGGCATCTTTCCGCTCGGGCTGCTTTTCGGCTTGACAGGAAATCGCCCGCAGTCCGCCCCTGCGTGTAGCTTCCTACGTTACCAAAAAATCCCATTAGGCAGAAAAGCTAATGGGATTTTTTTATTTATGGTTGTAAACTTCGCAAGGGATAAACCCAAAAGATATTGTATAAATTTTCACTAGTGTCCCACAAAAATATGTAGATTCATTGCTTCATCGCTTTCTAACCCACACCCCAAATATAAACAATTGATTGTCATTTGTAACAAAGTGCGAAATCACAATGATATTACTGTAGTAAAAGTTTATCGTACAATTGTGATTACTAATTTTTTTAATAACATATCCCTCTGATTAATACAGGTTTATTATCTGTTTTTCGCTTCCAGAGCCGGCAAACTGTATGAACCATCTGTGTTTTTAACAAATGGAATTCTGTAATCATCAATATTTTCAGCAATCCATGCATCTTTCATTTTCCAGTCTCTGAATGTATCATTAGAAATCAGGAAGCATTTGTTTTTTTTGATATTTTCTATCAGAAACTCATCAGCCGATGTTTTGGCAGGTGCTTCCACATAACTTACTTCTTTTTTTAAACTATGAATTAAGTGTACATCTTCAACAATTTTGCTGAGAGAAGCATCCGCAATTACTTCAATATTTTTATATCTCATTTGTTTCAGTTGCTTTGCCAAAGCAATAATATTGGCATAATAAGGCCTTATATTTGCAGTTCGCTGCATAGAAGAGAAGGCTATATTGCTGCCATCAATATAAATAGTAGAAGTATTAACCAGTGAAATTTCAAAATAGTCGCCATCGGGATCATAAAAACCATAATCTTTAAGATCTTCGTTTTCGTGTAGGAAATTGGCAATATTTTCATCAGAAGTTAGTTTGCACAAATACCATTCTGGCAATATTTTATTGCCATTTTCATCAATATTAATTTTGTATTTTTCTTTTTCGGTTTCAATAATTTCTTTTAACTTTTTAAGCGATATTTTCTTGCAATTTTCGCAATGCTTCAAAGCTTCAATAAGTTGTATTCCATCATAACCATAATTTTTTTTGTTGTATGATCTGAAGTAGTGAAATTGGTTAAATTCAGCTTTGTTTTTAATTTTAAGGTGTCGGGCTTCCTGAAATTCTCTGATGTTTTCAAAACCAAGACTTATG
>JAHEYQ010000098.1 GCA_023251515.1 Bacteroidales bacterium
CCAGTTGCTTTTTCTGAGCTTCGAGCTTACGCATAAGCAAACCCAGCGATTGAAAACGCCGATAGTCTTTAAGGCATTTCTCAAAATTGGCATAATAGGATTGTATTTCGCCCAATATCAGACTTTGTCCGCTTGTTTGCAATGCAGGTATTTCCTCGGTTTTGTTTTGGTTGATATAGGGACTGATGCTGTCAATTATTGCTTTAAGCAGCATAATATCCTCATAATCTGCATTGTTTTCGAGCAGGAGCAGCGGACAATCCTGAGCCACATTCTGATTTGCCGTTACGAATATTTTGCTTATTTTTCCGCTGGTTTTAGCCACCAATGTAGCTGGCATATTTTCAGAATACAGGGTAATTTCGGCTTTAATGGTTTCGGGATATTTTACAATATAACTAATGGCAAACACCAACAAAACCAGCAAAAAGATAATGCTGATACCCCAACGGATAATGCTGTTGGGAGCTTTGCCCAATATCTCATCTATTTCTTCGGAGCGAAGTTCGATGGGGTTTTCTTGTTCTGATTTAGGCTGATCTGGCATTGGTTCTGTTATTCAATTTCTATTACTCATTTACTCAATTAATTTATTACTCAGTTATTGTCTATTCTTCTCCCCATATTTGCTTATTCAGTGTGTTTACCTTCCGTTTGTTTACCACGAAACCTTTTTCTTTGGTGTAAGTACCGCATTTTTCTACTGGCACGTAACCTTCTTCGCCCTGCCATTTGGCTATGTAGGGGTTGTAGTGGCAAAGATTATTCTTATTAATGAATTTTTCATAATTAGTTGTAGGAGGACAAATAAATTGATAAATACAATTTTTACAAGGCAAAATAGTATCTCTTGTTTTAAACCATGCATTATCATTTAAAACTTCATTTTTTAAAGTATAAGACAATTCATCATTAATAATATTACCAATAGGGTTTATATTTAGGTTACTGTATATTGCCCCATTTGGTAAAAAATACAACTTTCCATAATTGAGGATATTGATATACATTTTTGAAAAAATCTCACGTTCATTAAGTTTTTGATTAAGAATATCTTTTTTTGTATTAAAAATATTATTTTCAAAAAAGTCAATATTTGTTTGATTAAAAAATGGTATTAATTCATAGTTTAATGTAATTGTATTTGTAAATTCAATCACCTGATTTACTTCATGCTCATTAGTTACTATGAATTTAAAAATTGAATAAATATTATTTTTTATAACAAATTCATTAAGTTTTAATATTTGGTCTTCTACAATAATATTATCAATCCAAAATACGAATGACTTATTTTTTGTTTTTAAAATTTCTGTTGCAAATGTGCCGTTTAAATCAAAGTCTAAATAGTATGTATGAAACTGTATGAAATTATTTTTAAAGAATACAAGGATTTCATTATTGTAATTTTCAGAACAAATATTCCCTATTATATTAATTTTTTCTATATTTTGAATATTCATATCAAATAAAAACTTTTCAATAGTTAAAAATTCTAATTGTTTGTCTATTTCTGCATTGTAAAAAGGGAATAAAATCTGTTTGTATCCATTTGCCTTCAATTTAATATTTGTGCAAAGTGTTTTTTTTGAATCAATAAAGTAGTTTAGTTCTTTAATCATATTTTTAGCATTCAGAACATGTTCGCTATTTCCTTTTATTGATTCTCTAATATTTTGATTCAATTTTGGAATAGGGCTCATTATAAATGGTTTGGAATCACTTTCAATTATATCTGCTATAAATAAATCTCTACATTTATTTATAAACTTCGCAATAATAACATTTTTTAACTCTTCTTGACTAACATCTATTGTCCGTAAATTATCTTTTAACAAAACACGTTCTATAAAATTCAATAATTCTTTATTTGTAATAAAAACATCTATAAACTTGTTTGTAAATGTGTTATACAATAATATGTTATTATTAACAAAGTTAGAATAAACATATTGCTCAATATAAAAGTATTTTTTTTTAGACATAATGTATTTCCTCCCATATCTTTAAATAAAGTTCTGGATGTTTTTCAATTATACTATAATATTGCTCTAGTAATTTATGATGCATGTCATGTTCAATTTTATTGCATTTCATTGTTCCGTCATCTTTAATTATTTGTAAAAGGAGACACTGGCCACAAAAATTTATTTTATAACAAGTTTTACATCTTTTTCTAATTTTTATAAAATACGAATTGTATTTATCTGCTATACTTTTTGTATCAATATTTATTTCTCCATTTACGATATCTCCTATTGAGAACTCATGACCTATTGTTTCACAAGGTAAAATTTTCCCATGTGCATTAATAAACATTCTTCTACTGAAAGGAACACAAGTTCCCGTTGGAATAAAAACTTTTATTAAATCATAATTATATAAGTCGTTAAAGTCTTCAAAGTGAAATTTTGAGTAGTTTTGTAAAAATAAATTGTAATTATTTGCATCACTTGATTCCAAAAAACAATGCATATCTTCACTTTTATCCAAATTAAAAAAACGTCCTTTATATAAAAAAGAATTCCCAACTAAAAGTGGATTAACTTCAGTACATCTAATTGATTTATTAAATTTATTTCTTGTAAAATTCTGAACATCAATTAGATCATTTTTATCATGTAAAACAGCATTAAACATTACACTTTCTTTAAAATATGCTGAATGGGTTTTTATTAATGCTTTTATGTTTTTTAAAACAACATCAAATGAGGATTTCTTATTTGGAAAGGTTCTATAACAATTATTTTTTTTATCGCCATCCAAACTTATTGTTAATGAAAAATTATTGTTCACTAAAAAATCCATATACTTATCAAGTAAGACAGCATTTGTAGTCATATTGAATCTAAATTTAAGTTTGGTTTGCTGTTGAATCGTTTTTATATAGTTAACTAATTCTTTTACAAAATCAAAATTCAGTAAAGGTTCACCACCATAAAACCCAATATAAATTTCTTTACCAATTGATTCATTATATTCAGATGTCCATTTTTCTTTCATATAATCTAATACTATTTTAGCATCTTCAATATTAAAATCTTTGTCATGTCTTTCTTCATATTGTTTATAATGATCGCCATAAAAACAATATGCACAACTCAAATTACATCGTTCTGTAACTTCAAATACTAAAGCTCTTAAATTACACAACTCAAAATTAATATCTTGATGGGAAATCAAACCATCTACAAATGAATCACAATTTTTCTCTAAAAAATAATCTGCTTTTTTAAGCATTTCATATTTTCGTTTATAATAATCATATTCTGAATTAGAATATATTTCCCTATTTATATTTCTCTCTTTTGTTAGTGTATTTAATTGATTATCTAAATCATTTTTTTTATCTTGATCAGAATTAAATAAATATTCAAAAACTGGGTGAGAAAGTAAAATATATTTCTTGTTAAAACTAAACATATACTTATTATACTCAGTTGAAAAGAAAGTGGTTTTGTGCATAATCATTTACAATTAGTAATTTTTATTTAAATATTCCCGGATGTGTTTGTCTACATTTTTTCTCTTTATGCCCAATTCTTTTTCAATTACGGTGTAAAACTTTTGATAATCTTCATCGGGAACTTGCTGCCGTTGCTGAATATAAATATTTTTCACTTTCTGATAACCTCCTTGCTTAAAAGCAATATCGCAGAGTACTGCCTGAATGATATACATATAATTAGTTTGAAAATCACAATAAAATATATAATCCATTGGATTTACTATCGAATCTTTCTTATATGAAAACTTTGAAATAGAATTTGAATAATACCCTAATAAGTTTTGAGATAAATCAATCTGTTTGTTTGCATTTAAATATTCCTTTAATCTTTTGGCATGATATGAATAATCATGTCCAACGTGCTCGCCAAAAAAACAGCAAATGCCTTCTTCAAACCAAGAATCACCTTTGTTTTTATTTGTATTTACATTATTGAGCAAAATATGAATAATTTCATGCATATAATTTTCGCCACCGCCACCACTTAATATCATGTTATTACTGTGAATTGCTCTTCCTTCAATCATGTTTTCACCTCCCATATAATCCCATTCAAAATAATCTATTCCAAACCATGTTGAAATTTCAGTTATATTATTACTTACCAAATATGTGAGTGGTTCCTGATTAATAATATTGAAGTTTTTTACAAAAGCATCAATTCTATTGCTAAGGGTTGTGGCTAAACTATCATTAAATTTATAAAAAGGAGGATAGTAATACGTTATATTCGCAAATTTCTTTGTCAATAATTTCGATCGGTTCAAAGTGAATTTATTACATAGCTTGAATGAATCTCCTGTTTTAATTACCATTACAGTCATCATTAAAGTTGGAAAATCATGGGGGTTTTCTTTAAAGGGAGAAATAAACATCGTTTTTATTTCATACATATTCGAATCTCTCTTAACAAACCCCAGAAAGTACTCTTTGTACAAAGGATACATAACATTTCCATAACCAGACATGAAAGAAAAAGTAAGATCGCATAATTTATAATTATCAACCTCACATTTATACCAATAACTATTTAATTTCTCATCAAATTCTTTTAACAAGAAATTATTATTAGCATTCCTATAATTCAGGTCATTTATGTAGTTTTCCCACAAATTGAAGATTGTTCGAAATTCAGTTTGTGTTGTATCAATGCTTGATTTAATATTTACTTCTCTTTTATATTGAGAAAAACAAGTATTAATAAATAATACAAAAATAATAATACGAAATATATAATTCATATTCTTGGATTTGAAATTTATAAAAAAGAAGGTACGGAAATTAATTTCCGTACCTTAATTCTAATTATTTGCCAAAAGCTGAAGCTCCAGACAAACCAGCACTTGAAACTGTTGCACTAGCTTGAATTCTGGTAGTATCACCAGAACCACAATTGCATGAACAACTGCAAACCTTTGATATAGGCAATACGCCACCATCATCACCTACAGGTACATCTCCTCCTTTAATGTGATTTAATTCATTGCTTGTCAGTTTTGTTAATTTTAAATTATTCATATTATTAATTATTTAAATTATTTAATTAATTTCCACTCTCGCAGTTAAATAATTGCAGCACCCCGCAATAACCATCGCTTAAAATTTTGTAGTTACACCGGTATTTTAAGAAACCTAAAATTGTTGCCAAAATTATTGTAATTTTGCAACGCCTCCTTTATAAACTTAAATATATGTCGCTCCAGGCAATTTTAAGTGGATTTTACGCCGCTGCAAATTTTAAAGGAGGTGCTTTGCAGCGGCTTTTTTATTTGTTATTCATAGCATTCTGTTTTTTTATTTCAAAAATCTGCAATCGTTAATTTACTGCATTTTCAGAAAATGGTTTTTACAATAATGTTTAATTCTAAAAACCTGAATTATTTTGCAAATATAAATCGTCGTACTGACAAAAAATGTCAGTGAGTAAAATATTTTCAGATTATTTTCGAACAATTCCTTTGCCATTATTTAAAAATAAAAAACCATACAATTTTTACATAA
>JAHEYQ010000007.1:0-2913 GCA_023251515.1 Bacteroidales bacterium
GCATGAGTGGTTTGGAAAAATATTATGAACAATTTTTACGAGGGAAAAAGGGTTCGAAAATTGTAATGGTTGATGTTTTTAACCGAGAAAAAGGCAGTTTTCAAAATGGTACTTTTGATACGATAGCAATAGCCGGAGAAGTTTTGCATTCGAGTCTTGATGCTGAATTGCAGGCTTATGGCGAACAATTGATGAAAAACAAACGCGGTAGTATTGTTGCAATAGAACCTGCCACCGGCGAAATATTATCAATGGTTACCACTCCATCTTACGACCCTAACTTATTGGTTGGAAGGGTAAGAGGGTATAATTATAATAAATTGTTGAAAGATCCGAGCAAGCCTTTATTCGACAGAGCTCTGATGGCATTGTATCCACCGGGTTCTATTTTCAAAATTGTTCAATCTTTAATTGCTTTGGATGAAGGCGTTATTACCGAAAATACAGGATTTCCATGCGATAAATCTTTGGTAGGTTGTCATAATCATCCTAGTGCCGGCGATGTAAAAAGTGCTATAAAGATGTCGTGCAATCCTTATTTTTATCAGGTTTTTCGTAGAATAATCCAACATGGCTTGGCAAACAATCGTTTTTTAGATAGTGAACTCGGATTAAACTTATGGAACGATAAAGTAAAAAGTTTTGGCTTGGGGCAACGTTTAAATATTGATATTCCTAATGTCAAAAAAGGATTTATACCTGATTCAAAATTTTACGACAAACATTACGGTCATGGTGGCTGGGCTTTCAGTACCATTTATTCGTTGAGTATCGGACAAGGTGAAGTGGGAATTATTCCTCTGCAAATGGCTAATATTGCAGCAATTTTTGCCAATCGTGGTTATTTTTATACACCTCATTTTGTAAGAGCCATTGGTGAAGACAAAAAGATAAATCCTGAATATTTGCAAAAGCATGTAACCAAAATAAAAGACAAATATTTTCAGGTGGTGGCCGATGCCATGTATGAGGTTGTAAATGAACCCGGAGGAACTGCATCAATGGCTCGTATGGATAGCATTATAGTATGCGGAAAAACAGGTACGGCTCAAAATCCGCATGGCGAAGACCATTCGGTTTTTATTGCTTTTGCACCCATGAAAAATCCGAAAATTGCGATAGTTGTATTTATTGAAAATGCAGGATTCGGAGGTGTTTGGGCAGCTCCTATTGCCAGTTTGATGATGGAGAAATATCTTACCAAAAAAGTTAAAAGAACCGATTTGGAAAAAAGAATGATAGAAGCAAATTTAATGAATTTACGTTGAGAGAACAAAAAAACATATTAGGGAATATTGATTGGGTGCTGGTTTGCATGTATCTAGTGCTGGTTTTTATGGGCTGGATAAATATTTATGCTGCTGTGTATGACGAAAACCATAAAAGTATTTTCGATTTTACTCAAAGCTATGGCAGGCAATTAATCTTTATAACTACTTCTCTATTTATTGCTTTATTTATCATGGCTATCGACTCTAAATTCTTTTCGCAATTTGCCTATGGTATCTATATTTTCTTTCTGATATTATTATTAGCCGTTTTGGTTACCGGAAAAACTACTTCGGGTGCCAAATCATGGTTCGAGATTGGAGGCTTTGGTTTGCAACCTTCCGAATTTGCAAAATTTGCTACCAATCTGGCCATTGCAAAATTTCTGAGTGCTACCGATATTCATATCAAAGAGTTGCGAACTAAGATTTATGCCGGCTTGTTTTTAATTGTTCCTGCATTATTTATTTTGCTTCAGAACGATACCGGTTCGGCTTTGGTATATGGTGCTTTTATTTTGGTGATGTATCGCGAAGGTCTATCGGGTAATATTCTGATATTAGGATTAATAATTGTTGTTTTGTTTGTATTGGCATTATTGATTAATAAGTTTATCCTTTCGGCTATTTTGCTGAGTATTGGCATTGTACTTTTCTTTTTTGTAAAGCGAAACAAGAAATCAATAATTACACTTGCTTCATACATTATTGTAATAATTAGTTTTGTTTTTATTGTTGATTATGTTTTCGATAATGTATTGCAAGACCACCAGCGAAACAGAATTAATGTTTTGCTCGACAAAAATGTGGATTTAAAAGGCGTTGGCTACAATGTAAACCAATCGAAAATTGCCATTGGCAGCGGTGGATTTTGGGGTAAGGGCTTTTTGAATGGTACCCAAACCAAATTCAACTTTGTTCCTGAGCAAAGTACCGATTTTATTTTTTGTACGGTGGGCGAAGAATGGGGGTTTGTTGGTAGTTTTGTAGTTGTAGGGCTGATGATTGCATTACTTATCCGAATAATTTTTATTGCCGAACGGCAGCGATCGCCATTTAGCCGTATATACGGTTATGGGGTTGCATCTATTTTGTTTTTGCACATCTTTGTAAATATTGGTATGGCATTAGGCATACTTCCGGTTATCGGAATTCCGCTACCTTTCTTTAGTTACGGCGGTTCGTCGTTATGGTCGTTTACCATTTTACTGTTTATTTTTATAAAACAGGATTCATACAGGCTTAATTTATTATAACCTGCTTTCTTTATCATTTATAGAATAAGTGATTAATTGATATTGCATATTATTATTCATACTCAATTATCAGAACTTTTCATTTTTTACCTTCACAAAATCCATTTGTTTTTTGATAATTACTTGCTATAAAAACCATTAACGAATGAATACGAAATTATTGGATGACTAAACAATTATTATCAAATCCCAAAAATAAAGTTTTATAAAAGGATACCGGAAGCAAAGAAATATTTATTAAGATGGGGTATAGCTTTAAAGGCTCCAGCTGATAATGAAAATATCCAAAAACATCATTCCGACCGGGGTCGGAACGTTCGGAGGGGGGTCGGAACGCTTGGAGGGGGGTCGGAACATTCCGGATGGCATTCCGGGTATTCCGAGTGCCA
>JAHEYQ010000007.1:2923-50352 GCA_023251515.1 Bacteroidales bacterium
GGGGGTGGAAATGAAAAAGCCCTGCATTTTTGAGATGCAAGGCTTTCATCAGTTTTATTATTAGACACTGTACTTCAACCCTAAGGATTAAGGTTTTATAACAGCTAGTTACTTAACATTTAAAGCGAATATTTTTACAGTCCGCCATCTTGAAAACAGCATACAAAATGTAACGCAAGCGTTTCATTTTGTTTCTTAGCACACTTAATCCTTAATGCAACGAACAGAAAAGCCAAAAGACATATCGCTGGAATCACTGTAGGTTTCGCCATTAGTGTAATACATAACCCTACTCAAAGGGGTTGAAGTACCAAAGGTAGAACTCCGCCAAAAACCATGTGAACCAATAGTTTGGTATGTTCCATCGTAGTAACGGAAGCCTCCAGGAAGGGCTGTAAATCTGGTTTCGTTGGTAGCGGCAGTATTGGGGCTGATCCAGTGGGCTAAGCCAACTTCTTTTAGTTTTCCTCCCGCTATGCTTTCACCTCCCAAATACGTAGTTAAGGTGGTCCATTCGGCATCACTTGGCACATGCCAGCCTGTGGGGCAAAGACTACCTGTATTTACAGCATGCCAGTTGTATAAAGCACCATAAGTGTTTTTATAGGTAGCTTCATCGTTATTATACCATGCATAAGCTCCTGTGGTATTATTTTGCCAAGCAGTATTATCTGAACCCGGATAAGCAATGGCTGTACCATTTTTATAATGGTTGGTTTTCAGGTTTTCTGCCATCCATACTTGTGTTCCTATATGTACTGTATCATAGCCATTTCCATCTATATCATATACAGGAAAAGGAGTTGAAAAACTAATTTCATTCCCATAAGCAGTACCAAAACTATTAGTAGCATAAGCTCTTATATAATAGGTTAAACCATCATTCAGATCAGTTAAATTTGATGTAAAATTTCCGACTCCACTGCCATCGATAGTTTTGTTATCAACAATTGTAGGATTTGGCGAAGTACTCCAGCAAACACCTCTTGCAGTTATTTTAGCACCACCATCACTCAAAATATTTCCTCCACATAAAGCAGTAGTAGTGGTAATATTTGATACTGATGTTGTGGTAATTCCATTAGGATTATTTATCCATGCAGGAACACCAGCTGTAAACTGGAGATTTTGTCCGGGCAAACCAGGTGCTATGGGTATCCATGTATCAACCCCATTCCAGTAACTGATATGTCCACTCGTATCGGTTTTAATTTGAGAACCTACTGGCTGTGCTGTTAAAGTAATTTGTATTGCAATCAGCATTATAGCTATTGCAAAGATTTTTTGTAAAAGATTTTTCATTCGTTGTTTTTTTTAGTTTTGGCTAATTCCCCGAGCCGATTAATAATTAATTTAAAAAAATAAAAAAGCGTGGGAACTTAACTATATTCGTCCAAGAGGCTCTGGTAAGCCTGTACTACAAATAAGTAAGCCCACGCCGGAGCGTGAGCGTTATTACTTATTACTTCTGTAGTACTAAAATTTACCAGATTTCTCAGACAGAAATAAAAGCTAACGCCTTTTTATGAGTTTATATTGAGTTTTAAGTTATCATGTCTTTTTGTTTTTTTTAATGAAGTTGTAAAATTAGTAAAAAAAATCCATCGACAAAATTTTTGTAGGTGGATTTTTTTTTAAAACAAGTCTTATAAGATTTTACGTGATTTATTATCTTATATCGTTTTTAATAAATTGCGAATTCTGACTTATATTATTCAGAATTAATTATCAGAACTTTTCATTTTCTACCATCACAAAATCCATTTGTTTTTTAGAAATATCCACTTTGATAATCTTAATTTTTACTCTGTCGCCCAATTTGTATTTGTTTCCGTACCTTTGACCAATTACCTGATAATTTTCTTCATCCAGATAATAAAAATCATCTGCCAATTGTTTCAACGAAACCATGCCTTCGCATTTGTTGCCTTTCAGTTCAACAAAAAGACCCCACTTACTCACACCCGATATCAAACCAAAGAAAGTTTGTCCGATTTTATCAGAAAGATATTCAGCCTGTTTGTATTTAATAGAAGCTCTTTCTGCATCTGCAGCTTTTTTCTCCATTTTCGAAGAATGCTCACATTTTATTTCATAATCAGCTTTATTGGCTGATGCTTTACCCTCCAGATACATTTCGAGCAAACGATGAACCATCAAATCGGGATAACGTCTGATTGGAGATGTAAAATGAGAATAATACGGAAAAGCCAAACCATAATGTCCGATGTTATCTGTTGAATAATAAGCCTTTGACATGGTTCTGATGGCAATGGTTTCTATCATATTCTCTTCACCTTTTCCGGCAATATTATCAAACAGATTATTAAACGAAGTTGCCAGATTTTTTCTGCTTCCTAATTTCATTTTATAACCCAATTTAGATAAAAACTGAACAAAAGTATTCAGTTTTTCAGCATTAGGCTCATCATGAACACGATAAACAAAAGTTTTTGGAGTTTCTTTCCCCTTTTTTTCGCCTATTAATGAAGCAACTTTTTTGTTTGCAAGCAACATAAAATCTTCAATCAGGCGATTGGAATCTTTTATCTCTTTTACATAAACACCAACTGGTTTTGAATTTTCATCCAATTTAAACTTTACTTCAGTTGATTTAAAGTTGATACTGCCTTCTTTAAATCTCTCATCCCGAAGTTTATAAGCCAATTTGTTAAGTGTCAGCATTTCTTCTGCATAATCACCATTTTCGCTGTCAATTATATCCTGAGCTTCCTGATAGGTAAATCTTCTGTTTGAATTTATCACAGTTTTACCAAACCATTCGTGTTTAATATGCGCATTATCATCCATTTCGAAAACTGCCGAAAAACACAATTTATCTTCGTGAGCCCTTAACGAACAAACTCCATTTGATAATTTTTCGGGCAACATAGGTATAACTCTGTCAACCATATACACAGAAGTGCCTCTTTCATAAGCTTCGCCATCAAGCAATGACTCAGGCTTCACATAATAAGATACATCTGCAATATGCACACCTACCTCCCAATGTCCGTTTTGCAACTTTTTGAGCGAAAGTGCATCGTCAAAATCTTTCGCATCTTCCGGATCTATTGTAAAAGTAACAACATCTCTGAAATCTCTTCTTCTCGCAATTTCTTTTTCGGGTATTGCTTCCGATATTTCATCTGCCTCTTTTTCAACAGCCTGAGGGAAAAACAATGGAAAATTAAACTCAGCCAGAATAGATTGCATTTCAACATTATTGTCGCCGGGCATTCCTAAAACTTTAATAATTTCCCCAAAAGGATTATTGGCTCTTTCTGGCCATTCAGTTATGGTTGCCAGTGCTTTTTCCCCATTTTTGGCTCCGTTTAAATTTTCTAGCGGAATAAAAATATCTACTGACATATTATTATTATCAGGAATCAGAAAAGCAAAATTCCGGGAAACCTGAACCGTACCAACAAAATTTTTCTGAGCTCTTTCAATTATTTCAACTACTTGTCCTTCTGGCTTTCTGTCCTTTCTTCTGGGAAACAAAAAAACGTTAACTTTATCCCCATGTAATGCATGATTGGTATTATTGGCCGAAATAAATACATCTTCTTCATCTTTACTCTGTATCAGATAAGCTTTTCCGGTTTGTTTCATATCGATAATACCGCTAACATGCGAATTGGCAACAAGCTTTTCGTTGATAAAAGAAGGATTTAATCTGTATTTACCTCTATTCTCTTCCTTTATTGCCGAAATATTCAACAGTTCATGTATTGTGCTTATAATTAAATCTTTACTTGCCTTATCACTATATCCTAATTTGGCTGATACCTGTTTGTAATTGTATGTTGAAAACGGATCGTTTGCAAAAACCTTTAATATATTTGTAGCAAAAGGGTTATTTTCAAGCGAAATTTTATTTATTTTTTTGTTCATATTTTTTGTGTTAACATTACTAAATTGTAGTATTACAACTAATTAATTAAATTTGTAAGAATCATTTTTAATTCTACAAAGCTATTATTTTATTTATTAAACTAACATTATTTATTCCTTAAAGTTTAATAAAAATAAAAAAACATCTATTATGACACACAAAGTCATTATGACACATCTTTTATATTCGTTTGATATAAAGATATACATATAATATAAAGGTCATTATAACTCATTTTGTTGTTAATTTGCAAATACGTTAATTTGTTATTAATCTCAGAATATCAATTGATTAATAGTTTGGCACGCTATTTGCTATTATGTTATCGCTTATTCAAAATAAGTTAATAATTTTATATTTTATCTTTTATCTTCGAGGGGTTGGGGGCTGTCTATTTAGACAGCCCTTTTTTTTTGAGTCAAAGATAAAAATATATTATCTTTGTATTCAATAAATTTTTAATAATTATGACATTAAAAAAATATAATATATCTGGAAATATAGTTGATGTAGTTGCAAAACGTATATACAAAGGCACTTTAACAGTTGAAGATCATAAAATTACAGCAATTACTGAAAATGAAACCGCTGACAATCAATATATCCTCCCTGGCTTAATAGATGCTCATGTTCATATTGAGAGTTCAATGATTATTCCTTCAGAATTTGCCCGTTTGGCAGTAGTGCACGGCACAGTAGCCACTGTTTCCGACCCACACGAAATAGCAAATGTAATAGGAATGGAAGGCATTAATTTCATGATAAATAATGGAAAGAAAGTTCCCTTTAAGTTTTTCTTTGGTGCTCCATCATGCGTTCCTGCTACTCCTTTTGAAACATCCGGTGCAAGCATAAATGTTGCAGATATTGAAGAACTAATGGCAAAATCTGATATAAAATATTTATCGGAGATGATGAATTTTCCGGGTGTTTTATTTAACAATAAAGACGTAATGGCAAAATTGGCTATTGCAAAAAAATACAACAAACCAGTTGATGGTCATGCGCCGGGCTTAAAAGGAGCTGATGCTGATAAATATGTAAAATCTGGTATTACTACTGATCATGAGTGTTTTACAATAGAAGAAGCGATTGATAAAATTAACAGTGGGATGAAAGTACAAATCAGAGAAGGAAGTGCCGCAAAAAACTTTGATTCATTGGTTGATTTATTATCTACTCATCCTGATGAAATTATGTTTTGTTCAGACGACAAACACCCTAACGATTTAACTTACGGGCATATAAATCAACTCATAATCAGAGCTATGAATAAAGGTTATGATTTTATTGATATTATCAGAGCTTGTACTTATGTTCCAGTAAAACATTATAATCTGGAAGTAGGTTTACTGCAAAAAGGTGATTCAGCAGATTTTATAATAATTGACAATCTTCACGATTTCAATATTTTAAGTACATATATTGATGGTTATAAAGTAGCCGAAAAAGGAAAAACATTGATAAATTCGGTTGAAGAAATTTGTCCTAATATTTTTAATGCAAATACTATTAATTCCTCAGACTTGGAAGTTCCCTTCAAAAACCAAGAAATAAAAGTTATCAAAGCATTAGAAGGTCAGTTGATTACAGAAAAAATAATGATTCTTCCAAAACACGATAATGAATTTATTTTATCTGATACCGAAAGAGATATATTAAAAATTGTTGTAATGAATCGTTATGAATTATCAAAACCTTCGATTGCATTTATTAATGGGTTTGGATTTAAGGAAGGAGCAATTGCATCAACAGTTGCACATGATAGCCATAACATTATAGCAGTTGGTACCAATGATAGCGATATAACAGAAGCAATTAATTTACTCATAAATTCCAAAGGTGGCATTTCGGTGGTTAGTGATAAAACAAAATACCACTTACCTCTACCTGTAGCAGGCCTTATGTCAAATGAAGATGGTTTTGAAGTTGCTCATAAATATGAATTTATCGATCAGAAAGCCAAAGAATTGGGATCAGAACTAAATGCACCATTTATGACCTTGTCATTTATGGCCTTATTGGTAATTCCTGAACTAAAATTAAGCGACAAAGGATTATTTGATGGCAATACTTTTAGTTTTACAACTTTGTAATACATAGTTAGACAGTTATATAAGTTTATAATTAAACATTATACATATATATATAACTTACATTTGTTTTTTTTGTATTTTTGCAAAAAAATAAAAATATGTCTGATATTGATATTGAACAATTAGAAATTGCAGCCAACAGATTAAAGGCTATTGCTCATCCTCTCAGAATTGCACTTATTAGTATGTTGCAGGAAAAGGAAAAACTTTGTGTAACTGATATGTACACAAAACTTGGTATTGAACAGGCAACTGCTTCACATCATTTGAATATATTAAAAATCAATGGAATACTGGTTTGCAAAAGAGAAGGGAAACAAGTATATTATTCTTTAAAAGTTAAGACATTAACCAAAATACTAGATTGTATAAATAATTGTAATACAATATAAATTACAAATTATCTTTCAGTTCGGTTAAAAAATTTTTCAGTTTTTGCAAAGATTTTATTAATTCGTGATTATCAACCACTTCTGTTTTGTTTTCATTTAATTTATCTTTAGCACCCTGCAAAGTAAAGCCTCTTTCCTTTACCAAATGATAGATAATGTGAAAGTTATCAATATCTTCTTTGGTAAACAATCGATTTCCTTTTTTATTCTTAAAAGGTTTGATAATGTCAAATTCCTTTTCCCAAAATCTTATCAAAGAAGCATTTACACTAAACATAGTAGCAACTTCACTTATTGAATAATATATTTTTTCTGACATTTTACAATTTTTTTAAATAAAGAAATCAGTATTTTAAATTTCATATTACCAATGAAATGCATCTTTATGAAACCATTTATTATGTAATTTCAAAACCTGTTCGATAATATCTCTAACGCATCCCTCACCACCTTTTGAATCGGAAATATAATCAGCGACAGATTTGATTTCAAAGACTGCATCAGCAGGACAACAAGCAACACCCACATTCATCATAATTTCATAATCAGGGATATCATCTCCCATATATAAAACTTGAGATTTATCTATATTATTGGATTTCAAATAATTATTATAAACATCTATTTTTCTTTCTACACCCAGAAAAACATCAGTAATTCCCAAGCCATTCATTCTTTGAGTCATTGAATCTGATTTTCCTCCAGAAATTATGCAAATTCTATATCCCTTTTTAATTGCATATTGCAGGGCATATCCGTCTTTTACATTTGATGATCTCAACTGTTCGTTTTGATTTATAACCAATACTTTACCATCAGTTAATACGCCATCATAATCAAAAATAAAAGTAGTAATCGGGTTTAATTTTTCTTTATAATTTGACATTATTTTTCTGTTTTTTAAAATATACTATTATGCTGTCACTTAACACTTTATACACTCTTTTCAATTCCGGCAAATTATCAAGATAGGCTAAATGCTTTTTAATAGTTTCAATATCATTGCGTTTTGCCGGACCGGTAATTGCTTGAGCAGGTTCAATACTCTTGATTTTTTCAGCAGTTCTTTGAATTAATGGCTTTAATAAATCAAAAGACAAACCTTTGTCCTTAAGAATATCTGAAGAAATTAAATACATATA
The DNA here is from genome assembly GCA_023251515.1 of Bacteroidales bacterium. Taxonomy (GTDB): domain Bacteria; phylum Bacteroidota; class Bacteroidia; order Bacteroidales; family JACABE01; genus JACABE01. The sequence goes on from JAHEYQ010000007.1 coordinate 10,452, forward strand.
ACTACTATAATTACAAGCAAATACGGCCGAAATATGTAAAACCTTTCTTTCTTCTGAATTAATAATTCTTACATTTTCTGAAATCTTTTTAGCAAGCTCAATCAGCTGATTATGAAGAAATAAATTATTTGCCTCAATACATATCGGAATTGCTGTAAACGAAATTAATTCTTCTTTTGAAAAAGTTTGTAAAGGATAAAAAACCCCATAACTATCAGATATATTGCATAAAACACTTATATCTAGACTTCCGGAAGTATGAACAATATTCTTCCTTTTAAGATTTAATTTTTCAGATAATTCAAATATTGCATCGTCATTAACGGAAATTATATATAAATCAGCATCTTGCGAAATTTCAGAGAAATTATCACAAAAATCAGCATTTACTTTCAAAGCCAGTTCACGGGCTGATTCAATAGTACGACTGACCACTTGTAATATACTTACGCCTTTGTTATGCAATGCAATAGCAAGGTTAGTAGCCACATTTCCAGCACCGATAAATACTATTTTTGAAATTTTTTCCAAGTCTTATTTAATTGATTAAATACAAAATTAATTAAATTAATTTATATGCATAAAAAAACTCGTCGAAATAAAAGATGACGAGTTTTACAATGAGTTATATATCAAATTATTTGCTTTCTATTTCAACTTTCAAAGCTAATTCTTTTAATTGATCATTACTGATAGCCGAAGGTGAATCGCTCATTACATCTCTGCCAGCATTATTCTTAGGGAAAGCAATAAAATCGCGTATACTTTCAGAACCACCAAATAATGAGCACATTCTGTCGAAACCAAATGCAATGCCTCCATGAGGCGGAGCTCCAAATTCAAAAGCATTCATTAAGAAACCAAATTGATTCTGAGCTTCTTCATCACTAAAACCTAATAATGAAAACATACGTTTTTGTAAATCTTTATTAAAAATTCTAATAGAACCTCCTCCAACTTCTACACCATTGATTACCAAATCATAAGCATTGGCTCTTACATCTTTGGGGTTGGTATCTATCATTGGGATATCCTCGGGTTTTGGTGAGGTAAACGGATGATGTTTAGCATAAAAACGTTGTGTATCTTCATCCCATTCCAATAGCGGAAAATCTACAACCCAAAGTGGAGCGTAAATTTCAGGATTGCGTAAACCCAGACGTGTACCCATTTCTAATCTTAACTCATTCAGTGCTTTTTGAGTTTTTTCTTCTTTTCCGGCAAGAATCAGAATTAAATCGCCAGGTTGAGCATTCGTTCTTTCTGCCCATTTTTGCAAATCTTCGGGTGAATAAAATTTATCAACTGAGGATTTTACAGTTCCGTCGGTATTGTATCTTGCATATATTAAGCCAGTTGCACCAATTTGTGGTTTTTTCACAAAATCAGTTAATTCATCCAGCTGTTTGCGGGTATATTCGCTACATCCTTTGGCATTAATAGCAACAACAAGTTCTGCATCATCAAAAACTTTAAATCCTTTATTCTGAACCAAATCTGTTAATTCAACAAATTTCATATCAAAACGAATATCCGGTTTATCGGAACCATAATATTTCATGGCGTCTGCATAAGACATTCTGGGAAAGTCTTTTACTTCCATTCCTTTAATGTTTTTGAAAAGATGTTTGGTCAATCCTTCAAAAGTATTTAAAATGTCTTCCTGCGTAATAAAAGCCATTTCGCAGTCAATTTGTGTAAATTCAGGCTGACGATCGGCACGTAAATCTTCATCACGGAAACATCTGACAATCTGAAAGTAACGATCGTAGCCGGCAACCATCAGCAATTGTTTGTATTGCTGAGGCGATTGAGGTAAAGCGTAAAATTCACCTTGATTCATACGTGAAGGAACTACAAAATCGCGGGCACCTTCTGGTGTAGAACGAATTAAGTAAGGAGTTTCAACTTCAATAAACTTTAAGTCATTCAGATAGTTACGAGTTTCCATCGAAAGCTGATGACGTAATTCCAGATTTTTGCGAACCGGATTTCGGCGCAAATCCAGATAACGGTATTTCATGCGAAGTTCGTCACCGCCATCGGTATTATCCTCAATTGTGAAAGGAGGTAATTTTGCTTCGTTAAGTATATCTATATGATCAACAATGATTTCTATTTCACCTGTTGGCATTTTCAGGTTTTTATTGCTGCGTTCTGCAACCATTCCGGTAACTGAAATTACATATTCTCGTCCTAATTTGCGTGCTTGTTCGCAAAGTTCAGCATTGGTTTCCATATTGAGAACCAATTGAGTAAGTCCATAACGGTCTCGGATATCCACAAAAGTCATTCCACCCAAATCTCTGGAACGTTGCACCCATCCACTCAAGGTAACTTCTTGATTTATATTGGTTAAATTTAATTCACCGCAAGTATGTGTTCTAAGCATCTTAATTTATTTTAAAAATGCGAAATTACAAAAAATCATTGATTTAAATAATCTGAAATTTCAAATACAAATTTATTTATCATGAAACAAAAAAGAATAAATCAATGTTTATAATCAGCGACAATACGGATTAATTAAAAAATTATAACAGAATTGTTTTTTTTAGTATTTTTGGCATAATATTTGTTGAAAAAACAAGATTATTTAACTTTAAAAATTTAATAAAATGAATAGAATTTTCAAACTATTTGCAATTGTACTTATTTTATCGATAAGTGCTTGTGCACCAACAAGAGAAGTGAAAAGAGTTTCTCCTGACCAACAATTTGATTTAAGTGGCAGATGGAATGATACAGATGCAAAAATGACTGCAGATGCTATGATAGCACAAGTTTTGGGCGAAGCTTGGTTGTCAGAATACCAAAAAGAAAACCAAGGAAAACGTCCGGTAGTAATTGTTGGACTTATTGGTAACAGAACCAGCGAACATATTAGTGCAGAAACATTTATAAAAGATATTGAAAGAGCTTTTTTAACCGATAGAAGAATAAGATTGGTTCAGGCAGGCGACAAAAGAGAACAATTAAGAGGTGAAAGAGCTGATCAGCAAGATTATGCTTCACCCGAAACCACCAAAAAATGGGGAAAAGAACTGGGCGCAGATTTTATAATGCAAGGTAGTATAAATTCAACCGTTGATTCTTTCAACAAAGACAAAGTGGTAAATTACAAAATTAATTTAGAACTTACCAATTTGGAAACTAACGAAATAGTTTGGATTGGCGACAAAGAAATCAAGAAAGTAATTTCAGACTAAATATTATTTTAAATTTTATCAGAAGAGGCTGTCTAAAAAGGCTTAAATTGGCAATTTTACAAAATTAAATGTATTGATATTCAATATATTATTAACTTTGATAACCCATGAAATTGACTTTTTAGACAGCCCCTTCTTTTTTATTTATATATCAATATCATTTTCAGATGAATCGCAAATTACTAATTTATATAATTCCATTTACATTTTTATTAACTTCTTGTGCTACATATTATCAAAGTAATCTGAAATTTCAGGCACAGGTTGCAGAAGGCGATTTTGCAAAAGCAAAAGATTTTTTGGAAAAAGATAAAAGCAAAAAAGGGAAAAACAGAATTTTATACCTTTTCAATAAAGGATGGGTAGATTGGATTAGCAATCAGAATAGCGAAAGTAATATTGCTTTTGAAGAAGCTGACAAAATGGCAGAAGACTACCAGAAAAATCTTGGATTGGAGGCATTGGCTTTGTTATCAAATCCGGGGATTAAACCATATAAAGCTGAAGATTTTGAAGTAGTTATGATTAATTATTTCAAAGCGCTTAATTATCTGAATCTTGGACAATATAAAGAAGCATTGGTTGAAGTAAGAAGGATAAATGAAAAGCTTAATCAGCTGAATGACAAATATCCTGATCACAAAAACAGATATCAGGATGATGCATTTGCTCACATTGTTATGGGATTGATTTATGATGCAAATAAAGAATACAATGATGCATTTATTGCTTATAGAAATGCTGTAAATATTTATGAATCATCGTATTCAAAAAATTTCAATCTGGAAATACCCGAACAATTAAAAAAGGATTTATTGAGAGCTGCATATCGCGTTGGTTTTTTTGAAGAATTGCGTTTTTATGAAAATAAATTCAATATAAAATATCAGCCAAAACCCACTGATGGAGGTGAATTGGTTTTTTTCTGGCATAATGGTTTGGGCCCTGTAAAATCAGAATGGAGCATAAATTTTGCGAAAACATCAAGCAAAGATGGTTTTGTAACTTTTGCAAATGAACAACAAGGAATGTCGTTTCCAATTTATATTGGAGATAAATCCGATAATGAAAAGAACGGATTTTCGAAATTGAGTTTTTTAAGAATAGCTTTTCCGAAATATCTTGAAAGAAAGCCCGTTTTTACAAATGCAGAACTTTTTGCAAATAACGATACATACAATTTGCAAATCGCACAAGACATAAACGGAATTGCTTTTAAAACATTAAACGACAGAATGCTACGCGAAATGGGTACTGCAGTATTAAGAATGGCTACAAAAAAAGCCATTGAAGCAGCTGCCCGAAAAGAAAATGAAAATTTAGGTTCAGCAATAAGCATTGTAAATGCTCTTACAGAAAAAGCAGATACCAGAAACTGGCAAACATTGCCTTATCAGATTGCCTATAGCAGAATTTCATTACCTGAAGGAGAAAACACAGTAAACATCAAAATGAATTCTGCCAGCTTACCTTCTAAATCCCAATCATTTAAATTTAATATTTCAAAAGGAAAAACAACATTTTTTACGTTTTCGAGTTTAGATTCTTTTGCTCCAATTAACAACTAAGCCAAATTAACAAAAAACATTCTTCTTTTTATGCAAAATTCAGAAGTGATTATTTGTTAAAAAATTAGAACTTAGATAAAAACAAATTAAAATGTATGAAGTTTTTGTTATTTTTACTAACTTTGCAAAAATTTCTATATTTTAACTTAAAAAAGTAAGATGAGTAAAGGCAGGATTTTATTTGTTACCCAAGAGATTACACCGTATATGAAAGATAGCCATATGGCTAACATCGGAAGGCATCTCCCACAAGGGATTCAGGAAAAGGGAAAAGAAATAAGAACTTTTATGCCTCGTTTTGGCAATATTAATGAGAGACGAAATCAACTGCATGAAGTTATCCGGTTATCTGGTATGAACTTGATTATCAGTGATAGAGACCATCCGCTTATTATTAAAGTTGCTTCTATTCAATCTGCCAGAATGCAGATTTATTTCATTGATAATGAAGATTATTTTCAAAGGAAAGCGGTTTTTACAGATAAAAGCAACAAATTTTTTGAAGATAATGATGAAAGAGCCATTTTCTTCTCACGTGGTGTAATTGAAACCGTTAAAAAATTGAGCTGGCAACCGGAAATTATACATTGCCACGGTTGGATGACAAGTTTGGTGCCGATTTATATCAAAAAAGCATTTAAAGACAATCCTTTATTTTCTGATACTAAAATAGTTATATCTATTTATGATGATGAATTTACTGAAACCTTACACAAAGATTTTGCATCAAAAATAAAGCTACCTGGAATTTTAGCAAAAGATGTTAAACAATATAAAACACCAAACTTCGTTAATGTGATGAAAGCTGCAATAGATTATTCTGACGGAGTTATTGTTGGTAGTGAAAAAATAAGAGAAGAACTTATTGAATATGCAAAAAGTTCAAACAAACTGTTTTTACCATATCAAACCAAAGAAAAATATATTAATGCTTATTCAGATTTCTACGACAAAGTAATGGCAACAGAATCTGAATCTTAATATTGAATAAACATTTAAAAAATTTACATTTGAAAGCATTACTTATAAACTCAATCCGCCTTATTTTTGTATTAGGTTTAGCCATTTTTATCAATTCATGTGAAAGTGAACCGGATTTATTAGGACTTAATCTTCAGCCTGAAAGTGAAAGGCTTGGGTTGTTATACAACGATACTTCTTCAATTTTTGCATATTCATTGATTGATGATTCATTACGAACAGATAATTATTATTCTCCCAGCTTATTGGGAACTTTTAATGATCCTATTTTTGGAACAACATCAGCCAGTATTTTTACACAAATCAGATTAACTAACAATAACTTAAATTTCGGAACAAATCCAGTATTGGATTCTGTAATTTTGTTTTTGCCCTATAAAGGTAGTTATTTGGCTGGCAAAAGTTTTGAAAGACCTTATCCACAAACAATAAAAATTTATGAAGTTAATAAAAAATTGTCGTTAGACACTGTTTATTATGGAGATAAAGAATTGCCATATCTTAATACAGAACTGGGTTCATTAACTTTTATTCCAAATCCTAATGATAGTGTAACTTACAATAATGTTAAGTTTCCACCAATGTTGATAATTAAACTGAATCCTGCTATTGCAAATAAACTATTTAGTGCTAATGCAACTACAGATTTAGCTGATAATGATAAATTTACTGATTTTTTAAAGGGCTTGTATATCAAAGCCATGCCATTAACTACAAGCCAAACAAATAAAGGCTCAATACTTTATTTTGATTTAAAATCATCTGCTTTGGCAAATATGACTATTTATTACAAAAACAACGATAAAGACAGCTTAAAATACACGTTTGTAATTAATGAAAATGCTGCTAAATATACCTATTTTAATCACAACAATTATTCAAATGCCCATATTGATTTAAAAAATCAATTGGGTGTAAATGGAAGTGCTGATACAAATCTCGGATTTCAAAAACTTTATCTTCAATCAATGGGTGGTATTAAAGTTAAAATGAAATTTCCTTATTTGAGAAACTGGATAAAAAATCAGAAAATAGTTGTTAATGAGGCTGTTTTGGTTATTAAAAATGCTGATATTGATGATAGGAATACACCTCCGGCATTATTGGCTGCACTTAAAAGAGTAGCAGATAACAAAACAGAATTAATGCCTGACTTTTTTGACCCAAACACAAACTCATTTACTTCGGATTTCTTTGATGCAAGATATAATGCTACATCAAGAGAATACAGAATCAGAATTACCAGATATTTCCAAAAGATGTTGAATTCTACTGAAGATAACTATGGGATTTTCTTATATGCTGATAGCAGAAGAACCACTGCAAACAGGTTTGTTTTTTATGGTTCTGATAAAGCATTATTGGGCAACAGGATGAAATTAGAATTGAGATATACTGTCATTAAATAAAAATATTAATAAAACTAAAATTAAAAAAGTATGTGTGGAATAGTAGGATACATTGGACCCAGAGAGGCATATCCAATCTTAATTAAAGGATTACACAGACTTGAATATCGTGGATACGATAGTGCAGGTATTGCTATTTTAAACGACAAACTTAGAGTTTACAAAACAAAAGGTAAAGTTTCTGATTTAGAAAATTTTGTAAAAGATAAAGATTTGCACGGAACTATTGGTATCGCTCACACACGTTGGGCTACACATGGTGAACCCAATGATGTAAATGCACATCCTCATTTTTCGCAAAGCGAAAATCTTGCATTAATCCACAATGGAATTATTGAAAATTATGCCATTCTTAAAGAGGAATTAATTAAAAATGGTTATACTTTTTCAAGTAATACAGATACAGAAGTCTTAATACAACTAATTGAATATATTAAGGAAACCAATAAAGTTTGTCTTTTTGATGCTGTTCAGTTAGCACTTAACCAAGTTGTAGGAGCTTATGCTATTGTTATTATTTCTAAAGATGATCATAATACTTTGATTGCTGCTCGTAAAGGGAGTCCTCTTGTTGTTGGTATTGGTGATGATGATTTTTTCTTAGCTTCAGATGCCACACCAATTGTAGAATATACAAAAAACGTTGTTTATCTTGATGATGAGGAAATTGCAATTTTAAGACGAGGTGAAGAAATACAGGTAAGAACCATTTCCAATATAGAGAAAACTCCGATGATCCATAAACTTGAAATGAATTTGAGTGAATTGGAAAAAGAAGGATATGAGCATTTTATGCTTAAAGAAATTTATGAACAACCCAAAACCATATTTGATAGTTGCAGAGGTAGAATACAAAAAGAGATCAGTTATATTTCTTTAGCTGGTATTATTGATCATAAAGACAAATTTCTTAAAGCACGCAGAATTATAATCTTAGCATGCGGAACATCATGGCATTCAGGTTTGGTTGGCGAATATTTATTTGAAGAACTTGCCAAAATTCCTGTTGAAGTTGAATATTCTTCCGAATTCAGATATCGCAAACCTTTGATATTTCCTGATGATATTATAATAGCAATATCACAATCAGGTGAAACAGCTGATACATTGGCTGCTATTGAATTAGCCAAATCTCAAGGTGCATTTATCTATGGAATTTGTAATGTAGTAGGTTCATCAATTGCCCGTGCAGCACATACAGGTTCGTTTACACATGCAGGTCCTGAAATTGGAGTTGCTTCTACTAAAGCATTTACTGCTCAAGTGGCTGTTCTTACATTGATGGCGTTGGCTATTGCACAGGAAAAGGGCACTGTTGATAATCAATTATTTAAAGAAATTGTTGATGAGTTAGAATCAATTCCACAAAAAGTTACAGAAGTTTTAAAACAAGATGATCATATCAAAGAGATTTCAAAAATTTTTACTTATGCTCGTAATTTCCTTTATTTAGGAAGAGGTTATAACTTCCCGGTAGCATTAGAAGGTGCATTAAAATTAAAAGAAATTTCATATATTCATGCTGAAGGATATCCTGCTGCTGAAATGAAACATGGGCCTATAGCACTGATTGATGCAGAAATGCCGGTTGTGGTAATTGCTACAAATCAGGGTACATACGAAAAAGTAATTAGTAATATTCAGGAAGTAAAAGCCAGAAAAGGCAAAATTATCTCTATTATAACTCAAGGTGACGTTACAGTTAAAGAACTTTCTGATTATTATATTGAAATTCCTGAAGTAAAAGAAATGTTGGTTCCTATTTTGGCAACAGTCCCTTTGCAATTACTTGCATATCACATTGCTATAAATAGAGGTTGTAATGTTGATCAACCCAGAAACTTAGCAAAATCAGTTACTGTTGAATAAATCTGATTTTTAAACAATAAAAAAAGAGGCTGTCTAAAAAGGCTTAAATTGGCAATTTTACAAAATTAAATGTATTGATATTCAATATATTATTAACTTTGATAACCCATGAAATTGACTTTTTAGACAGCCCCTTTTTTGTTAAGTTTAGTTATTAACTACAAACGACTGCTTACAGCATCCCAATCTACTAAATTCCAGAATGAAGCAATGTAATCAGGGCGTTTATTCTGTTGATCAATATAATATGCGTGTTCCCATACATCACAGGTTAATAATGGCGTAAGACCATTTCTTAACGGATTGCCGGCATTACTTTCCTGAACAATAGCTAATGAACCATCAGCAGTTTTTACTAACCATGCCCATCCCGAACCAAATAAAGTAGCAGCAGCTGTAGAAAATTTTTGTTTAAATTCATCAAAAGAGCCAAATGCTGCATTTATTGCATCCAATAATTTTCCGTTTGGTAAACCACCTCCATTAGGTTTTAAGCTATGCCAGTAAAAAGTATGATTCCATACTTGTGCACCATTATTAAAAATTCCTCCAGTTGCTTTTTTTACAATCTCTTCCAGACTTGCATTTTCAAATTCAGTACCAGGAATGAGATTATTTAAATTATTTACATAAGCCTGATGATGCTTACCATAATGAAATTCAAGTGTTTGATTTGAAATATATGGTTCTAATGCATCTAATGCATAAGGTAATTTAGGTAATTCAAAAGCCATTTTTTTTAATTTATAAAGTTTTACAATTTTTTTATTGCTTAATAAACATCTAAAGCCTTATTTGGTTCATTATTTTGCCTTTTTCATTTCATCTACTGCTCTCAAAAATGCATTATCTGTCTTTAAATAAATCGGATAGAATCCTTTGTCGTCCAATAAATTTCTGGCAATAAATGCTTTTATAAGAATTTTAATTTTTTCTTGAGACTCTACAAATCCCTTTGCATCTTTTTTTACACCATTTGCCGTAGTATAATTTATAAACTCATTAAATATCAGGTTGTTAATAGTAAACTTTGAATTAAAATCATCTACATTTTTATAAGCAGATAGTAGTTTGCGATTTTTATCAGTATATTCAAAAGCAAACTGATAAATTAAACCTTTATTGATTAACTGGTTATAATATTCAAGGTTTTTATCGGCATGCATTGATATATAAATATCTGGCATAATTCCACCACCACCATAAACAATCTTACCTTTTGGGGTTTTGTATTTTAAAGAATCAGCAAACTTGGTTGTATCAGGCTTTTCAAATTCTCCATTTAAGTATCTCTCATTCAAATCATTCATGTATTCAGAAAGGCCATGTTCATATGATTTTTGAATGCAACGACCGGTAGGAGTATGATATCTGGCAACCGTAAGTCGCACAGAAGATCCATCTGTTAAATTAAAAGGCTCCTGCACCAACCCCTTACCAAATGAGCGTCTTCCAATAATTAATCCACGATCGTTATCCTGAATAGCCCCGGCAATAATTTCGCTGGCAGAAGCAGAAAATTCGTCAATAAGGATTATCAAAGGTTCTTTTTCAAATAAGCCTTCAGATGTGGCACTTGCAATCTGTTTTGGTCGATTTTTACCTTCTGTGTAAACAATTATTTTATGAGAACTTAAAAATTGGTCAGCAACATCAATTGCAGAATTTAATAAACCACCACCATTTCCACGCAAATCGAAAATAAGTTTATTCATCCCTTTGTATTTCAGCTGAGTAAGTGCTTCATTCAATTCATTACTTGTTGTTGCAGAAAATTTACTCAATTTGATATAACCAATGTTCTTGTCAACCATATAAGAAATATCGATACTATATGTAGGAATTACATCGCGCACAATATCAAAGCTTAGCATATGATTTACACCTCTTCTGTAAATTGCAACTTTAACTTTTGTGCCTTTTTTCCCTTTTAATTTTTTTATTACATCAGTATCTTTAATTCCAATTTTTGCTACATTTTTCCCATCAATATTAATAATTCTGTCACCGGCAAAAAGACCTGCTTTTTCCGAAGGACCACCCGTAATTGTATTGACTACCATAATGGTATCATTCTGAATTCTGAATTGAACACCTATTCCTTCAAAGTTACCCATTAATGGATCGTTAGCATCATTAAAATCTTCGGCAGGAATGTAAACCGAATGAGGATCAAGGCTTTCCAACATTCCGGTTATAGCTTTTTCCTGTAATTTGTCTCTTGAAATGGTATCAACATAATCTTGTAAAACAAAATTGATTACATCATTAATTTTGTCGTATGTTTTTGATTTTAAATTAAATGTATTATTACCTGAAATTAGAATTCCAATTAGAATCCCTATAACAATTGCAATAGAAAGAAAAATCGGCAAATATTTACTTTTAATACTATTTTCGTTCATTTGAATATATTTAAGAAAAAGATGATACAAATATTTATAAAGTTATTTAACGTAAAAAGCCGTTCCCAAGTATTTGAAAACGGCTTTTATCTTGAGGTATCGAGCGGATTCGAACCGCTGTAGCCGGTTTTGCAGACCGGTGCCTAGCCACTCGGCCACGATACCTTGTAAAGAGTTTGCAAATTTAGATATTTTAGTTGAATTTACCAAAAATTATTTATACTACATATAACAAGAAATATTAGAAGAGAGTTAATCTTGCTTTGGTTTAATTTCGGTAAATTTTTTCAAACAATCTTCGCACAAACAATCCTCATAATGTAATGAGATATAAGCTTTGTTTTCCTCATTAATTGGATATTTCATACACCAGCAATCGGCATTATGCAAACAATCAAATTCTTTTTTGCAGGATGGGCAAATTTTGTGTTTAATATCCATTTTAAACTTTATAAAAAAAGAGAACCGAAGTTCTCTTTAAATTTATACTATTCAGCTAAAACCAAAATTTTATTTTTCAACACTTCAACTACTCCACCTTTAACTTCAAAAAACTGAGTTTGATTGTTTTCGTCCTGAATCTTGATTTTCCCTTTTTTCAGAACTGAAATCATAGGTGCATGATTATTAAGTATTTCAAAAGAACCATCTATACCAGGAAACTGAGCTAATTTAGCCTTCCCAGTAAAAACGGTTTCATCCGGTGTGATTATTTCTATATTCATTCAACTTAATTGTATTAAATTTGAATTAGTTAGCTTCTGCGATCAAGCGTTTTCCTTTTTCAATAGCTTCGTCAATAGTACCAACCAGATTGAATGCAGCTTCAGGATATTCATCCACTTCGCCATCCATAATCATATTGAATCCTTTGATGGTATCTTCAATTGAAACAAAAACTCCTTTTAAGCCTGTAAATTGTTCAGCAACATGAAATGGCTGAGATAAAAAACGCTGTACACGACGAGCACGGTGAACAACCAATTTGTCATCTTCAGAAAGTTCATCCATACCTAAGATGGCAATAATATCCTGTAATTCTTTGTAACGTTGTAAAATTTCTTTAACGCGTTGAGCACAATTATAATGTTCATCTCCAATAACATCTGGAGATAAAATGCGTGATGTAGATTCCAATGGATTTACAGCAGGATAAATACCTAACTCAGCAATTTTACGATCTAAAACGGTAGTTGCATCTAAGTGAGCAAATGTAGTTGCAGGAGCAGGATCGGTTAAATCGTCAGCAGGAACATAAACAGCTTGAACTGAAGTAATTGAACCTCTTTTGGTAGAAGTAATTCTTTCCTGCATAATACCCATTTCAGTAGCCAAAGTTGGCTGATAACCAACAGCTGAAGGCATACGACCTAAAAGTGCTGACACCTCAGACCCAGCTTGAGTAAAACGGAAAATATTATCAATAAAAAACAAAATATCTCTACCACCTGATTCTTCATCTCCATCGCGGAAATATTCAGCCAAAGTTAAACCTGATAAAGCAACGCGTGCACGAGCTCCCGGTGGTTCATTCATTTGTCCGAAAACCATAGTTAATAAACTCGATTTCAATTCTTCATGGTCAACTTTGGATAAATCCCAACTGCCTTTTTCCATGCTTTCTTTAAATTCATCGCCATAATTAACCAAACCTGATTCAATCATTTCGCGCAATAAATCGTTTCCTTCACGGGTACGTTCACCTACTCCGGCAAAAACAGAAAAACCGCTATATTTTTTAGCAACATTATTGATAAGTTCTTGAATGATAACTGTTTTTCCAACTCCAGCACCACCAAATAAACCAATTTTACCACCTTTTGAATAAGGTTCAATAAGGTCAATTACTTTGATACCTGTATAAAGAATTTCTTTTGATGTAGATAAATTCTCAAAAGTTGGTGGGTCTCTGTGAATTGCATATGTATTTTGCTTACTAACATCACCAATACCATCTATAGCCTTACCAATTACATTGAATAAACGTCCGTTGATAGCTTCACCAACCGGCATCGAAATAGGGATACCTGTTGCTCGTACTTCCATACCGCGACGCAAACCATCTGTAGAATCCATTGCAATGGTTCTTACTGTATTTTCGCCTATATCTTGTTGACATTCAAGTACAACAATTTCTCCATCATCTTTTGTGATTTCAAGAGCATCATAAATATTTGGAATCTGGCTTTCTTGTTCGAAAGAAACATCAATAACCGCACCGATTATTTGTGAGATTTTACCTATACTTTTTACTGACATATCAGAATTTTTTATAAAAAAAACTTTATTAAAATTTCAACTGCGAAAATACTATTTATTTATTACAAATGATACAATTGCAACAGATATTTTTCATTTTTTTTATTGAATTTTGTTAAAAAAATGATTTTGTTTTCAGATAAACAAGCTTTCTATGGTTTTGTTTAAATATTTTTATTTGTGCACTTTGCTGATTTATTATCCTTTTTTTTACTTTTTTACTTTTAACAACTATTTAGAAATCGGTTTATATATATCTGATTATATGCATTATATTGATTTAACAAAAAAAATTAATAATTCTTGTATTTGTTCAAAATCAGATTTTTTTATAAGATCAAATCTATCTTTTATATTTCATTATCTTTGCATCTAAAATTTATAAATTTTGAAAATTTATCATAAACTAAAAGATATATCGCTGTTAAACAATCCTGTGGCTACCATTGGTATGTTTGATGGGGTGCATTTGGGTCACAAGCAAATTATTGATAAACTGAAAACTACTGCTAAAACTATTGGTGGAGAATCTGTTGCATTAACGTTTGATACTCACCCTCGTATGGTATTACAGCACGATGCCTATAAACTTAAGTTTATTAATTCGTATCAGGAAAAGATTAATCTGATTGAAAATATGGGTGTTGATCATTTGGTATTTCTTCCATTTACCCGTGAGTTTTCGATGCAAACAACTGCTGAATTTGTAAAAAATTTTCTGGTTGACATTTTAAATATCAAAGCTTTAATAATTGGATATGATAATCGTTTTGGCAATAAAGAAAATAATAATTTCAATGAGCTCTTTAATTTAAGCCGAAATAATCATTTTGAAATTGCAAAAGCCGAAGTTAAGTCTATTGATAATATCACAGTTAGCTCAACAAAAATAAGGGAAGCCTTAGACAAAGGAGACATAAGATTTGCAAATAAGCTTTTAGGTTATCAATATCAACTTTTGGGTAAAGTGGTGATGGGCAATCAGATAGGGCAAAAAATCGGATTTCCCACAGCGAATATCGATCTGGAAAATGATTTCAAACTAATTCCTTCTATTGGTGTATATGCTATTTTGGTTGAATATAAAGACACAATTTATAAAGGAATGCTAAATATCGGTATTCGCCCTACATTGAATATCAATAAATTATCAATTGAAGCCCATATTTTTGATTTCAACAAAGATATTTACGGACAATACCTGAAAATTTTTCTTGTTGATAAAATACGTGATGAACAACGTTTTAACGGTTTGGATGAATTGGTAATTCAATTACAAAAAGACAAAATATTAACTTTGGAAATATTAAAATAAAATGAAGATTTTTACAATTATTGCATTTATTCTAATACAGTTTTCTGCCTCAGCTCAGTTGCTCTCCGAAAGACAATTGCAACAAGAACCTGTGATGACATCAATAGCAGAAGCTATCAGAAATCCGGAAAAGGCTTATCGACTTGATCTGAGCAAACAAAAACTTAGAGAATTGCCCGATACTTTATTCAGTTTGTACAACTTACAAGAACTTAAACTTGCAAAAAACAAACTTCAGCAGATTTCGCCTAAATTAGGGAATCTGAGCAATTTGCAAAAACTAGATGTTTCGAGAAATAATCTGAGCATATTCCCGTCAAGCATTGGTAATCTGACCAATTTGACTGAAATTATTGCCAATAATAATTATATTTATACACTTCCACCCGAAATTGGCAATCTGATAAATCTTGAAAAACTTGATCTTTGGAGCAATGTCATTGATATTTTCCCAAAAGAAATTGCGAATCTGAAAGATAACTTAAAAGATCTTGATTTGAGAGTTGTATTGATAAATGAAGAAAAGCAACAAGTTATAGCTGATTTGTTGCCAAATACAGTAATTCATTTTTCTAAAAGTTGTAACTGTCATTAAAAAATAGTTTATGGAAAATTTAAAAATAGCATGCATTCAAAGTGACCTGATTTGGGAAAATCCATCACAAAACTTAACTGCGTTCGACAAAAAAATTGAAGCAATTGCAGAGAAAGTTGATTTAATTTTGCTGCCCGAAATGTTCAATACTGCTTTCTCAATAAATCCTGCAAAATGCGCCGAAAATATTAATGGAATTACATTCAACTGGATGAAAGCCAAAGCTTCAGAATGTAAATGTATAATTGCTGGTAGTATGCTAATTAGCGAAAACAACAAATATTACAATCGTATGATATGGATGCAGCCTAGTGGAAATTATTTATTTTATGACAAACGCCACCTTTTCAGAATGAGTGATGAATTTAAAATCTTTGACGGAGGCAATCAGCGGACAATTGTTGAACTGAAAGGATGGAAAATAAATCTGAATATCTGCTACGATCTCCGCTTTCCGGTATGGAGCCGAAATACATTCAAAAATGGTAAATATGAATATGATATGATGATTTATGTTGCAAACTGGCCGGCAAGTCGTTCACATATATGGCAAACACTTCTAAAAGCCAGAGCAATTGAAAATCAAGCTTATGTAGTTGGTGTAAACCGAGTTGGTAATGATGGTTTCGGAACTCCACATTCTGGTGATTCAATGATTATTGACCCTATTGGTAATGTGCTGAAGCAAGCAACAGCATCTATGGAAGAAACTATAATTCAAACAATTTCGGCAGATTTTATTAAAGAATTCAGAAATAAATTTACTGTAGGTCTAGATTGGGATCAATTTGAAATCAATAGATTTTGAAATTAGAATCCATCAGTTCATATATAATTCTGAATTATTATTTATATCTTTGTTGAACTTAAAATTTAAAAAACACATATCATAACATCAAGTATATCATGGAATTAAACGGGAGAATTATTCTTATAAATCCGGTAGTATCTGGAGAAAGTAAAAATGGACAATGGAAAAAACAGGATTTTGTTATCGAAACCGATGCCCAATATCCCAAAAAGGTTTGTTTTACCCTTTGGGGCGATAAAATTAGCAAACTTGAAGCATCTATTGGCGAGAAGGTTAGCGTTTCTTTTGACGTAGAAAGTAAAGAATTTAATGGAAAATGGTTTACTGAAGCCCGTGCATGGATGGTAAAGAAAGAAACTACTGTTCAAAACGATTATTCTGATAATCAGATTCCTCCGTATGTTGATGCTATTCCTTTATCAGGAGAGCAAACCGATGATTTGCCTTTCTAAAGACAAATAATTTATCTTTATTTAATGGATTAAAAAGGTACACAGAAAATTACTTTCTGATGTACCTTTTTATTTTTTATAAATAATTCCTTAAAAAATAAGCTCATTACCTAAAAACAATTAATTTTGTAAGCTTAAAACCAAATTGTGATTTTAAACTTTGGGCAAAATAGTTTTAAAAAACATCAGAAATCACATAATTTATTTTAGAAACATACGTTTAACATAATTATAAAAATAACTCTAATCTTTAGTTTATGAAGAAAAAGAAATGGATGATTATCGGGATTGCAGCTATAGTTTTGGTTGTAGTTTGGTATTTTGCAGGCAGAAGCGACAAAGGCAATGAGACAGTGCTTGTAGGAGTTAAAAAAGGAAATTTCGATATCAATGTAACAACTACGGGTGAACTTGATGCCAAAAGTTCGCAGGAAATTTATGGTCCGGAAGGTTTACGAACCATCGGAATCTGGCAAGTGAAAATTAGTGAGATAATTCCAGATGGTACTGTAGTTGACTCTGGTGATTTTGTAGCCACCCTCGACCGAACAGAAATCAGTAATCGGATCAAAGATGTTCAAACCGAGCTCGAGAAACTCGAATCACAACTGACCCGAACCAGATTGGATACAACTCTCGAACTTAGAAGTGCCCGCGACGAGCTTATTAATCTGAAATTTGGTATGGAAGAGCGTCAGATTACACTTGACCAATCAAAATATGAACCACCTGCAAGCATACGTCAGGCAGAAATAGATTTACAAAAAGCCCAACGTAATTACGAACAAGCTGTTCAGAATTATAAACTCAAACACAGCAAAGCTAAAGCTACAATGGGTGAAATAACAGCTTCTTACGATCAGTCGAAACGCAAATTCGATAATTTGATGACCGTTTTAAATGATTTTACCATTAAAGCTCCGAAAGCTGGGATGGTTATTTACAAACGAGATTGGGATGGAAAGAAACAAGGAGTTGGCGCAACTGTAAATGCCTGGAGCAATGTTGTTGCTACCCTGCCCAATCTATCGAAAATGATTTCTAAAACTTATATTAACGAAATAGATATCAGTAAAGTAAAGGTTGGACAGAAAGTAAGAATAGGTGTGGATGCTTTTCCTGAAAAGAAATTTACCGGTGAAGTAAAAGAAGTTGCCAATATTGGTGAACAAATGCGTGGATCAAATGCTAAAGTGTTTGAAGTGAAGATATTAGTAAATGAATTCGATTCCATTCTTCGTCCTGCAATGACAACCAAAAATACCATCATTACTGCCGTAATACCCAATGTATTATTTGTACCCATTGAATGCGTTCATACCAGTGACAGTATAACATTTGTATATAAATCAAGCGGAGGAAGCGTTGTAAAACAACAAGTTAAAGCTGGTGCCAGCAATGAAAACGAAATTATCATCACCAATGGTTTGGACGAAAAAGACAAAGTATTTTTATTGCCTCCGGAAAAAGCTGATAAAATTAAACTTGTAAAATTGCCATGACAGATCTGAAAAAACTATTTGAACGCAAGGAAACCAATCGGTTTTCATATATACTCAACATAGCTCTCGAGGCGGTTTTGGCTAATAAATTCCGCTCAATGCTCACTGCTTTAGGGATTATTTTTGGTGTAGCAGCTGTTATTGCTATGATGGCAATAGGAAATGGCGCTCAACAGGAAATTCTGGAGCAAATAAAATTGGTAGGTGTAAACAATATTATTATAACGCCTAAAGTTGAGAAAAAAGGAAGTGAAAAACAAGAAAGCGAATCTAATCAAAGCTCTGCTAATGATGAAAAAAGCAAAGAGAAATTCTCACCAGGACTAACCATCAAAGATGCAGAAAGTATCAGAGAAATTGTGCCAACAGCCAAACTAATCAGCCCTGAGGTGATTTACGAGACCAAAATCATAAAAGACGGTATCAGCAGTACAGCTAAATTGTCAGGTGTTACCCCCGATTATTTCACTGTATTTAATTTAGAAGTAGCTCAGGGTCAGATGTTCAATAATGAACAACTTAAAGAAGGAAAACAGGTTTGTATTATCGGACAGGTAATTAAATCGAAATTATTTCCAAAAGAAGATCCGATAGGAAAGTTTATTAAATGCGACAATGTATGGTTGAAAGTTATCGGAGTTATCCAAGGCAAAAATGTAAGTGCTTCTGCCAGCGAAAATCTGGGAATCAGCGATTATAACAAATTCATCTATGCCCCTTTGCAAACACTTTTGCTTCGTTACAAAGATCGTTCGCTGGTAAATGCAGCCTCATTAAGTGGAGGAGGAATGTATGCAGGTGACGATGAAGTTTATATAACCGGAGGCTCAGATGATGTTGATAATTTCAATCAGATTGATAAAATTATTGTTCAGGTTGACGATTCTAAAAATGTGAAAGCAACTACCGAAATTCTAACTAAAATGCTCAAACGTCGTCATGCCGGAGTTGAAGATTTTGAAGTAAAAGTCCCGGAAATGCTTTTGAAACAAGAACAGAAAACCAAAGATATTTTCAATATTGTACTTGGAGCTATTGCAAGTATATCGCTAATTGTAGGCGGTATTGGTATTATGAATATCATGTTGGCATCTGTAATGGAACGCATAAAAGAAATTGGTGTTCGTCTTGCATTAGGTGCAACCAAAAGAGATGTAATTACTCAATTTTTATCAGAAGCAACTATGATAAGCCTTAGCGGAGGAATTACGGGTATTTTACTTGGAATTGCACTGGCAAAAATTATCACACAAGTTTCTGGAATTCTGACGATTATTTCGCCATTATCTATCGTTGTATCATTTTTTGTTTCAGCAAGTGTAGGTATTTTATTTGGCTATATGCCTGCTCGAAAGGCTGCTATGCAAGATCCTGTTACTTCATTACGACATGAGTAAATAAATAAAACAGAAAAAGTTAAACCAAATCAAACCGTCAAATTTAAATATAAGAAATAAGACTTTGACCGTTTATAAGAAATAAAATCAAACACAAAATGAAAAAGATTATTTTTTCAACTATCACATTAATAGCAATTTGCTTTTCTGTTAATGCTCAAGACAAAACCAAATTACTCAGTTTCGAAAATATTATCAACATGGCTAAAAACCAATCCCCTGATGGTTTGGTTGCCAAAAACAAATACCTTGGAAGTTATTGGCAATTTCGTAGTTATAAAGCTGCCTATTATCCAATGCTTACATTAGATGCTACTTTACCAAACATCAATCGAAGTATCACAAAAATTCCCTTAGGTGATGGCAGGGAAGTGTTTCAGGAACAACGTTCTACAGATTATTCTATGAAAATGAGTTTATCAAAAACCATTGGATTAACAGGCGGGCAATTATTTATCAATTCAGGGCTCGAACGTTTGGATGTTTTTAAAGATTCTATCATAACATCTTATCTCTCAAACCCAATTACAGTAGGTTATCGTCAACCCATATTTAACTATAACCCATATCGTTGGGAACGAAAAATTGAACCTATCAAGTTTGATGAAGCCAAACAAACCTATCTGGAAGATATGGAGCAACTTTCGATAAAAGCCAGTAATTTGTTTTTCGATTTGCTTGATGCTCAGATAAGAACGCGTATTGCAAAAGTAAATCAGGCTAATAATGATACTTTATATAAGATTGCTCAGGGAAGATATAATCTGGGAAAAATTGCTGAAAATGAACTACTTCAACTCGAATTAAGTTTGCTCAACTCTAACCTGCAAGTAGAACAAACCAAAAATGATGTAGAAGTAAATTTGTTTCGCTTGAAATCATTTTTAGGTATAAAAGACAATGAAAAAATAGATTTACTTGTCCCTCAACAATTTCCAAACTTCAAAATAGATGCTTCCAAAGCAGTTACTGAAGCTCGAACAAATAATTCAGAAGCTCTTTCATTTGAACGCAGATTGCTTGAAGCCAAAAGTTCTGTTAACCGAGCAAAAATGGAAAACCGTTTTAATGCCAATTTGTATGCACTTTATGGTTTAACCCAAAGTGCTGTTGAGTTTGCCAATGTTTACAAAAATCCTCAGGATCAGCAGCAATTGTCATTAGGCTTGCAAATCCCTATTTTAGATTGGGGCTTGGCGAAAGCTAAAATTAAAGTAGCTGAATCGAATGAAGAACTAATTAATACTCAGGTAGCTCAACAAAAAATCGATTTCGACCAACAAGTACTTATCAAAGCCATGCAATTTAATATGCAGTATAATCAACTGATGATTGCCGCCAAAGCCGATACCATTGGTTCAAAAAGATTTGAAGTAACCAAGGCACGTTATATGATTGGTAAAGTGGATATTACAGAACTAAATATAGCAATGACTGAAAAAGACCGTGCTACACAGGATTATATTTCAGCTTTGCGTTCTTTTTGGAATACTTATTACGAAATACGGAAACTTACTTTATTCGATTTTGCTATAAATAAACAACTTAGCGTTGATTTTGACAGCCTGAAATAAGTATTACCAATTATAACACAAGCTTTTTTTTAAAAATAAACAATTAGCTGATTAGTATCTAAATAAAACAATACTGATTTTTAATTTTATCGAATTTAAAAAATGGTAATTGTACTCTTTATAGTCACATTTAATTAATTCAAAATGAACAAATTTCTTCTTACTTTTTTATTAATTTTTGTTTCAGCAAATCTGATAAATGCACAAAATCTATCTCAAGAGAAATTAAATTTAATGAATCCAATAGAATTTGATTTAAGTGATTCAAAATCTACAATATGGAATTGGGATACTATATATGGATATGATGAATACAATGTTTTACAAAATAAATTCACTCAAACATTTAATATCAATGGGAAAGTAGTTATTCGTTTGATGGAAAAATGGCAAAATAACCAATGGGTTTTTTATAGCCGCAACCAATATACTTATGACATAAATAATAATTTGACATCAGATATTGGTGAAGATTGGGTTAATAATAACTGGGAATTTAATTTAAAAGTAATTTACACCTATAATTCAAATAATTATATTGAAACGGAATATTTGGAATACTGGCATAATAACACAATTTATAACAAAGGTTTATATTCATATACTTATAATACAGATGGAACTATATCTGAGAAATTATATAAAAAGTTTCAAAGTAATATTTGGGTGAATTTAACTAGATGGATATACACCTACAATTCTTCTGGAAGTATGCTTACACAAATATACCAGAGATGGACTAATAATGTTTGGGTAAACGACATTAAAAGATCATATAATTATGATTTAAATAATTTTTTAATTACAAATTTAGAAGAAACATGGATGAATAATTCATGGTTAAATAGCATCTTTTCACTAAAACGTATAATTCAAATGGAGATTTGATTTCAGATTTATGGCAAAGCTGGCAAAACAATCAATGGGAGACTCTTAGTAAAAAAACATCCTCTTATGACAGTTTTGGAAATAAATTAAATACAATTACAGAACAATGGATAAATAACTCATGGGAGGTAAATAATAAGCTTACATATGCATATGATTCTTATGGAAATTCAATTGACGGAAAACAAGAAAAATGGCAAAATAGCAATTGGATTTTGTATTCAAATTTTATTGATGTTTTTTCTTCAAAAAATTCAATATATATGGCTTATGCTGCTCATTATACTGCTCATTTTACTTCATTTACAACAGGTATAACAAAAAATAATGATGATTCTATCTTATCAATTTATCCTAATCCGGCTAATGATAAAATTACTATTAGCAAAAACAATATTAATCATATAAGTATATTTGATATACATAGCAAAGAAGTTATTTCAATAGATGGAAATCAAAAAGAAAATTCGATTAATGTAAATGTAAGTAGCTTATCAAAAGGCATTTATTTTGTTCAAATAAAAACAAATAATGGCGTTATAAATAAAAAAATCGTTATAGAATAGTAAGTGATTCAAATTAAAAAAGGAGCAATTTCAAGTCGAAATTGCTCCTTTTTTAATTTATAAACTTCAATTATGAAAGTTTACGTTTTACTTCTGTTTCTTCGTAACCTTCAACAATATCGCCAACTTTAATATCATTGAAATTTTCAATATTCAAACCACATTCATATCCGGCAGCTACTTCTTTCACATCATCTTTGAAACGTTTCAGAGAGCCTAATCGTCCGGTATAAACTACGATACCATCGCGAATAATTCTGATTTTGGTATGACGAGTAATTTTCCCATCAAGAACCATACATCCTGCAATAGTTCCGACTTTTGTAATTTTAAATACTTCACGGATTTCAATATTTGCAACAATTTTTTCAACAATATCAGGAGAAAGCATACCTTCGATAGCAGCTTTAATTTCGTTGATAGCTGTGTAAATAATTGAATATAAACGAATATCAATTTGTTCCTGTTCTGCAAGCTTACGAGCACTTAATGATGGACGAACCTGGAACCCAATAATGATAGCTTCTGAAGCAGATGCTAGCAATACATCAGATTCGGTAATTTGTCCAACAGATTTGTGAATAACCTGAAGCTGAACTTCTTGTGTTGAAAGTTTCAATAATGAATCAGAAAGTGCTTCAACAGAACCATCCACATCTCCTTTTACAATGATGTTTAATTGTTTGAAATCTCCTATAGCAATACGACGTCCGATTTCATCCAATGTAATGTGTTTTTGTGTACGGATACCCTGTTCACGTTGCAATTGCAGACGTTTGTTAGAAATATCTTTAGCTTCACGTTCATCAGTCATTACATTAAATTTATCACCAGCCTGTGGAGCGCCATTTAAACCCAGTAAAAGAACTGGTGCAGATGGACCAACTGATTTTACAGAGGCATTTCGTTCGTTATACATCGCTTTTACTTTTCCGTATGTAGAACCTGCCAAAACAACATCTCCGATTTTTATAGTTCCGTTCTGTACCAATATTTTTGCAACATAACCTTTGCCTTTATCCAAAGCTGATTCAATTACAGTTCCTGATGCTTTTTTATTTGGATTTCCTTTTAAATCAAGCAATTCAGCTTCAAGAAGTACTTTTTCGAGTAATAATTCAACATTAAGACCTTTCTTTGCAGAAATTTCCTGGCTTTGGTATTTACCACCCCAATCTTCTACCAAAATATTCATTTGAGCCAATTCTTCCTTAATTTTTTCAGGATTTGCATTTTGCTTATCTATTTTGTTGATAGCAAAAACAATAGGAACATTTGCAGCTTGAGCATGATTGATAGCTTCTATGGTTTGAGGCATGATTTTGTCGTCGCAGGCAATTACAATAATTGCAACATCAGTTACTTTGGCACCGCGGGCACGCATCGCTGTAAAAGCTTCATGTCCCGGTGTGTCAAGGAAAGTGATTTTTTTACCGCTTTCAAGCTTAACTTCATATGCACCAATATGTTGGGTAATACCTCCGGCTTCACCAGCAATTACATTTGCATGACGAATATAATCTAGCAAAGAAGTCTTACCATGATCTACGTGACCCATAACTGCAACAATTGGTGCTCTTGGCATTAAATCTTCTTCTGCATCAATATCTTCATTATCACTAATTGCATCCAAAACCTCAACGCTCACAAATTCAATTTTGTAACCAAATTCATCTGCAACAATACTTAATGCTTCTGCATCCAATCTCTGGTTGATAGATACAAACATACCCAATGACATACATGTAGAAATAACACTGGTTACAGGAACATTCATCATAGAAGCCAATTCGTTAGCTGTTACAAATTCTGTAACTTTAATTACTTTCTTTTCTTCTAATGACTTTTGCTCTTCTTGTTGTGATTTTTCAACAATCTGGCTTCTTTTTTCTCTACGATATTTAGATGTTTTAGATTTTCCTAAAGGACTTAAGCGAGCCAATGTTTCTTTAATTTGCTTTTCGATAGCATTTTCATCAACAACGGTTGCTTTCTTAATTTTAAATTCAGTTTTCTTTTTTACAATTTTGCTGTCCTTATTGTCTTTATCATCTTTATTAACATGCTTTTTAATTTCATGTTTCTTGGTAGCACTCTGAGTATTAATGTTTTCAACAACTTTGTTTTTCTCTTTGATACGAGGACGTTTTTTATCAGTCTTTTTATTTTCTGATGAAGATGCAACCGGTTGAGGTTTCTTTACTTCAGGTTTATTAAACTGAGAAAGATCTATTTTATTTAAAATTTTCGGACCTTCTAGTTTTTCGTATTTTGTTTTAATAAAATTATCCTGTTTTGCTTCTGTAGTAGGAATGTTTGATACATTCTGAGCTGGTTTTTCTGCTACAACTTCATTTTTCAATTCAGGTTTTGTTTCAGAAACTGGTGCTTTTTGTTGTTCTTTTACAACATTAACCGGATTATCTTTTTTAAATTGTTCTTTTTGTTTCTGTTTAAATTCAGCTTTTTTCTCCTGTTTTTCTCTTTCTCTTTCAGCTTTTGATTTTTTATCGGGTTTTGTTTTCAGATTTATTTTTGAAAGATCAAGTTTCCCAATTACTTTAATCTTATTTTCAGATTCTTTTTCAGTAGAATCTTCATCAACAGAATCTTCAATTTCTTCAGAATCTTCAGTTTCTTCATTCTCTTCTACAGAAATTTCATCCTCATCTATTTCAAAAACTTCTTCCTGAATTTCAGGCTCTGTTTCTATTATCTGAGAATTATATTCCTGTTTATTTTCATTAGTAATAGATTCTATCTCAATATCTTCAACTCCTTCTTTTGATTCAGATACTGATTCTATTTCTTCAATCGGTAATTCTATTGATTTTTCTTCAATATCAATAATTTCAATAGCTTTTTCTTCAGTTTTTTCAGGAATAATTTCAGCAACAACTTCCATTTCCGCTTCTTCTTCAACTATTTCTTTTGGAATAATCACAGGTTCAGGTTTAGGCATTTCTTTTTGCTGAACTTTAGGCTCAGATTTAAAACTCTTATCTGAAAATCCAGCCATATTTTTGATGCTGATTTCGGGCATATCATCTTCATCATCCTGATGTTTCTTTTTCTCAAGGTCATCAATAGACAAAGAATGACGGTTGGTGATTTCCAGTCCGATCTTTGTTGCAACTTCTTTTACTTTCTTTTCTGATTGAAACTCTTTAACCAGAAGTGCATACATGGTGTCCGAAATTTTGGTATTCGGATTGTTTTCAATTTTGTGGCCTTTCTTCAAAAGAAATTCAACAACAGTAGATATTCCTATGTTAAATTCTTTTGCAGCTTTGCTCAATCGGATGTTTTTTAATTCTTCTGCCATCTGTTTTTTAATTTTATTCCTTGATATTGCAGTTTATAACTTAATTTTTATCTTTTAACTTCAATCGTTTTATTCAAATTCTGATTTTAAGATTCTGATTACTTCCAAAATGGTTTCTTCTTCCAAATCTGTTCGGTTTACCAGTTCTTCAATACTCAAATCCAATACACTACGAGCAGAATCACAACCAATATTTTTTAATTCATCAATAATCCATTGATCGATTTCATCTGAAAATTCTTGTAAATCTACATCTTCTACATAAGAATCAGTATCTCTGTAAACATCAATTTCGAAACCGGTCAAACGACCTGCCAAACGGATATTATAGCCGCCTTTACCAATTGCCAGTGAAACCTGATCTGGTTTCATAAATACATCTGCACGTTTGGTTTTATCATCAATTTTTATTGAAGAAATTTTTGCAGGGCTTAATGCTCTTGTAATGTAAAGTTCAGGATTGTTTGTAAAGTTTACAACATCAATGTTTTCATTTCTCAACTCACGAACAATTCCATGAATTCTGCTTCCTTTCATCCCAACACAAGCTCCTACAGGATCAATGCGGTCATCATAAGATTCAACTGCAATTTTTGCTTTTTCACCAGGAACTCTGACAATATTTTTAATCGTAATCAAACCATCATAAACTTCAGGAACTTCAGCTTCAAACAACCTTTCCAAAAATACCGGTGAAGTTCTTGATAATATAATGTGTGGTGTATTATTTCTCAATTCTACCTGAATTACAACAGCTTTAATAGAATCGCCTTTTCTGTAAAAATCAGAAGGAATTTGTTCTGATTTTGGTAAAATTAATTCAATGTTTTCATCATCAAGTACCATAATTTCTTTTTTCCATACCTGATAAACTTCACCTGTTATAATTTCGCCAACTTTTTCTTTATATTTCTTATAAATATTGTTTTTTTCGTATTCCTGAATTTTTGAAACCAAATTTTGACGAATAGCAAGAATTTCGCGTCTGCCAAAATCTTTCATTTTTATTTCTTCAGAAACCTCTTCACCAATCTCAAAATCAGGCTCTATCTTAATAGCTTCTGAATATTCAATCTCACGATTATCATCTTCAGAAAAACCATCAGCAACTATAACGCGGTTGCGCCAGATTTCCAAATCGCCTTTATCGATATTCACAATGATGTCGTAATTGTCGTCAGATTCATATTTTTTTATCAACATGCTTCTAAATACATCTTCCAAAATACGCATCATGGTTTCACGATCAATATTTTTAAATTCTTTAAATTCCGAAAAGCTTTCTACTAAATTAATATTTTCCATTTTAATTTATTTTTAAAATGTAACTTCAGTTTATTTGAATGATATTACAACTTTTGTTTCTTTAATTTCCTTAAATTCAATACTTTTTATTAAATCTTCCTCAACTTCAGATTTTTTTTTCTTTTTAGATGCCGGCAATTCAATTTGAAAAAAATCTTCCTCAACAGCTTTTAATATACCTTTGATTTTTTTGCCATCAGAAAGTTTTGTTTCTATTTCTTTACCAATATTTTTTAAATATTGACGCTTTACTCTTAAGCCCAAATCTAAACCAGCAGATGAAACATCAAGCTCAAAATCTTCTGTTTCACGATCAAGATTAGATTCGATATGACGACTTAATGATACGCAATCACTTATCGTAACACCATGATCTCCATCAATATATACAATAATTTGATTGGTAGTGCTTACGCTGAATTCAACCAAAAACTTGTCTGTTCCAACAAGGTTTTCTTCAATCAAATCTGCAATTTTCTGCTTACTTATCATATTATTTTTTTAATAAAAGAGGGGACTACCGCCCCCTCAAAATATCTTTCGCCATTGATGTTCATACATTAATAACTATTAATCAACATCATTTTTCAGACTGCAAAGATATTAAAAATCTTTCAATTATGATTGTTTTTTTTAAAAAAATCATATTTTCAAATTGGTTTTTAAAAGCAAAATGATTAGAAATATTTATTAACAGTTTGTATATGTTACATAATCAGGCGTATAATGCGTTTAGCTTATTTAATTATAAATCATTTTGAATAATAATCATTTTTTATTCCTTAATAATTAACATGTTGGTAAAATATTGTTTATCTTTGTGTAACAAATTTTAATTTATCATACTATGAAAAAAAATATATTTTTTATCCTATTAATGGGATTTATGAGCACTTTCGCTCAAAATGGCGGTTTTGTAAAACAAAATGTGCCCGAATTAAGTATTGGAAGAACTGATATTAAAGGAGCATTATTACCTGATGGTTCTTTTATTGTATTTGGAGGTCATATTCCTGGTTTCCAAAGATCGAATACCGCTGAACGTTGGAAAGAAGGCGATACTGCATGGACTGTTTTTACTATGACTGATTATCGTGATTATAGTGCAATTGTTAGGATTGACAGCAACCATATTTTCCTGGCTGGAGGTATGGCTTCTGGAGGTGGAGTAGGCCAAATTGCTTCTACTGAAATTTATGATGCCACCAACAATACTTTCACGCCTAAAGCAAATATGCAAGTTGCAAGAACATGGTTCAGGGGTGCAAAACTTACTAATAACAAAATGCTTTTTGTTGGTAATTGGTATAATGATGCATTTAATGCAGAGATATACAACCCTGTAAATGACTCTTTTGAGCTAACACAATATGTTGTTAATCCAAGAGCTTGTGCTTATGTAATTCCAAGAAGCAACAACGGTGCAGTGATTATGGGTGGACTTGGCACAACAGGTGGTGATATTGAATCAATTGAAATTTTTGATTATGCAACAAAATCATTTTCATTGTACAGAAATCATTTATTGGTAAATGATTCAGGATGGATTTATAATACTATGTTTCCCAGCGGTACTTATTTCTCTGAAGATCATTCTCTCAATGGAAAATTTTATTTTTCTGCATATAAACCTCTAACACCATCAGGATATCAATATATGATATTTTCGCTTGATCCAGATTCATTGATAATTAAGCCTGTTATCACAAATACTAGTTTATTAAAATTTGATCAGTCAAACGGAGATTCAATTAATTTTGGTTTATCTGTTAACTTTTTCATGAATAAAACACTTAAAAGAATATATTTTTGGGCAAATAATGTAAATCTAAATTCTACAGGTAATTACCCTATGTCGCTTTACACTTATGATTTTAATACTGATTATATTTACAAGCCAATCGATAGTAAAATGTTTGATTACAATCCTGTTTCGGGTGGCGGTTGCGTTTTGCAAAACGGCAAAATACTATTCGCAGGAGGTACAATATCAAGCAATTATGATGCTCATCCTTATTGCTTTATTGCAAATCCAGATAATATTACTGGTGTAAGTGAAACTGCATTAAATACAGATGTTTTAAATATCTTCCCAAATCCGGTTTCTGAAGTTCTGAATTTTACATATAATGGAAATGCAAAAGGACAATGCGAAGTGAATATCATTGACATTAATGGAAAATCCTTAATTTCAAATCAGATAAATCTAAATACCGGAATAAATAATATTTATTTAGATGCAACTAATTTAGCTAAAGGAATTTATATTTTACAATTAAACAGTTGTGGAAAAACTACTTACGCAAAATTTATAAAGTAATATCTTTCAATAAATTATTAAAAAAGACCATTTATTTAAGATGGTCTTTTTTTATTTTAAATCGGTTTAGTAATTATTTTTATTTTTTTGATTGCTTAAAAAAATGTAGGTTTGCATTAAAATAATATTTATGTCAACTAAAAATCAAACTTACAGCAAATCGGAATATTTTTTTTCCATTTCATTAATTGGCGTCCTATTTTTTCTGTTTGGATTTGTAACATGGCTTAATGGTGCATTAATTCCTTTCTTGAAAACAGCCTGCGAACTTAATGATATCGCAGCATATTTAGTAACTTTTGCATTTTATATTTCCTATTTTGTTATGGCAATTCCATCTTCTAAAATATTGGAACGCATTGGTTTTCGTAATGGTATGACTTTAGGACTAGCAGTGATGGCTTTGGGTGCTTTGATTTTTATTCCGGCAGCATTAAATCGTTCTTACTTTTTATTTTTAAACGGTTTGTTTATTTTGGGATCTGGCTTAGCTTTATTGCAAACAGCAGTAAATCCATATGTTACAATTATCGGACCTATTGAAAGTGCAGCCAAAAGAATAAGTATTATGGGTATTTGCAACAAAATTGCCGGCGTTTTAGCTCCCATATTATTGGCTTCCATATTATTAAAAGATGCCGAACACATCAAAGAAACATTAGCAAACACCCTTGACTTAGGACAAAAAGCAATTTTATTGGATGAACTTGCTAATCGGCTAATAATGCCATACTTATATATGACAGGATTTTTGGCTGCATTGGCACTAATGATTCGCTTTGCACATCTTCCTGAAATTAATCCCGAAGAAAATGAAACCAAACAGAAAGAAAATTTACATAAAACCATTTTTAGTTATCCTCATTTGCTTTTGGGTGTTATTGCTTTATTTTTCTATGTTGGTGTAGAAGTAATTGCTGGTGATACCATTATTCGTTATGGCGAATCATTGGGAGTTGCAATGGCATCTGCAAAGTATTTCACTTCATTAATGCTGATTTTCATGGTAATAGGATATTTCTTCGGAGTTGCTTTTATTCCAAAATTAATTTCACAACAAAAAGCATTGACAATTTGTGCAATATTAGGAATACTTCTCACTTTAGCAGCAATTTTTGTTCCTTCAACTTCTTTTTTAGAAATCCCATTTATTGATTTACTTACCTTCCAATCAATTACATTAACAATACCTTATACAGTTCTTTTTATTGCAATGTTGGGTTTGGCTAATTCACTGGTTTGGCCTGCAATATGGCCTTTGGCTTTAGATGGAGTTGGAAAATATACTAAAATAGGATCTGCCTTATTAATTATGGCAATAGCAGGTGGTGCAATCCTTCCTTTGATTTACGGATGGCTTACTCAGGTTTTGAAAAGCACACAACAAGCCTATTGGATCGCAATTCCTTGTTATCTGATAATCCTTTACTTTGCAATATGGGGACATAAAAAGAAATAATTAATCGATTTTTTTCATATTTTTACATTCAAAATTTTTAATAAAATCAATCATGAATTATATCAATCAATACATTGAAGAACACAAAGAAAGGTTTTTAGAAGAACTTTTCGGTTTAATCAGAATTCCATCAATCAGCTCATT
Organism: Bacteroidales bacterium; assembly: GCA_023251515.1. Classification (GTDB taxonomy): domain Bacteria; phylum Bacteroidota; class Bacteroidia; order Bacteroidales; family JACABE01; genus JACABE01. The sequence goes on from JAHEYQ010000007.1 coordinate 41,805, forward strand.
ATCGGAGAATAAACCAGATATGATAAACGCAGCCGAATATTGGAAAAATAGTATTTTACAAGCAGGTGCTGACAAAGCAAAAATTATTCCAACTGACGGAAATCCTGTTGTTTATGGAGAAAAAATAATCGACAAAAATTTACCAACTGTTTTGGTTTACGGGCATTATGATGTAATGCCGGTTGACCCGTTGGATTTATGGAAAACACTTCCTTTCGAACCTCAAATCATTGATGGTAAAATAGTTGCGCGTGGCGCTGATGACGATAAAGGTCAGGCATTTATGCATGCAAAAGCATTTGAATTGATGGTAAAAACCAATACTTTGCCTTGCAATGTAAAATTTATGATTGAAGGTGAAGAAGAAATCGGTTCGCCCAATCTTCCAAAGTTTTGCGAAAAACATAAAGAAATGCTTAAAGCAGATATTATTTTGGTTTCCGATACCGGAATGATTGCTCAGGATATACCTTCTATTACTACAGGATTAAGAGGTTTAAGTTATATGGAAGTGGCAGTTACTGGTCCAAACCGCGATTTGCATTCGGGTATTTTTGGTGGAGCTGTAGCAAATCCTGCAAATATTCTGGCAAAAATGATAGCTAGCTTACATGATGAAAATAATCATATCACTATCCCAGGATTTTATGATGATGTGTTGGAAATCAGCACTGAAGAGAGAGCAGAAATGGCAAAAGCACCATTCAATCTTGAGAATTACAAAAAAGCTTTGGATATAAAAAGTGAATGGGGCGAAAAAGGATTTTCAACTACAGAAAGAACAGGTATCCGTCCAACATTAGATATCAACGGAATATGGAGCGGTTATATTGGTGAAGGTGCTAAAACCGTATTGCCATCAATCGCAACAGCCAAAATATCAATGCGATTGGTTCCAAATCAAAGTAATGACAAAATCAGTGCTTTATTCCAAAAGCATTTTGAAGCCATTGCTCCTGATTTTGTAAAAGTCAAAGTTTCAGCACTTCATGGTGGAGAACCTTATGTTTCTCCTATTGATATGCCTGCATATAAAGCAGCTGAAAAAGCTTATACAGAAACCTTTGGAATTAAACCAGTTCCTACTCGTAGCGGAGGAAGTATTCCTGTAATTGCTGATTTTGAGAAAATATTGGGGATTAAATCAATTTTGATGGGATTTGGATTAGAGTCAGATGCGATTCATTCACCCAATGAAAATTATCCATTATTTAACTTTTATAAAGGGATAGAAACGATACCGTATTTTTATAAATTCTATTCAGAATTGCTGAATAAGTAAGCAAACATAAACTTTTGTGTTTTTTTTATTAAATTCACATTTTCAATAACATATAAGCATTGATGAAAAAATTTAATGCTTTTTTTGTTAAAAAAACAACTTTTGTAAAGAAAAAATGTTACTTTTACATATTATTTAACTAAAATTTTAAAACGATGAAGAGAATATCTATTTTGTTTGCAATTATTATTGCATTAGGGATGAGCAAAGTTAATGCTCAAGCTTTTGACGGAAAAGGAAGTTTTATGATTGGCCCAACAGTAGGTCTATCTTGGGGTGCTGCTTTCGGAGTAACAGCTGATTATGGTTTAAATGACAACTGGAGTTTAGGAGGTGATGTTATGTACACATCTTATTCTTCAATTGGAACCGATTTTACTTTAATTGGTGTTTTAGCAGCAGCTTCATACCATTTTGATTTCCTTGGTAAAGAGTGGGATCCATATTTAAAAGGTGGTTTAGGTTATATGAACTGGAGCGTTAGTGGCATTGGTGCTTCTCCTTCTGCTTTTGGAATTATGGGACAAGCTGGTGTTAGATATTACCTCAAAGACAATTTAGCTTTAAGAGCTTCATTGGGTGCTCCTTACTACATTGGTGTAGGGGTTGATTTCAAATTATAATTTAAAATCTTATCAATAAAAAGCCTTTTCAAATTGAAAAGGCTTTTTTTATGTTTATTTTTTTATCTTTATAAAATTAATTTTCTACAATAATATTTTTGTAAACATCTAATAATGAATGTAAATAATAAACATTATTTAACCATTTGGTTTCAAAATGGAATAGTATATATGATCAATCAGGATTTATTACCTTTCAGGTTTGAAATTTATGAATCAAAATCATATACTGATACTTGTTTTGCAATAAAAAATATGATAGTAAGAGGAGCCGGTGCTATAGGCGCTGCTGCCGGTTTTGCCATGGCTCAGGCTTTTTTGCAATGTGATGGAAATCTGAATTTTGTGCAAAAAGCAAAATCAGAAATTGAAGCTACTCGTCCAACTGCAAGAAATTTGTTTTTTGCAACCGAAAGAGTTTATAGGGCTGGTTTACTTGCTGTTAAAAATGCAGAAAAAGAAGCACAACAAATTGCATTAGAAGATATTGATGCCGGTAAAATGATCGGATTTTATGGCAATGAAATTATTAAAGATGGGATGCAGATTCTGACACATTGCAATGCGGGATGGTTAGGTTTTGTAGATTATGGAAGTGCCTTATCTCCAATATATCATGCAAAAAATGAAGGCAAAAATCTTTTTGTTTATGCTGACGAAACCCGCCCAAGAGGTCAGGGAGCCAGACTTACTGCATGGGAACTCCAAAATGAAAAAATTCCGCATTTGATTGTCCCTGATAATGCTGGCGCTTTTTTGATGTCGAAAGGTAAAATTGATATGATAATAACAGGTGCCGACAGAATTGCAGCAAATGGCGATGCTGCCAACAAAATCGGTACATTTGAAAAAGCAATTATTGCCAAAACATTTGGAATTCCATTTTATATTGCAGCTCCAACTTCTACATTTGATATCAATTGTAAAAACGGAGATGAAATTATTATTGAAGTACGTTCTGAAGATGAAGTTTTATATCAGACCGGAATAAACGAAAAAGGAGAACTTTCACGAATTTTGGTTTGTTCGCCGGGTAGTAATGCTTATAATCCTGCTTTTGATGTAACTCCAGCTTCTTACATTACTGGTTTTATAACAGAAAAAGGAATTATTGAACCCAATGTAAATGCTATAAAAAACTTATTTTCATGAATTTAGAAAAAGAAAAACAGGAAGTTGCTTCATTTATGCGTAGGCTCTACGAAAAAGGATTAACCACATGTTCCGGAGGAAATGTAAGCCAACGAATTGAATCTGTTGTTGTTATAACTCCATCACAGATTGATAAAGCCTATATAGAAGCAAATCAGATAGCTGAGATAGAAATGGATGGGAAAAATCTTACTCCATATTTAAAACCAAGCATGGAAACTGCAATGCATCTGGCTGTATATAATGCTCGTCCTGATGTTAAAGCCATAGTACACGCTCACCCAATTACAGCAACTGCATTTGCCACAACGAATAAAGAAATAAATTGCAGATTAACCGGTGAAACAAGAGCGATTATCGGAATACCGGCAAATGCACCTTATGCACTTATGGGTACTCAAACTTTAGCAGAAAAAGTGGCAGAAACCGCAACAAAAAATGCAAATGTGATTTTAATGGAAAATCATGGTATTATTTGTTTTGGAGAAAGTTTATTAATGGCTTTCGACAGACTTGAAGTATTGGAAGCTGCTGCAAAGGCAACTTTAATTACTCATTTACTTGGAGATAAGAAAGAAATCCCACAGCAGGATTTAAATGAAATTGATAAATTGTTTTCTTAAATAGTTGATTTAAAAATTGAAAAAATGAAAATAGCAGTAATCGGATTTGGAGCAGCGGCAATAGGTTTTATTGAACGCATTAAAAATGAAGAACATCAAATAGTTGTTTTTGAGAAAAGTAAGGATATTTATTCTTCCAGTATTTCAGGTATCAGAGCAGATGGAAAACTTTTTGTTTCATCAGAAATGGGTGGCGAAATGTTTATTGATATGGCTTTACAAAAGAAACTAGTTGATTTTTATATTGCTAATACAGAAGATAATCATGTTGAAACCGGAAAATCATTTTCTAATAGCAATTATTACAAAAAATTTTACGAAAAAGGCTTTATGCCAATCACTTCCGATTTTTATCATATTGGAACCGACCAACTTAAAATGGTTTTATATAATATTTACGAAGATTTTAAATCGCATCATAATATTCAATTCAGATTTGAACAAAACATTGAAAATGTTATAATTAATAGCAATAAAATTTTTGTAAATGGTCTAGATGAAGCTTTTGATAAAGTAGTGGTTGCAGTTGGCAGAAGTGGACATAAATTAGTTAGCAGTATTTTAAAAGACCATCCTGAAATGATATTAGATAATACCAAAGTTGATTTGGGAATCCGATATGAAGTTCCGGATCATGTTGTAGATGAATTAAATAAAGAAATGTATGAGTTTAAAGTAAAATACAAAAGCAAAACCGGCTATATGGTTCGTACATTTTGCAATAATCCTTCCGGCTTTGTCGTAACTGAGAATTATGATGATTTTGTTACTGTTAACGGTCATGCCAAAATGAAAGAGAAAAGCAAAAACACCAATTTTGCAATTCTTGTAACCATACAGCTTACCGAACCATTCAATGATCCAATGGGTTATGGTTCTCATATTGCCAAACTTTCCAATTTGTTGGCAGGAAAAGGGAAAGTTATATTGCAAACATACGACCATTTCAAAAACTCAAAACGAACAAAAAATTTATATCGGGTTCAACCTACTTTGCACAATTGCAAATACATACTGGGAGATGTTAATTTGGCTTTCCCTCGCAGAATTATTGAAAGTATTGTTGATTTTATCGAAAATCTGGAAACGGTAATTCCGGGTATTGCCTCACCGGATAATTTGGTATATGCACCAGAAATAAAATTTTATTCCAATCTAATTGATAATTCAAAGCTTGATAATCTGAAAGTTATTGGAGATTGTTCTGGACAGACACGTTCAATTATATATGCTACAGCTCATGGGTATCTAATGGCGGAATCTTTTTTGGGTAAATAAATTTTATATAATGAAGAAATTATTTCATAATAAACATCTGATTTTATTAGTTTTTGCAGTTTTTGCAGTTTCATGCACTTCAAAAATAATTGAGAAAACTCAAAATACAGCAATTGTTACTGTAGATAGTTCAATTACTGCATTAATATCCTCAAAGCAAGCCCGAATCATTAGTGATAGCATAACATTAATTGAAAATAAAACCGCCAAAATTTTTGAAAAGCAAAAGATATTTTTAAATGAAGTTAGGGATAGTATTTTCGATCAAAATATTCATACTGTTATACTTAACAAAACGGGATGGATTTTTTCATTACCTGTAATCGGCTTAAATTCTGAGGAAACTTTAAGCTTGTCATTTGATGATTTTGATCCTGATATTAAGAAGTTTAAATATTCTATTCAGATTTGTGATGCCGATTGGCAAATTTTACCTATGCAGGTATTTCAGTATTTGGATGGATTTAACGAAGATTATATTACTGATTATAAGTTGTCGTTCAACACCATACAAAAATACAATCATTATAGTTTGGTTTTCCCTAACCAAAACATAAAAATTAAAAAATCAGGAAATTATATTATTAAAATTTACACTGACGATATTTTGCAACCATTTATAATTAAACGTTTTATGGTTTTGGAGAAGATTGTAAATCTAAAAGCGAGTGTAAAAGATGCAACGATGCTAAATGAAAAGCGTTACCGTCAGGAAGTTGATTTTAGCATAATGACCAATAATATTATCATTGAAAACCCATCTCGTAATCTTTTTGTAAAAATTTATCAGAATTTACGTCCTGATAATGCGATAGTTGATCTTAAACCACGATTGGTAAAAGGTAATGAACTTGATTATAATTATGATGAAGAAAATGTATTTAATGGTGGCAATGAGTTTCGTAATTTTGATATTAAAAGCTTGAAATACAATTCGGAACGAATAAATAATATAAGCTATGAAAATGGAACAAATCTGGTTTATCTGCATTATGATTTGCCCAGACCATTTAAAGTATATAAAACAGAAGAAGATATTAATGGCAAATTTGCTATTAAATCAGATTACACCAAAGATTTTGATATTGAGGCAGATTATACATGGGTACACTTTTCTTTACCTTATGATATACCTACAGTTGAAGGAAATATATATGTTTACGGAGCATTTTCCAATTGGAAGTTAAATGAGGAAACTCGCATGAAATACAATTACAAATCTAGAGCTTATGAAACTTCTGTTTACGTTAAGCAGGGATACTATAATTATCAGTATGTTTTGAAAAGAGCAAATCAAAATACTGTAGATGAAACCTTTATTGAAGGGAATCATGCAGAAACAGAAAATGATTATTTTATTTTCGTTTACTACCGTCAACCCGGAGAACTTTACGACAGATTAATTGGTTTTCAGCAAATTAACTCAATAAATAATAGACAATAATGCATTTATACTCAATAGAAACCGGAAATGCAAAATTTGATGGCGGTGCAGTGTTTGGAGTAGTTCCAAAAGTAATGTGGCAAAAATTATATCCGGCAGATGAAAACAACCTCATTAACTCCTCAATACGCTGTTTGCTAATTGTTGATGATAATAAAAAAATGCTCATTGATTCTGGTATAGGCGACAAACAAGATGAAAAATTTTTGAAAAATTTTCATTTGAATGGTACTGACAATCTGGTTCAATCGCTGAATTGTTATGGCTTTGAGCCTGATGATATTACAGATATCATTTTAACACATTTGCATTTCGATCACTGTGGCGGTATTACAAAATGGAATTCTGATAAAACTGGTTTTGAATTAGTTTTTAAAAATGCAAATATTCATGTAAGTAAAGGCCAATGGTATTGGGCAAACAATCCAAATAAAAGAGAAATTGCATCATTTCTTACTGAGAATCTTCAATCGATTTCAGAAAGCGGCAAACTGCACTTAATTGAAAATGAAGGTATGTTTTCATCTAATATCGAAATCCGATTTTTTAATGGACATACAGAAAATCAAATCATTCCATTTATCAATTACAATGGAAAAACTATCGTTTACTCCGGTGATTTTTTGGCATCTGCAGTTCATATACCATTGCCATATATTCCAAGTTATGATATAAGACCTCTGATAAGTATGCAGGAAAAAGAAAATTTTTACAATGAAGCCATAGATAATGAATATATTATATTTTTTGAACATGATTTTTACAACGAATGCTGTACGCTTAAACAAACTGAAAAAGGTGTCAGAGTTAATGAAACATTTAAACTATCAGAATTAACAAATAGATATTTATAAAATTGAAAATGAAACATTTAGCCCATAATATCGGGATTAAAATTTTCGTCCATCATTTTTTGCATGCGTTTCTTTTTGGTTCTCAAACTATTGATAAATTGATAAATAAGCCCAATAATAATTATCGCAATAATAATTAATATTTCTAATAGGCCTGATTCATTTTCAGATTCACTGCCAAATGGAATTCCTTTTCCAAAAATAATTCGAAATGCTGTAAGAAAAACAATTAAGAATACCAAAAACCTCCATGAGAACTTATAAACAGGCATTTCATCTTCAACGTCAGGTAGCATTACATTATCAAATTTAAAATATACAGGAATTAGCATTATCAGCATCGAAACATTAATGAGTGTTTCGTGTAAAGGAAATTTTGGAAGATATAAAATGATAAGTATTAAACTTCCAAAAAGCCAAGGCTTAAATATCTGGTTTTTAATAAACAATCCTCTGTTTTCAAGTTTTAAAAAGGTATAAGAGTTTGCAGAAGCAAGTATGGCTGATACAGAGTAACTTCCAATTGCAAGTAATAAGATAATGGCAGCTGCTACTAAAATAATTTTTATTTCCATTCCTAAATACATCCAGTCTGCAATCAAGTTTGACCCATATAAAAAAAATATAGTTCCAATTACAAAAGAACCAATAATCCTATTAATAAAATGTAATGCTCCCCATAAAAAAAACAGTTTAATAAGGCTATCATTATTCGCAAATTTTTGATATAACATCATAAAAACAAAGGCCATAAAAGCAGAAACCAATGGCCCGGCAGTAAAAATTGTAACTGCGGAATCTGAATACCAAAAAGGAGAATTATCAGGTGTAAGAAACTTTAATTGATCATAGTAAAAAATCAATCGGATATGGTACTGGGAAGCAATAAATGCTGTAATAAACTGATAAACAAAATAAACAAACAGAAAAGCGAAAATATAAATAATGGTTGAATTTAATGAAATTATTCTGAAGTTATTCTTTAATAAATTTTTGTTTTCTTGCATACATGTCTTGTTAGTCGCTACAAACCTATGAAATTTTTTAATATAAGCATTAAAATTTAACAAAAAAAGCCGGAAAAATATTCCGGCTTTCATTAATTCTATCGTATAAATCTTATATTACTCCCCAATGTTAGGACAGGAAAAACAGTAAATTAAGATTTTTTATTAATCAATAAACTGTTTAGCATAATATTTAGCAGTGAGTTTTTCACCTGTTGCTTTTTCAATCATATCATTCCAATACAGTCTTTTGCCTGGCTTAAATACATTCTCAATAAAATACTT
>JAHEYQ010000007.1:50362-98417 GCA_023251515.1 Bacteroidales bacterium
TTTCAGGATTGCCAACAAAGTTCTGAACTTTCAAATCAGTTTGTTTCAATACCTTTTCGGTAACATAATAACTAAATTGAGAAGCTAACAATTCACCTAACAGATAATTATGATAATAACATGGAAAAGTAGCAATGTGAATCTTTGTAGCCCAATCAGGTGCATTTCTGTCTGTTGGCTTTTTCATTAGCTGATATTTTTCTACCAAATCCCACCAAAGTTTATTTAGATCCTGATCCGGATTTGCATACATACTTTTCTCAAAACGATACATTACCTGAGCCCAACGGCTGAAAACCAATTGCTCTAAGCGCAAAGTCTTAAAACAATCTTCAGCGATTTTCTGTTTTTCAGCATCAGAAATTCCTACCATTGTTTTTAACCATTCAGGATTGCTTGATAATCGACCAAAAAACATTGCAATTGCTTCGGTAGTAAATGTATGCGAAGGTTCTCTTAAGCAAAAAGGTAAACTTCTGTCCATAAATTTATCATAAACTGCATGGCCATATTCATGCAGCATAGTTCCCATCCATTGCTGATTTGGTTTAATATTACACAAAACCCTTACATCACCTTCATTATCAATATCGGTGCAAAATGCATGTTGATTCTTTCCGGGTTGTTCATATAAATTACTGTTTTTCAACAAATCATCAATTGGCATTCCGATACCTGAAAAATAATCATTTGTTAGTTTTTCTATATTTTGTTTTGCGTAATATTTGTCTAAATCAACTTCATATAATTTGGGAGCTTCCTGAAAAAATCGGTTTTGATGATGCCAGGGCATTAATTCTGCTTTTGAAATTTTATATTTTTTTGCAAAAACTTCATCCATTTCACCTTTCAAAGTTGCAAAAGCGTCTTTGGTTAAGCTATCCAACTCATTGAAAATCTTTTCAATTTCATTAGGATCCTGTTCGCTCAATTGCAAACTCATGGTATGATAATTTTCAAAACCAAGCTCTTTTGCAATTTCATTTCGCATTTTTACAATTTTTATAATATCCTGATTTACTAGCGAACCTATTGATTTTTGAGCAAGCCAGGTTTCTTTTAATTCATTAGAATTGGCTGAGGTTTTTAATATTTCTTCCACATCATTGTCTGACAGTTTTTTACCTTTAACTTCTGTTCTGAAATTAGAAAATTTCTTCTCAATCTGAGTTTGAAGTTTGATAACCGCATTCAACTTTGATGTATCAACCTGAGCACTTAAATATGCATTATAAAGCACTATCAATTCACGCTTCAGCGTTTCATCATTAATGCCATCGGATTCTTTAATTTGCTTTAAAACAGCGAATGCAGACGGATCTGCGTAAATACCAGTCATTTTCACCATTAAAACTTCGGCTTTGGCATAATCTTCATCTTTACCAGAAATTGCAGCATCCCAGTAAGCTAAGTTTGCTTCTTTGCTTAATGCAACTGTAAGTGAATCATGCTTTTTAATAAAATCACTTAATTTTTGTTCCATATTTTCTTTCGATTTATTTTTACAACTTAATACAGTAATCAGAATTACTATACTTAAAAATGATAATTGTTTGATTTTGTTCATAATATGTAACTGTTTGTTATTAATACTTATTATTTCTTTTTGTAAAATATATATTGTCCGATTATGATAAAAAGCAAAGTAAAAATACTGCTGAAAATAACTCTCCAGAAAGTATAAAAGAATTCATGAAAAGTAAATACTTCAAGATAAAAATATACGGTATGATGTATTAATACAAGAATAAGAGAATAATTGAAAAACCAATTAAAACCCAGATCTTTAATGCCAGGACTTAATCCCAATTCATAATCTCTGGTAGAAGAAATCATTCGTAAGACAGATGGTCTGAAGAAAGCCATAAATACTGAGGCTGCTGCATGCATTCCCATTGTATCAGTATATAAATCAACAAAAAAACCAATAGAGAATGATGAAATTAATAATAACCATGGTGGTGTTTCGAAAGGAAGTAATAATATAAACATTACATAAACATAGGGATTTATATATCCTCTGAAATGTATATTGTTGAATACCAAAACCTGAAGCAGCACCAAAACTACAAAACGTAGAATGTTTTTAATATATATATTATTCATGCTGAGATTCTTTAAGTTTTAATTGTTCGTCTTTAAATAAATTTTTAATCACATAAACGTAATCCAATTTATTAAAATCAGTAGAATAATTTATTTTAATTTTAAAAAAATTGTCACCCGGATTTAGTTTATAATTAGCTATAGTTCCAATCATTATACCTTCAGGAAAATCAAGTGAAAAACCACTGGTAATTACCGTATCTCCTGTTCTGATTTTTATATGAGAAGGGATATCTATTAATGCACCTCTTTTGTAATCTCCACCTTCCCATGCAATTGTGCCGGAAGCGTTATTTTTTTTCAGTTTTGCACTGATTTTTATTTCTGAATGCAAAAGAGACATCACTGAACTAAAATTAGCTGATACTCCGCTTACTATACCAACAATGCCATTTGGGCTTACAACAGCCATATTGTTTCTGATTCCTTGGTTGAATCCTTTATTGAGCATCATGTAATTATTTCTTTTTCCGGTAGAATTGCTTATAATTTTGGCATCTATGTATTTATATTGAAGCTTATACGTTGTATCATTTACAAATATTTCGTTGTTTGAAAATTTTACATAAGATTGCTCAATCATAGCATGTAAACGAGCATTTTCTTCAGCCAATATTTTATTATTTTCTTTTAGATTAAAATAATCAAATATGTTGTTATAGGTCTGATATGTTTTCCCTGTTAACTCATTTGCGGTGTTTAACACTCTTGCTCCCTGATAATTAAAATTATTTGCAATTAAAATAAATGCAATTATCTCAAGCAGCAGAAACAAGAAAAAGAAATAGTATTTTAATAAAAAAACAAAAAGTTGTCGCATTTATTCTATTAGCAATTTTTGAAACAATATTTGCAAAGTTAGTGTAAAAAATAAAACATAAAAAAAAACACAGAGATTTCTCTGTGTTTTTTTTTATGTTTTATTTATTTACTTTATAAGGAATGTAAACTTATCAAAGTTTTTCAAAGCAATTCCGGTACCTCTGGCAACAGCTCTTAAAGGATCCTCAGCTACATGTACCTGAAGTTTGGTTTTTTGAGCAATACGTTTATCCAGACCCCTTAACATTGATCCGCCACCTGCTAAATAAATACCTGTACGATAAATGTCTGCACATAATTCAGGTGGAGTCATTTCAAGTGCATTTAAAACAGCAGCTTCTATTTTAGAAATCGATTTATCCAAACAATGTGCTATTTCTCTGTAATTTACATAAATTTCACGTGGAGTGCCTGTAAGCATATCTCTTCCTTGTACTGCATAATCTTGTGGTGGATTGTCAAGTTCAGGAATAGCTGCACCTACTTCAATTTTTATTCTTTCGGCAGTACGTTCACCAATTGTGATATTGTGCTGTTTACGCATATATTCCTCAATATCTTGGTTGAAATCATCTCCGGCAATACGGATAGATTTGTTACAAACAATACCGCCTAAAGCAATAACGGCAATTTCGCTGGTGCCACCACCAATATCAATAACCATATTTCCGGTAGGTTCCAAAACGTCAATACCAATACCAATAGCAGCAGCCATTGGCTCATGAATAAGCTTAACTTCTTTTGCACCAGCCTGTTCAGCCGAATCTCTAACGGCTCTCTCTTCAACTTCGGTGATACCGGAAGGAATACAGATTACCATTTTTAATGCGGGTGGGAAAAGTGGTTTTTTTGTACTTATCATTTTTATCATTTCCCTGATCATGTATTCTGCTGACTGAAAATCAGCAATTACACCATCTTTTAGTGGGCGAATTGTCTTAATATTTTCGTGGGTTTTGCCATGCATCAGCATCGCTTTTTTCCCTACGGCAATAATTTTTCCGGTAACTCTATCTAATGCTACAATTGATGGTTCATCAACAACAACTTTGTCGTTATGAATAATAATTGTATTAGCAGTACCTAGGTCAATTGCTATTTCTTTAGTTAAAAAAGAAAAAATTCCCATGTTCTTTTTTATTTGTAAATCTGCATTTTAAGTAACTACCTTACGAAAAATCAGAAAATTAGTTACACTTTTTATTAATGTTTAAAATGTCGTTTGCCTGTAAAAGTCATTGCTATCTGATGTTCATCACAATAACTTATTGTATCATTGTCTCTTACAGAACCACCCGGTTGAATTACAGCTTTAATACCTTCGTTGTTTGCTATCTCTATTGAGTCTGCAAATGGGAAAAAAGCATCCGAAGCCATTACAGCTCCTTCTAAATCAAACCCAAATGATTTTGCCTTAGCAATTGCTTGTCGAAGTGCATCAACTCTGGATGTTTGCCCAACCCCACTTGCTAATAGCTGTTTATTTTTTACAAGCACAATGGCATTCGATTTTGTATGTTTTACTATAATGTTTGCAAATAATAAATCCTTTATTTGCTCTTTAGTTGCAATTGATTTTGTTACCATCTTTAAATCAGACTCTGATTCTTTGTAAGTGTCTCTATCTTGTGCAATTACATCATTTAAAATTGTTTTAAACTGTTTATCGTTTAATACAAAATCTTTGCGTTGCAAAATTATTCTATTTTTCTTAGATTTTAGTAATTCTAATGCATTTTTTTCAAAATCAGGTGCAATAATTATTTCAAAAAATAAACTATTGATTTCCAGAGCAGTATCATCGTCAATTATTCTGTTTGAAATTATTATTCCGCCGAAAGCAGAAACCGGATCAGCTGCCAATGCATCTTTCCATGCATCAATCAGGTTTGGTCTTGATGCTAAACCACAGGCATTGTTATGTTTAATGATTGCTATTGTAGGTTCTTCAAAATCATTTATTAAATGAATTGCGGCATCAATATCAAGCATATTATTATATGAAATTTCTTTCCCGTTCAATTGGTTGAAATAATTTGAAATATTTCCATGATAAATAGCTTGTTGATGTGGATTTTCTCCATATCTCAATGCATTTTGTTGTTTTATACTTTGTTTAAAAACAGAAATTTGCGCAGTTTTATTAAAATAATTAAAAATTTGCGTATCGTAATGAGATGAAACATTAAATGCCTTGGCTGCAAGAATTTTGCGGTTTTCTAATGTTGAAAAACCTTCTTGATTTTCAAGAATTTCCATCAGATCAGCATATTCATCAGATGAAGGTATAATTACTACATCTTTAAAATTTTTCGCTGCGGCTCTAATTAATGAAATTCCTCCAATATCTATTTTTTCAATAATATCTGCTTCAATATCAGTCGATCCAACAGTCTTTTCGAAAGGATATAAATCTACAATTACCAAATCAATTTCAGGAATCTGATATTCATTCAATTGCTGAATATCGTTTTCAAAATCTCTTCTGCACAAAATACCGCCAAAAACTTTTGGATGCAGCGTTTTAACACGACCTCCCAAAATTGAAGGGTAAGAAGTGATTGATTCAACTGTAATTGCATCAACTCCCATGCTTTTGATATAATCGTATGTACCACCGGTTGAATAGATTAAAACACCTAAGTCATTTAATTTTTTTATAATCGGTGATATACCTTCTTTTGAAAATACAGAAATTAATGCACTTTTAATTTTTTTCATTATTCAGAAAACTTTTGAATTTGATACTGAATTTCAGTGATTTGAAAATTTATTTTTAATTTGCAAGTATATTAATTATTTTGCCAATAAGCAAGCTTAATAAGTTATTTTTAAGCATCTAATTTTATATATTGATTATTCGATAGTTATATTTTGTCAATTCTAATAAAAACAGAATGAAAAAATTCCAAAACTAAATTATTTAGAAAAATTAATTATCATGAGTTTTGCAAAAATTTTTCGAACTGAAATGAGTAAATAGAAATATAGTGCTGAATATCAGTATTTAAAATAAAAAAAAGAGAGGTATTTACCTCTCTTTTCCCAAAATCTATTAACTCTTTAATTTTATGAAAGTATTTATTTATAAATACATTGCAAAGATAATATGAAATGGATTGTTTGTCAAGCGATTTAACATATTTTAGTAATATTTTATGAAATTTCAAGAGAAAGTATTGTATTTGTAAGTTAATCAGTTATATAGAATCTAAAAAATTTAGCAAATATTTGCTATGATTAACATTTGCAAGAAAATTCTATAATATACATTGAACAATTGATTTTAATCTTTGCGTTAAAGAATCTATTTTATTTTGGAAATCAGAAAATAATTATATATAATAAAGACAGCAATTTATAAAGTAGAAAATAAAAAAAGAGAGGTAAATACCTCTCTTTTCCCAAAAATCTATTAACTCTTTAATTTTTATGAAAGTATTTAAATAAATACTTTGCAAAGTTAATATAAATATGTTCACTCACCTAAATAATTAACATAAATTTAGTAATAAAGTTTAATGTTGATATTTATAAACGTTTTAAAATACAGTAAAACAGTTATATAAGTAAACTAAATAGTTTAGGATAAATTTCATTTAAAGAAATTCTATTAAAATTTTCCGTTTTCTTTAATTGATTTACTGATAATCCAGTAATATTTTTAAATTGAGTTGAAAGATATTGAACGCTACTATAACCCATTTTAAATGCTATTTCACTTAAAGTTAATTCCTTATATGATATCAATTCTTTTACTTTTTCAATCCGGTGCAAAATAATAAATTGCTCCAGAGTTCTGTTTTCTTTTTTAGAAAAGATATTTGAAAGGTATTGATAAGAATATCCTAGTTTTTCAACAAGATAATCAGAGTTTCTGATTATCGAGTTCATGTTATTCGATTTGTGAATGAGTTCAATAATAGCTATTTTTATTTGTTCCACTAAAATTTCTTCGTTATTTTTTATTACTTTAAATCCATTAATACTTAATATCTCTTCAATTTGACTTTCAGTATGTAATTCTAAATCAAATAATACGGTTACTTCACCCGGAATTATTTTTTGAATCTTAATTTGATTAAAACTGAATAAATATTTAATGGATTTGATGCAACTATCACAAAACATTGATTTTATATAAAATGTTTTAATAACCATAACTGAAAAATAAGAAAACAGAATCTTTTTAAATGTAAAGATTCTGTTTTACTAAATTTATTAAGATTAGAATTTTGAGAATTTTCCTGAAAATTGATTATCAGAATTATATATTCTGACTAAATAAGTTCCTTCTGGTAAACTATTAATTGAAATTTTTGAACCTGAATAAATTTCATCTAATGTTGTTATTTCTTTACCTGATAAATCAACAATACTTAATCTATATTTCAGATTATCAGATAATATTACAGTTAAATTATCATTTGAAGGATTTGGATAAATATTAATATTCTGATTTAAACCATTTTTTAAAATTCCCGAGGAAGCAAATTTTGAATTTACAAAGGCCAGATATTTAGTATCTTGAGTAGCAGTATGCCAAAATGAGCCCCCATGAGCCTGACCTGCTGCCAATTCAAAAACTGCATTTGATGCCCCAATTACTGGCACTAATGCATTATAAAAGTTCTGACCCTGAGTATATGGAATATTCATATCTGCACTACCAGCAGAAATAAAAAATGCTGCATCATCATTTGATATATAAGTAGTTGGATTTGCTAAAGCTATTCGTTCAGGAATGGTTTGAACTGCTGCTCCCATTAATTTTGATTCAGGAGAAGTACCTGAATTTGTTGTGATTGTAAAACCCAGTGCTGTAGCTTCAGTATCCATAGTTAAAAAATTGATTGGTCCGAATAAATCAACTACAGCATGTACACGACTAGAAACATTGGTATTGCCCAAATGTAATCCTTCCAAATTTGCAACACCAGCAGTAGTTCCTAACATTGAAACAAGATATCCACCGGCTGATTCACCTATTACTGCTATTTTATTTGTATCAATATGATATAAAGAAGCATTTGCTTTCAAATAACGAACAGCTGCCTTACAATCGTAAACTTGAGCTGGCCAAACAGAATCAGTACTTAAGCGATAATTGATATCAGCGCAAACATATCCATTATTGTAAAATGTTGCAAATGAAGGCACTTCGCTACTCCCTTTACTACCCATCAAAAAAGCACCCCCATGTATATGAATTATTAAAGGACTTGGTGTAGTTACGCTCGTTGGAATATATAAGTCGAGCATTTGTTTTGAATTTCCGTTTCCGGCATAATCTAAATTTGTATAAGTTGCTGTTTGTGCTTTTGAATTTAAAGCGATTAATAGAACTAAAATAAAAGGTAAAATTACTTTTTTCATTTTTTTTTGATTTTTAAATTATTGTATGTTATTTTTATAAAAAAGATCATTAAAAAATAGCAGGTGTTTTTAATAACACCTGCTATTATAATATTTATTATTTTTCGCAAACGATAGTTGCGTCAGCTTTTATGGTAATTTGTTTTCTGTTAGATGATTGATTGATAAATATATTATATTCAATACTACTATCAGCTAAAGTAAACTTTTCTGCCTTTGGTTTTATAGTAAATCCTGTATATGTATTTGTAATTGCATCAATTACAGTTTGTGGGATAGTTGTAACCGCAATTCTTTCAGCTCTCAGAACAAATACATTTGCAGTATCAAAAACCAATTTAAAAGGACTGCTTCCAGAAATTCCTATCATTACTTCGGTAACATTTCCAAACTGACACATGGTATCAATTTCAGCATGTAATGAAGAATAGCCTGAATAATTTGTTGAAATATAGTTCAGTATATCAGTAGATAAAGAATCAACAGAAATATCATTTGCATGATTTCCATGACCGTGATGTCCTCCTCCATGTCCATGATGTCCACCATGACCATGATTTCCGGTTAGAATTGCTGATGAATTTCCCAAATAACTTCCACTTTTGCTAAATGCAAGTTCTTCACTGGTGTTAAGTGTTAACAGATAATTGGTTTCATCAGAAGTAATAAGAGAAGCTTCTGAAATTGAAGCATCTGGATAATAGTTGTCAACATATTGAGTAATAGCGGCTGGTAAGCTCGCAATATCAATGCTTTGTTCATTGTAGCTGTTTTCGTCTTTGCTGCATGAACTTAAAATTGCTGTGCAGATTATTACTGCAAAAATGATCTTTTTCATACTTGAAATTTTTAAAATTTGTGAATAATTATGACACAAACTTACAATCAAATACAAAGAATCACTTCTGATTTTTGTGTGAAACGTAAAAAATGAAACTTGAAATGTTGAAAACTGCGAATGAAGTTTTTTTTGATTTGTAAAAAGATGATCAGAATATTGAAATCAGACTTCCTCAAACCATTTTTTAAAGAGTGTAACTTTTTCTCTGCTTATAATAACATCTTCTGTTGACGGAATATGCATTTTAAGTAGTATTCTTGAATTAAAATATAAGATGATTTCTTTAATGCTATTTTTTGCAATAATAAATTGACGATTAGCTCTGAAGAATAAAGATGAATCAAGTTGTTCCATTATATCATCCATTTTCAAATCAATTGGAAATTGTTCACGGGTAGATAATTGAGCGTAAACAATTCCATCTGAAATAAAAAAATACGCAATAGAATCGACCAAAACAGGTATTAATTTATCCTGAAAATTTACTAAAAAACTACGTCGAAAAGTTTTTTTATTCTGACTATCTCTTTTTATAAGTTCAAGTATCTTTTGACCACTGAATAATTGCTGAGAAGTATATTTTGCAAAGCTGAATTTAAGCATCTCAGGATCAATAGGTTTCAAAAGGTAATCAATGCTATTTAATTTAAAAGCCTGAATAGCATATTCATCATAAGCCGTTGTAAAAATTATAGGTGCCTGAGTATGAATCTGATCAAATAAAGAAAATGACAATCCATCAGCAATTTGAATATCGGAGAAAATCAAATCTGGTTGATGATTGCTATCAAACCATTGAATCCCTGATTTAACACTATCAATTACAGCTAAAATTTCAATACTGTTATCTAATTTCAACAGCAATGTTTTCAGGTGGTTAGAAGCAGAAACCTCATCTTCAATAATCAAACATTTTGTCATTTTTTTTCAATTAATGGTAAAACAACTTCAAACGTTTTCTTATCACATTTTATTTTAATCTCATTACTTGAAATGGCTTTAAATCTTTCTGTTAAATTTTGCAAACCTATTCCATTTCCTTGTGAGTCTTTTTTTATCATATAATTATTAATTACATTAATAAACTTTAAATCATCACTTTGTAAAATAGAAATAGTTAAAGGAAATTCTTCAGAGATAATATTATGCTTGATTGCATTCTCAAGTAAAATTTGTAATGACATAGGAGGAATTTCAAAACCTAATGTATTAATAATATGTTTTTTATAAACTATTTTATCACCAAATCTGATACTCAGCAGATGCATATAAGCATCGGCAAGCTCTAATTCTGTAATTAATGGTACAAGAGTGCTTTTTTGCATTTCAATAGATGAACGTAATAAAAATGACAATTTATTCAGATAAACCTGACTTTTCTCTTTATCTTCTTCAATTAGCCAACTCAATGTATTTAAGGCATTAAAGAAAAAATGCGGATTAAGTTGATTTTTCAGAACTTCAATTTGTGAATTTAAATTTTGTTGCTTTAATAGGGAATTATCAATAAAAATCTGTTTGCGATGTTCCTGAATTTTAATGTAATTACTCAGAAATATCGAAGCAATCAATATCAAGATTCCACGCGTAATCACCGAACTAATTACAAATGAAATATTATCAATAAAAAATGAACTTATAAATATCAACAATCCAACAAAAGATAAATAAAGTAATAAGGTAATTGATAATGTTTTCCAGAAAGTTAGTTTGTTTAAGTTAACTGACCATTTATTTTTTTGCAGAAAACTAATCAACAAATAAGCAAAAATAAATGATAAAACCAATTGGGTAAACATATCGGCAAAAAGACCAATAGGATTAATAACCTCATTAGGTGCATGTTCAAAAGGATGATTTTCATTACGCTTAACAGCCATATCCATAATTGGTAGATTTGCCAACAAGCTGATAATTAAAGATGACCAGAAGATAAATACTGAATTTGATTTTTCTTTTAATGCATTCATATTGAAATTTTTATAGATTTACCCAATCTCCATTTGTTTTGATTAAATCAATTAATTTATCAAGAGCCTCATATTCTGGAATATTTTTTTCAACCACTTCTTTTCCTTTATAAAGTGTGATTCTGCCATATCCGGCACCTACATAACCATAATGGGCATCAGCCATTTCGCCGGGACCATTTACGATACAGCCCATTACAGCAATTTTTAAGCCTTTCAGATGAGAAGTTCGCTCTTTAATCAGTTTAAGTGCATCCATAATTCTGAATTGTGTTCTGCCACATGAAGGACATGAAATAAATTCGGTTTTACTTATACGTACACCACAGGCTTGCAGAATATTAAAAGAGGTTTTGGTAATAATATCAAGATCGAAATTCGGATTTTCTATCCAGATTCCATCACAAAAACCATCGACAAGTAATGCATTTAAATCGGCAGCAGCTTTCATTTGAAATTGTTCTAAATCAGCTATATTATAAGTTTTTTTAATTATAACAGGCGACTCGATCTGATATTTATTTAGCAAACTAAATAATTTACGTTCCTGAAAACTATTTTGATTTTTTAAATTGAAAACTAAAATTTTATCTGACAAGTTTTTATATAAAGTGTCATTTTCAAAAAATTCTAAATTATCAACAATCAGATATTCAATTGATAATGTCGTTTTGTTGTTAACTAACTGATTGTTAATGCAAGAATAATCAGCTTTGTTATCACCCACAATTTTTACAGCCTGATTACTTCCAATTTCATTAATTAACAGAGATTTTCTTTTGTCGTATTGATATGGATTGGCCGGAAAAGCCAGTGTTTCTGAAATATTCTCAGAAATTGTTTTTGTATAAAAATCTACAATTTTTCGTGCAACAGGCAATTCAAATTCAGGATCTTCTGTTAATGAAACACGTATAGTATCTCCAATTCCATCGTGTAATAATGCTCCAATACCGGCAGCAGATTTAATTCTGCCATCCTCGGCATCACCAGCTTCGGTTACACCCAAATGGATAGGATAGTTGAAACCTTCAGTTTTCATTTTTGCGACCAATAATCTGGTTGAAGCAATCATAACTTTTACATTACTCGATTTCATGGATAAAACCAGATTATGAAAGTAGAAGCCATTAAGAATTCTGATAAATTCCATGGCTGATTCTGCCATTCCTTCCGGTGTATCGCCATAACGATTTAATATTCTGTTGGATAGCGAGCCATGATTGGTTCCGATTCTGATAGCAGTCTGATTTTTTTTACAGATTTCAATTAATGGGAAAATACGTTCAGAAATTTTTTTGAGTTCTTCCTGATATTCTTTATCTGTAAATTCAAATTTACCGATATTCCGGTCAGTATAATTGCCTGGATTGATGCGAACTTTTTCAACAATTGAAGCTGCTATTTCTGCGGCTTTCGGATTAAAATGAATATCAGCAATTAAAGGTGTCTGATAACCTCTTTTTACCAATTCATTTTTGATATTTGCCAGATTTTCAGCTTCCTTTACGCCGGGAGCTGTAATTCTGACATACTCGCAACCGGATTCAATCATTCTGATACTCTGAGCAACCGTAGCTTCGGTATTCATGGTATCGGTATTTGTCATCGACTGAATACGAATGGGATTATTTCCACCCAAAGCTGTATTGCCAATTCTAACTTCACGAGTTTTAAATCGTTGATAATAATATGGATTTTCGATAAATTGATTCATTTTCTTTAAAAAAGACGGAAGACGGAAGACCGAAGACGGAAGACCGAAGTCGGAAGTCGGAAGTCGGGCTACCGAATGTAAATATTACTGTATTTTCTTTTGAAATGCAACCATCATATTCATTAAATTGAATGCATATTCATAATGTATTAAGAATTCTTTCTCTGATATATATTCTCGCCTTTTGGCTTTATGCAAACAAGTAACAACTTCAGCAAGTGAACGTATTGAAAACCCCATAAATCTTTTAAATTCCAGATTAGATTGCCCAATTGAACCTTCAGATATATTTAATGCAATTGAATCAACTGCTCTTCTTATTTGAGAAGAAAGATTAAATAATTCTTCTTTTGGAAAAGCAGATGTCATTTTATGAATGATTTCTCCATAATCCATAGCCATCTGCCAGATAATTAATTTCTCAAATTTGAATTCCATAAATCTGTTTTTGCATTAGTTAAATACTAAAAGACACAAACTCTACTTTTGACTTCGGTCTTCCCACTTCTTAAAACATTTCGTCATATTTTGTCCACAGAAAATCGCCTAAATCCCAGGCTTTTTTAACAACCTTAGTTCCCCATTCGTTGGTGTATTTATTCAGATTTTCGATGGCTTGTTTATTTTTCTTTTGAGAAATCAGCAAAATAGCATCATTTTCTACTTTTTTCTGATTTTCAAATAATTCCTTTTGCCATGGATTCCATACTTTGTCAATATCTTTACGCATATCACCCCAACGGTGAGAAGCAAGTGTTCCTAATCTGTTGAAAGCCCACCATGCAGATTCCATATTATAACCTTTGGTTCTGCCGGGAGTTTTGTATGGTTTTGGCAAATCTAATGATTGACAATACACCGGAACATAAATAGAGGTTGCTACATTATCCAAAGCAAGCCAAACCACTCCGCCAACTTCGTCGGGCATCCAGCTTCGTGATTGAGTGATGGTTCCGTACATGGTGTACCAGCGGGCTATCGGACGTTCGCCACGCCAGCCCCAGCCGCCGTTGATACGCAACATTTTATTCATATCATAAGGCATTTGTGGATTTGCCATAGGTGAAATCACCATTTTTCCGCTATCATTGGCTACAAGCAAATCTTTGGTCATATCAAATGGAGTTCCTTCGTAATAATCTTTAAAAATACGAACCATCCATTCCAATGTTACTGGTTTATCAGGTTTTACTGAAAAAGGATAATTTTCTGCATTGGGATCTAACTTTAAAGAAGGAGCCATCAAATCAAATACTCTCCATTCTCTGCGGCGTGATGCCAATGAAGTACGGCTTTCGGGTGCATAAGCATAACAAAAACGGAAAGTTTCGGTTCCTTCTTTATACCAGCCATGTTCTTTGGCAACCGTATAGATATTTTCTGAAGCCATAAAATAATCCGGTTTACTCAAATCAATTTCTTTAATTGTGCTTGCATTGGCATTTACACCTACCTGATCGTCAGGTACACGCTGAGCAACCCACACTGCTCCTAATTTATCCTTACCCGGACCAACAATTTCGAAATGCCATACTTCTTGTTTATCAGCGATAGTTAAACACTCACCTGCATCGCTCCATCCGTATTTTTTTGTCAATTCATCAGCCAGTTTAATGGCTTCGCGGGCAGTAGTGCATCGTTCGAGCATCAGTTGACAAAGTTGCTGACAATCAATCAATCCTTTGTTTGATTGTAATTCTTCTCTGCCTCCAAATGTAGATTCGCCAATAGCAAGTTGTTTCTCATTCATACAGGGATAAGCAGTATTGATGAATCCATAAGTTGACTCAACCTGAGGAATTTCACCCACTTTATTGTAAGCATAAGAAGGCATGGGAAAGGTATCGCAAGGTACCCGGCGATAAACGGGCTGCATAGTGCCAGGCTTATGTTTCATTGCAGGAGTCATATACATTTCAGAACGTGTACGATGACTGTCATCGGTATGTGAAGTTTGAACGCTACCATCAACCGAAGCCTTTTTACCAACAGTTATGGAAGTGCATGCATCGGGAAATCCACCCACCCAATCGCTTTTGTCAATTTGGGCAAAACTGCTTATTTGCAGAGCTAAAATCAGAATAATTGTAAAAATTGTTTTTTTCATGGTTTGATATTAAGTCGGAAGACCGAAGACCGAAGACGGAAGTAAGGCTACCGTATGTAAATGTTATTGTATTTTCTTTTGAAATGTTACCATCTTATTCATTAAGTTAAAAGCATATTCATAATGTTTATTAAATTCTTCTAATGTTATAAATCCTCTTCTTTTGGAAATTCAGATGCCACCTTATGAATATTTTCACCATATTCCATAGCATTTTGCCAAATAATTAATTTCTCAAATTTGAATTCCATAAGTCTGCTTTCCTATTATAAAAAATTAAAAGACATAAACCCTACTTCGGTCTTCCGACTTCTAACTTTTATGCAAACCTACTAATATTTTTTGATATTTTGCGAAATCAGATGTGTTTTTCAATCAAAAAACTGTAAATTTGCTTAATAAAAAATCAATCAAATTATCATGATAAATCCTGATTTCACTAAAATTGAAGGCATTGTTCTGCATAAAATCGGTATTAAACTTAATGAAGAAGGTATACGCTATTCTAAATCACCGATTCGTACCGACGAAACCATAAACGAACTGTTGCTTAAATATTTCTTTTCGCCGTTCAAACAGAGTGAATATTATAACCTTTATCATGACACCGATTTGAATCTGAACGAAATTTACAGCTATGTAAGTAATATTTTTGCAGATACTGCTGAATTGCACGAACAGTCAGTAAACATTGCCAAGCATTTGTACGAACAATCTGTACATCCGAAAATAAAAAGCGGCGAAATGTATGTGGTT
Organism: Bacteroidales bacterium; assembly: GCA_023251515.1. Classification (GTDB taxonomy): domain Bacteria; phylum Bacteroidota; class Bacteroidia; order Bacteroidales; family JACABE01; genus JACABE01. Next base: position 66,058 of record JAHEYQ010000007.1, read on the forward strand.
TATTTTAAAGATTGTATGCTTGATGGCGAAAATATGGACGCTGTGGGTATTTTTAAATCGGAAAACCGCGAAACTTACCTTAAGGTTTACCCCAGTGGCGATGGATTTGAGATTGATAGCGAAGCCGGTATCAATATTAATAAACTCGACAAAGGTTGCCTAATTTTTAATACTGAAAAAGAAAACGGGTATGTGGTTGCGGTGGTTGACAACCTTAGTAAAGGTAGTGAAGCTCAGTACTGGATGGATAATTTTCTGCATCTTCGGATCAGGCACGACGAATTTCACAATACACGCGAGGTGCTGAATATGTGCAAAAGTTTTGTGGTAGAAACAATGCCGAAAGAATACGATGTTTCGAAAGCCGACCAAGCTGATTTGCTGAACCAGAGTCTGCAGTTTTTTAAGGAAAATGAAACCTTTGAATTTGACGATTTTGCCGAAAATGTGATGAAACAACCCGAAGTAATTGAGTCGTTTAAGCAATTCAAAAGTTTTTATGAAGATGAAAAAGAATTAAAGATTGCCGATAGTTTCGATATTTCGGAAGAAGCTGTGAAAAAACAGGCAAGAGTGATGAAAAGTGTAATAAAACTTGATAAAAACTTTCATATTTATATCCATGGCAAACGCGAACTGATTGAAAAAGGCTATGAAGATGAAAATAAAATGCACTTTTATAAGTTGTATTTTAAGGAGGAGATGTAATACCTTCTTCATTATAAAATATTACAAATAATTACGACGTGTAAATAATCAAAAAGAGTATCGTATTTATTTTTTATAAATGCTAAATATGTTGTAAATTTGTTGATTAAACATTAGTAGGTTTTAGTAAGTATGGCAACAACATTATTTGAGAAAAATATCCTTGATCTTAACTTTTCTTTTTTAACTCAAAAAGGAGAAAGTGGGATATTATTGACAAATAATTATGTAAATATCAAAAAAGACTTAGCCTCCCCTGACTTACTATTTTCATTGGAAATTGCCAAAACTAAATTCAATGCAGATGCAGTATATTTCCGTTTTTTTCAGGATGGAAGAGCAGCAGTGCCTCATTTATACTTATTTGATTATACTCAAAAGAATCTTACCACTGAAGATAAGAACCGCATTCATATCCAAATGTGGAATGGCTATCAGGTTCCTGCTTATATTATTATTGAAAAATCTACTGTAAGTGTATTTGATTCCAGAAAGAAGCCTGATGATAAGAGAGATGTTTACGCAAAAGAAATTATAATATTTGCTGGTGAAGCAATTAAGGATTTTAAAGCACATGATTTTGATGATGGCTTATTTTGGGATGAACAAAACGAGAAAAAAGATTTTAAATTTGAACAATCTGCTACCAAGGATTTAATTAGGGGCTTGAAAAATGTTTATGAAAGTTTTCAAAAAAAATCAGGATTAAACAGACATGTCGCACTGAAATTACTTGTCCAAAGCCTTCTTATAAAGTATTTGGAAGAACGAGACGAAAAAAGTGCCAGTGGCTATTTTGCAGGTACATATTTCAAAAATAATTTCCAGTGTGAAAATTTCTGTGCAACTATCAGAAATGGAAAACTTTTGGATTTATTAGACCAATTGGCTAAAGACTTTAATGGTAAAATATTTGAATGGCATAAAGAAGAGGAAAAAGAAGAAAGAGATGCAATTAGAAAAACAGGAGTACAACAACTTGCTGATTATTTAGATGGAAATATTCAGGACAACCAATATATTCTTTGGCGATTATATTCATTTTCGCATTTACCTGTAGAAGTAATTAGCTCTGTATATGAAGAACTATTGACTGACAGTAAAGATATTGTTTACACACCAGAAATGATAGTTTGCACTTTGGTGGATGAATGTATGCCTCTAAAATGCCCGAAACAGGATTTTAAATTAATTGATGTAAGTTGTGGCTCGGGAATTTTTTTGGTAAAAGCGTATAAACGCATTGTCCAATGGTGGAGATATGAACAATGGTTAAAAACCGGAGAATTAGTTAAACCCCCATTATCTGTATTAAAAGAGTTGCTTTTAAAAAGCATACACGGCATAGATATAGAACAGGATGCCATACGATTAACTGTATTTAGTCTGGCATTGGCAATCTTGGATGAAGTTAATTTAGACCCACCAACATGGCAAGTACTTAAGTTTCCAGATTTAAGTGAGAATATTGTTACAAAAGACTTCTTCAAGTATATTACAACATTTCCAAAAGACAGATTTGATTTAGTAATTGGCAATCCTCCATTTAACTTGCAAACTGTTAATGGTAAAGAACCGAACAGAAAAAGATATTTTAAGGAATTAAAAGAACAAACAGGATACAAAAGCGAGATTAGCATCCCTGATGAAAACCCTGCTTTGCACTTTTTGGTACAATCAATGAATTTATTAGAACCTAACGCTTTGCTTTGTTTGATTCAACCTTCAGGTCCATTGCTCTACCAAAAGGATATAGATTTTAAGCAGAAATTGTTTTCCAAACATAATCTATTGCAAGTTATTGATTTTACTAAACTGGCAGATAAACTTTGGGGTAGGAAAAATGTAGCTACTGCTGCAGTATTTATACAAAATTTAACCCCTGATAATGAAGACGTTCTTCACTTGGTTGCCAATCGTACCTTTTCAAATAAAAACCGTTTATTTTTAGAATTTGACCACTATGATTTTCATTTAGTCAGCAAAGACGCTATTTTGCAAAATCCATATATTTGGAAAGCAAATTTATTAGGTGGAGGTAGGATTGTGCAATTGATTGAAAGATTATCAAGTTTACGGACACTAGGAGAATTTTTAAATGGAAAAGAAAACGAAGGATGGATAAAAGGGGAAGGATTTATAGAAAAAGGTGATAAAAATCAAGCAACATATATTACTGGTAATGATTTTTTACCCACAGAATCATTTTCTGAAAAAGGTTTTGAAATTGACCATTTCCCTAAATGTACAATCGATTTTTTTCATAGACCTAGAAAAAAAGAATTGTATAGTCCACCTCATTTATTAATTAGAAAAGTTCTTGGAAAAGAAAAACTAATAACAAAATTCTCTGATTTATATTTAACCTTTCTTAGTGATATTTTTTCAATTTATGCACCAATGAAAGACAGAAGTGAATTAATTAATATTTCTAATTATTTAGATTCAACTGGTGAGTTATTACGTTTTTATATCTTAGCGACTAGTAGTAGAGTTAAAGTCAATAAAGCAACTTCATTATATGATGAAGATATTTTGAATATTCCTTTTCCTTATAATCTATCTGAAGTTATACTTTCAATAGCTGAAAATATATTATTAAATGATTCAATGCTATATTTCTTTTGTTCAGATTCTAAAAACGTCTTTGAACAAAGTATTTCAGAAAAACAAATACAGCAATTCTCAAATATTTTCTGCCAAACATTAAATAGCGTATATCAATCTGAAGGAAAATCTTTTCAACTATTTAAAATACTGGATGCTGGTAAATATTATGCCTTACACTTTGAATATTCAACAGAAATTATCAATCCTGAAATTGAACAAATAGATAATTTAGAACAATATATAAACGAAATAATTCCTGCAAGAAAAAAAAACCAAGAAAATACTCATATCCAGAGAATAATGAAAGTGTATGGACAGGATTGTATCATTTTGGCCAAACCCAAACAATTACGTTACTGGTTACTCTCAATTGCTTTAAGGGATGCAGATGAAACATTTGCTGACTACATAAAAACCCGTTACCATAATGCTTAAAGATAGTCTTCCTTTATATCAACCGCCAAGACTTAATGATCTTAAAGTTGCACCGTCTCTTGAGGTCGATAAAATTTTAGTATTTATTGATACAAATATTCCCAATTTTTGTCTTTACTACCAGTCGATAAAAGATTCTGAGAAGGAAAACCGGATAAGTGATTTGCTGATTCATCATTTTCAACTCTGTAAAACAGAACAGGCTGGTGGCTTTTTCCCTTTTGATTTCAGAAAAAACCCAACACAAGAACATTCTACAAAAGAGACTGATATTGGTGTTTTTGTGATGACAAGAAATTCAAAACCTCTTCCGATAATTGAGTTTGAAGCAAAAAGGTTTTCAGAATCATCCAACAATAAAGAATATGTATGCGGAGATAGAGGAGGTATTGAACGTTTTAAAAGAGGGCATCATTCTTCCCATCTTACTATTTGTGGAATGTTTGGGTATGTACAAAGTCGAACTTCTGATAAATGGATAACCAAAGTGAATAACTGGATATGTGAATTATCATTAAAGAATACAGATAAAACGATTGAATGGAAAGATAAAAAAGAATTATTAGTAAAAAAGACTTCTTTTCCTAATATTGAAAAACTTTCTTCTCTTCATTCACGTAAACAATCAAATGATAATATTGCTCTTTGGCATTATTTTATCGAACTAAGATAGTTTATTTTGATTGTCCTTTTAAAGCAGTATTAATTTATCAAATTAATTAATCCAAGCTGTGTTTAAATCCAAATATAAAATTACATTTCAGCTCGACATACTTCTATAAATAAATAACAATTATTTTTAATCCAACTCAATCCATTTATTTTATATAACCATCTATATAAATTATATAGATGATTATTCTTTTTATATAGTTAACTATTAATTTTATATAATAAATTTTATATAATAAATAATCATTTATATAAATAATATAACAGTCTATTCTTTTTATATAGATAGTTATTAAAATAATATCAACATCTATATATTTTTAATAGATATTGATACTTTTTTTATAGATTCAGATGTTTTGAATACCTCCCGCTATTTTTTTTCGGGCTCTTGTGGCTTATTTTTAGGACGGCGGCTCACTTCAAAACGGGGTTTCAATAATTCGTAGGCCGTGCGTGAGCCTGATATATTGTTTTTTTGTGCAAGTTTCACAAAATTATAGATAAATACTGCTGCTTTCATGGCTTCGGAACCAGTTTTCAGACGTGTATCAGATAACTGTGAACTTAATATTCTTAACTTGCTTTCTATTGACGACAACTTATCTTCATAATCAAGGTCTTTCTTCATTTCGGCAATATCTACAAAGGGTGGAACTAACTCGTTAAACTCTTTGCCAATGCTGTAAGCGTTTTCAACAAAAGAATAACTGCGATCGCCCTTCTTATGACACTTTTTGCGTTCTTTAATCGAAAGCGTTATCAATGACGGAAACAATGATGTAAGTTCATCAATCATCAACATTATTTTATTGTAGGTTTCCTGCTCCATTACTGCAGAAACTTCATTATTATTCATATGATACCAAATTAATTTGTTTTTAATTTCTTACAAATTTAAAAACAATTATTGAAATAAAGAATATTCAGAGAGGTTTTTAAGGCTTTGAAGCAAATTTAAGGTAAAAACCCAACAGATTTTAACAGATTAAACATATAGCATATTTCATCCAAAATCTTTTAACCAATCCAATGCTTTGCTAAATTTATTTCGTTTTATCGCAAAAACAGCTTAATTTTGTAAAAAATATCTGGCTTTTGATAAAACAGGAAGACATTCAAACCATTATAGAAACTGCACGCATCGAGGAGGTTGTGGGCGATTATGTTAGTCTGAAAAAGAGAGGGATTAACCTTTTGGGTTTATGCCCTTTTCATAACGAAAAAACACCTTCTTTTACCGTTTCGCCCGTAAAAGGCATATTTAAATGCTTTGGCTGCGGCAAAGCCGGCAATGCAGTGAATTTTATAATGGAACACGAACATTTTTCGTATCCTGAAGCATTGAGGCATCTGGCCAAAAAATACAATATTGAACTGGATGAAGAATTGCCTTCGCCCGAACAAATTGCCGCTTTCGACGAAAAAGAATCGCTCTTTAATATCACCGCTTTTGCTCACAAACATTTTGTTGACAGCTTGTTTAATACCGACGAAGGCAGAGCTATTGGCCTGTCTTATTTTAAAGAAAGAGAATTTTCTGACGCCACCATCAAAAAGTTTGAACTGGGCTATACCCTCGATAAATGGGACGAATTTACCCAATATGCAAATAAGAACGGCTATACCATACAACAGCTCGAAAAAGCCGGATTAAGCACTCATAAAGAAGGCAAATCGTACGACAGATTCAGAGCCAGGGTGATGTTTCCGATACACAGCCTTTCGGGAAAAGTAATTGCTTTTGGCGGACGTATTCTGGATGCCGACAAAAGCAAACCCAAATATGTAAATTCGCCCGAAACCGATATTTACAATAAAAGCAAAGTACTTTACGGATTAAATTTTGCCAAAAATGCCATCAGCACTCATGACAATTGCTTTTTGGTAGAAGGTTATACCGATGTAATTACACTGCATCAGGCAGGTATAGAGAATGTGGTTGCCTCATCGGGCACATCGCTTACCACCGAGCAAATAAAACTCATATATCGTTACACAAAAAACATTACCATACTTTATGATGGCGATCCGGCAGGTATAAAAGCCAGTTTCAGAGGAATAGATATGATTTTGGAACAAGGTATGAATGTGAAAATCGTACTTTTCCCCGATGGGGAAGACCCCGATTCGTTTACCCGCAAAAACCGTTCGGCTGAAGTTCTGGATTATCTTTCGGCAAACGCTCTTAATTTCATACTCTTTAAAACCAATCTTTTATTAGCCGAAACCGCAAACGACCCTATCAAACGGGCAGGCTTAATCAAAGAAATTGTTTCTACCATTTCGCTTATTCCCGATTCGATAAACAGATCGGTATATACCCGCGAATGCAGTTCGTTACTCGATATTCCTGAGCAAACGCTTATACATGAGCTAAACAAACTTGCCCGCAAAAAATTATCAAAAGCATTTGAAGCTGAAGGACAGCCTGAATTGCCCGAAGCAGTTGCGCATGTTTTGCCAAAACAAGAAGATGAAATAGAAACAGATAATGCTGAATTTCAGGAAAAAGATATAATCAGAATTTTGCTCAACCATGGCGATAAAGAACTGTTGATAAAAGCTAAAAATCAGGAAAATGGAGAAGTTGAAGTAAATGTTACGGTAGCATTTTTGATAATAAACGATTTAACTAACGAGGATTTTGGTTTCAAAAACGAAATTTATCAACAGATATTTCAGGAATTTACCGACAGAATACAAGAAGAAAGCATACCAGATAAAACCTTTTTCACCAATCATGAAAATTCGAAAATAAGAGAAACAGCCATAAATCTGATGAGTTCGCCTTTTACACTAAGCGATAATTGGGATAAGATGCATCATATTTATGTTCCTCAGGAAGAAGATTCAAAAATTCTGGAGCAATCAGTAAGACATTCGGTTTTGTCTTTTAAACTGAAGAAAACCGAAGAAGTTCTTAGCCTGAACGCCAAAGAAATAAAAGAAGAAACCGAAGAAGATAATCTGTTGATATTAATGTTAAAACAAAAGACATGGCTGGATATTAAAAAAGCCATTTCGGCTGAATTGGGAAGAATCGTAATCAGATAAAGCGATTGACCGTTACATTTTATTAGAAAGCTTAAGATTAATCAATTCGCTTAAAATAACAATCAATTGGTATTAAAAAAGCAAAACCGAAAGCTGGGTTTTAAGCATTCCCGCCACTGTTTTTAAATCGGTTAAATCAATAGCCTGATTGAGTTGAGGTATTGCTTGATTATGGTTTGTTATTGTTAAGACTTCCGTTATAATCTCTTGCCGCATCAATAAATGCAGCTGCAATACTTAGCGAAAAATCATCATAAATATTCATTCTTTCGGGATGCCACTGCACACCTAATAAAAACGGACGATTTTCGGGATTTTTCCATTCAATGGCTTCAATAATTCCATCTTCGGAAGATGCTGACACTTTAAATAAGTCGGCACAGCGGTCGATAGATTGATGATGATATGAGTTAACAATATAATTATCAGCAGTTCCAATTGAATACAAAAGTGTTTCAGGAACAATATTGATTTTATGAAAGCATTTTTCTTTTAATTCGTCTTCCAGATGATGCTTAATTTCAGAAGGATGTTCGCTTGGTATATCGCAAATCAGACTTCCGCCGCAAGCAACATTCAGCATCTGAATTCCACGACAGATTCCCAATATTGGCATTTTCAGTCCCAAGGCTTTTAAAACCAGCAATAATTCCTGGGTATCTCTCTTGTCATCAATATCTTTACAAAGATATTCCTTTTCCTTTTTATGATAATGAAAAGGATGGATATCATTACCTCCACTTAGTAGCAATGCAGCACAATTTTCAAGATGAACTTCAGTTTCAAATTTATTAAGTCCATAAAGGTTAACTAATTCAACACCTGATTCGCAGGCATTAATCCATTGCTGATATTTTAAATAAGAACCGGAATTGTCGCCTCTGGAAATGGCAATTTTAAGCGGTTTAGAAAAACAATCTGTTGATAAATTACCCATTTATAATGGATTTCTTTTTGATAAAAACACAGAACCTGTTCTTAATTTTTCAAGACCGGTCCATGTTTTATATTTTACTGCAAAGAAATAATAACCTGTATCGCAAGGAGCTCCGGTGGCAGTAGTTCCGGTCCATGGTTCTGTTTTATCAAATTTATTGAACACCAATTTGTGAGCAGTATCATAAATTTTTGCATTAAATTGGTCTTTATCAATCAAATTTAATGAGTCTTTCACCATCCAAAAATCATCAACACCATCGCCATCAGGAGTAAAACGGGTGGGAATAATAATATTATCATCATTCGAAATCGGATCTTCATCTTTTCCACAAGCATAAATACTGATTGCAATCACAAATAATACTGCAAAAAATTTAAATGTTTTCATATATACTTTATTGTTTAATTTACTGTTCTATATAAGCATAAATTTAAAGAACCTAAGCGATACTTTTTAATCTGAAATAATTTATCAAAAATAAGCAAAATTTTATAATAGCGTATATACCTTTATTAATTTTTATTTGCTTAATTTTAAAGTTTAAAAAAATAACTATGTCAAAATTGTTTTTGGTGCCCACACCTATTGGAAATCTGGAAGATATAACATTCAGAGCAATTAAAATTCTGAAAGAAGCAGATACAATTCTGGCTGAAGATACCCGAAAAACACTTATTTTGTTGAAACATTACGAAATTTCAACAAGAATGCAATCGCATCACCAGTTTAATGAGCATAAAACTTTGGCTCAAATAATCAGTAGATTACAAAGTGGAGAAAACATAGCATTGGTTACCGATGCCGGAACTCCGGGTATTTCTGACCCTGGTTATCTGCTTGTTAGGGAATGTGTAAAAAACAATATTGAGGTAGAATGCCTGCCCGGAGCAACAGCTTTTGTTCCGGCATTGGTAAATTCTGGTTTTCCGTGCGACAGATTTATTTTTGAAGGCTTTTTGCCTGTAAAAAAAGGCAGACAAACAAAACTGAAACAATTAACAGAAAATGATTTAACTACTATCTTTTACGAATCGCCTCATCGTTTGCTGAAAACACTGGAGCAATTTGCTGAGTATTTTGGAAGCGACAGAAATGTAAGCGTTTCGAGAGAAATTACCAAAATGTATGAAGAAACCCAAAGAGGTAGTCTGGCTGATGTAATTGCTTATTATAAAGATAAAACAATAAAAGGTGAAATAGTTATTGTACTTGAAGGCAAAACAGATAAAAAAATCGGAAACTAATAACGATAATTAAGATGGCAGACCATAATTTTAACCAGGATCTGGAGTTAGAAAATAACTACAAACAATTTAAAATCAAGCTCGAGAGTGTTTTCAGAAAAGTAAAACAAACAACAGATTTAAAACAAGCCAAATCTCAATTGATTGAAATTCAATTGGAATTTAAAAATATTAAGTTAAACCGAACTGACAGAGAAGAACTTTATACAAAATTGCAACAAGAATTTGCTATTCTGAATCAGAAGGTTGAGCAGGAAAGAACAAGCTATGAAAATGAATGTGCTGCAAATTTTTTAAACCTTAAAACCAAGGTGGAAAATGCAGAATTTATGGCAAATCATCCGAAAGATTATAAAGAAAGCTTTAATTTTCTGATAGATGTGCAAAACGAATTTCGCGGAGTTAAATTACTAAGAGAACAAAGAGAAAACTTATACTCAAGATTGCAGAATGCTTTTGCAACATTAAAGAATTCGCAAACTCAACAAACTGTAATAGTAGAAATTACAGAAGATATTTCTGCCGATGATATTATTAAAAAGGTATCGGATGTTTGCCGCGAAATTGAATTTACTGATGATTATTATGCAAGCAAAGAAGACTTGATTGAGGTTCAGAATGAATTGCGACAGAGTAAAATAAGCAGAGAAGTTAAAGATGATTTATTTGCAAAAATTCAGGATGCTTTTGCAGTATTAAATCTGAAAAGAGAAGAAGAAATACAAAAAACAGCAAATGAATCTGAAGGTATTTTGCTTGATTTACAAAAAAAAGTAAGCGAAATATCAGAAGAAATTAAAACAAATAATGACTATAAAACGCTGAGAGACAAACTGAAATTGCTTCAGCTGGAAATGAGAGATTTGAACCTGACCAAAGAACACCGTAAGGAAATATCGGAGCAAATACAGCTATGCTTTGAAGAAATTTTCGACTTACAGGATAAAGAAAGAGGATATTTTCACAAAGAATCAAAAGAAAATTATATAACGCTTAAAGAGCTGATAAATAAAGCCTATAAGCAAGCAGAAACTACTCACGAATACAAAGATACCCGCGAATTTCTGAAAAAAATACAAGGAGAGTTTAAGGGAATTAAACTAAAAAGCGACGAAAGAGAAGAACTTTATACCAAACTGCAAAAGGCATTTGAAATATTAAATACCCGTGTAGATGAGTATTTTCATACCAAGAAAAAGAATTGGGAAGTACGTATGCAATATAAAATTGCAGAAATGCAAACAGAAATTGAGAATCTGGAAGATGAAATAGAAGACGAAAAAGAAAATCTGCTTGAACTTGAAGATCAGCTTGATATTATAATAACATCGGGCAAGCAAACCATTGCAAAAGAAGGACTAATGGCAAGAATATCTTCTTCGAAAATAAGTATTCAGAAGAAAACAGAAAAAATTGCCGAAATGGATGCAGAACTCGAAAAACTGGAAGAAAGAGTTAACGGTAGCATTGCTGAAGATGCCGCAGAAGATGAATTTAATTCATAAGCACTGCTAAATTCCCAACAATTGCATTACAGGATCTTTACCGTTAAACAGCATTTTAGCCGGATTTTCAATCATTTCTTTCACTTTTACCAGAAAACCTACTGATTCGCGTCCGTCAATTACTCTGTGATCGTATGAAAGAGCAATATACATCATGGGCTGAATTTTAACTTCACCATTAATAGCCACAGGACGTTCGATAATATTGTGCATTCCAAGTATGGCACTTTGTGGTGGATTGAGTATCGGTGTTGACATCATACTGCCGAAAACACCGCCATTGGTAATGGTAAAGGTTCCGCCGGTCATTTCTTCAAGCGTTATTTTATTGTCGCGGGCTTTGGTAGCCAGTTCTTTTATTTTCAGTTCAATTTCGGCTATACTTAAGCTTTCGGCATTGCGAATTACCGGAACTACCAATCCTTTGGGTGCACTTACAGCTATACTGATATCGGCATATGATGGAGTTATAAGTTCGTCGCCATTAATCATTGAATTTACATTGGGATATAGGCTTAAAGCTTCTGTAACAGCCTTAGTAAAAAACGACATAAATCCGATTCCAACTCCGTATTTTTCCTTGAATTTTTCGCCGTATTGTTTTTTCAGATTGAGCAATGCACTCATATTTACCTCGTTGAAAGTAGTTAGCATAGCCGTTTGATTTTTAACGGCAACCAATCTTTCGGCTAATTTCTGACGTAAAGGAGTCATTTTTTTATGTTCGCTTTCGCGGGAAAAACTTGCTTTAGTAGTAGCAACAGGCTGAGAAGTGAGGTTTGCCAATTCCTTGCGCGAAATGCGGATGCTGTTGTATTTTTCGATAAGCTGCTGTTCCGAAATCTGATTTTCTTCCATCACCTTGCGGGCTAATGGCGAAATATGAATATTTACATCGGATGATTTGGCTGTTTTTACCTCAGCTTTTGGCTGTTGAACTGCTTTAATTTCAGTTTTTACAACTTCTTTAGTTTCAATTTTTGGTTCCGATGCTTTGGATTCGGCTACTACACTGCTATCGATGGTGCAAACCACAGCACCAACATTTACTGTATCGCCTTCGGCAGCATGAATTTTAATTTTACCATCTTCGGCAGCATAAATACTTAAAGTAGCTTTATCTGAGTCTATTTCGGCAATTTCGGCATCTTTTTCCACCATATCGCCATCGGCTACCAGCCATTTCGATAATAAAACCTGTGAAATTGATTCGCCCGGACTCGGAACTTTTACTTCTATCATCATGATATAAATATTTTTTGTTTTTTACTATTCTTTTTCAACACAATGCATATCGCATTCGGTCATTGCCCATTCGCACATACATTTTCCCATCGATTTTTCGATAATCTTTTGCTGTCCCGATTTGTGAACCTTACTTGAGCCGGTTGCCGGGCTACCACTTGCACTACGAGCTGCAAATAATATTAATGGTATATAGTTGATATGACGGCTTAAAAATGTCCATGCTCCCATATTTTCGGGTTCTTCCTGTACCCACAGCCAATGTTGCGAATTTACATATTTTTTCTTTATGGCTCTCCATTGTGTATGTGGAATCGGATAAATCTGTTCTACCCTTACGATGGCAATATTGGTTTTGTTGTTTTTAAGTTTTTCTTCCAGCAAATCGTAATAAATTTTTCCGGTACAGAAAATAACTCTCTCAACCTTAGCCGGGTCGGCATTATTGTCGTCAATAAGTTCCTGAAAACCACCGTTTGTAAAATGGCTTATAGGCGAAACACACTGCGGATGACGCAACAAACTTTTGGGTGTGAATATAATAAGCGGCTTGCGGAAATTGCGGTAAAGCTGACGGCGAAGTATATGGAAAAAACTTGCCGGAGTTGAGCAGTTGGCTATCTGTATATTGTTATCGGCACAAAGCGACAAAAATCTTTCCATACGGGCGCTGGAATGTTCGGGTCCCTGACCTTCGTAACCATGTGGAAGCAACATTACCAGATCGTTCATTACTTTCCATTTTTCTTCGGCACTGCTTATAAACTGGTCGATAATTATCTGAGCTCCATTAAAAAAGTCGCCGAACTGTGCTTCCCAAATGGTTAAGGTTTTGGGTGATGTCATGGCATAACCATATTCGAAGCCCAAAACTCCATATTCTGAGAGCAATGAATTATAAATTTCGAATTTAGCCTGCTTGTCGCTCAGGTGGTTCAATGGAATGTATTTGTCGTCGGAATCGTCGATAGTTAGTGCTGCATGACGGTGCGAAAATGTACCTCTGCCCACATCCTGTCCGCTCAAACGTACCAGAAATCCTTCTTCGAGTAAAGTACCATAAGCGAGTAATTCGCCCATTGCCCAATCGAGTTTGCCTTCGCCTTCCAGCATCTGGCGGCGGTCGTCGTGCAGTTTGTGTATTTTGTTAAAGAAAGGAATATCTGATGGCAGTGTAGTAATTTTAGATGCTATGCCAAGAAAATTTTCTTTGTTTACAGCTGTTGAAGGCGATAATTCAAAATCTGTAGGGCGGGCTTTTACAATATCCTTCCACTCGTTTTCGAGAAATGAAGTAATATGAGCTTTTTCTATTTCTTTCGACTGGCTGAGGTCTTTTTCAAGCAAATCGGTAAATTCTTTTTCTATTTGTTTGGCTTCAGCCTGTTGTATCATATTTTCCTGTTTCAGCTTTTCGATATAAATATCGCGCGGATTGGGATGTTTTTCGATGATTTTATACAAAATGGGCTGGGTAAAACGGGGTTCATCTCCTTCGTTGTGTCCGTATTTGCGGTAGCACAACAAATCGATAAACACATCTTTATGAAATTTCTGACGGTATTCCATGGCAAACTGCATGGCAAAAACCACTTCTTCCACATCGTCGCCGTTTACGTGAAATATAGGCGACTGTATAATTTTTGCAATATCAGTACAATAGGTACTTGAGCGGGCATCCAGATAATTGGTAGTAAAACCAATCTGATTATTAACTACCAGATGTATAGTGCCTCCGGTTTTATAGCCGGGTAGTTCCGACATCTGTAATACTTCATAAACAATACCTTGTCCGGCTACCGAAGCATCGCCGTGTATCAAAATGGGAACGATATTGTTGTTATCTCCGTTGTAATCCTGATCGATGCGGGCTCTTACGATGCCTTCCACCACCGGATTAACGGCTTCGAGGTGAGATGGATTGGGCGAAAGTGTGAGTTTGATTTTTTCGCCGTTTTTAGTAAGTGTATTGGAAGTAAAACCCAAATGGTATTTTACATCACCCATCAGGCTTTCGTCGTCGTATTCCTTACCTTCAAATTCGCTGAAAATATCTTTGTATGATTTGTGTAATATATTGGCTAATACATTCAGGCGACCACGATGCGGCATTCCGATTACAAATTCTTTTACACCCAGTTGCGAGCCTTTTTCTACCACAGCATCCAGGGCAGGTATCATGGCTTCGGCACCTTCGAGCGAAAAACGCTTTTGACCGGGAAATTTTTTATGGATAAACTTTTCGAACAGAACTGCTTCGCTTAATTTCTGAAGTATCTGTATTTTTTCATCTTTATTGTAATGAGGTGTGTTTTTGCTGCTTTCCATACGGGCACGCAACCAATCTGTAATTTCGGGAGTACGTATATAGCGATATTCCACACCCAGCGAATGGCAATACGTATCCTGCAGGTGCTGAATAATATCCTTCAGTTTGGCAGTACCAATACCAAGCTTATTGCCTGCTTTAAATTCTTTTTCAAGATCGGCAGCTGTAAGCTCAAAATTTTCGATATCGAGCGTAGGCAAATATTTTCGGCGGATGCGTACCGGATTGGTTTTGGTAAAATAATGACCTCTTTCGCGATACGCATTTATGAGGTTAATCACCTTAAATTCAGCAGGAAATTCTTCGGTCTGATTGCCAGCGAAATCGGCTTTTGAAAAATCAAATCCTTCAAAAAACTTACGCCAGCCAAAATCGATGCTGTCGGGATTGTTTTTATAAAGCTTATAAAGTTCTTCTATTTGTTGTAAATCAATATTACTCAAATAAGAATAAGTATCCATAAGGTGTGTTTTTACTAAATATGTTTTTTAAAGAACAAAGTTAAGAATTAAAAGTTCATAAACAAGAGGGGGAGAAGAATGGAGGGAGAAATAAACAAAAGGGATTATTTTATTAACTGATTAACTTCGTTTTTAAGTTTAGGCAAATGATTCTGTAAAATAACCGCTATATTTTCATTCCATGTTATAAACATTTAAGCACTTTTTCGTTCATAAACCAGTTGTTTATCTCTGTTGATTATTTGAAGGAAAACCGGATTTCTGACGGCTTGTTTTTCTACAATATCAATCTTTCTTTTTAGCAAGGTTTCCATATTTTCTTTGAAATCCATATAATTATCGAAATAATGATATAAATCTACACCGTTAAACTGCAACAAAATATCGATATCGCTGCTTTCGTTGAATTTTTCGGTTAAAACCGACCCGAAAACATACAACTCATTTACTTTATATTTAATACATAAAGCAATTATTTCGTTTTTATGTTGTTCTATCAGATTCATATTGCAAATATACAAAACATTGCGGGAAAGTATATTAAATTCATAAAAAAAAGCAAATTACCGGACAAGCCAGATTTTTATACTGTTGTTAAGCTTTTTTTTAAAAAGTGAAAAGGTTATTATTTTGAAAGAGCAGCAGAATTATTAAATAAATTGAAGTTTGAAATTGTTTCTAAATCAATATTATCATCAAAGAAATTGAGAATATCAAGTATGCTTTTAAAAACCCAGAACTTTATCCCATCAAGATTATAAACATATAAAACCTTTTCTAATAAATTGTTTTTTAATAAAACGGTCTCAATTGTTCTTGATGGGTGTAAATAAGATACATCAATTGCTTTTATTGTGTTCATTTTCGAAAAATATTATGATAATGAAAATCTAAAAACTCTTTTGAAGGAAGAAATTTGTCTGGAAGCGTAATAGTCTAATTCTCAAATGCAATAATTAACTTTTTTGATAGTATTTTAAAAAAATCAGTACGAGGAATATAGTTAATGTCATATATAAGTGTTTGGTGAGTATTGATTTCTCAATTCTATGCAGGGATTAACAAATTCTTATTTATCGAATCTAATAAAGCACCATAAAGTTTCAATGCTTTTCTGATTTCACTACAATATTCATCATTGAGCTCTATTTCAGTTGATTTATATACAAAAATCTTCTTGCCATCTTTCATGATAGGAGTTCCATGAGCAAGGATGTTTCTCGGCTTTGATATACAATTCTTATATGAATTCTTGAATCCATCTTGTTTATGAATTGAGAAAGAATCTGGTAAAATGGAATCAAGTATAAATTGAGTTGCATATATTTTTCTTTCTGTGTCAAATAACATATTTTCCTTTAATAACTTTTCTGTATCTTTTTTAGTAGAATACTTTTCGCATTTTTCTTTTTTTTCAGAAGAGAACTTTGTTGCTTCTTCAAACAAATGATCAGTCAAAGCCTCTTTAAAATCAAGTCTATTCTCTAATACAGTTTTTACAATCTGATGCATTTTTTTATCAAGATCACTTGTCTCTGCCAAAATAAGCCCACGCATATTATTTATATCTTGAATTTTTTTGATCGTTGTATGAATAATTTTTTCAACCTTCTTTACAAATGAATTACCATCTCTGCTTGAAAAATAGACACCCTCTAGTTCTAAATCTTTTACTTTCTCTAATACCTTACTTACACCCTCTGAAGAATAAAAGATGATATTAGTAAAAACTTCAAAACTCCGAATTTTTTCAATGAGTTTATCCCCTGTTGGTGACTTCTCCAAATTAAGATCCATGAGAATTAAATCATACTCAGAAAAATTAATATTTTCAATATTATCCCCATTTTTCTTAAGCAGTGGCAAAGTCATGATAAATCCAAGTTTATCCTCAATTACTTCTTTTATGTTATCAATAATTGATTCATACCAATCTTGATCATCTTCAAACCAAAGAATGTTGTAAGCTAGATTCATTTTTTCAATTGGATATTTAGTTCAAAACCTTTTTTATTTTGAGAATTCACAGTAATTAATCCTTTCAGTTCTTTTAAAACAGTATTTGCAACATTATATAACCCTAATCCTGAACCAGATGTTGTTGTAACTCCTTTTTCGAACACTGAATTTGGAGCATCTAATTTATTGGACAAACCTTTTCCATCATCCCTAATATTTAAACCTAATGTATTAATATCAACTTTGAAAATATCTATAAAAATATTGCTTGCATTAGCTTTAATTGAATTGTCTATAATGTTGTCAAACATAAGACTTACTTCTAATGGCTTAAATGGAATCACAAAATCAGAATCACTTTTATTCTTAAAATGAACTTTTATATCTGGATAAAATTCTCTTAAAACATTCTCTGAATACTGATCAATAAAAGAAATGAAATCAGTATCACGCAACTCCTGACCTGAAAGATTAAAATTTGCTTTAGTTGCGAATCTTGATATTGACAAGATTTTATTATTAGCACGAGAAACTGCCTCAACAAATTTTTTCAATTTTTCCTCGTCTACTGTTTTGTTATCTATTTCTTTTGCAATCCTATTGAGCCAATTATTTACAGTACTTGCATGAACTCCAATATCATGGTGATATCTAACAATTCTATTTATATCTTGATTATCTACTGATTGTAGAAATAATACTTGTTTTACTTTCTGATCTAATTTTTCTTCAACTACTTTTTTTTCGGCTCCTATATTTTCATTTTCTCTTTCAGCTTCAATTTTAGCTTCAATTAGTTCTTTAACTTGTTTTTCAGCAGCCTTAGCCTGTTTTACAAGATCTGGATTTTGAGTTTCTTGAGCAATTCGATTAAAGTTCTTTACTATTTGAGAGACACTTTTTTCTTGTTTTGCTTCATATATTCTTAAAAAATCCTTATCGTAACCAATATCAATTACTTCTTTTGCTTTTGTTAATGTGGAAATAATTTCTAATATCTCTCCTCTTACATCTTCTGGGTTTATGCTTGGACTTATTTCTCCTGTATCTTTATCCTTTCTCTCATCTCCCCATTTAATAATATCTACCGTATATTTTTCTAGACGTTTAAGAGCTTTATCGTAAAACAAATCTACAAGTTCATAGTAAGAATCATTTTTAATAAAGCCACCATCTCTACTGGTTGTTTCTTTTAGATTAGATTGTTCTCCTGAAATCTCTATTCTTCCAATTAAGTCTCTAGTTCCTAAAAATCGATTATATCCTTGTTGCTTTCTTCTATCAATCAGTAATGTGTCATCACCCTCTTCTCCAAAAGGATAAATACGGAAACCATTTTTATAAATAAAAACGGAGCCATAATCAACCGACCGAATATCCATTTGCTTTTTAAAATTGATCTTTGCTTCAAAATTTAAAACAAAAAGATTGATTTTAATGTCTGACAATAAAGGATAATGATTCCGCTCTTTAATCCAATAAATTTCTTTGCCTCTATCAGTTAAGGTTGTTTTTACGACTCCACCGTTTTCTATTATCTCGACTTTTATTTGAGTTGTTTTTAAACCAAGAGTTTCAAAAACAAAATTTTTTATTTTTCCGTTTAGTCTATTTCGTTCAATTTTTTCATTTTTATCCTGAACAAGCTCATCGAAAGCAATAATTTCTATATCAAAGTTTTCAATGTCATTCTCTTGAATTGGGTTAATCAATTTTTCTAGTGAAAATTTCAACCGTTTTATACGCCCTCTATCCCATACATCTCTCAATCCGGTTATTTCGAGAATAGTTCCTTTTTTGAAATCTTTATAACTTGTTGAATTTAAGATAGAATGAAACACTTTAACATCGACAAATTCTTTATTAGAATCCTCTTCAAAATCTGTCCAATCAACAATAAGATTTTCTATCTTTGAATTAGGCTCATCTTTCAATGTAATCAAATTCAATTGATCTCCTAGCCTATCACAAGAAAATCTCCCAACTCCTTTTGCTCCAGCAAAAATTCGTTTAGTTTTAATTTTATCACGATAATCTTTATCTTCTGTTCCATCATTCTTAGCTGAATATGCAACAAATAACCATTTGTTTTTTAGATCATCAAAGCTCATTCCTCTTCCATCATCCCAAATTGTTATCTTTGCTGTTTCAAGGTTATACTGATTCTCAAAAATCACTTTTACGTGTTTAGCATTGGCATCAAATGAATTCTTTACTAGCTCAAAAACAGCAACAAACTCATCTGTAATTAATTCCTTGCCAATAAGATTCTTTAAGGCTGAACTTATTCTAAACTGCATTTGATTCTCCATCTATAATATAATTTCTTTTAAAGCCAAACCCGCAAGTTCTGCAAACAAAGGTGGAATTGCATTTCCGATTTGAGTATATCGAGGTACTTCAACTTTACGCATTTGTCCACCTGTAGTATATTTCTCTTTTATTTCATACCAATCAGGAAATGTTTGTATTCTAGCATATTCCCGAACAGTTAATATTCTGGGTTCTGAATAATGAATATAATCATCAGGATGAGTTGTCAGAGTTGGTGAAATTTGTTTTGAATCCAATAAAGTTATCCCTCTTTTTTTTATTTTCCAGTGTTCACGTTCCTTGTTTGCAATTCTTTTACCTTTAATTGGATAATACTCTATTATTGATGAGAAAACGTTCACTGTTTCTCCGTTATGATTCGCAAAGCTATGACTGTCAGGAATTGTGTTTTTCTGAGTATAGTCTCCACGCATTAGAGTTTGAAAATTAGAGTTTGATTTACCATAAAATCCAGATTTGAAACTTTTTCGGTCAGGTGTTTTAACAGTGCCATTAGAACTGAGTAAATCTGAAATAGCATCTCCAATTGTTGTAGTGTCTTTTATCCCTTTTTCTTCCAAGTAAACTTGTTTTAGCTTATCAATTGTTGGTTCAAAATCTGATGCTTTTCCATTCAAAGATCCTACTAAAATAAAGCGTTTCCTTCGTTGAGGTACGCCATATTTTGAAAAATCTATAATATGAGGTTTTACACAATACCCTAATTCATTTAGTTTATCAATAACTATTTTTGAATATGGAACAGCATCGTTTTCTCCTTTTTTATTAAATGCATATGTAAATCCCTTCACATTCTCAAAAAGAATCATCTTTGGACGAACTAATTCAATAAAGTTTATATATGAATAAACTAATTGATTTCGCATATCTTCTTCAACTCTTTTCCCTGCCATTGAAAATCCTTGACAAGGCGGTCCCCCAGCCACTAAATCAACAGTACCTCTTAGTCCTCTTAAATCCTTAGCGTGATTCTTTAAAACTTCATTAATATCATGATTTTCAGGTTTTAGCCAATCAGGCCATTCAAAATGTTTTTTATTGTCTATCAAATTGAATTTCAATGTTTCAAAGGCAAAGGGACTTTTTTCTATAGCAAATAATCCTTTCCAACCTGCATTATGCAAGCCCAAAGAAAGACCGCCACAACCAGCAAAAAGATCTATATAAGAAAAATTTTGATTCATAGTAATATTTATGATACAAAACTACAAAAAATAGGATTAAAAATTATATTTATTTTATATTTAGATAAAATCTGTTTAATATATTCAAAAACAATTGATTAACATCCTTAAATAAACTTTCCATAGCTTTCATTTTTTCTTGAAAATTTATATTTATACACGCATAGCCGGGCTGAAAACTTCCGATGGAGATATTTTAAGCTTCGCTGTCAGGGGAAAAACTTCCGATGCCGATACTAAAAGACTCAATGTAGGGGCAAAAAGATTCCCCGTCGATATTAAAAGACCCGGCGGAGATACCAAAAGACTCTTTGCCGGAGTATAAATACTCTCTGTCGTAGCAAAAAGACTCGGTGGAGATATAAAAAGATTCGGCACCGAGGAAAAAAGACTCTGTCGAGATATAAAAAGACTCTAGGTCGAGGTAAAAAGTATCTCCATCGGGTCTTTTGACACCAGGGGGGGTGGGTAAACCACCCCCTGAGAGGTAAATAGATGCTTTGAGGGTGTAAATACCTGCTCAGAGGATATAAATAGATGCTCTAAAGGGTGTCGATAGCTGCCCGGAGGGTATAAATACATGCTCTGTAGGGGGTAAATAGATGCTCTATAGGATCTAAATAGATGCTCTATAGGGTGTCGATAGATGCCTGGAGGATATATACAGATGCTTTAGTGGGGGTTGGTTAAATAAGTAAATATAAAAATGGGTATTTTTCTGAACGTTTCCCGATTTCAGTTGTAATCATAGTATAATTCAAAAAAATAAATATCATGAACAATATTAAAAAAATCAACATTCTTATATTCCTTATCGGAATTTATCTGCTGCCGCTTAATGCCCAAAAACCCGAAAAGGTGTATTCCATTGTAAAACAAATAAAATCAATCGACTGGTACCGCACTCAGGCAAAACTCTGGAAACAGGAAATTGCCAAAGATACTGCCAACGAAACCGCATGGATAAATTATTATGCAGCCAATCGAATGGCAAGAATGACAGATGCCGGATTGTGGAATAAAGAAAAAGGGGATTATTTTCTCGATTTAAAGACCATAGTGAGCAAAGCTGAAAAAGCCATTCCCGAAACCTATGAGTTTTATCATATGAATGTATGGGATAAGGGAATTTACGACATAAAACAGGCCGATTTTATGTTCAAAGCTATGAAAATGTATCCCGACCGCATGGATATGATAAGTAATTATGTAAACTATTACGAAATAAACCGCGATAAGGAAAATATGAAGAAATATTGCAGCAAATGGTTTAGCAGCAACGAAATTTCGCCGGGAATACTGGCTTATAATTATAATGTATTAAGCACTTTAGAAGACAATGCCATTATTTTTACCAATGGCGACAACGATACCTATCCGCTCTGGATACTGCAATATGCCAAAGGTATAAAAAAGGAAGTAAGTGTTTTTAATGTAAGTTTGCTGCAGATAGATAGCTACAGAGATAAATTGTTTGCCGAAATCAGAATACCGGCTTTCGATACCGCAAAATTTATGAAAACCTATAAAACAGAAATGGATTATCCACAGGCAATTATCCGTCACATTATCCAGAATACCGATCGGCCGGTGTATATGGCTTCAACCATGAGCAATGAATATTACAAAGAATTTGAAAAAGACCTTTATCTTACCGGATTGGCTTTCCGCTACAGCAAATCGGATATAGACAATACGGCCTTTATCAGAAAAAATTATGAAAAAAACTTCCTTCTTGATTATATAAAGATTAATTTTACAAATGATTTGTCGGAAACGGTAGTAGCTCAGATGAATATGGGTTATCTGCCGGTATTATTCAAATTGTATGAACATTATGGATTGACAGGCGAAACCGAAAAAAGAGCAGAAGTTAAAAAACTTGCAGCAATAATTTCAGCAGCAGCAGATAAAGAAACAGAAGTAATGCCCTGGTTCGAAAAATAGCAGGAATGGGAATTTTTCAGAAAAACTACACAAAGTACAGCATAACAGAGCTGATGCAATTCGTCAGAAGCGGAAACAAAGCCGCTTTTGATGAATTGTATAACAGATATGCCCAAAAAATGCTGATGTTTTTTTACCGTATGCTTGCCAATGATAAAGATAAGGCTCAGGATTTTACCCACGATTTGTTTCTGAAAATTATAGAAAAACCCGAACTTTATGATACAAACCGTAGTTTCGATACATGGATTTTTACACTGGCCTACAATATGTGCAAAAACGAATATAAAAAACTCAAAATCCGTCAGGAACATCAGAAAGAACAACAACTTACGGCAGAAAATACAGTTTATATAAATGATGGTTTCGACAAGGAACTTTATCGCAAACAACTCGAGCAGCATCTGCAGCAAATGGACGAAGAACACAAAAGCATTATTATCCTTCGTTTCGAAGAAGAACTCAGTGTAAAAGAAATTGCTCAGATAGTAAATTGCCCGGAAGGAACCGTAAAATCCAGAATTTTTTACACCTTGCAGGCGCTGTCAGTCAAATTATCCGTCTTTAATCCATTAAACAATTAAGCCTTATGCAAAAAGATATATTTCAACAGATTCCCGATTTCGACCAATTGCTCGAAACCAAAACTTTTGATGAATTAAGCATTTCTGAAAAAGAAAAGGTATTGCAACATATTAGCCCCGAAGACTATGAACAATACCGGAATGCTTTTTTTATGCTAAAAACCGGAATAAATCAACAGCAATTAAAACCCGATATGCTAAGAAAAAAAGCTTTAATGCAGGCTTTCGACCAAAAACACAGCCACAAATCCGATACATTTATAATGCGGTTTGTCAATTATAAAATACCACTATATCAGACTGGTATTGCAGCTGCTTTGATACTGGCTTTTGTATGGTTTTTTAATAATCCTGCCGAAAAAATCAAATATGTGAATACCACCGATACAGTTTATGTGGAAAAACCGGTTTATGCCGAAGTGGTGAAAAATCAGGATGTTATTGATGACATTAAACCTACACAGAAAACATCAGTAAAACAAGCAAGCAAAAAAACCTTACCAACAGAAAAACCCAATTATTACAAAGAATATCTGGCAAATAATATTTTATCGAAAATACAGAGTGTTCACCAAATGAAACGAGGCAATAATATAGGTAAAGATTCGGTTCTGCTGGCATGGATAATGCCTGTAAGGTAGTTGTTTGTAATTTTTACTAACCATAAAAGTAACATCTTAATCAGAATTTATTATTCTAAAAGGAAATAATATATTTGCAAGTTATATTATAAATTCAAACAATTATTAATAAAAACAAAAGAATATGTATTCAAAAGAATTGATTCTGTTTTATGTTTTTGTGGAAATTTACAAGCAAAATTAAGATTAACTCGAAGAGTTTAATTTACATAACCCCCAATTTTATTGGGGGAAAGAAAGTAAATACGTGCATAACCCTTTAGGGTTGAATTATTTATTTGATAGTTCAACCCTAAAGGGTTGTTGCTTTTAAAAAGCTTTATAACCCCCAATATTATTGGGGGTTATGTAAATTCAGTCCTACTGACTGTTTTGTTACAATATTCATTTTTCCACAGAACTTTTTAAATTAAAACTAATACAAAAGAAATGTAATTCTCTTGATTTTGTATCAGATGGAATAAAAATTTCTGATTAAAAAATTAGTTTTATTGTATACACTAAAATAGTTAGTGTTGATACAAATAATGTTGATTGTCAGATTAAAAGACCAAAACCGAAAACAAATATGAAAATTATTGTTTCTAATTTTGGAAACTTTTTTATCTTTGTAGCGTTAAACAAGACAATATTGTATGAGATATTTCGAGACAAAATTTTTAGAAGAAGCAAACGAGTTCATTTCGCATCTCGACTCTAAGAATATTAAGAAAATCTTTTACAATATTGACCTTGCAGAACAGACAAATGATCCAAAACTTTTTAAGAAACTACAAAATGACATTTGGGAGTTTCGGACAAAGTTTGCAGGACTTCAAATCAGACTTCTTGCATTTTGGGACAAAACAGATAACAAAGAAACCTTGGTAATAGCAACCCACGGTTTCATAAAGAGAGTTGACAAAGTTCCGGCAAACGAAATAGACCGGGCAGTAAGGCTGAAGGATAAATATTTTGATAAAAAACAAAAAAAGTAATTATATGGCAACTAAAGAATTAAAGACTTACACTCTTGCCGAGATGAAAGACAAGTATATCGGAAAAGTTGGGACAACAGAACGCGACGAATATGAATATGAACTTCGTATGGACGTTTTAGGAAAGATGATTAAAGCTGCCCGACAAGAAAGAAACTTGACACAAGAAGAGCTTGGACGACTTGTAGGAGTTCAGAAAGCTCAAATTTCAAAACTTGAAAACAGTACCAACAGTGCTACAATTGATACTATTTTGAAAGTTTTCAGAGCATTGAAAGCAGAAATCAACTTTAACATAAAACTTGAAGACAACTTTGTTAAACTTAGCTAACAGAAAAGAATACCGGGTGCACAATATTCACTTATCGCAACAACTGCTTAAGTGGTTAAATCAGGTGCAGTACTTACCTCTCTAACAACCTGAAACCATTGCCATGCAGATTCATAATTTCGATATTACTGTCATCTTTAAATAATTTGCGGAGTTTGGTAATATACACATCCATGCTTCGGGTTGTGAAATAGTTATCATCGCCCCAAATGGTTTTCAGAGCCAGTTCGCGGGGTAGCAGATTATCCTGATGCAAAAAAAGCAATCGTAGCAATTCGGCTTCTTTTGGCGACAAATTGTAAATTCTTTCGCCATCATAAACTTCTCTCAACTTGTATTTAAACAAATATTTACCTATACTGAAGTCCTGCTGTACTTCAGTTTTAGCCCCCTCGAAATGATGCTGGGCTTTAAATATTGCTTTTATTTTGAAAAGAAAAATTTCGGTATCGAAAGGTTTGGTTATATAATCGAAAGCACCCAGCTTATAGCCTTCGAGTATATCTTCCTTAAGCGTTTTGGAAGTTAAAAACACAAAAGGAATATCGGGATTTATTTTTGTTATTTCTTTAGCCAGCTCAAAACCATCCATATAAGGCAGCATTACATCCAGAATGCAAAGGCTGAAACGTTCTTTGATAAATGCCGACAAACCCTGATTGCCATCAGTTTTCAGAACAACCTCGTAATCGCTTAATTGTAAATATGATTTCAGTACCGAACCAAAATTAACATCATCTTCTACCAGTAGTATTCTTTCTTTATTTTGCATGGTTATCCTTATTTATTAATGGCAAAATTACATCAAAACAACTTCCTTTACCCAATTCACTTTTCACTTTAATATCTCCGTTATGCGCCATCACTATGGCTTTTACATAGCTTAATCCCAAACCGAAACCTTTTACATTGTGCACATTACCTTTGGCTACACGATAGAATTTATCGAATATTTTTGACAAGTGTTCTTTTGACATACCAATACCATTATCGCTGACTGAAACGATTACTTTTTGCTGGTAAATAATGGTTTTAATACGTATTTCGGGCGAAGTTTCAGTATATTTAATGGCATTTTCGAGCAAATTAATAAAAATATTAAGCAGATGGTTGTAATCTCCGTTTATTTCAACTGCTTTATCAGCAAAATCGTCAAGAATTTTCCCATGTTTGCTTTCTGCCTGAAGCTTTATTTTTGAGATGGCATCTTTCAGCAATGTATGTAAATCAATGTTTTCGGGTTTCAGGTTAAATTCTTTTTTCTCGAGCAAAGCCATTTGCAGCACATGTTCTACATGGGTATTCATACGCTGGTTTTCTTCTTTTATAATACGTACAAAATCCGTTATCTGAGTTTTATCACTAATTACCTTTTCGTTGATTATGGCATCGGAAGCAAGTGAAATAGTTGCAATGGGAGTTTTAAACTCATGTGTCATATTATTTATAAAATCCGTTTTTACATCCGATAGTTTTTTTTGCCTGATGATGTATAAAATGGTATAAATAAAAGTAGCCACAATTACCGAACTGAATAAGAAAGAAGCAATCAGCATAATCCACATGCTTCCGATAATATAATTCTGTTTCCCGCTAAATGTAAGCAACAGATAGTCGGGTTTGTTGATGAGGTCGTTTGGAAATAGATTTACTTTATAGCTTTCGTTTTTGTGGGTTTTATCCGATTTGCTTGCTTCGGCTTTATTGCATATCTGAAATTCGAAAGGAAGATTAATATTTTGTTCTTTAAACTCCAGATTAAGGAGTTTTGTCAGTTCTTCTTTGTCAATTCTTTGCAAAACCGACGAATTTCTATTGGTGTATTCCATCACCATCTGATCAACAATTTTCAGAAAATTATTTTTCTCCTGATTATCTGACGATGATTGCTTATTGCTTTTATTATCAGCAAACTTGATAATGGTTTTTGTTTTCAGTTTTTGAGGTAAACTATCTTCATTTATTTTTATAGAACAGCAATCTTTATTAATTACGATTTTAATTTTGTCTTTGCACTGGTTTTCATCTTCTTTTTCCGATTCATCAAAAAATTTTAAAGATTGAATCAAGGTATCAGTAAAATTATCAATTTTATCAGTAATAATTCTGTTTATCATACCTTTGCTATCGATAGAACTGGTAATAAATGTAACAACATCCTGCTTATTGAGTTTATCAACGGCTTTGTTCATCGCTTCAAGGCAGGATCTGTCGAATTGTTCTTGCTTCAGTTGATAGGCGTTGCTTATCCATTTTATCTGAAAACCAATAATTACAACTAAACAAATCAGTTGAAGTATGATGATTATTTTTATTTTTTTACTACTCATAAATATCAAATATGAAATACAAAAATAAACAATTATCTGCTACATTCTTAATAGTTTAACCTATGTTAAGTGAGTTTTAACTTTTCTTTAAGGTGGCTCACTATCATACTGCATGAATAGCAATTGTTTTTATAAATGCAAAGTAATAAGGCAATTAAACTTTAACTTTGCTTTCAGGATTTTTAAGGCAGGTTTAACCCATGTAAGAGCTTAGTTGATATAATTTTGTGAAAAAATATTCAAACAATTTTATTAATTAAATACATATTTAAAAATGAAAACTCAGATTAAAAATTTACTGCAATCCGGAATATTAATTCTCATATTGGTAACCTCAGTTCTGAATCCGGTAAAAGCTCAGGAAAAAAAGAAAGAAACAGTTCGCATTAAAGTAATTTGCAGCGAAAATGGTAACCAGACTACTTTAGACACTACATTTACAAACAACAATATGGATATAAGCAGCATTATAAACAATCTGAACATACCCGGTTGCGGTGGATCAATCGGAGATGTGAACATAGATTCGATTGTAAATGTGGCATTAAGTGCAATAAATTTAGATAGCATTGTTGAAAGTATAAACGATGATTCAAACGAAGACGATGTAATGATTATAAATGAAAACGAAGACGAAAACAGCGGTAAAAAATGCAAAATGATCCGCATAAAAATGGATGGCGATTTTAAAACAGATTCTTCTTATTCATTTGTTTTTAATGATTTGGATTCCTTAATTGATAAAGAAGCTGTTAAGGTAATTATTAAAGACTTTGATAATAATGATGAATCGGGAAATAAGGTTATAAAAAAGAAAATAGTGATATGCAAAATCCTTATGCTCGAAACTGATAAAACGGATAATCAAATAATAAAAAAGTCGGTTAAAAACATTGATAACAATACGTTGGAAGTTGAAAAGATGTCATTTTATCCGAATCCTACATCGGGAAAATTCAAGCTTGATTTTTCACTTGAATCAGAACAGGATGTAAAAATTAAAATATTGGATGCGGCCGGAAAAGAAGTTTATAACGAGGAATTGAAAGATTTTTCGGGTTGGTATTCAAAAGAAATAGATATTTCGGGTAACAAAAAAGGAGTTTATTTTATAATTATCAATCAGGGAGATAAGTATAAATCGAAAAAAATAGTATTGGAATAGAAATTATCAGGATTAAAAGAAGAAAGGCTGATTCTATTAAGAGTCAGCCTTTTTTTATTAAAAAATATTTTTTGAATTTATCTGCTAATATTGGTAATTTTTATACATTTGTTGGCTGATAGATTTTAAGTAATTTCATTGTATGAATATTGTTTATAATTTATTAGAATACAAATAAATAAATCACAAAAACAGAATAATATTTGTAAGCAATTTGAAAATTTATTAATTAAAAAATAAAAAATTATGGCAAACTATTTATTAAATTATTGGTGGGTATTAGTAATTATACTCAGTCTTGTATTATACAAATTTATTTTTCGTTTTCTTTTGGGAATGGTCATCGTTCCGGAGGACAAGATAGGGCTGGTAACCAAAAAGTTTGTGCTTATAGGCGCAAACAAAGAACTACCCGATGGCAGAATTATTGCAACTTTGGGAGAAGCCGGATTTCAGGCAAAATCATTGGCTCCGGGATTATATTTCTGGAAATGGGTTTGGCAATATGACATTACCATGGAATCTTTTACAATAATACCTGAAGGACAAATTGGTCTGGTATTGGCAAGAGACGGTTCAGAAATTCCGACCGGAAATATTTTGGCACAACGAGTTGATAGTGATAATTTTCAGGATGCAGAGAAATTTCTTTCAAATGGCGGACAACGAGGTCGTCAGGTAAATTATATAACCGCTGGTTCTTATCGTATTAATACCATGCTTTTTCAGGTTTCGGTTACCGATATGATTCGTATTCAGGAAAGTATGGTTGGAATTGTAACTACATTGGATGGTCTTCCTATTGAAGCTGGCCAGATTGCAGGTAAACTAATTGATAACCATAATAATTTTCAGAACTTTGATAGCTTTATCAAGAATAATGGAAATCGTGGTTTACAACCACAGGTTATCCTTGCCGGATCGTATAATCTTAATCCTTGGGCAATTCAGATTGAAGAAATCCCAATGACAGAGATTCCGATTGGTTATGTCGGAGTTGTAATTTCTTATATTGGTCAGGAAGGTAAAGATTTGACTGGTAATGATTTTAAACATGGTAATATTGTTGAAAAAGGATTTAAAGGTGTTTGGCTTGAACCACTCGGACCGGGTAAATATCCTATCAATAAATACACCATGAAAGTTGAACTGGTACCAACTACCAATTTGGTTTTAAATTGGGCTACCGCACGAAGTGAGGCTCATAATCTGGATAAAAATCTTTCAACCATTACAGTACGTTCAAAGGATGGTTTCCCTTTCAATCTCGATGTAGCACAAATTATTCATGTACCATCTTCAGAAGCCCCAAAAGTGATTGCACGTTTCGGTAATATGGTAAATCTGGTCTCTCAGGTTTTGGAACCAACCATTGGCAACTATTTCCGCAACTCAGCTCAGGATAGTGATGTTATCGCATTCCTGAGTACCCGTAAAGAACGTCAGGATTCTGCCAAAGCTCATATAAAGAAAGTTTTGGACGAATATAATGTAAATGCAGTAGATACACTAATCGGAGATATTGTACCTCCTGAAACACTGATGAAAACATTAACCGATCGTAAAATTGCTGAAGAACAGAAAATAACTTACGATACTCAGAAAAAAGCTCAGGAAACACGACAAGGGATGGAAAAAGAAACAGCCATTGCCGATATGCAAAAAGATATTGTAAAAGCACAACAAAGTGTTGAAATATCGGAACGTACTGCCAATGCAACTGTTAAGAAGGCTGAAGGAGATGCCACAAGTGTAAAACTTGCAGTTAGCGCCGAAGCTGAAGCCACAAAAATGCGTGCACATGCCGAAGCTGAATCTACCAGAGCCAGAGCCGAAGCCGAATCGGAAGCTATAAAACTAAAAGCATCAGCTCAGGCAGAACAGATTTCATTAACAGGTGATGCCGAAGCCGGTAAAATTTTAGCAATCGGTAAATCAACAGCTGAAGCGTATGAGTTGGCCGTTAAAGCTTTAGGTGGAGAGAACTTTACCCGTTATAAAATTACAGAAGAACTTTCAAAAGGTAATATCAAACTGATACCAGATGTTTTAATTGGTGGCAATAATTCAAATGGTTCGGCAATTGATGGTCTTTTAGGTTTGAAGCTAATGGAAATGATGGATCCTAACAATAAACAATTGGTATCTGAAAACAAGCCGGATACAGCAATAAAACCTGTTTCTGATTCAAATAAAAATACCAGAATATAATTGGGATAATAAAAAAGAGGCTTCACATTTTCTGTTAGGCCTCTTTTTCTTTATTCTTCAATTCCCTTAATTTTTCTGATCCATTTTTCCTGCGATGGGGGTTGATATTCACGCATTTTCGTCAATAAAATAATTTCATTTTCATCGTCGAGCATCATTTGTCGGTGAATTGGTTTCATAAATTTTTCTGTTTCCATTTTGTCAACCTGCATTATCAATGCATCATAAAAATGATTGACATTAAGCAATCCAACCGGTTTTTTATGCAAATCCAATTGAGATGAGGTCATCATTTCGAATAATTCATCTAAAGTACCAAAACCTCCGGGCATGGCAATAAATGCATCCGAACGCTCAGCCAGAATAGCTTTGCGTTCTGCCATTGATTTAACATAAATTAGTTCTGTTAGTTGATTATGAGCTATTTCTTTATCAGAAAAAAAATCAGGAATTACACCAATGGCTTGTCCTCCATGATTTAAAACTTCATCGGCAATAATGCCCATTAATCCTACTTTGGCACCACCATAAACCAAAGTAATTCCTTCTTTTATAAATAATTGCCCAAGCTTTTTTGCAGCTTCACTATAAATTTTGTTTTCACCTGTGCTAGAACCGCAAAAAACACAGATAGATTTTATTTCATTCATCATCATTACCAATTGTTATAATGTATTCTCTCTTTGATAAAACGTTCGGGTTGGGCTTTTTGTTCGTTGGTATAACCGATTGCAATGATTGAAAGCGGCTGAATATTTTCCGGCAGATTAAATAATGTTTTGACTGCCAACATTCTTTCATCACGAGGATATACACCCAACCATACCGAACCCAAACCCATTGCATGAGCCGAAAGCAGAATATTCTGAGTTGCAGCCGAACAATCCTGAACCCAATAACCTTCTGTTTTCTCAATATTTATATCTGCCAAAACCACTATTGCAAGCGAAGCATCTTTAAGCATAGCAGCATAAGGATGCGATTGCATGATTTTATTGAGCATTTCTCTGTCAGTTACAGCAATAAAGTGCCAGGGTTGCTCATTTCGGGCAGAAGGTGCAAACATGGCAGCCTCCAGTAATATATCAATCTGTTCCTGATTTACAGCTTGCTTTAAATATTTTCTGATACTACGACGAGTCGTAATTATTTCCTGAAAATTTGTCATTCGTATATTTTTTACAAAGATAAAAAAGAAAGTTATCATTCGGATTAAATTGTTTGAAGAGGCGGTCTAAAAGAATAGTCACTGAACTTGTTAATGCGACATAATACTGAATTTCAATAGGTCATTTAGTCAAACCCGATAATTTGATCTGCTATATGGATTATCCCTTTCTGCAGAATATTGTCCTTGCTTTTACATCATCTAATACTAAACCGCTAACAAGTAACTGAATTAATCCAATTGAAATTACACATAGATTTCATAATTTCTTTTTCATTATGCAAATCACATAAGACTTTACAAAGTTGTATCTCAACATCATT
>JAHEYQ010000067.1 GCA_023251515.1 Bacteroidales bacterium
AGTTATATTATAAATATTTTTTATTTTAAATTAAAATACTATATATTTGTATAATATTATTTTATTTATGTTATATTATATAATATTTTATAAATTTATATTTTACCAATATGATAATATATTAATTCAATTATAATTTATTTTTTATGTTATATAAATATAAACATACTTAATATTAACAGTGTTATATTTTTTATAAATACAAATATGATTATTAATTTGCTTAATAAAAACAAATATATATTTAATAAAAATAATAAAACTATAAATTACATTATTTTACTTTATAATATATTTTATTATATAGTGTATTAATTTAAAATATTTTCTGATAAAAAAATCAGGTATGATAATATAATCAAGCGAATCAGTAATAGGTTTTTCAGATATGCTGTTAATTATATAAAAATGAAAATACAATAAGATAGTAACTTAAACATGTTAATAAATTCTTTATTACACGAATACTATACTAACTTAAAATAGTATTTTTGCCTTGCAAATTACAATAATGTTAAAACGAAACACATTAATAAAAACATCAACTAATAATTCAAATAATAATGAATACTATTTTAGATAAAGACTTCGTTAAAACTAACAATACTTACAAAACAAAAACTTTAACAACTATTATTTGGGCTACAATATTATTAATCGGAATTATTTTTAGAATTATTGATTGGCCCGGTTACAACACATTGCAAATTATTGGAGCCTCAGGTTTAATTGCATACAATTTGAGTGGATTTATCAGATTAAAAGGCAAAAACATGTTGAATAATATAATGAGCTTACTTTCTATCGTTTGGATTATTTATATTATATCAGGAATCTTTTTTAACGACGGTCATCCATTAAATTTTTATGGTTTAATAATGCATTTTACAATCTTTATTATCTTTTTATTATTTACGAATTATTAAAAAAAATAAAAAAGGGCTAATCATTAAAAAAAATATAAATTGTGCCAAATACAACATAAATGTCCCATAATAGGATAAAACACAATTTTATCAATATTTGCAAGCATTTAATAAAGTATTACTTATATAAATCGGAATCTTTTTTGAGTATATAAATATACTTAACAAAAAATAAAAAAAAGCCATGAAAAATTTAAGTTTCTTAGTCGCACTAATGATTGGAGTATTTATATTCAGTTCTTGTAAAAAGGATGAAATTCAAGCACCAATTGTTGATACAAAAAAACCTCAAAACATGAGTGAATTGATTGCAAGTCCAACATTTGATTGGAAAACAACAAAAAAGTATCAAATTTCAATATCAGGTAATTTTAATGATGTAATTACAGTAAAATCAAAAACGGGTGTTATTTACCATAAAGGATTTATGAAAACTGGTACATCTTATAAACTAAACATTACATTGCCTGCAACAGAAACCTCTGTACAGCTAATCTATCACGGACAAAATATTGAATGTGCATTAAATCAAGCTTCAATAAATTATACATTTATATAAATACAACAAAGCACGAAACAAAATTTAAAAGTAAAAACAATGATTAAAACAAATCACCTTAACGGAATTTTAAAGCTAAAAGCAATTTTAATTCTCTTTTTATTATTGGCAGGAACATCTATAACTTCTATTGGAGCCAATTGGTATGTTGCCAAAACGGGAACAAATTCTGCAGGAAACGGAACATCAATTTCTAATCCATTTTTAACAATCGGATATGCCATTACCGCTGCTTCATCAGGCGATGTTATTTATGTGGCTGCCGGTACATACAGCGAATATATTACAATAAACAAAGCACTTACATTAAATGGAGCCAATGCAAATATAGCCGGTAACGCAAGCCGCGGTGCCGAAAGCAAAATTCAGGATTTAAGTGGCTATACTTTGGTAAGTATAAAATCGGATGGAGTAAGTTTAAATGGGTTCGAATTAACTGCACCGGCTTCTAACTACGCTATTTATATGGGCGATGGAAGCGGAAATTATAACTACAGCAATTTGAATGTTAAAAACAATTATATACACGACATAGGAACCCAGCGTGGTTCGGGCAATGTATATGCAATAGATTATTATGTACCCAATATTGCTGCCACTACCACTAATATAAATATAACCGACAATTTTATTAATAATGTTGGAAATAGCGGTGGCTCATATTCATTGGCAGGACATTGCGGTGGAATTTATTTTGCAAACAGCACATCTACAGGCACAGTGAATAATGTAAGCGTTTTGCGAAATATAATTTCTAATGTAAAATCATATGCTTTTGGCAAAAGTACCTGGGGTATTGTAATAGGAACTTCAGGATCAGGAAAACTTGTTAATCCTATTATCAGCAACAATGAAATTACCGGATTGGCAGCATCAATAGGTTCTTATGCGCATGCAATCGGACTCGAAGGAAATACACCCGGAGCAATTGTAAGCAACAATAAAGTAAGTTTAACAACTTCGCAATATAGCGTTTGTTTACAAAATAATTCGGGCACCGGAATAGAAATAAACAACAACAGTTTAATCAACGTAAATAAAGGAATTTACAACGGCACATCCAATTCGGTAAATGCCAGCTGCAATTGGTGGGGTCAAACTGCTTCAATTTCAGGCAAAATTTCGGGAAGTGCTTCATATACTCCTTGGTTAACAATAGGAACAGATGGAGATTTAAATTCAAATGGATTTCAACCAACAGCTAATTGTTTATCACCATGCAATTTGGTAATTGCCACATCATCTACATCAGCATGTACAGCTACAAACAACGGAACAGCATCTGTTTCAATAACAAGTGGAGGCTCGGGTTCATATACTTATTTATGGAAACAA
Organism: Bacteroidales bacterium; assembly: GCA_023251515.1. Classification (GTDB taxonomy): domain Bacteria; phylum Bacteroidota; class Bacteroidia; order Bacteroidales; family JACABE01; genus JACABE01. The sequence goes on from JAHEYQ010000067.1 coordinate 2,821, forward strand.
GGCGTAACAACAATCGGAACTTCTGCTAGTATTACTGGTCTTAATGCAGCATCATACACACTCACAGTTACCGACTTAAATGGATGTACAGCAACAGGAAATACAACAGTAAGCACAAATCCGTTGCCTACCGGAAATATTACAGGAGGAACTTTTTCAACAATAGATATTGCAGTAACCGGAACAGCACCATGGAGCGGAACATTATCTGATGGAACACCGTTTTCGGGAAATACAAGCCCTATTTCGGTATCAGTAGCACCTGTAACAGCCACAACATACACATTAGCTTCATTAACCGATGCCAATTGTAATGCTGTTGCAGCAAATCTTACCGGCACACACACCATTAATTTAAAGTTAGCAACACCAACACCATCAATTGCAGCTGCAACATATAATACACCACAATCTGTAACATTGTCATCAACCATAAGTGGCACAACCATCAGATATACAACCGATGGAAGCACACCATCAGAAACAAACGGAAATATTTATACCGATGCAATTAACATTGGTTCAACAATTACACTAAAAGCAATTTCGTATAAAACAGGATGGACCAATAGCGATATATTTAGTGGTTATTATATCATTTTTATCGATACAGATCAAGATGGTATAGTTGATTCTGAAGACTCATATCCAACAGATTCAACACGTGCTTTCAACAATAATTACCCTGCAAATAATGCTGGTACTTTAGCTTTTGAAGATTCATGGCCATCAAAAGGTGATTATGATATGAATGATGTAGTAGTTGATTACAGATTTAAAAATGTAACAAACGGACAAAATAAATTAGTGGAAACAATAGCTACTTTTACGTTAAAAGCTACCGGTGCAAGTTACCGTAATGGTTTTGGTTTCCAGTTGGCATCAAATAATATACCTTCTTCTGCAATGCAGGTTACAGGTTACAATATTCAGGATAATTTTATTAATTTAAATGCAAACGGAACCGAAAATAATCAGTCAAAACCAACAATTATCGTATTTGATGATGCATTTAAAATATTACATCATCCCGGTGTTGGTACTGGTATCAATACAACTGTAGGTGCACCTTATGTAACACCGGTTGACATAACAGTTCACATTACTTATACACCAAACACTTATAATGAAGAACAATTAGATATTGCTAATTTCAATCCATTTATAATCATAAATAAAGTAAGAGAAAAAGAAGTACACCTACCTGATTATGCACCAACAACATTGGCTAATCCAATTAGTTTGGGAACTTTAGAAGACAATTCTATTCCAGCATCAAACAGATATTACAAAACCAAAAATAACCTGCCATGGGCTTTGAACTTTTATAACAATTTCAGTTATCCGATAGAAAAAATTGAAATAACCAAGGCATATTTACATTTTATTGATTGGGTAATAAGTAATGGAAATAACTATTCCGACTGGTATTTTAATACAGCAGAAGGATATAGAAACAATTCCAATATATATTTTCCACCAGCTCCGGCAAAAAAATAAATTCAGAATTAATAAGAATTTAAAAAAGACTATCATGTTGTGTGGTAGTCTTTTTTATTTATCATTCATAATTCCTTATTAATCATTCCTTACATATTTCGTCTGTACTGCCCTCCTACTTCAAACAAAGCACCTGTAATCTGTCCCAACGAACAATATTTACAAACTTCCATCAGGCTGTTGAAGATATTTTTGTTTTTCATGGCATCTTCACGAAGTATTTCAAGCATTTTTGAGGCTTTATCAGCATTTAATTTATGCAGATTCTCGAGCATAGTTATCTGATATTCCTTTTCGGTTTCGGTAGCGCGTATCACTTCACCAGGTATTACCGTTGGCGAACCTTTTGATGAAAGGAAAGTATTAACACCCATAATCGGTAGTTCACCGGTATGTTTCATAGTTTCGTAATAAAGCGATTCTTCCTGTATTTTGCCACGCTGATACATGGTTTCCATTGCACCCAGCACACCACCACGTTCAGTAATTCGGTCGAATTCTGCCATTACAGCTTCTTCAACCAGGTCAGTAAGTTCTTCTATAATAAAAGCACCCTGCAGCGGATTTTGATTTTTGGCAAGACCCAACTCATGATTAATAATCATTTGTATAGCAATAGCCCTGCGTACCGATTCTTCGGTTGGTGTGGTAATGGCTTCGTCGTAAGCATTGGTATGCAGCGAATTGCAATTGTCGTAAATGGCATACAAAGCCTGCAAAGTAGTACGTATATCGTTAAAGTCAATTTCCTGCGAATGTAAGGAACGACCAGAAGTCTGAATATGATATTTCAACTGCTGGGCACGGGCATCGGCACCATATTTCAGTTTCATGGCTTTTGCCCATATTTTGCGGGCAACACGTCCGATAACCGAAAACTCAGGATCTATTCCGTTAGAGAAAAAGAAAGATAAGTTTTGTCCGAACTTATTGATATCCATCCCTCTGCTCAGATAATATTCTACATAAGTAAAGCCATTAGCCAAAGTAAAAGCCAGTTGCGATATCGGATTGGCACCCGCTTCGGCAATATGATAACCCGAAATAGAAACCGAATAGAAATTGCGTACATCGTTTGTAATAAAATAATCCTGAACATCACCCATCAGTTTCAATGAGAAATCGGTAGAATAAATACAGGTATTCTGAGCCTGATCTTCTTTAAGTATATCCGCCTGTACTGTACCTCTTACCGTTGCAATGGTTTTGCATTTAATCTGCTGATAAATCTCAAAAGGTAATACCTGATCTCCGGTAACGCCCAATAACATCAATCCCAATCCATTATTTCCTTCAGGGATAGTTCCTTGATATGCAGGTCTTTTTTTGCTTTTAAATATTTTTGCTATCTTTTTCTGAACTTCTTCTTCTAAACCGTTTTCTTTTATATAAATTTCACATTGCTGATCAATGGCTGTATTCATAAAAAAGCCAACCAATATCGGAGCCGGACCATTAATAGTCATAGAAACCGAAGTCATTGCATCAGCCAGATTAAAACCTGAGTACAGTTTCTTCATATCATCCAGGCAGCATATGGAAACACCAGAATTGCCGATTTTTCCATAAATATCAGGACGAATATCAGGATTCTCGCCATAAAGTGTTACCGAATCAAAAGCTGTAGAAAGCCTTTTAGCAGTCATACCCCGCGACACATAATGAAATCGTTTGTTGGTTCTTTCGGGACCACCTTCGCCTGCAAACATACGGGTTGGATCTTCGCCTTCACGCTTGAATGGAAATACTCCGGCAGTATATGGAAATTCTCCGGGCAGATTTTCCTGCAAATTCCATTTTAATATATCACCCCAACCCTCATATTTCGGCAGGCTAATTTTAGGTATTTTCAGATGTGATAATGATTCTGTGTATGTTTTTACTTTAATTTCTTTATCCCTTACTTTGTAAATAAAAGTATCCTGTTTGTAAGCTTTCAGTTTATCATTCCAGCTTTCCAGCAATTTTTTATTTCTGGCATCCAGTTCGGTTTCTCTTTGCAAATAAAGGTTTTCCAATTCTTTAATCAGTTCTTTGCTGCCTTTCGAAACTTTTAATGCTTCAATTGTTTTTTTAAAACTATAAAGATTCTGAGCGATTTCGCCCTGTTGTATTACCCATTTGTTATAATTCCTGATAACATCAGTTATTTCGGAGAGATAACGATTTCTTTTGGGAGGAATTATCTGTATCTTTTCCGAAGTTCCTTCCATATGCGAATTGAATTCATGTAATAAAACACCGGTCTTTTCTTCAATTTTCTTTATCAGAACACTATAAAATTCATTTACTCCCGGATCATTAAACTGTGAAGCAATGGTTCCGAATACAGGGAATTCATCCAGTTTAGAACCAAATAACAAATGGTTGCGACCATATTGTTTTTTTACATCACGCAAAGCATCTAATGCACCTCTTTTATCGAATTTGTTGATGGCTATAATATCGGCATAATCCAGCATATCAATTTTTTCCAGTTGTGATGCTGCACCATATTCAGGCGTCATTACATACAAATAAACATCGCTGTGATCAACAATTTCGGTATCCGATTGACCAATTCCTGAAGTTTCTAAAATAATGAAATCAAAATTGGCAGCTTTCACAACCGTAAGCGCATCCTGAACATATTTCGATAATGCCAGATTAGATTGTCGGGTTGCAAGCGAACGCATATAAACCCTCGGATTATTAATGGCATTCATACGGATTCTGTCGCCAAGCAAAGCACCGCCTGTTTTTCTTTTTGAAGGGTCAACAGAGATTATTGCCAATGTTTTATCAGGTGAAGACATCAGAAATCTGCGTACAATTTCATCTATTAAAGAAGATTTTCCAGAACCGCCTGTACCGGTTATTCCCAAAACAGGTGCTGAGTTTAAACCTGCTATTTCGTGAAGTTTTTTTGTAATTTCTTTTGTTTTTTCAGGTGTATTTTCACAAGCCGAAATCAGACTGGCAATCTGTTTGAAATCGGTATTCATCACCTTTTGCAAATCGAAAGTCTTTTTAATATTGCTACCTGTTGGGAAATCAGATTTTTCGAGCAAATCATTAATCATCCCCTGCAAACCCATTTCTCTGCCTTCGTCTGGTGAGTAAATGTGTGTAATTCCATATTGATGCAGTTCTTCAATTTCATGCGGAAGTATCACACCACCACCGCCACCGAATATTTTAATATGACCACAATCAGCTTCTTTAAGCATATCAAACATATACTTAAAAAACTCAAGATGTCCACCTTGATAGGAAGTTATTGCAATGGCATTGGCATCTTCCTGTATGGCACAATCTACTATTTCTCTAACAGAACGATTGTGTCCCAAATGAATAACTTCTGCACCACTCGATTGCATAATACGGCGCATAATATTAATGGCAGCATCATGTCCGTCGAAAAGGGAAGCCGCAGTAACAATTCTGAGTAGGTTTTTAGATTTGTATGGTTTGGTTTGCATCTTAGTATTCTTATTAACTGAATACTAACAACTAAATACAGTGAAATGTTTTATCAATAAATTCAAAATCATTTTATTTACAAAAAAAACAAAATCTATGTTTAAATAATAATTTTTGTATATTTGTATAACGTAATTTTACTTTTTCGGAATTTTAATTTTATAAGGAATTAAAAAAGTATTTAAATTACAACTAAACAATTTAATAATAAAAAATATGCTGAAACAAATCGTTTTTATAATAGTTTTGCTGATAACACTTGGCATTTTTAGTTATACACTCCGTAATCTTATTTTACTGTTTAAACAAACAAAACCTTTTCCAATTAAGGACTTTGGTAAAAGGTTTTTGATGATGCTAAAAATTGCTATCGGACAAACAAAAATATTTAGGAAACCTGTAACTGGATTAATGCATGCCTTGGTTTTCTGGGGGTTTTGTGTTATTACTATTGGCAGCCTTGAAATGGTAATTGATGGCATAAGTGGAAGCGAACGAATTTTCTCTTTTATCGGGATTTTCTATAATTTCATTATGGCATCTGATGATATTTTTGCTTTCATTATCTTGATTATGATTTTATTATTCATTGGGAGAAGATTATTTCTGAACATAAAAAGATTTACGGGCATAGAAATGAGTCATAAAAATCATATTGATGCATACATAGCCTTAAGTATGATAATGTTACTAATGGTTTCATTGCTTGGGATGAATACATTTTATCTGGGTTCAGGAAATGAAATAAAAGGATTTTATCCTGTATCTTCAATATTTGCAAGTTTTTTTAGTAATATCAACAACAACACTCAATATATTCTATATGAATTCTTCTGGTGGATGCATATTTTACTGATTTTTGCTTTTGCTAATATGCTTCCATATTCCAAACATTTCCATGTATTTTTATCAGTACCGAATGTGTTTCTGAGCAGACTAGAACCACTTGGAAAGCTTTACAATATGGAAAATGTTGCAAAAGAAGTAAAATTAATGATGAATCCTGAAACCGCTTTTACTGCATCTGATAGCAATACTGTACCAGAAAGATTTGGAGTAAAAGATGTTGAAGATGTAACTTGGAAAAATTATTTTGACGCTTTATGTTGCACACAATGTGGAAGATGTACAGATGTTTGTCCTGCAAATATTACAGGAAAAAAATTATCACCACGAAAACTAATGATGGATTTAAGAGCAAGAATGAATGAAAAAGGAAGTGGTTTAATAAAAAACGGCAAAGAATTTAACGACAATAAATCGCTGATTAAAGATTATTTTACATCAGAAGAAATTTGGGCATGCACCACATGTAACGCATGCGCAAATGAATGTCCCGTAAATATCAATCATCCTTCATTGATTATAGACATGCGAAGATATTTAGTTATGGAAGAAAGCTCAGCCCCAAGCGGAATAAAAGCTGCCATTACCAATGTAGAAAACAATGGTGCACCTTGGCAATATTCACCTGAAGACAGGTTATTGTGGACAAAAGAAATCAATTTATAAATTATTAAATCAATTACTTAAAAAAATCACAAAATGGAATATATTGAAGTACCTATTATGTCTGAATGCTTTGCAAAAGGACAAAAACCTGAATATTTATTTTGGGTGGGATGTTTGGGCTCATTCGACGACAGAGCAAAAAAAATAAGCAAAGCTTTTGCCCGCATATTACATTATGCAAAAGTAGATTATGCCATATTGGGTAAGGATGAAAGTTGTTGTGGCGATCCAGTTAGAAGAGCCGGAAATGAAATGCTTTATCAGATGCAGGCATTTACAAATATTGAAATACTTAAAATGTATGAAGTAAAAAAAATTATTACATTTTGTCCACATTGCTTTAATACATTCAAAAACGAATATACCGACTTTGAAGGCGAATATGAAGTAATTCATTCAACCGATTTCTTATTGCAATTAATAAACGAAGGCAAATTAAAACTAAACACACAAGCCTTTGAAAATGAAAAAATTGCATATCACGATCCTTGTTATTTAGGACGGGCTAACAATATGTATGAATCATCTCGTATCTTACTGGATATGATTACCAATAAAAGAGTTGAACTTAAAAGATGCAAAAGTTTTGCATTATGTTGTGGTGCAGGTGGTGCTCAAATGTTTAAAGAAGCTGAAAAAGGTAATAAAGAAGTCTTTATCGAAAGAATTGAAGATGTAATTGAATCAGAATCAAAAGTTCTGGCAACAGCATGTCCTTATTGCATGGTAATGCTTACTGACGGAATAAAATACAAAAACAAGGAAGAAGATATTTCTAATTTTGATATTATCGAACTGATTTCAAAATACATACAAATCGATTAATATAACTTAACAGAATAATCTGTTAATCTTTTAAATTATACAAAGGTTAACATCAGTATATAAATTAAACAAAGTCTATATAAGCTTTTGATTTATATAGACTTTACAATATAAATAGATTCTATTTTGTTTATTTTGGCTTTAAAACCAAAACAGGTTTCGTTTGATGTTTTTTGTTTTTATCAGTAAAATTTGATGAAGATTTTTTCTTAGATTTATTTTGAGAAGAATGATTTCGAGCTTGTTTCTCGGCTTTTACAGGATAGTGATCCATTAAAGGAAATGGATGTTCATCATTTACAGGTATTTTCTTGCCAATTAATTTTTCGATATCTTTCAAAAAAGGTTTCTCTTCAGCATCGCAAAACGAAATTGCAGTCCCTTTTGCCCCTGCCCTACCTGTTCTTCCAATTCTATGAACATAAGTATCTGAAATATTAGATATTTCATAATTAATTACAAATTCCATATCATCAATATCAATACCTCTGGCAGCTATATCAGTTGCTACCAAAACCCTGATTTGCATCTCTTTAAAATTAGCTAAAGCACGTTGGCGAGCATTTTGAGATTTATTACCATGTATCGCTTCTGCTTTTATTTTACTTCTATCCAACATTTTAACAACATTGTCGGCTCCATGTTTTGTACGAGTAAAAACCAAAGCTGATTTTATTTTTTCGTCCTTTAATATTTCGAGTAAAAGCTTACCTTTATTGCCTTTATCAACAAAATAAACCATTTGATTTATAATCTCAACTGGAGTAGCTGATGGAGTTATTTCAACTTTTAAAGGATTATTTAAAATTGTATTTGCAAGTTTCACAATTTCCTGAGGCATTGTTGCTGAAAAAAACAAGGACTGACGTTTTTTGGGAAGCAAAGCAATAATTCGTCTGATATCATGTATAAAGCCCATATCAAGCATACAATCAGCTTCATCCAAAACAAAAATCTCAAGACTCCTTAAAGAAATAAAACCCTGACCTATCAAATCCAATAATCTTCCGGGAGTAGCTACCAGTATATCAACACCTTGTTGTACAGATGCAGTTTGAGGATTTTGATTTACACCTCCAAAAACTACTGTAGATTTCAATCCAGTAAACCGTCCATAGGTTTTTATACTTTCGTTTATCTGAATGGCAAGTTCACGGGTTGGAGTAACTATTAAACTCCTGATTTTAGGTTTCTTCTCATAAGTTTTATTTTCTAAAAGCAATTGCAAAATAGGTATGGTAAAGGCTGCGGTTTTTCCTGTGCCTGTTTGTGCACAACCTAACAGGTCTGAACCTCTTAAAATTATTGGAATAGCTTCTTTTTGAATTGGGGTTGGTGTTTCGTAACCTTCTTGTTCTAATGATTTAAGAATGGGTTCGATAATGTTTAATGACTGAAATGGCATATATGTATAAAAAGTTTTTGAGAACCAAAACCTTAATAATAAAAGGGAAATGTCCGTAAATATTTATTTTTTTGCAAAGGTAGTCTTTTTTTTGAGTTTTATAAATTAATTAATTCTGTGGTAAATCATAAGAACCGATTAAATATCGTTTGAACTTATAAAACCACATCTAACAATATATCAATAAAATAAAGAATATTATTTATTATTTCTGAAGTATTAATATTTCTACACGTCTGTTCTGATTTTGATCATTTTCAGTTCTTTCTGGAAATATCAATGGTTTGATCGATCCTAAGCCTTTGTATGACAATCTATCAGTAGCAATATTGTTTTTTATCAAATAATCATAAATATATTTTGCACGGTTAACAGATAAATTATTTGTATAAGTATCATTATCCATTCCATCTTTTCCACCAATTTCGCAACAAATATGACCTTGAATTTCAATTTTCAACCGAGGATTTTCACTTAATGCACTCAAAAGTTTTTCAAGTTCTGGTTGAGATTCCAGCGTTAAATAATGTCGTCCGGGTAAAAAATTAAAATTTTTCAAAACAATTTTATCTCCAACTTCTACATCAGTAATTATTTTGTTTTCAGTCTTTTTAAAAAGTTTTTCATGATAAATAACTATAATTTCAGACCTCCTGTTTTCGGGTACACCTTCATTGGAATCAGTAATTTCAGGCAATAATTCGCCCTTACCCATATTCACTTTAATTTTATTAGCAAAACCTTTTTGAATTAAAAAATCTTTGATTTTCAAAGACCTTTCTTCTGATAAATTTAAATTATAATCATTGGAAGCCAAATAATCTGCATAGCCATAAATTTCAATACGTTCAATTATCTGAAATGAATTTAAAAATTGAATTATTTTCGATGAATTTTCTTGAGATAATTCACTTTTATTTATATTATAATAAATTTTCAAAGTATCCTGATTTGCTTTTAATAAGCTCAAAAACATAAAATTGAAACAAAAAAACAATAAAAAATTCCTTTTCATAAAATATTTTTTTAATTTCTAAACGAAAAAAAAGCTCAAATATTATAAAAATCATTAAAAAATACTACATTGAATAAACTTGTATTGTTTTTTTTTGTTATTTCGCTAACTTTTTATTTTTTAAAATAGAGAAAACATTGATAAACAAAAAAGCATGTATTTGGATTCCCCTCGTTTTATTTATTTTTAATATTGGATTTGCACAAATTCCAAGTGGATTTTATTTTAGTGCTATTGGGAAATCAGGCGATTCTCTAAAATCAGCATTAAATATTATTACAAAAACAGGCCATATAAAATTGTCATATGGTGATGTTTGGTCTGCTTATGCATACACAGATGTAAGACCAAATGATACAACTAAAATTTGGGATATGTACTCAGATATTCCAAATGGCATACCACCTTATCTTTTTACTATCTTTGTTAATCAAAATGCTGGTGGAGGGGCAAATTCTGAGGGGGATTCTTATGCACGCGAACATTGCTTGCCAAATTCCTGGTGGGGACATTATGATTTTGAACAATATACAGATTTACACAATTTAAATCCTGCCGATCAATATGTAAATAACAAAAAAAGCAATAATCCACTTGGTGTTACTACATCACCCTTAGCATGGGTGTCTTTAAATGGAAGCAAAGTAGGCTTTTGCACATATCCTGGATATACCGGTAAAGTATTTGAACCAATAAATGAATTTAAAGGCGATTTTGCCCGTGCTTGGTTTTATATTGCTACCAGATATCAGGACAGTTTATCTGCATGGGTTAAAAATTATAAAAGCCCTGAAGCAATTGCATGCATTGATTCAAATACAAATAATTTCAAACCATGGCTTATCAATTTATTAATATCATGGCACAACAACGATCCTGTCAGTACAAAAGAGATAAATCGTAACAATGCAATTTATTACAAAACTAACCAACATAACAGAAACCCTTATATTGATCATCCTGAATATGTAAATTATATCTGGGGAGGACAAAGTCCTACTTTAAAAGCAAAACCAACAAACCAAATTACTAATTTTATTTGTACTACTATTTATCCCGAAAATAGCACTATTAAATTGGATTGGTCTGATGCCACTGGAGGTGTATTACCTGACGGTTACTTAATTAAAGCAAGTACAAAAAGTTTTGATAGTATTATCAATCCAAGAGATAGTGTTCCTGAAATTGGTTCATTACTTGTCAAAAACATTGCTTATGGTATTCAAACTACAACATTTGATAATTTAAACTATAATACTGTATATTATTTTAAAATATTTCCGTTTACAAACAGTTTAATAAATATTAAATACAATTTAAACTCTCCTATACCAATTACAAAAGATACAACAATTTGGAAAGAAGATTTTGAAATTGGTACAAAAGCAAATTATGCCAATGGAAATGCAAATTGCACAATGGGAAATTGGCAATTAAACGATGCTTTAATCGGATCTCTTCCTCAAGATAAAAAAAATGGTAATAAGTGCCTTAGAGCGGGATCATTTACGATATATATGAATTTTGACAAATCAGATGGCGTAGGAAACATAACTCTTTATCAGGCAAGATATTCAAATGATGCTACAACTTATTGGAAATTTTTTAAATCAACTGATAATGGAATTAATTGGATTTTAATCAAAGATACAATATTCAACAATCAATTAGTTTTAAATCCAATTACAATATTTGTAAACGAACCCAACCCTGTTCGTTTTAAACTTTTATCTTATAACGGCAATCGAGATTCTAAACGAAGTAATATTGACGACATTATCATCACCAATTATTTTCCACCAACAACTTACAAAACTCTAAATATCAAGTGTTTTCTTGAAGGACTTTTTAATGGATCAAATATGAATCAGGCTCAAAATGAATTTGGAAATCAGTTCTCAACTAATATTGCAGATAAAATTACGGTTGAATTGAGAGACAGTATTTCTCCTTTTGCTAAAGTATTTTCTGATACAAATGTAATGCTAGATATTAATGGAAATGCATTGATAGATACAATTCCGCAAACTCTCAATGGAAAATATTATATTGTTCTGAAACATCGTAACCATATTGAAACATGGAGTTCTGCAACAATCACTCTAACAAACGATACCACATTTTACGATTTTACAGACTTAGTTACAAAAGCGTATGGTGATAATTTGAAGTTCATTCAAAATTCTATATCCAATAAATCGCAATTATTTAGCAATATAAACCAATTAAAATCAAACAATTACAATCCTGAAAGATTTATAATTTCAATCAATAAAACCAATGAAAAGGAAATTTTTGAAGTTATTGTATTTGATAAATTTACGAAAAAAAAATACATAAAAAAAGTACATGAAAATGTACTCTTTAATAAATCCAATAAATAAACGTTAATTACCTTTTATTTAAATATTCCTCGTATTCTTTTACAAGTTTTTGCAATTCAGCTTTTTGACGCTTGATTTTCTGAATCAGTTTGATCATTCTGAATATCCCGAATATTAATAATAAAGCAACAAATATCCCTATGATAAGATACATTTGCTCATTTATTACAATTTCAGCAGTAAAAATTTTCATATTAGTTATAAATATAGTGTTTACAGATTTTATTTCGCAAAGATAAAAAATAAAATTAAATAATTAAATTTTTAACAATAAAAATAAACTATTTTCATGATTGATAAAAATCAATTTAGCTGGTGTAAAAATTAGTACTTTCAAAAATCTTATCAGCCGACTTTGCAATAAAACCCGAATAAAGTTCGCCATTGTTATCTTTATATCTTTTTGCAAATTCATAATAACATGAAGGAATTTCAAAAGCACCCTCAATAAATTCAATTTTAATTATGCCAGACTTAATACTTGATTGCTCTAATAATTCTTCTGCACTTCCTTTTATTTCACCATCTACATCATTTAACAAGAATCCGTTATCTTTTAAAAACAAGTTTACTTTTTCAATTGAATCTAATTTTTTCAAATCAGTAACACTTACTGTAAAATGATTTGCACAAAAGCCATAAACATATAGCCAAGCTGCATATTCAGACTCTTTCCTTAATAACTCATAAGTTTTAAAAGAAGGTTTTCCCCATAAATTTCCTGAGAATATCAATATTTCTGATGATAATTTATCAATCGCAATTTTATCAATTTCTGTTTTTATTATTTGTTGAAAGTCAACAGAAAAGTCTTCAAGAATTAATTCACTTATAAAAACTCTGGGTGCATCTTTATCGGTAATGTGTTCAAAATGTTTTGCATATAAATGTTTACTTTCAAAACGATAATCTCCTTTCTCAGCATAACCACTTTTCAAAAATAATGTTGACAATACATCTATATTAATTCGCTTATCATTAAATGTTCTGAATGCAATATGGTCATTAACAACTTCCTCGCCTTCAGCCACAAACAAATCATAAACTTTTTTTGCATGAGGATTTGTATTCACATAATCTATCCACAATTTTTCAAAAATTTCTTTATAGTTCATATTTTTAATATTTATTAATAAACATGTTTTGCAAACTTTTTGTTCAATTAATTGGATTTTGAATAGTTATTTCCACTTATCAAATCTATCAATTTTCTCAATCCATCAAAAAGAAGAATTAGGTAAACTAAAAATGTTACCATCCATATTATCAGAATATTAAAAACAAATGTGTTTATTTTGTATCCTGCAAAAAACTTATAAGATGAATAAAAGTGAGCTCTTCCGAAATCAGAATCTGGTTTTTTAAAAACAGGATCTAATTGTTGAATGAGTTCTCCATTTTTTTCAATAATTTTATCTATTTCGGTTTTATTTCGCATCAAATCATCCAAGCTTTCATTAAAAAAAGAATTTTTCAACCACTTAACTCCACCTTCATTTTTATACTTTTCATCCAATTTATTTAATATTTTATCTCTTTTATCTACTTCATTATTATATTTTTGCATAAAATAAATCAACATCTTGTCAAGATAATTTTTTGTTCGATCTGAAATAACAACAGTAAAATTATTTTTTTTAATCAACTTTAAATCATCAAAATATGTAATCAGATTATAATTACTCAATATTTTTAAATTATCAGTTAAAACATTGATATTAAAGTTTATATTATCATCCCGCTGTTTTTCATTATCTGAATTGATTATTTCATTCAATCGATTTTGAAGTTCAGGGATTAAATATGAATAAAAATATGAATATCTGCTCATTTTACTTTCAATTTCAAATGTATTCTTCTGAAATTCATTATTTTTAAATTGATAAACAGCTAATGCTTCGTATGCCCATCTCGAAATCATTATATCTCCTAAAACCGAAACATATTTATCGGAAGCTATAGATTTATGTAATTTATCAAATTTCACGATAACTCCACTGAAAAGCAATTGAGGAACTAAAATAAAAGGTATTAATATATAAATAGTTACAACAGAATTAAAACCTGAAGAAATCAATAATCCCAATACATTTGAAAAACAAGATGCTGTAAAAAGTACAAGCCAATAACTTAAAGTCATGCCTTTTATACCTAAAATTAAATTTCCCAATAAAACAAATGTAAGTGTTTGAATGGCAGAAATTAAAAACAGAATAACTACTTTTGAATTTATATAGCTAAAATAACTCAAATTTAAAAAAGCCTCTCTTTTTCGAATTCTTTTATCTTTTATTATCTCTTCTGCAGCAATGGTTAAACCAATAAATAATGCAACCACAACACTCATAAATAAATAAGAGGGTAAATTTTCATTTTTGCTAAAAATATAATGATCACCATTAACAAATTTGGTAAAATAACCTAAAATAAAAGCAAGTAAAGGAGCTTCTATAAAACTGATAATCAGATACTGCTTATTCGTTATTTTGCAAAGAATATCTCTTTTTAGAAAAATCAAAAACTGTTTAAACAAACCTTGAATTTTAAAACCATTTTCTGGAAATGAAAGTTTCTCTGTTGTCTTTTTTTCATAAAAGTTATTTTGCTTTTTCTCATATTTTTCACTCCATTCTTCAGGCGAGACTTTTCTGGTTTTGGTTAGTTTACCATATTCGTTAACAACTTTTGATTCAATTATTTCCAACACCTTTTCTGGATTTACGTTGCCACATTTTTCACAACTACTTTCTTCAGAATTTGCATAATTTACCTGTTTTTTAAAATAAATCACTGCATCCATCGGATTGTCATAATAAATCAAATAACCTCCTTTATCAAGAATTAATAATTTATCAAACATTTTATAAATTTCAGATGAAGGCTGGTGTATATTGACAATCACTAATTTACCTAACAAAGTTAATTCTTTCAACAAATCCATTACCATTTGAGAATCCATTGAAGACAATCCAGATGTTGGTTCATCTACAAACAAAATTGTAGGTCTGCGTATTAATTCTAAAGCAATGTTCAAACGTTTTCTTTGTCCGCCACTTATAAATTTATTTAGAGTATTGCCAACTTTTAAATCTTTAATAGCAAACAATTCCAATTGATCTAAAGCAGAATTAACTATTTCAGCTAATTCATTCTCTTTCTTATATTTAAAACATAATTTTGCAGTAAAATACAAATTTTGAAAAACACTCAATTCTTCTATAAGTAAGTCATCCTGTGGTACAAAACCAATTACCCCTTTTAATTTAAATTTCTCTTTATATAAATCATATCCATTAATATAAATATTTCCATTCAAAGGTTTTAGGTTTCCATTTAAAATATTAAGCAAAGTTGATTTCCCAACTCCGCTCCCTCCCATCACGCCTATTAGTTTTCCTGCATCTTCCGAAAAATTAAATTTATGAATTCCATTTTCACTATTTTTAAATAAAAACTCGATATTTTCGGCCACATAGCTAAAATTATGAATATTACTTGAATGAAAGAAATAACTTACAATATCTGTATAATAAATCGGATTGGTTTTTGAAGTTTTAATAGAAGAACCGCTACCCAAAACATATATTTTATTTTCATCAACAACCTGATTATTCAGATAAAGGACATCTCTACCTAAGTACTTCAAAAAATAAGCATTTATACTTTTAATTCTGAGTATAATAATATTGCCATTCAAAAACTGATTTAAAGCAGAAATACCATTTTCGCTTTCTTTAACATCATGATTACCAATAATCAAAGCTGTAGTTTTATCAATATCTGAAATAATATCATTCAATACAAATTTCTTCAATAGTAGATATTCATTTTCATCAATATTAAATGAATCAGCAACCATTTGCAGAAACTCCATTTCAATTTCTTCTATTTCTTTTCCTATGCAAATAAATTCAAGCAATTGAATTAAAACTATAAACTTCTGTTCTTGAGTAAGTTCAAAATTAATTTGTTCACATATCTTTAAAACTTTAACAGCCTTAAGCGATGCTTTTCTTTTAATTTTTTTTGTATCAGAAGCGTCAATATTTCCATAAAATTCAGAAACATATTTATCAAAATACATCAGATATTGAGCTGATAAATCTTTATTTAACAGACTTTTAAGATAATTACCTACTATTGTTCTGCTTTCACTTGAAACACTTGTATTGCCCTGAACATCAAGAACCAATGCAAATAATTGCATCAATGCTTTTATAATTGAGTCATTCATATAATCAGAATAAATATTTCATTATAAAACACTAAAAAACAAAGGAATATACATGCTTTTATATATCCCTTTGCTTTATTTACTTTTTCTTAAGGAAAAGTATTATTTATTCTTTTAATTTACCCATGTGTGATTTTGAAGGACGTTTGGTGCCAACAAGCAGATTTACACAACCATTTGTGGGTTCATCTGTTTTGGGAATATAAAGTTCAAGAACAATATTTTTTGTTTTATCCACTTTATTTATTTGCCAAAAGTCTGTTCCTTTTGAACTATCAAAAATTTCAATTTCCTTAAGACTTACTTGAACATCATATAAAGTATCAATTACGGGAGCCTCACCTGTTGATATATTTCCATCAGCATCAGTTATAATAGGAGCTTCTCCTTTAACCAAATCTTTGAAAACTTTTTTCTTTTCTCTCACTTTTTCAAAAAGTTTATAATGCAATTTACCTAAATTTGCTTCAGAGCAAACACTTATTTTATAAGCACAATTCATATAAGTGGTTATATATAAACGTGTTTTCTCTCCGGTTGACAACATTGCATATCTTGATTGCGAACTATAATCAAATCCATCTGTATTTTCAGGTTTACATATTGATTGTTTACTGCAATTTTGAGAAACTGATACAATATAAACTATTGCTAACATGGCAATTAAAAAAAATCTTTTAAATAATATATTTGTTTTCATAACTTGAATATTTATATTATGATTTTCAGTTATTTAATTAAATTATCTCTCATTTCATTGATTTTCATCACAATATTATCATATTGCTTTTTGGTAATCAAATCATCAGCATTATAATAAACTGTTTGCAATTCCTTTAATTTTTGAGAATATTCAACAATTTCCGGACTTTGCTCAACAGAGCCAAATAATCCTATAATATTTTCAAGCAAATAACTTTGATCAATTACAATAGAAACAATAGGGTCTTTAGGATTAAATTTTTTAACCTGCTTAGAAGCGATAAAAACACTTTCGACCCAACCACCCAAAGTGATATATGGTAAAATATTGCTTTTGCCCAAGCCTTCAAGATATGCAATTGCATTTGAGTTTGCTTCTGATGTAATTGTAAATAATGAATCGCTGTTATTCAGATTATTATCAACTCGTTTTGCAATATTTTCATCAAATCCTTCAACAATATTCAATTCACTACCAAGTTTTTTTACTTGCTTGTAATATTTCATTGTCTCCTGATTTTGTTTAAAAACAGAAGAATAAAATAAATCAGAACCATAAATTCCAAAATTTAATGCTTTCTTTATATTAGTGTTATAATTACTGGCATTTTCAGTTGAGTTTAAAATTTTCTTTGAATACGAAGCACCAAAGTCTTTTATAAACCAAAACAATTCGGATGGACATGGAATTTTGTAATAATTTACTTTAATTTGATCAGCAACAACAGCTGTCGAATCTGTAGTTTCACTTTCTTCTTTTGAATTGTTTGCATTTTTACATGAAAACACCAAAACAATTACAGCCAGAAAAAAAATTTGGCTAAAAAATAGAAATTTTCTTTTCATAATAGTATTAAATTATTGATTTGCCAACATATACCAATTAATATAAAAACATTAAAATTAATTGATAATTAAATTTTATACAAATATAGTAAATCTGTTAACTAAAAGATAAAAAAAATAGAAAAAGCTTTCAAGAAATATCCTGAAAGCTTTATATAAAAATTTAATTATATCATTTTCAATTATTTAAAATAATTTTCTTAGTTATATTTTTTTCATCAGATAACATTATTTTTAAGTAATAAATACCTTTTGGCAAATTATTACAATCAATTTTTATCATACTAATATTTTTATAACTTTGATAATGAACTAATTTTCCTAATATATCAAATAATTTCAAATCAATTTCTTTTTGAAAGAAACCATTAAAATCAATATTAATATTATTCACTGCAGGAACCGGATAAATCCTTATTTCCCCTTCTTTTTCAATATCGGGAACTGATATAAGTTCATTAAAATTTGCAACTAAAGTTCTGTTAGCAGTAACTGTAAAAGAATAAAGAGTATCTAATGAAACAGAAACTCCATTTTCTGTCCAATTTACAAATTCCCAACCTTGATTTGCTGTAGCATGCAATGCAACTGTTTGATTCATATTATAAGCACCAAATCCGCTAACAATTCCAGAAAATGCTGGATTCACCATTGTTGTTATATAAAATTGGTTAATAGGGCTAAAATTTGCAATCAGAGTTCTATTCGAATTTACTATAAATGCATAAGCTTCAGTTGTAGAAACAATATTTCCGTTTTCTGTCCAATTTACAAAATAATAACCTGGATTATTGTATGCATGTAAATTGCAAATCTGATTATTTAGATAAATACCTGTCCCTGTTATATATCCAGCATTGTTAAGATTAGGGAATGCAGTAATCTGATAATTTACAGGCGTTTGTATTATAAAACTATTTGGTAATATTAATAAACCATCAGAATTATTATAGGTATAAGTATCATAAAAACCCAAATTAGCATTGCTTGGGATAAAATAATTTGCACTCAAATTAGTAGCAGAAATAGAATTTTGATTTGTTGGATAAATGATGGTTGAACTTCCTTGTTGAAACCATGTTATAGTAGAAGTTCCCTGATCAAAATGAGTATTCTGTCCACTTATCGAAACATTTAACACATCGCCCTGAGCAGCAGTATTAGGAGTTACACTAATTAATTGTGCCTGATTTGGATTAAAATTGACCGTAAATGAATTTTGCAAATTCAAATATCCATCTATTTCATTCATTAAATACAAATTATAAATACCCACTTGTTGTTGGTTACCAATCAACAAATTAGCATTTATTAATGTATTACTCATCGGCTGAAATGAATATGGCATCATAACTGTTGATGAACCTTGTTCAAACCAAATTGTAGTATTAGTTGCTTGCGAAAAATGAGTATTT
>JAHEYQ010000008.1 GCA_023251515.1 Bacteroidales bacterium
AGAAGGCTCGCGATTTAATGTTGAGATATTGTATTTCAATAGATTAAGGCGTTTTTGTTGTTTGATACTTAAATGGATGAAATAAATGAGAAATTTAGGAAAAAGTAGAGGAAGCAAACTATTGTAGTAACGATATGAAAAAAAATAAAAAAAAAGAACTATAAACCAAAAAATATTATAAATTTGTAAAGTTTTCTAAAAATAGACTATGGTATTGATAGCTTAACAAGAATTGTATTAAAATGTGTAGATTTCATACTTATAGATTAATATTCTATTGTTTTATTTAATGTTATTTGCTTCATAAAGCTAAATATTGAAAGTTTTTAAACTATTTAAAAAGTGAATGGATCAGAAAATTCAAAAGAAGGAATGGAAAGGATAAAAACATTATTTAAAAGAAAAATACAACAACTTTTGCTTGGGTTATCAATTCTGATAATCTGGGAGGTACTAGTTATTTATAATCCTCAAACGACGATACCTAGGCCAAGTCAATGTTTTACTGCGCTTTTTGAACTTTTTAATGAAGGGATTCTGATACCAGATATTTTAGCGAGCTTAGGACGAGTATCTGTTGGGTTTTTATTAGCTTTATTTATTGGTTTGATAATTGGATTCTTACTTGGATTAATACCTTTTTTAAAAAACACAGTAATGGGTATTTTAGAATTACTTAGACCTATACCTCCTATTGCGTGGATACCTATTGCAGTTGCTTTACTTGGAATTGGAAATGCTTCAGCATGGTTAGTTATTTTTATAGGTGCATTCTATCCTATCCTTACAAACACAATGTTAGGTGTTAGTAATATCGAAAAATTACATCTAGAAGCGGCCAAAGTACTTGGAGCTTCAAAAATTAGAAAATTTACAGGTGTAATTTGGCCAGCAACCTTACCAAGTATATTTGCAGGTATGAGGGTTGGTCTGGGGTTTGCTTGGATGTGTGTTGTGGCAGCAGAAATGTTTGCATCCCGATCTGGTCTTGGTTACGCAATTCAGCTTAATAGGCAAGTATTCAGACTTGATCGTGTTGTGGCAGGAATGATAGCCATAGCAATTATAGGATTTCTTATGAGTCGATTCATGTCATTTATGGAACGTATATTTGTTCCATGGAGGAGAGGCTATATTGCTAAAGATTTTTTTGATAATACTGTAAATATTAATAGCCAAATACCAATTTTACGAAATGACCCAGTCTCAAATGTAAAAAAGTCAAAATATCAGAAAGAAAATATACAAAATCAAGAAACTACATTTTTTGATTGGGAACCTACCACAGGTGTTACAGTTGATATAAAAAATCTTCATTTTAGTTACTCAAGAAATCAACCTGTATTAGAGGGGATTAATCTGGAAATAAAACAAGGTGAGATTTTTTGTATTCTTGGTGTCAGTGGTTGTGGAAAAACTACACTTTTGAGATTACTTGCTGGCTTGGAAAATAATTTCACGGGGAAAATTACAATAGACGGAAGGCCTTTAAAAGGGTATAGGGATGATGTAACAATGGTGTTTCAGAACTTCTCCTTATTTCCATGGCGAACAGTTGATAAAAATGTAAGATTTGGATTAGAACAACACGTAGAAGATAAAATGAACTGGGGAGCAGAAGTTGAAAAGATGCTCCAATTAGTAGGACTGCAACACAAATCCAAAGATTACCCGCATTTTTTATCAGGTGGACAGATGCAAAGAGTTGCTTTTGCCAGAGCTTTGGCAACAAAACCAAAACTTATGCTACTTGATGAACCATTCAGTGCCCTTGATAGTCATACTCGTGAAACACTTCAAGAAGATATGGCTGAAATTTTCAAACGTTCCGGAGCTACAGTAATTATGGTAACCCATGATATTTCAGAAGCAATTTTTATGGCAGATAGGATTGTTATAATGGCATCAAGTGGCGGACATCTCACAAATGAAATAATTAATACTGTAACTCGACCCCGTAACAGGGAATTCCGAAATTCGCCTGAATTCAGGAAAATGGCAGAAAAATTATGGCAACAAATGAATCAAAATTCAATAAATCAATAAATAAAATAAGGAGAAATAGTTATGAGAAAAAAAATGTTTAGTTTTGTCAAAACAAAAAGCATGTTTACTCGCTTTTCGTTAATAGGATTGTTTGCAATAATAGCATACGCCCTAATTTTAACAGCATGTAATGGTAGTTCAAATAAAAAAGAAACAAGATTAATAGTTGGTTGGCAGACTGCATGGGCTACTGCTGGACAGATTGTTGAAACAATGGTTAATACAAATATCCCCGAGTTGTACAAATCAAATGCAACTTTCAGAAATTTTCTTTTTGGTCCCGATATGTTAGAAGCAAGTTTAGGCGGGAATATTGATGCTACAACTACTGGCGTTGTTCCGGCAATTAATCTACTGGCAGCTAGTGATGACTGGGTAATAGTATGTCGATTGATTGATTTTAGCTGTGTTACAATAGCAAGAAATGTCACTAATATTAAAAGTTATGCAGATCTTAAAGGACATAAGTTAGGAGTGCCCTTTGGTTCTGGTGCCCATCCCTATATAGTCCAACGTCTTAAAGAAAACAATTTAACCATTGGGACTGGCCCCGATGCCGTTGAACTTATTAATGTTAGTCCGGCAGAGGCAATTGTTGTTTTGCAACAAGGAGGTGTTGATGCAATTGGTGCTTGGGAGCCAAATGCTACAATAATGGAACAAAAAGAAATTGGTAAAGCTATTGACGAAAAACGTTATATAGGTTTTTTATCGGTTAGGAAAAGTATAGTCGAAAATAATCCAGAAGAGGTTGTTGCCTTAATCAAGAGCCTTATTGAAGCTAATTTGTATGTGGCAAAAAACCGTGAGCAAACTGATGAATGGTTTGCCAAACGCTCAAATTTTGAACGTGAGCTACTCAAAAAAATTCGAGTTATTGAGCCGAACTTAAAAGCAAATAGGATTGAAGATATTTCTGTGGAAATTTCACAAGAAGATATTGTGCTTTCGCAACAAGTGGCCGATCAAATGTTTGAAAGTGGGTTGATAAAGAGAAAAATTAACTTGAATGATAGAATAAACCTAAAGTTAGCTCAAAAGGCAATAAGCGAAATTTCAGTTGCCGGTAGCAAGGAAAGTAATATTAAAGTATTAAAATAAATGAAACTAATAAATGTCTTTTCTCATTATCGGGGTCTATTTCACAAAATAGGCTGGTGGCTTGTTTTACTTCTTCTTATACTAGGAGCTGCCACATTTACTTCACATTATCGCGAATTAAACAAACTTTTAGAAGGAGCATGGCACAGTATTTTTATGCTGCTTATAGGTATGTTTATTGGAATTGTACTTTGGTGTGCATTAAAAAATAAAAATTCATACAAATCTTATAAACTTTCATTTAGCGGTGCAATAGATTTTATTAAGTCCGAACCTAAACGGATTTTTAACTATAGTTTACCAGCCTTCTTACTTATGATTGTTATAACATTAATTGTAATAGTTATTGTTGCACTAATTAATAAACATCTAAATGTTGGATTATTTAACTGGTTAGTTAACTTTTTAACAGAATCACCTGGTGGTTTGTTTGGAATTATTTTAGGGACAGCAACTTTAGTAGGTACTTTAATCGCAATTCAAAGTATCTTGGAGATAAAGCGTATAATAACAAATTATCCTCAACTCTTAGACCGGATAACTGCATTAATTGATGAAATTAAAGATCCGAGTGAAGAGGTAAAGATTATGTGTTACTTCCCCCTTCCAGGTAATTGGCAAGTTTCTTCCCCGAATATTAAGTACCGTTTTGAAGAAAGCTTAAAGCATAAAGAAAGAAAAATATCCATAAAATGCTTAACGGAAGAACAACACCTTATGTATATTCTGACAATTGCAAAAAGGATGAATGAATTAAGAAGAAATACCATTAGTGGGATTAAACTACTCGATTTTCAGCTTGACACTGAGTTTATATTAAAAAAATTAAATGGTGAAGAAATATATGCAAATCATAAAGATAGAAAAACTCATAGAAAAGGAAAAGAATATTGCTCCAAACCAATTCGTGAAGATTTTGATAAAATTCTACCTTATTATTTTTTTGTATCCGATCATCGTGCAATAATTGTTACTCCTGTTGGTTTACCAAAAATTGACCATGAAATAATAAGTCCTCAAGAATTACAAAATTTAATTGAGAAAGTTAATAATCATACAACTGTTACGCCGGACAGAGAGGAGGAAGATAAGAGTTACCTAGGTCAGTTGATAGAAAAATATATAAATCCAAAAGAAACTGATAGTTATGAAAATATAGTACATCGAGAGGATGCAAGGGTTGATACTTTAGGATTTGAAACTACTGACAGGTTAATTATTCAAAAGCTTCATAACATTTTCAAGTAATGGAATTTCTTTATTGTTTAATTATTTGTTGTAATGAAAATTGATTTAGTTTATCCATCTTCTACTTGTGGTTCAGAAAACTATTCTAGTGAAGCTCCATTAGGGCCAGTTGCATTATATACATCTTTGCCACTAATTTATCGAGAGAATACAAGATTTCTTGATAGCACAGTTCTTATTCAAGAGGAAATAGAAAAAGAACTTATCAATCGTAAAGCTGATATTGTTGCAATAAGTTGCACCACTTATAATTATCCAAATGCCCTTAGGGTTGCTGAAATAGCGAAGAATAACGGTTCTTTCGTGGTTATGGGGGGAATTCATATCACTCATTTACGAGACGTTATTTTGAATAAAATGCAGAAAGGTGAACGCCCTATTGATTTTCTGGTGACAGGATATGGTGAGCCAGCATTTGAACCCTTACTTAAAGCAATTGAAAGTGGAAAAGGTTTTTTTGAGATTCCCAACCTTAGTTTTATTAACAATGGTGAAATTGTAATAAACCACCAAATAAATCCGCGTTTCGGGAATGATCCGCTAATCTTTCCGATGGATTATAGCGAAATAGACTTTAACCTTTATAGTGAAAAGTTTCATCCATTCGGCAACCTAAGTGATGCAAAAGTACCTGGATCAATTTTTACGCAACGAGGTTGTACTTATTCAGGTAGTAAGAAATGTAGTTTTTGTTCAATCGAAAAAATAAACGTACATCGTACAATTGATTTGTTTGAACAAGATCTTACAAATCTAATTAGTCATTATAATGTTGATCAAATTCGAATTACAGATGCAGACTTTACTGTAAATAAACATCATATGTCTCAAATTGCAGATGCTGCAGAAAGAGTTTATGATAAAACTGGAATTCGTCCTGTTGTACATTGTTTTGCACGTGCAGATGAAATTGATGAACAGCGTATTACACACCTAAAAAAGTTGAATGTTGTTTCATTGTTTATTGGCTATGAATCTGGTAGTAATAAGATGTTGCATTCAATGCAAAAGGGTATGACAAAAGATCAAAATCTTCAAGCTACCAAGTTGCTCAAAAAGCATGGAATAGATGTAATATGTGGTGGTTTAGTTTTAGGTGCAGAAGGTGAAAACGAGGATACACTTCAAGAAACCTTACTTTTCGTGAAAGAATTAACCAAAATAGGAAATACAGTTTCATTAGTTGCCACACCACTAATACCTCTACCTGGTTCCTTATGTTTTAACGAATTACTGAAAAAGCTTAGAAATCTAAATCTGGTTAAATATCAGGAGCTTTTAAATTCAGATATTTTCAGCATAGAAGAACTAATCGAACTTTGGAACAAATATTTTTGTAATGTTCCACTAAAAAGAATCATTCAAGTTTGTAAAGACATTGAGAATTTGATTCCCGCAGGGATTAAATTGATATCATTATATTAAGAGAATTAAATATTTCAATTTTTATTGGAGTTATATTTATTTTAGTAATAATTTAAATAACTAAAAAGATTAATTCCTAAACAATAATATTACACAAAAATAACCAAATTAAGTATATTGATAGTTGCAACTGATGAAATTATCAAAAAAATTTATAAGATAATATAAGGCTTTTTGTTCCTCAAATGTTAAATCTTTAATTTTTGGAATTTTTCAGACTATTTTATTAATTAATGTATATAACTGATAATAAAATTCATAAGCGTAATATTTTGGATATGGTTTGATTTGCCAGAAAAATATTTTAATAAAAATTAAAAATAAATTTGGAAATCGGAACTTTTGAGTATATATTTGCAGCATCTATCCTTTATAATAAAAATAAAATTGTGATAGATGAAACTAAATATTCATTATTAAAAACCATTTAGATATGGACAACAAAACAATTTATTTTATGCAATCGATGAACAGAACCGTCGATGTTGGGGATAATTATTCAGGTGAATTATCCAGCAATCCTAGCTTAGCCGCAAAATTTGCAATGTTGAAAGATTACAATAATACGGCTATAGATTTAAGTGCCAAACTTTATACTTCAACAAAAACAGCTACTGCTGACAGCGAAGCGCTAAGAGACCAATCGGCCGAAATGCTGAGTATAGTTGCTTCGAGTGCCAGCGTACATGGTATTGAGATTGAGAATAATGATTTGAAAGCTTTGGGCCGATATACCTTTAGCGAGCTCAGAAAATGCCCTTTGGGCGATCAGATTAATAAATCGAAAGATTTGTATAATTTGTTGCTGCTCTATAAAGTAGAGCTGAAAAATTGCGGTATTGACGATCAGATGATAGATAATGTATATCTTTCTATCGAGAAAATGAAAACCGCATCGGTATTGCCTCAGAAAATTATTGATCAGCACAAAAACGACAATATTCAAATGAACGATCATATTGAAGTTTGTCGTAAGTATCTTGATAAACAGCTGGATGGGGCAATGGAAATTTACCGGATAAAAAACATGGCTTTTTATCTGGCTTATGTGGCATCGCGCAAGGTGCGTCATCATCATATGAAACGCAAAGCCATAACCGATGATGCCGAAACTACTACCGGATTTCTGGAACTGCTTATTTTAGACAAAATCAGTACCGAACCTATTGAAGGTGCAATGCTTACAATTGCTGCCCTAAATATTGAAACCGAAAGCGATGTTGACGGCGAAACTTATAACGATATGCTGCCTGCAGGCACTTATCAGGCAAAGCTTAGCTATGATGGCTATGCCGAAGTAAGTTTCGATTTTGTAATAGAAGCAGGAAAAACATGCAGCAAACAATTTTTGATGGAAAAATTGTAAATAAAACACTCAGCATCCCTCCGCCGGATTTTTGGCGGGGGGATTTTTAGCGGGAAATATGTATAAAACAAGAATTATTAATTTAGGTATATTGTTGGTTGCGATAGATATAGGTAATGTTATCAGATGTAAATAAGTAAAAAAAATTTTGTACTTTTGCAATATGAAAACAGAAGAAATTACTTTAGCAAGGATATTGTTTGAGAATAAAATAAGACGGTCTGATGGGAATGCTTTTGAAGATTTATTTACTCAGATTATGAATTATGCTGAACATGAATTTGAACAAATCAAACCTTGGGGTAATATTGGAGATAGAAAGAATGATGGCTTCATAAGAAGTAAAGGTATATTTTATCAAGTCTTTGCTCCTGAGGATATTCGAAGAAGCTATCCTGAAGCAATTGAAAAATTAGAGAAAGATTTTAAGGGATTAGTTTCACAATGGAATCCTGTAAAAGAATTTTATTTTGTTGTTAATGATAAGTATAAAGGTGTAAATGCTGATGCCAATCAAGCAATTGCGAATATAGTAAAAAATAACTCATTAAATAAGGGCAAAATACTAACCGCTATAGATTTAGAAAGAATTGTTTTTGATTTACCCGATGAATTAATACTTAGAATTGTTGGTTATATTCCTGATTATGAGCAAATAAATAATTTAGATTTTTCTGTTTTAACTCAGGTTGTTGGGTATATAATGAAACTTCCAGTTATTTCGGTTTATGGTCAAATAAAATTTCCCGATTGGGATGAAAAAATATTATTCAATAATATCAATAAAGTAACAAAGCAATTTTTAGATATCGCATCCTTTAATCTTGGTGCATTAGATGAATATTTAGCAAATGAAAGCTTTCTTGCTGAAGAGTTACAAAAGAAACTGATAGGTCTTTATGAAGAATTAAAGCTAAGTTCTGATGGTGATTCTTTGTTTTGGGAAATCGCAAGCAAATGTATGCCTTGGAATGAACAAGCATTTCTTACACCTGTTTTAACTATAATGGCAAAATATTTTGAAAGTTGTGATATATTTGAAGAACCATTAAAAAAGTAGTAAATGATAATGCCGTCTAAACATATTAATTTTTCTCAATCTCTATTAGGATTTGGTAGTTACTTGCTTTCGAAACTTGATAAACCAATGAGTATAGATGATATTTGGAGAAAATATCAAACTGATTTATCTAAAGGAAATTATATTGCCAAACATAGTTTCGATAATTTAATTATGACATTTATTTTCCTTTATGGAATAAATGCAATTAATCATAAAAACGGTATAATATACAAATGCAACTAATTTCATTAACAGCAAATAAGGAATCATTCAGACCTGTACATTTCAAAAATGAGGTGGGTTTGAATTTTATTGTTGCCATTCAAAAAAATCCAGAATCAGCCGACAAGGGAAATACGACTAATGGTGTTGGCAAATCATTGATTATTGCATTAATACATTTTTGTTTAGGTTCAAGTAAAAAGGATAGTTTAAAAAAAGATTTATCAGGCTGGTCTTTTTCGTTGACATTTAATATTGGAAGTGAAACTTTTAAATCAGAAAGGTCAACAGATAAACAAGATTTGATTGTTTTAAATGGGCAAGTTATTACTGTTGCGAAATTTAAAAATAAATTTGAATCCTTATTGTTTGATATTCCAGCGGGTACAAGCGAATTGAGTTTTAGATCTTTACTTCCCTTTTTTATAAGACCACGAAAAGCTTCATATACCGATTATGATAACCCAAATGCAGTTAAAAAAGATTATCAGATTCAAATAACAAATGCTCTATTATTGGGACTTGATGTTCTACTGGTTGAAGAAAAATTTAAGCTTCGTAAAGAAAAAGAAAGGATTAAAAATTTAGTTAAGGAATTAAACCAAGATGAATTACTTAGAGATTTTTTTAATCAAAAGAAAGATGCTACCCTTGAAGGACAGCAAGTAAAAGAAGATATCTTTAAACTTGAAAATGATTTAAAAGCCTTTAAAGTAGCTGATGACTACTATGAGATAAATAAAGATGCCGATAAAATTAAACTTGAAATAGAAAAAGCAAATAACAGGATTACGCTCATAGAAAATCAGATACTTAACATTGAAGAAACCAGAAAGATTTCTCCTGACATTAAAAGAGAAAATATTGAAAAAATATACAAAGAAACTTCTGCAGTCTTTAATCAAGAATCACTAAAAACATTAGAAGATTTAGAAAAGTTTTACAAGCATTTATCAAGTAACAGAGAAAAGAGGCTTTTAGATAAAAAGAATGAGCTATTACGTTCTTTAAAAGACTTACAAAATTTTATTGAGCAAAAAAGAATTGAATTAGATTTAAAACTTAAATATTTAGACACCCATCAGGCGTTAGACATTGTTTTAAAGTTAAAAGATAAATTATCAGACTTAAAGGCTAAGGAAGAGAATATTCAGCGTTATGATGAATTAATTTCTAAATACCAAAAATCAAAGATTAAAACTGAAAAGGATTTTATTGCTTCAACTGAAAAAACACAATATTATTTAGATGATACTAAAGAGGTTATTAAAACAACAAATAATTTTTTTAGAGAATTAGCGAAAAGATTTTACCCAACAGCTACCACTGGCATTTCGATTAAGAACAATGATGGGGATAATCAAAAAAGATATAATATTGAAGCGAAAATTGATTTTGATCGTTCTGATGGCATTGGGAATATAAAAATATTTTGTTACGACTTAACTATTCTTCTTAAAGGTTTTGCGCATCGAGTAAATTGTATTTTCCATGATAGTAGATTATTAAGCGACACTGACCCTAGACAAGTAGCAGAGCTATTTAGAATACTGAATGACTTTATTCAGGTTTCAGGCAAGCAGTATATTCTATCATTGAATCAAAATCAACTTGATGAAGTAAAAAAACATCTTACAGAAATAGAATATCAATCGATAATACAACAGAATATTTGTCTGGAATTAAAGGACGAACTGCCAGAAGATAAACTATTAGGTATACAAGTTGATATGGATTATAATTAAAAATGAAGCAACCCAAACTATCAAGTACTATAGTTTATCATGAATTACCATAAAAATTTTATACAATAAATTATTTTATTTGGGGTAATACTATTCAATATAATGAAAATGCGAGCTGCCACAACTGTTCGTTTTTTTTCTGATATATCAACAAAACGAACAATTATTCTTTCGATTTCATATTGTGAAATACATTGGTAACGTCTTCTTCCAGTTTTTCGAGAAGTTTGTAAATATCAATTTATAGTTCGGCAGTTGGCTATTTCATTTCTATAGGTGTTTTTTGAAACTAAAAAGCAGAAATATTAATGTTGCTTTTTCGATTATTTCTAAATTGACCAAAGCACGTAAATTCTGTATTTTTCAAAACCATTGCCTTTCCTAAAACAAAAAATATAATTATCTTTGCAACTCACTACAAAATTATTTTACATTAGCTTTTCAACAGTAAATTTTAATATTAAATAAAAAATGAAGAAATCAATATTCACATTTTTAGCATTTTATATGCTAATATCACAATTTGCCCGTGCAGACGAAGGCATGTGGTTGCCGATGTTTGTATCGCGTTTAAATTATGTTGATATGCAAAAACAAGGTTTGCATCTCACCGCCGAAGAAATATATAGTATAAACAATTCAAGTTTAAAAGACGCTATTATCCAATTCGGACCTGGTTGTACAGGCGAAATCATCTCTGCCGACGGATTAATCTTAACCAATCACCACTGCGGATACGGTTCTATACAATCGCACAGCACCACCCAACACGATTATCTTACAAACGGATTTTGGGCAATGAACAGAGGAGAAGAAATTCCAAACGAAGGACTTACTGCACGTTTCTTAGTTCGCATGGAAGACCTTTCGCAAGAATTCAACAGTCAACTTCGTGGCTTAAAAACCGAAAAAGAAAGAGCTGATAAAATAACCGAATTAATTAAAAAATACGAAGGCAACATACCTAAAGAAAACGGATACGAAGCTGTAGTAAAAAGCTTTTTCAACGGCAACGAATTTTATATGTTTGTTTATCAAGTATTCAAAGATGTACGTTTAGTTGGAGCACCTCCATCATCCATCGGAAAATTTGGTGCCGATACCGACAACTGGATGTGGCCACGCCACACAGGCGACTTTTCTCTTTTCAGAATTTATATGTCGCCCGAAGGAAAATCAGCCACCTTCTCAAACGAAAACATCCCTTATAAACCAAAACACTTCCTTCCTATTTCGGGCAAAGGTGTTAAAAAAGGTGATTACGCCATGATTATGGGATATCCCGGCACTACCGACAGATATTTAACCTCTTATGGCGTTCAGTTGGCTATTGATGTTAAAAATCCAAATATCGTTAAAATACGCGAAGAAAAACTGGCAATCATGCGTCAGTTTATGAATGCCGACCCGGCAGTTCGTATTCAATATGCATCAAAATATGCACAAACAGCCAACTACTGGAAATATTTTATCGGACAAACCAAAGGTTTAAAACGTCTTAAAGTTTACGAAAAGAAAAAAGAACTTGAAGATCAGTTTGCAAAATGGGTAGCATCATCAGAAGCCAACAAAGAAAAATACGGCACTGCACTTCAGGATATATCATCAGCCTATGCCGAACTTGCAAAAGTTGAAATTCTGAGATGGTATTTTCAGGAAGCTATTGCACGCGGACCAGAAATTATCGGATTTTCAAGAAATTTCTCTTCATTAGCCAAAGAACTGAAAGCTGAAAAACCGGATGCAGAAAAAATTAAAAAATTAACTGCAAACCTAAAAGCCGCCAGTGAAAAAATGTTTAAAGACTACAACATGCTTACCGACAAAAAGCTATTTGCTTCAATGTTGGCAATGTTCTTTAACAATGTTCCTGCCGAACAACAACCCGAAATGCTGAAAGAAATAGCAAAAAAATACAAAAACAATTTTGCTGAATATGCCGAAGTAGTATTCAAAAAATCAATATTTGGCGATAATAACAAGGTTAAAGCACTGTTAGAAAATCCAAACATCAAAACCATAGAAAAAGACATGGTTTATAATCTGATGAATGCATTTTATGACAATTACTTTAAGTATAACGATCAATTAAAACAATACAACGAAATGCTCGAAAGAGGCAACCGCTTATTTGTGGCAGGCATCAGAGAAATGCAGCCCGATAAAAAGTTTGCACCCAATGCAAACTCAACCATGCGTGTAACTTACGGCAATGTATTGGATTACTATCCTGCTGATGCAGTTCATTACGATTTTAAAACTACAATGGACGGCATTATGGAAAAAGAAGATCCAAACAATTGGGAATTTGTTGTACCCGAAAGATTAAAAGAACTTTACAGAACCAAAGATTTTGGCAGTTATGCAGAAAATGGCAAAATGCCCGTTGCATTTCTGAGTAATACCGATATAACTGGAGGAAATTCAGGCAGTCCGGTAATAAATGGAGATGGCGAGCTAATTGGTTTAGCATTTGATGGCAACTGGGAAGCCATGAGTGGCGACATTGCTTTTGAACCAAACTTACAACGCACTATCAGCGTCGATATTCGTTACGTTTTGTTTATAATCGACAAATATGCAGGTGCCAAAAATATTATCAACGAATTAGTAATCAAAAAATAAACAGATTGGCGAATGTAATATTTCTATTACATTCGCTTTTTTTCTTCAAACAATTGTTTAAAAACATCAAAATTTCATACTTTTGCCATAATTTAAAATAATTAAAATGGATTTATCAAAAATATTATCAATTACAGGAAAACCTGGTTTATATTTAGTTTTATCACAAACCAAAACAGGAGCTTTGGTTGAATCAATAATCGACAAAAAACGCTTTCCGGTTTTTATAAACGAGAAAATTAATAAGCTGAGTGATATCAGTATTTTTACAACAGAGGAAGATGTATTACTTAAAGAAGTTATGCACGCTATTTATAAAAAAGAAAACGGCGGACAAAGTATTGATCCAAAATCTGACAACAATGCCCTAAAAGCATATATGTTAGAAATTTTGCCAAATTACGATCAGGATAGAGTATATTTTTCAGATATGAAAAAACTTTTCTCTTGGTATAATTTATTACAGAAAGAAAATATTTTAGATTTCTCAGAAGAAAAACCAACAGAAACTACAGAAAATGAAGTTTCTGAATAACTGAGAATATTATCAAAAAAGTCCGTATTCATTGATTACGGACTTTTTTTATATATTTAAATTCAAAATCGTACCTAAAAAACAGGAAATTTTCATACAACTACATACAACCAAATAAAAAAAACAAACGTCTAAGCGAACGGTATGCATAAAACTATTTCCGAGGAAAAGCTGATTCAGGGATGTGTAGAAGGAAGTCGCTATGCACAGAAAGTTCTTTACGAAAAATACCGCACATTGATGTTTGCTATATGTATGAGATATGCAAAAAACAGAGATGAAGCAGAAGATGTAATGATTGATGGATTTATGAAAATCTACACCAAGATATCAGAATTTCGCAAACAAGGTTCTTTCGAAGGCTGGCTTAAACGGATTATGATAAATACTGCTATCAATAATTACAGACTTAATCTGAAACATTATTATAATCTTCAGATTGACGATGAAAAATATTTTGAAATCAAAGACGAAACAGATGTTTTTAAAAACACATATTCTGCCGATTATCTGATAAAACTCATACAGGAATTGCCCGATGGCTACAGAATGGTGTTTAATATGTATGAAATAGAAGGTTACTCACACAAAGAAATTGCTGAAGCACTCGATATTTCGGTAAGTACTGCAAAAACACAATTGTTTCATGCTAAAAAAACATTAAAAAATAAATTGTCAAAAATAAATCAGGAAGAAATATACTAAGCTGAAAAATGAATAAAGAAGCTGATAACATAGGGAAAATATTTAAAGAAACGCTGCAAAATCATCGTATGGAAACAAACGCTGATTTGTGGGCACGTCTGGATACTCAGCTTGCTTCACAGCCTAATGTTGTTACACCTAAAGCATCTCTTCTTAAATCATTATCTTTAGCCAAAATTGCGGCTTCTGCAACTTTAATTGTTAGCGTTGCACTTGCTTATAATTATATTTATTTACCCATTTTTTCAAATAAAACCATAGCTGTCATTGAAAATCAGGTCCTGGTTGAAAACAAAATAGTTAATGATACAAATACTCAAGCTGTAATTGAAATTGCACCTACATCCAAAGAAGATGTTTCTAATGATGAACCCCTTTTAAATACTGATAAAAGTAAGGTAATCAATAATTCAGCAACAGATATTAAACCTCAAATATCTGAAAATACAAACAAAATTATTAACCCGGGATTTGTTTACAATAATCTGAACAATCAAACTGCAAACAAAGCAATTGAGAATAAAACAGAAAACAATTTGCCTGTAAAACAAACTGATACTGTTAAAACGCCCAAAACAATTGCTGAAAATTTTCAAAACAATCAGCAAGAATTAAAAGTTACAGAAACAGTAAGCAAAACTGTTGAAGAATTAGATATCCAAATTCCGAATATATTTACACCAAATGGCGATGGCATTAATGATTATTTTGTAATTCGCAACATCGAGAAATACCCATCTAATCAGCTGATTATAACAAACAGATTGGGAAAATCCGTTTTTGAAAGAACAAACTATCAAAACAATTGGGATGCTGCAAATGCATCGGAAGGTGTTTATTATTATGTTTTAAAAATAAAAACCAACGGAAATGAAGTAGTTAAATCTGGAATGATAACAATTGCCAGATAAATTTAACCCAATTTGTACTTTCCAATTATTACATATTCAGGTCCTTCGCGCTTTAAAATACTTTCATACAGTATAATTTCATCTACTTTAACTTCCTGAATGTTTTCAATATTCAAGCTTTTGATATTTTCAAAAAAGGATTTTTTATCAGCTATAAAGTTTACTCTGCCCAAAGTCAAGTGTGGGACAAAATTCTGACGACCGGTTAAAAACCCTATTTTATCAAATTCAGCTAAAAGGCTTGATGTTAAGCTTTTTAGCTGGTCGGCTTTATTAATTCCCAACCATATAACTTTAGGTTGATAACTACTGCCAAAAACACCAGTTTCAGAGATTTCAAACTGAAATGGGTTTTGTGTACTTGCCGAATTGATTATCGAATTACGAATCTCTGAGATGCGATTTTCATTAGTTTCTCCAAAGAATTTGAGGGTAATATGCAAATTATGTATATTAACCCATTTGATTTTATCATTTGAGCAACATCTCGTAAGTGATTGAAACAAAGATATAAGTTTCTCTTCAGGATTTATTTTTATTGCAAGAAATAGTCTTTTCACTTTTTTATTTCATTTATTTGGATAGATTAATCTCGCCAAAATAAGAATACTCATAAATGTGAATATTTCAAAAAGGCTCAATTCATTATCATTATTTTATGCAAAAATAAAAAAAGGCTGCAAATTAATTGCAGCCTCATCAAATAATCAAAAATGTTTGTTAGTTATTTATGATATATATATTGTGCATTTCTGTATGATGGCTTACTTTTATACCAATCAGGATATAAAGACCCATTGCT
Organism: Bacteroidales bacterium; assembly: GCA_023251515.1. Taxonomy (GTDB): domain Bacteria; phylum Bacteroidota; class Bacteroidia; order Bacteroidales; family JACABE01; genus JACABE01. The sequence continues at coordinate 15,795 of JAHEYQ010000008.1, forward strand.
TTGTGCCCAGGCAGCAAAATTGGTGTAAGCGCTAATAATTTGTGTTTTTTCTATCGGATATTCTAAGCTTTCAGCAATATTAATGGCCCAAGGCAAATTGTTTACAGTTTTGTAATAACGGCTTGGTGCTATTGTATTGTCATCCAAAGTTCCAAATAATGATGTGTTTGCTAATGAAGTATTTGCATTATTAGGCAAATGTACTTCCATTGATCTGTTTTTATTTACTATCATGAAAGGATTATAGGGAGGATTTCCCAATGTTGACATGCTAACTGGCTGAATCAGGTTTATCGCAAGATTAATTGTGTCAGCGTTTCCTGTTGATCCACTTATGGTTGTATTTATTCCTGCATTTCCGTTAATATTTACAAAGTTAGTTTCTTTAAAAATATTATATGCATTATCAAAAGCAATAAACACAGCATTGTTTTGATTTGCTTCCATGCCATTTGCTGCAATATTAATAAAATTATCATTAATTTGAGCACCAGTAGCACTACTTACATTTGCAGCAGGAATAGGTAATTCAAATCCGAAACCATTTCTAAATGAAGCACCAGTAGCTCTTAATAAAAGTTTTCCTTCTATTTTTACAACTTTACTTTGAGCATTTGTTATTTGGTTGAAACGATAATCTACAACGATATCATTAAAATCATAATCTCCTTTTGCTGGCCATAAATCTTCAAAAGCTAAAGTTGACATACCTGTTTTGCTTGGATAGTAATTATTAAATGCTTTTGAAGGATCGTTTGGATAGTCATCTGAAGGATCAGAAACTCCATCGCCATCAGTATCAGGTAAAGTATTGATAACTGGAGGAGTATTTGTATTGTCTATAGCTGTAATCGGATTAGATTTTACATAAAAAACAAGGTCATTAAAATCATTATCACTGCCCATATCTCTTCTCATATCTTCAAACCCAATTAAGAATAAGCTTCTACCTTGATCATATAAAAATACATTATGACGTTTTAATGAGGCATTGGCTTCAGGATTGAAAGCAGGGTTTGAATAAACCATATGAGATCCATTAGTTACAGTTCCATTACTCCAACCATTTGCAATCAAAACCCAACCTATACCAGTCCCTGCAGGAAAAGTACCAATTTTTACTTTGTTTCCAGGATTTAAGCCACCACCACTATTTGTCATTGAAGCATTTGGCAATATTATTTTTATTGTACTAATCTGACTTGCGGTTGTTGGCGGATTGTTTAAATCATAGGTATAAAAACCCAAAACATTTTGCCATCCGGCGCCTTCAGCTACAAAGGTTATCCATACATCACATGCTTCATTAAGTTTAACATTAGTTTCTGTTCCAGTTGTAATATATTGCGGATTATAGGTAGGCACAGGACGTTGTTCAGGTAAAGTTGCATTTACATTGCTTAAGAATTGATTGTCAAATACATCATTAGCTAATAAATAAGTTGGAACGCCAATTGAATTGTAAGTACCCAAAAAACTGAAATTTGCATTTGTTGATTTTGGTGTAAGAATAGTTCCTAAAGTAGATTTATTGTTTTTTACGATTCCTCCGTATGTATAGTTTACACTACCATTTATAACTGGAACTTTTACTTCTCTGGGATAACCCAAAAACTGAGTTGATAGAGTTACTTCTGTAAAATAAGAAGGCAATTCTCTGCTGAGTGATAAATTTCCATTTTGATCAGTCATTCCGCTTGAAAGCAAACTGCCTTTGCTTTCTGCAAAATCTGTATAAATGTCAATTCTTACGTTTGGCATAACATTTCCTGCAAAATCCAATGTTTTAATACTAAAGTTTGTTTCTTTAGTTGTTTTGAAGTTGAAATTTGGATTAATTTTTAAATCATCCATTTTTTCAACAGTTAAAGAATTTAATATTTCACTTTCATTATCCTTTTGACAAGAAACGAAAATAAACGTAGGTAATAAAAGTATTAAACTAATATTTTGAATTATTTTTTTCATGGCTATTATTTTTTAAAATTACAAAACTTGTAATATAAAAATTATGCCAGAAGTTTAATTAATTGATTATAATGTTTTTAGAATTTACTAAAAATCGCAAACAATCCCATTATTGGACACCTGTGTGTAATGCGGACGTTTATATGAAAATAGAAAGGTTATTAACTTCTTTTTTAAAAGCAAGCCAATTTATAATTTGATAAGCGAGATCCTGTGATAGAATGTCAAAATTTAATTTATAAAGACGATGAATATCTTCATTAATATATTTTCTTTTGTGACCTTTGGGAAGGTATTTTTCTTTAATTTCTATTTCAACTTTATCTAAATCTTTTGAAATATTAAAATAAATAACTCTAATATATTTATATCTGTATTTTTTCTCACCAAATAAATAATATCTTTTTCTTGATACAAAAACTCTTTTACTGGATGAAAAAATATGCAAATGATTGTCGAATTCAGTTTTTTTATGTCTTGCCTCAATCTCTATAAAATCATGTCTTTCTTCTTCAGATAAGCTATTTACACGAGTAACCAGCTCGTTGATCTTTTTGATGAAATCATCGAAAGAAGAGCCATTTTTCATATAATTAATGGCAACTTTTTCTTTTTTTGCTTGAATTCTTTGTTTTGCATTTTCAGATAAAGAGACTTTTTTCTTCTCTTTTCCTTCAATTTCTTCCAACCAATTTTCCATACAGATTAAGGAATATTTTTTGCAAAGATAATAAAAATTACAAAAAATAAACCCCAAAAATAAGTGCATTTAAAAGAAAAAGTAAAAAAAATGCAAATCTTAACTATTAAAAATTGCTTAATAAAAATTATTATCATACTTTTGCACGTTCAAAAAAATTATTTAACATTAATGTAAAACAACATGCAGAACAAAGGAGCTATAAAAATTTTTGCAATTCTATTTGCCTTAGTTTGCTTATTTCAGTTATCTTTTACTTATTTCACCTATAATGTAGAGAAAAAAGCAAAAGAGTATTCCCAAAACGAAGAAGTTGCACGTATGGCAAAACAATTGGCAGGTGGCGATGTAAATAAAGAAAATTATTACATTGACTCATTGTCGAAAGCCCGTGAAAGATATTTTCTTGATTCCTTAAACAATCAAGTAATTTACAACATATTAATAAGAAAATACACTTATAAAGAATGTAAAGAAAGAGAAATCAATTTAGGTCTTGACTTAAAAGGTGGTATGAATGTAACCTTAGAAGTTTCTATGGTTGACATTATTAAAACGATGTCAGGTAATAGTAAAGATTCTACTTTCAACAAAGCTATAAATCTGGCTGTCAGAAAACAACAGTATTCACAAAAAGATTTTGTTACTTTATTTGCCGAATCATTTAAAGAAGTTGATCCTAATGGTAAATTAGCAGCTATTTTCAGTTATGAATTGAAAGATAAAATTAAAGTAAATTCAACAAATGAAGAAGTTATAACTGCTATTAGAAAAGAAACCGGTGATGCTTTCGACAGAACTTTCCAGATTTTACGTCAACGTATAGATAAATTCGGAGTTGCTCAACCGAATATTCAGGCATTAAAACAATCAGAAAGAATTCTGGTAGAATTACCTGGTATCAAAGATCCTGAGCGCGTTAGAAAACTTTTGCAAGGTACCGCTCAGCTAGAATTTTGGGAAACCTTTGATTTAAAAGAAATTGCCAATAATTTTGTAGAAGCAGACAAATACCTTGTTTCGGCTCAGAATTTAGATAAAACCAACGCAAACCAAACTCCAGACACATTGGTATCTTCTGTTGCTGAAGCTCCAAAAGACAGTTTGGTAGCAAAAGCAGAAAATGATACTGCTGGTAAATCATTGGTAGATAAATTAAAATCAAAAGACACCACAAAATCTAAAAATCCCAATGAATTAAGCAGAGAAGATTGGGTAAAAGAACATCCATTATTTGCTTTATTACAATTAAATTTAGATGATAAAAATGTTCCGAGAGAAGGCCCTGTAGTTGGTTTAGCCAATAGTAAAGATATGCCAAGAATTGAAAGGTTATTGGAAATAGCAAAAAAACAATTGCCTCATAATTTAAAATTACTTTGGACTGCAAAACCAATTCAAGATGGTACAGATGTTTTTCAATTAGTTGCAATTAAAGTTTCAACCCGTGATGGTAGCCCTGCCTTAGGTGGTGATGTAATCACTGATGCTCGTCAGGATTTCAGCCAATCAGGAGGAAATGAAATTTCAATGTCAATGAATGCTGAAGGTGCCAAAATGTGGAAAAACATTACCGGTGCAAATATTGGAAAATCAGTAGCTATTGTATTGGATAATATGGTTTATTCTTTTCCAACTGTAAATAGCGAAATCTCAGGTGGACGTTCATCTATTACTGGAAGATTCACTTTGGAAGAAGCAAAAGATTTGGCTAACATATTAAAAGCGGGTAAATTACCTGCTCCTGCACGAATCGTTCAAGAAGCTGTTGTTGGTCCATCATTAGGACAAGAAGCTATTAATTCAAGTTTAATTTCTTTCATCTTTGCATTTTTAATGGTTCTTCTATATATGTTCTTATTTTATAACGGAGCTGGTTTAATTGCAAATCTTGCACTTCTTACAAATATCTTCTTCTTGATGGGGGTTTTATCTTCATTAGGTGCTGTTTTAACGTTACCTGGTATTGCCGGTATTGTTCTTACACTTGGTATGGCTGTTGATGCCAACGTAATTATTTACGAACGTATTAAAGAAGAAATAAGAGCAGGTAAAGGTATGAGGCTGGCCATTGATGATGGTTTCAAAAATGCCTATTCGGCGATTATAGATGGTAACGTTACGACTCTTTTAACTGGTATTGTACTTTATGTTTTTGGTTCAGGTCCAATTCAAGGTTTTGCAACTACATTATGTATTGGTATTTTAACTTCATTATTCACAGCAATCTTTATTTCAAGATTGATTATAAGCTGGATGCTTGATAAAAACAAAACAATAACTTTAAGTCATAAATTCAGTCAAAACTTTTTAACCAATGTAAATATAGATTTTATAAAAATCAGAAAAATTGGTTATTATGTAACAGGAATTTTATTGGTAATTAGTTCTATTTCATTAGTTACCAAAGGAGTAAATTATGGCGTTGATTTTAAAGGAGGAAGAACCTATGTTGTTCGTTTCGATCAGGATGTAAAATTAGATAACATTAGGGAAACTTTAACCAAAGAATTTGGAGAAACACCTGAAGTTAAAACCTTTGGCCCTAATAATCAGATAAAAATAACTACTAAATGGGGTATGGATAATTTAACTATTGCTCCAGTGGTTATTGATTCATTAGTTTCTGATAAAGTATATAATGGATTAAAAGGATTTTATAAGACACCCATTGAGAAATCAATATTCTTATCTGACGATGAAACCAAACAAATTGGAAGAATGAGTTCTGAAATGGTTGGACCTACAATTGCTGATGATATTAAACAAGCTGCATTATGGGCCGTATTGTTTGCTTTAATTATTATTTTCATTTATGTTGCTATCCGTTTCAAAAAATGGGAATATGGTTTTGGAGGTGTATTTGCATTGCTTCATGATGCATTTATTACACTTGGTGTCTTCTCATTATTAAATGGAATCCTACCTTTTAATCTTGAAGCTGATCAGGCATTTATTGCTGCTATTCTAACAATTATTGGTTACTCAATTAACGATACAGTAATTATCTTCGACCGTATTCGTGAATATATTGGATTATTCCCAAAAAGAAGTATGGAAATCAATATTAATGGTGCAATTAACTCAACCTTAGGACGAACTGTAAACACAGCAGGAACAACTCTTGTTGTATTATTGGTGATCTTTATTTTTGGTGGTGAAGTTATCAGAGGATTTACTTTTGCTTTATTGTTTGGTATTGCTATAGGAACTTATAGTTCGATCTTTGTTGCCAGTCCTATTTCTTATGATATTTTGATGTGGAAACAACGCAAACAAGCAAAAAAGAATGCTGAGTTGAAATAATAACAAATTTATTACACATAAACTCCTGTAATTTATTGCAGGAGTTTTTTTTTTATGTAACTTTGTAAATTATTTTCATTATTTATATATATATTTGAATAAAATTCATTATTTTAGCATCCTATTATTTTAAAATAAACATTTAAGTATTATGAAAGCTTATAAAGCCATTTTTTTAATCTTAATATTTACTGCTCTTGGTTCTGTAACTGCCATAGCACAAAGAAATTATACTCAGGAAGCAGATGATGCTTTCAAATTGGAGCAATTTAATATTTCTGTTGATAAGTACAAAAAAGCTTATACCAAAGTAAAGCAAAATCGTGCTGAAAAGAACAGAATCTTATTTCAAATTGCTGAAGCATACAGAATGATGAATAATACAAAAAATTCAGAACTTGCTTACAAACGAGTAATAAAAGTTAATTACTTTAAGCAAGAGCCCAAAGTTTATTTGTATTATGCTGATGCATTAAGAGTTAACCAAAAATATGAAGAAGCTTTGTTAGCTTATCAGGATTATTTAAAATTAGTTCCAGGTGATGCAAGAGCAAAAAATGGCGTTGAATCTTGTAAAGTTTCTCAAGGGTGGGTTAATAAACCCACTAGATATGAAGTAGTTAACATGAAAAGATGGAATTCTAAATATAACGAATGGCGTCCTTCTTTTGGTGATAGAAAAAAATATAACGAATTAGTATATTCAACAACAGGTGACGGTGTTACCGGTAAGGAAGAAGATGCATGGACCGGAATGGGGTTCTCTGATTTCTTTTCAGTTACACAAGACAGAAAAGGAAATTGGGATTCTCCACAATTGTTTGATGCTGATTTAATGGTAAATACTGAAGTAAATGAAGGCGAAGCTGCTTTTAACGAAAGTGGAAATACCATTTATTTTACTCGTTGCGGTGTTGAAAAGAAAAAAAGATTGGGTTGTCAGATTTACAAATCAACAAAAAAAGGAAAAGGTTGGGATGAAGCTGAATTAGTTGATTTAGGTTCTGAGGATTATGACTATGTTCATCCTGCTGTAAGTGCTGATGAATTGACGATAGTTTTTGCATCTAATTTACCAAATGGACTTGGCGAATTCGATTTGTGGGTTGCTAAACGTGATAAAAAAACAAAACCTTTCGGAAAAGCTGAAAACCTTGGTCCAAATATCAATACTCCCGGAAAAGAAATGTTTCCAACTTTAAGATATGATACAGCTTTATATTTCTCTTCAAATGGCTTAGTTGGCATTGGTGGATATGATATTTTTAAAACTTCTTTTGTAAATAATGAATGGACACCAGCACGAAATATGGGGTCTCCGATTAATTCAAATGGAGATGACTTGGGTATGACATTCTATGGTGAAGGTGAAAAAGGTTTCTTCTCGTCAAACAGAAAAGAAGGTCGTGGTGGTGATGATATCTGGTCTTTTTATTTACCTCCATTGTTATATACTTTGCAAGGTACAGTTCGTGATGATAATACATTGCAATTACTTGAAGGTGTCAATGTTAAAATGACAGGTTCAAACGGAACTACTGTAGAAGCAAAAACAGATAAAAAAGGAAAATATAAATTTGATGAAAAACAATTTGTACATAATGTAACATATAAGCTTGTAATCAAAAAAGACAGGTTTTTTGGAGAAGAAGGTACTGAATCTACTGTTGGTTTAAACGCAAATAAAGATTTTGTTCATGATTTTCGTTTAAGACCTATTCCTAAAGATCCTATTTTATTACCTGAAATTTTATATGAAATAGGTAAATGGGATTTAAGAGAACAATATCAGGATTCTTTAATTGATTTGATAAAAACTTTGGAAGCTAATCCAACCATCGTTGTTGAATTACGTTCACATACAGATTCACGCCGTATTCCGATGACAAATGATACACTTTCTCAAAGAAGATCTCAAAGTGTTGTTGATTATCTTATTATCAGAGGTATTCCTTCAGGAAGACTTCTTGCTAAAGGATATGGTGAAAAAATACCAAGAACATTAAGCAAAGAAACTTCAAGTATCAGAAATGGTAAATTATATACTTTCCCAGCTGGAGTAACATTAACAGATGAATATATCAAAACATTGAAAACTGTTGATGAAAAAGAAGCAGCTCATCAATTAAACCGTAGAACTGAATTCAGTATTCTTCGTGATGATTATGTTCCTGTTGCTAAAAATGATACATTACCAATCGGAGTTGTTTCAATTGTAAATAATCCTCTTGAAAATTCAGTAGATTTTACAATTGGTGCTAATGGTGTTCAATTAATACCATGTATTATCAATAATGTATCTTTCAATATGTCAATTGACGATAAAGCAAAAACTACTACTATTTCTTATGAAGATGCAATGACTTTCCTAAAAGAAGGCCGTATTAATAAAAATGATTTTAAAGAAAACGAAAAAGCGATTGATAAAGATGGTAATATCGTTGAAAAATCTACATTAATTATTAAATCAATTAAATTAGGAAATAGTATTATTAATAATATTGAAGCTGTTGTAACCAAAAACATGAAAGTAACTTTAATCATTGACAAACCAACTTTAAGTAAGTTTGGCGAAGTTACGATTGATAAGGATAAAAAGAAGCTTACAATTAAATAAATAAATTTAAGATAAAAAACATCCCGACCATAATCGGGATGTTTTGTTTATAGTATGAGCAATCAGTTAAAATACGATTTAAGGGGTGTTTCTGCATCAAAAGATGATGTACATAACGCAATTAAAAATATTGACAAAGGATTATTTCCAAAAGCATTTTGTAAAGTAATACCTGATTTACTTGGAGGCGATTCTGATTACTGCAATGTCATGCATGCTGATGGAGCAGGAACCAAATCATCGCTAGCATACCTATATTGGCGTGAGACAAATGATTTGTCGGTATGGAAAGGAATAGCTCAAGACGCCATTGTAATGAATCTGGATGATTTAATTTGCGTTGGTGTTACAGATAATATTCTTATGTCGTCAACAATTGGCAGAAATAAAAAACTTATTCCTGGCGAAGTTATTTCTGCAATTATTAATGGTACCGAAGAAATTCTACAGGAACTAAGAGATAATGGAATTGGGATTTATTCAACCGGAGGCGAAACAGCTGATGTTGGAGATCTGGTAAAAACCATTATTGTTGATTCTACTGTAACTGCCAGAGCTAAAAGATCCGATATCATTTCAAACCATAGAATACAACATGGAGATCTAATTGTTGGACTTGCATCTGACGGGCAAGCAAAATATGAACATTTTTACAATTGCGGAATGGGAAGCAATGGTTTAACTTCTGCACGTCATGATGTGTTTTCATCTGAATATGCTCTGAAATATCCTGAAAGTTTTGATAATTCGATAGATAAAAATCTGGTTTATACAGGAAAGATGAAACTAACTGATAAAACTGAAATTCAAGGAATTGATGCAGGGAAAATGGTACTTTCACCAACCAGAACTTATGCACCAGTTATCAGAAGAATTTTAGAAAACCATCGCAAAAATATTCATGGAATGGTGCATTGCAGCGGGGGAGCTCAAACAAAAGTATTACATTTTATTGATAATTTGCATGTTATTAAAGATAATTTATTTGAAACGCCAGCTCTGTTTAAAATGATTCATGAACAATCAGAAACACCCTGGGATGAAATGTATAAAGTCTTTAATATGGGTCATCGTATGGAAATATATATTAATGAGCAATATGCATCAGAAATTATTGATATTTCCAAATCATTTGGTATAGATGCAAAAGTAATTGGCAGATGCGAAAAAGCAGAAAATAAAGCTGTTACAATATCTTCGCCTTATGGCGTATTTAAATACTAAAAGAATTTAAAATGAATGTTTTAAAATGAAATTTCCTCTATACTTTATAGTATGAGAATTTATTGTAATTTTGCAAACAGAAAAATAAGAAAGAATGTTAGACAAATTAAAAGCTATAAATCAGCGCTATTTAGAGATTGGTGAACAAATGAATGATCCGGAGATAATGTCGGACATGAAACGTTATATCAAGCTGAGCAAAGATTTTAAAGATTTGCAGCCCGTAATCGAAGCTTACAAAAAATATAGCAATATTATTTCAAACATCAGTCATGCCAAAGAAGTTCTGAACAATGAAAAAGATGAAGATTTCAGATCATTAGCTAAAGAAGAACTAAATGCATTGGTTGAGGAAAGAGATAAAATGGAAGACGACATTCGTTTAATGCTAATACCTGCCGATCCTCAGGATGGTAAAAATGCAATCATTGAAATTCGTGCAGGTACAGGTGGTGACGAAGCAAGTATTTTTGCAGGTGATTTATATCGCATGTATGTAAAATATTGCGAATCTCGTAGATGGAAAGTTGAAGTTGTTGATGTTACTGAAGGAACTGTTGGAGGATACAAAGAAGTTGTTTTGAATGTTAGCGGTGAAAATGTATATAGTCAAATGAAATATGAATCAGGTGTTCATCGTGTGCAACGTGTACCACAAACTGAAACTCAGGGTCGTGTGCATACTTCAGCAGCATCAGTTGTAGTTTTGCCCGAAGCTGAAGAATTTGATGTTGATTTAAAAACATCTGATATAAGAAAAGATACTTATTGTGCTTCAGGTCCTGGTGGCCAGTCTGTTAATACTACTTATTCAGCAATCAGACTAACACATATTCCAACCGGAATTGTTGTAACCTGTCAGGATCAGAAATCACAGTTAAAAAATTATGATAAGGCTTTGGTTGTTCTTCGTTCAAGAATTTATGAGCTGGAATACCAAAAATATCTTGAAGAAATGTCGAAAACCCGCAAAACTATGGTTTCTACGGGTGACCGTTCGGCAAAAATACGTACTTATAATTATCCACAAAGCCGTGTAACAGATCACCGCATAAATTATACAATGTATAATTTATCTGTATTTATGGATGGTGATATACAGGAAGTTATAGATGCACTTCAACTTGCTGAAAATGCAGAGAGATTAAAAGAAGCAATTGGCTAATCAATTATATTTTTAGGAAATGAATAAAAAAGAATTAATTCAAATTATTAAACAAAAAAAATCTTTTTTATGTGTTGGTTTAGATACAGATATTACTAAAATTCCAAGACATTTACTTGATTCTCCTGACCCCGTTTTTGAATTTAATAAACAGATTATTGATGCAACAATCAATCTGACTGTTGCATACAAACCCAATCTTGCTTTTTATGAAAGTATGGGAATAAATGGCTTATTATCTCTGGAAAGAACAATCAATTATCTTGAAAAATTCAGAAACGAAGTTTTTGTAATAGCTGATGCCAAAAGAGGAGATATCGGAAATACCTCTGAACAATACGCAAAAGCATTTTTGTCGCATGAAGGATTTGATTTTGATGCAATTACTGTTGCACCTTATATGGGTGAAGACTCTGTAAAACCATTCTTAACCATTGAAAACAAATGGGTTATCGTATTGGCTTTAACTTCCAATAAAGGTGCTTTCGATTTCCAGTTTTTGCAAACTGAGAACAATAGAAAACTTTATGAAGATGTTTTAATAAAAACAAAAACATGGGGAACCGATGAAAATATGATGTATGTTGTTGGTGCTACACAAGCTCAGATGCTTGAAAACATACGCAAAATTGTCCCAAATCACTTTTTATTGGTTCCGGGGGTTGGAGCTCAAGGTGGTAGTTTGCAAGAAGTTTGCCATTATGGCATGAATAATGATGGTGGCCTATTGATAAATGCTTCGCGAAGTATATTATATGCTTCAAAAGAAAACGATTTTGCTGAAAAAGCCAGATTAGAAGCTCAAAATATGCAAAAAGAAATGGAAATGCTGATGAAATAATCAGCATTTTTTTTACCATTTAAAAACATCAAATTTTTGCTTAGGCCTTTTATTATCTCTCCATTTAAAATTCTTCAAAACTCTTTCGCTAATTGGCAACTCATTTACTGGATATAATATTCCTTCGGGACTTGTTATAAAAGTAATAGATTCAAATTGTTTTTTATTAATAAAAATCAATAAATCACTTGCAACAGCTTTGTTTATCCCAATCAAATCATCCGAATTGTCTTCTTTAAGGAAGTATATAGTTTCTGAATTTCCTTTAACTTCAACTTTATACAATTGATTATCTGCAAAATATCCATGCATATTTTTGCCTTTTACCTGATTATACTCACCGGTATCGCTAAGTGAAACTATAAAAGCATTTGCATTTAAAAACATTTCTTTCATTTTCTTTTTACCAGAAACAAGATGAATTGTATCAGCTGTAAGTTGGTTATTATCAGTCCATAATACCGGATCGTGAAACATACTCATCAATGAATCTGTCATAAAAAACGACAATGAATCACACATACCTTGGATATCGAACCTATAGAATTTTACTTTCTTATATGCTTTTAGTAATTTTATGTTATCAGTCGAATCATATGTCGCTCTTAATGTATCGGCATGTAAATACAAAGTATCATCTTCATCAACAAAAATAGCTAAAGCACTGTCAGTTATCATTGATTTTTTTAAAATCTCATCATTCTCAATATAATTACCTTGTAGTGTTATCTTTTTTGCCGTATCTATCAGAACAACATTATTAAATGCCTTCCCAAATTTATTTTTTCTATCATAATACATGCTATCGCCTTCAAGGTATTGATTTTCAGTTTGCATCCATGAATTTTTACTGAATTGCGATTTGTCTGTTTTGGTATTATACCATCCATTTTCACAATAAATTTTATTTTCTTTGCTTACAATATCGGTAGGTCCCAAAAAATATGCAATTTCAGATTTGGTATTGTATAATAACGTGTCAGATTCCATAGTATATTTTGGATTTACAAGCAACACATCTTTTTTGAAGAAAAATTGTTTTTTATTTGTGTAGTAATATCCTAATTTACTGGTTAATACATTGTCATTGTCAACAATCTTCCCTTTATCTATATAACTTGCGATACCTGTATTTCTGTCGTAATTCAGATAATTTGTAGTTAAAGTTGTCTGATTATCAATTAATTTTACATTTTCAAAAATTTCTGCTACTTTTGTATTTCCATCGTATCTGAGTTTTTTACCATAAATATTTAATGTATCGCTAACTTTAATTCTTACATTACTAAATGCTTCAATTTTATTTTCAACAGTATAAAAATATGCACTGTCACAATAAAGCAAAGCTCCATCATGATTAAAAATCACATTTCCAACAAGTACTCTGATGTCTTTATCAAATTCATGATTTCTAAGATTATCAGCTTGAAACGAGATACTTGTTTTTTGAGAATTTCCAATTAAAGTAATGAATAAGAAAAAAATCAGAAAAAAATTGTATTTTAAGTTGAAATTCATTTTGTTAACATTAAAAACCCACAGTTTTAGCTGTGGGTTTATTATATTTCTATTTGAAATAAAATTATTCTTCTACTTCGCTTTTAAATTTTTTATCATGCTTAGTATTATCTCCAGAGTCATTATCTCCGCTATCCTCGTCCTCAGTATAGCCTTCTTCTACTCTATCAATTGCACCTACACCATCAAACCATAATTTATTAATTTGAGGTACTTTGCTACCTTTAACCTTCATTGAAATCTCAACATAATAATAGTTTTTCAATTTTTTCTCAGGAAATAGTTTTTGATAATTTCTATCGTAAAGAATTTTTTCAGCTTTTACAACTTTATACTTTTTATATTTCTTAATTAAGTAATTTTCAAGTGGTCTGAAAATATTCTTTGGGTCCATAATGGTTGTAGTAGAAACCAATTTACCATCAGGTGCGAATTCAGCTTTTTGATCATTAATTCTGAAAAAGAAAGTTGCAATATAGTTAGAATCAATTTGTTCCCAGCTTACATCTTCTGTACGTGGAAATTTTTTATCAAATATTTTTTTTACTAAAGCAGGAACATCAGATATTGAAGTACTACCAGAATCTTCTTCATCCTCATCTTCGTCTTTATTTTTATTCTTCTTTGATTTTGAAGCAGTTGATTTTTCTGGTTTTGGAGTTGGTGCAACTTTAGGCGTTTTTGGGGCCTTTTCAGGCTTTGCATCAACTTCTTCATCATTTTCTTCAACTTCTTTTTTCTTGCTCTTTTTTACAGGACGATCTTCTTCAAAAGTATCATCTTTTTTGGCAACATCAGGCTTTGTTTCTTCTGTAACAATCTCAGGAGCAGTGCTTTTTGTAAGATTGCCTGCTAAATCAAAAATCAATTCTCCATTTTCGTTCTGATTTATACCTTTTTTCTGAATTTTTAAATAATAAAAATTATTGTCATCAGGTTCTTCTACTGACTCAGAAATTGTTATTTTAAAGCCTTTATAATTGTCGTAAAAGTACTTAACAATACTACTTGGCAATTCTTTTTCCCCAACCGGAAATCTGGATCCTAACCATTTTCCATTTGGTGTAATTTCAGCTTTTCCTGATTGTCCATCCACTTTAATGATTGCAAAATAATTTCCTTCAACTATTTCCCAACTTTTAACTTTAACTTCAGGATAAATTGTCTCCAAACCGATTAAAACATCTTTTGGTACTTGTTCTTCGTTAATTTTCTGTGCTAAAACGTTAGCAGACAAGAGAATTAAAAATAATAGAATCTTAGTTCTCATAACTTTTATTAATTATTTACTATTCCTGAAAATTGTTTGTGTCCTGTCAGGACCGTTAGAAACTATTGAAATAGGTATATTCACATTGTTTTCAATATACTGTAAATAGTTTTTCAATTTTTCAGGAAGTTGATTATACGTCTTTATTTCATTAATGTTACTATTCCAACCACTTATTTGTTGAAAATTAGGTGTCAATAAGTTATCTTCTGCCTCAAAAGGGATATAATTTATCGTCTTTTTGTCAAATTCATAACTTGTACAAATTTTCAATTCTTCAAAATCATTTAACACATCTATCTTAGTAACAATTAGATCTGTTACTCCATTTAACATAATTGCATAATTCAGAGCAGGTATATCAAGCCAACCGCATCTACGAGGTCTTCCAGTTGTAGAACCGAATTCTCTTCCAATTTCTCTGATTTTTTCGCCATCATTATCAAAAAGTTCTGTTGGAAATGGACCGCTGCCAACTCTGGTACAATATGCTTTGAAAACGCCCAAAACTTTCCCGATTTTATCGGGCGACACACCTAAACCTGTACAAACACCTGCTGTAATAGTATTTGAGGACGTTACAAAAGGATATGACCCAAAATCAATATCCAATAAACTACCCTGAGCTCCTTCTGCTAAAATTGTTTTATTATCTTTCAATGCTTGATTGATAAAATATTCACTATCAATTAAATCAAATTCATTTAAATGATTTACAACTGTTAACCATTTTTCTTCGTATTCAGAAAAAGACATATTTTCTATCTGAAGATCTTCAATCTTTAGCTGATGATTTTTAATAATTTCTAAATGAATATTTTTGAGGTGATTATATTTTTCAATAAAATTAGTTCTTTGTGTATCTCCAATTCTTAAACCGTTACGAGCTGTACGATCAGTATAAGCTGGTCCTATGCCTTTTAATGTAGATCCTATTTTTGAGTTTCCTTTTGATTGTTCATAAACAGCATCTAATAATCTGTGTGTCGGTAAGATAAGATGTGCCTTTTTAGAAATTTTTAAATTTTTTCTGGCATCAATATTTCTTTCAATCAGCTTATCAATTTCTTTCTGAAATATATATAAATCAATTAAAACACCATTGCCGATGATATTGATTGTTTTTTCATGAAATATTCCTGATGGAATGGTATGTAAAACATGTTTAATTCCATTAAATTCAAGTGTGTGTCCTGCATTTGGACCACCTTGAAATCTGGCAATCATATCATATTCAGGAGTTAATACATCAACAATTTTCCCTTTTCCTTCATCGCCCCATTGTAAGCCGAGTAATACATCAATTTTTTTCATTATTTACTGATTCTCTTTATTTTGATTTTTTCTTTTTAGTCGCGTAAAATGTAAGTGAATGTTCAAATATCTTAATATCAAACATTTCCTCTATAGATTGTTTTATCTCCTGTAATCTGGGATCACAAAATTCCAGAATTTCATTGGTATCTATTAATAGGATATGGTCGTGTTGTTTATAATAGTATGATTTTTCATAAATTGCACTTCCTTCGCTAAACTGATGTTTAGTAACCAGATTGCATTTAAGGAGTAATTCCATTGTATTGTACAAAGTAGCTCTGCTAACAACATATCTGCTTCTTTTCATATGCAGATATAAGGTTTCAATATCAAAATGACCATTAAATGAATAAATTTCCCGTAATATTGTATAACGTTCAGGCGTTTTACGATGACCATTTTGTATCAGATAATCTGTAAAATGTTTTCTAACTATCTCGTACGTATTATCTGCTAATTCTTTCATTTTTAAAACTATATAAAATTTGTAATTCTAAATTTAATTAAGAATAAATTGTTTATTGCTATATTCATTTGCAATAAAAAACAAACTTAGATTTTCTATTTTTAAATTTTGCATAAAATTACAATTTTTTTTCTATTAATAATGATTATAAATAATAAATCGTGTTAAATTTATTTTTAATGAGTTAATTAACTCATTCTTACAATGTTTTGAATTCCTTCTATTTGTTTTAGTTTTTTCATTAAATCTTTTAAATGTTTGGTATCATTTACATAAATCATTACTTCTCCATTAAAAATACCTTCGCTGCTTTGCAAATGGAAAGATCGAATATTCAGATTTAAATCTTCTGATATTACTCTGGAAATATCTTTAACAATTCCTTTTTTATCAATACCACTTATTTTAATCCCTGTTAAAAATGTAATTACTTCATTTTCTTTCCATTTGGCTTTTACAATTCTATTGCCATAAGTTGACATCAGTTGAATGGCTTCCTCGCAATTTGTTCTGTGAATTTTTATTCCTTCATTTGGTGTAATCAATCCAATTACATCATCTCCCGGAATCGGATTACAACAACCTGATATACTGTATTTCAGATTCTCATTCTTTTCACCAAGCATTAAAGTTTCTGGCTTGTTTTTAATCTGTCCTTTGATTTCATCAACTAATGAAATTGTATTATTTGGAGTGCTTTTCTTGCTTTTATAAAATGGATTAAATCGGTTAAGCCAATAATTTTTTTCTTCAATATTAAAGCATGTTCTAATGTCTTTTAAATAAATCTTTTTTGTGAAGGCCAGATAAAAAAGTTCAGTTGAACTTTGCAGTTTTAAGAAATCTCTTAGGATTATAACATTTGCTTTATTAAAATCGATATTAAGTTGGTTGAATAGATTTTGCAAAATTATTTTACCGTCTTCCGAATATAATTTTTGCTCTTCTTTCATTGCAAGTTTTATCCGGGTTTTAGCTTTTGCAGTAACCACATTTTCATACCATTCGTCAGTAGGTTTTTGTTTTGAGGAAGTTATAATTTCAACCTGATCGCCACTTTTTAATTGATAATTAATCGGAACAAGTTTGTGATTAACTTTAGCACCAATACAATTGTTACCGATATGAGAATGAATGTTGTATGCAAAATCGAGTATTGTAGATTTTACTGGAAGAGTTTTCATTTCACCTTTAGGAGTAAAAACAAAAATTTCTTCAGCAAAAAGATTTAATTTAAAATCATCAAGAAAATCAAGGGCGTTTGAATCCGGGCTTTGAAGTATCTCTTTAATTTTATTTAACCAGTCATCCAAACCGGTAACTTGTTTTTGAGAGTCTTTGTTAGTATCCGTTTCTTTATAT
The DNA here is from genome assembly GCA_023251515.1 of Bacteroidales bacterium. Lineage (GTDB taxonomy): Bacteria > Bacteroidota > Bacteroidia > Bacteroidales > JACABE01 > JACABE01. The sequence continues at coordinate 33,549 of JAHEYQ010000008.1, forward strand.
CGCCAATGAGCTGCATAACCTTTTTCAGCTATTTCATCCATTCGCTTAGATCTTATCTGAACTTCTACCCATTTGCCAGAATGACTCATAACTGTAGTGTGAAGAGCCTCGTAACCATTGGCTTTTGGTATTGAAATCCAATCGCGTAATCTATCTGGGTTGGGTCTGTAAAAATCTGTAACTATTGTATATACATTCCAGCTATCTGATTTTTCATTTTCATAAGGTGTGTCTATAATAATTCTGATGGCAAACAAATCAAATACTTCTTCAAAAGGGATTTCCTTTTTCTGCATTTTACCCCAAATAGAATAAATTGATTTAGCTCTTCCGGTTATTGTGAATTCAATCCCTTTTTCTGATAAAGCCTTTTTTATTGGATATATAAATTTGCTTATAAATCGAGCTCTTTCTTCTTCCGATTCTTTTAATTTATTCGAGATTGCATTGTATATTGAAGGTTCTGTGTATTTTAAAGATAAGTCTTCGAGTTCACTTTTAATTGCATGTAATCCCAATCGATGTGCCAAAGGTGCGTATAAATAAATCGTTTCTGATGCAATTTTCAATTGTTTGTCTTTTGGCATCGAATCTAAAGTGCGCATATTATGTAGCCTGTCAGCTAATTTAATCAAAATAACTCTTACATCATCAGAAAGTGTAAGCAGCATTTTTTTGAAATTCTCCGCTTGTATTGAAAGAGTTGATTGGTCGAAAATTCCTTCAATTTTCGTAAGTCCGTCAATGATTTTCGCAATTTTACTTCCAAATATTGATTCAATATCCGACAGTGTATAATCAGTATCTTCCACCACATCATGCAATAAGGCACAAATTACAGAAGTGGTTCCCAACCCAATTTCCTGAACTACAATGTGGGCAACTTCAAGTGGGTGATAAATATAGGGTTCGCCGGTTTTACGGCGCATATCTTTATGAGCATTAACAGCCAGATTAAATGCTTTTCGTATTATTTTCTTATCTTCGGGGCTGATATTTGAACGCCATACATTAAATATGTTGCGATAACGTTTTAAAATTTCTTTTTTTTCAGCTTCTTCGTCGATAATATACATAAATTCTTGTAGTTATAAATTGATAAATAAGTAAACAAATATAATGTTTTTTTAAGATTTTTGTTGATTTATTTTTATAAAAACAAAAAAAGCCATTTCTATAAAAGAAATGACTTTTTAAATTACAAATTGTTTAATTATCAGAATAAAGTAACATGACCACAAAATTCTTTTTCAACACCATATTTTTGTTTAAATCGAATATAATAAACATAAACACCACTTGGAACAAATTCTCCGGTATTGTTTAATTTTCCATTCCAACCTGCATCCATATCTTTGGTTTCAAAAATAACTTTTCCCCAACGATCATAAATCAGCATTTCGTATTTTTCATTATCAATACCAATTCCTTTTGCTTTAAAAGTTGTGTTTTCAATATTAATACTATTAGGACTAAATGCATTTGGAATATAGAAAGCATAAGGATTTTCTATAATTACCGAATGATGAATAGAATCTCTGCAACCAAATGTTGATTGAACATACAACCATATAATATATTCACCTACACCATTATAAGTATGTGCTGGTGATTGTAAAGCTGATGTATTATTTGGAGCAAAAGATTCGCCGAAAGTCCATTTCCAGATATCTGCATTGGTAGATTGATCTACAAAATTAATGGTAGGATTTTCTGTTGTTGCTTTATTTGGATCAGCCATAAATTGAGCACTAGGAACAGCATGAATATTTACAAAAGCTGAATCTGAGTCTTTACAACCATTTATATCAGTTGCATTTACCCAAAACAAAGTTGTTGCAGGAGGCGAAACTATAATTACATCGCCGGTATTCCCGTTACTCCATTGATATGTATCGCTTGCGGAGCCATTTAAAACACTTAATTGCGCAGTTTTTCCGGCACAAATATCTACATCATTTATGGTAATATTTGGATTAGGATTAACTGTTACTGTGGTTGTTGTCGAATCAACACAATTTTGAGCACTGATTCCAATCACTTTATATGTTGTTGTTAATGATGGGCTTACTTTTATCTGAGGTGTATTAAAACCATTACTCCATAAATAAGTAGCAGCACCACTTGCTGTAATTGTAGCGGAGTCTAAAGCACATATTGCAGCGCTTGTAGCAGTAACAACAGGTTTTGGATTAACTGTTATAAATGTTGTTGTTGTATCTTTACAACCAAATGTAGTTGTACCAATAACGGTATAATTTGTAGAAACTGTTGGGCTTACATTTAATGGATTTGCTGTTCCACCTGGACTCCAAACATAAGTATTTGCTCCTGATGCCAAGAGGGATGCAGATTGACCAATACAAATGGTATCAGCATTTAAAGTTAAATTTGGCTTTGGATGAATTATTGCTGTAGTAACATCTTCTTGACTAAATGTACTCCCAACAATTGTTATCACAGAATAATCTCCTGAATTAGCTGTGGTAGCATTCGGTATAACTGGGTTTTGTAAAGAAGAAGAAAAATTGTTTGGACCAGACCAATAATATTGGGGGTTTGGTGATGGAGATGAAGCAGTTAGCTTAAGCGTATCTCCTTCACAAATTGGTCCATTGTTTAAAGCGTCTGGATTGCAACCACTTGCGCCATTTCCTGAAATTTGGGAAAATGAAATATCGCATGCTTGATTAGAATAATTTGTTATTAATAAAATATAATATTGTCCTACTTGAGCATTGGGAATATAACACCATTCTTGCCAACTAGGATCATAACTGCAATCAATTGTATTTAGAGTTGGATAACCTCCTCCCGGTCCCGAAGCATGATGAGAACCAGGTGATGGTGTAGAGCCAGTTAATAATGCAGTACATGCATTTGCTACCGGAGCAGGAAATGGTCCCCAACAAATAAAATCTATATCTCTTTGAGGTGTTGTATGCATTTCAATATTAATATCACCACTTTGAGTTATTTGCATATAGTACCATGCAGGATTAGGAGTTGTGCCAAGACAACCATAATTTGGTCCAGGTTGACCAGTTGTAGCAGGACTACTTACTCCAGCAGGAAAAGTAAATAATGAATTTCCACTACAGGATAATGTAGCCCCATTACATAAACTTCCTTGTGCTTTTGTTAAAAATGGAGTTATTAGCAAGCTGAAAATAAAAGAAATAACTATAAATTTTTTCATGATTATTTTTCTTTATGATTTAATAAATAATCGCTTTTTTGAGTAGCATTCCAATTATAATTTGTTGCTAATGTCATCTTTTTAATATTAGCCATAAAGTGACGAAATTCGTCAGTTTTATATTTCTCTGGTACAGCAATCATTGCAGCGTTTTCCTTAATATTATACAAAGTTATTCTTGTGCTGAAAACATCTTGTTCGAGAAAATAATTTTTGAAATACACTTTTTCGAATTCTGAAGGCAGTTGAGTTAAATCAACTTTAAAATAATTGGTATCATTTACCGTATATGAAACCAAACAAAATGTGCCCCAATAATCAGTTACCGGCTTATTTTGTGCTTCTTGTGAAAAAGAAATTTTTGTTATAATCACAAAAAATAATAAAACAAAGAGATTTAGTTTTTTCATTTATATATTGAATTAATTGTTTTTTAAAAATTGAATTGCAAAGCTAAGACATATTTATATATTAATGCGTTGCCCGATAATTTTATTTTTTAATGCTTTATTAGTATTTTTTTGACAAGCATTATCACATTATCCTCATTTCTATTTATATATCCAATTTTACAGCTATAAAATCCTTGTTTGAACTTTTTTGTATTTATACAAATATCCTCATTATTATCTGCTTTTTGATCGAAAACTAATTGTCCGTAAGTATTATAAATACTAACAGATGTAAATCTGACAGATTTACTTTTGTTTTTTATAATAAATGAATCATCACATGGTATTGGATAAACTTCAAAATCAACATATTTGTTGGACGATTCGTTCTGAACATCGGTATTTAATGGGCTGCCTTTAAAAAAAGAAATTCCGCCGGCTGCATTGGCTACAAATGCATCCAAATAATTATCGTTATTGATATCTGCAACTGCAATCGCTGTTCTAGTACCTTCATCAATTTTATATTTAGTTGCTGATTGCACAAATTTCAATGTATCTGCCAATAAAAAATCAGCATTTAGATTATTATCAATATTTTTGTAATACAATATTTTACCATCCTCATTACCAACAAATAAGCGGGTTTCTCCTGTGGATGTTCTGAAAAAACAGGGAGCACTGTATCCATAATTGGATAAATCATAATTTGTGATATCAATACCTCCCAAGCTATCGGTTATTAGTGTAAATATCGGATTTGTTGAATTTCCTGTATTTTTATAATAATTCAGATTGCCTTTGCGGGCAATAATATTGTTTGATGCATCTTTCCAGAAATTCTGACGCTCGCCGATTATCAAATCAAAAAGTCCGTCTTTATTCAAATCGAAAAGTTGTGGTGTGCTGAATTCTCCAACGTCAATATTCTGATAATTAACCTGTGACAATACAAAAACCGGATTTGAAACGCTGGAATTATTCGTAAAAAGTAATAGTTTCCCATCTGAATTCCCAATTATCATTTCGGCTTTACCGTCATTATTAATATCAGCGAAACCTGGATAAACTGCATGCAAATGTAATGCAGAAATATTGGCAAAGTCACGGGTTTTTAGCTTGAAAACCGGATTCGTGATTGTACCTTCATTTTTAAAATAGGCAAGTTTTGAAACAAAAACAGATTGCAAAAAACCTCCTTGCATGTAGGATGTATCTCTGTACCCGATATTTCCAACAAACAAATCTTTCAATCCGTCATTATCAATATCAAATAAAACAGGATAAGCACCAGTGCCAAAATCGAGCATTTTGTTTTGCAGAAAATCAGGTTGTTGAAATTGAAACGATGGCAATGTATTGGTACCGATATTTTTATAATACCAATTGCTATTAAAAGATTCAGCTGTGGTTAAACCCGGATCGAAGCTTGAAACCAACAAGTCTTTTTTGCCATCATTGTTTACATCAAGATAATTGGCAATTGGAAAGGAATATAAGTTAATGGGTTTGTTTGTGGTAGGAAACAAGGTGTCTTGTGAAAGCATTTTTGCTTTTGTAAGCGTACCACTATTAGTTAGTTTTATCAGATTTGCATAGTCCACATCTCCTATTACCATATCTTTTAAACCATCACCATTAAAATCTTCAGCCAATAATGTAGAACCCGAATGTTTAAAGTTTTTTTTCTGAGGCGATTTGCTTCCGTTCAAACAAGTATCTAGCAATAATACATTTGAACCTTCGTCTTCGGCAAAACAACCCCAACTTTCATCTTCCAACTGAAAATCGAGAGAATCAGGTATGCCATATTTTTCTATACTGAGATTTTTATGATAATTGACAAACTTACCCAATACCCAAAAGTTAAGTATGTCTTTGTCGCCATCGTTATCAATATCGCTTATGGCAGGATAATCTTCTGATAAGCAGAAAAGATTGGTGTAATTGCCATTATATGAAGACAATATAGGTTCTTTAACCAATAAAAATGAAAGTGTATTTGTTGTTATATTTTTATAAACCTTTATTCCACCATTTGAATACGTAAAAATATCTTCTTTTCCATCATTATTATAATCTATCAATTGCATCCAGCTGTTAATTTCAGGGAAAAGTACCGAATATTGAGGAGCAAATGTATAAACAACACTATCTGTTATTCCGGTATTAAGAAAACAGCTTAACCTGTTTCCGATTTTATCGAAAACTACCAGATCTTTTATTCCATCCTGATTTAAATCTATACCCGAAAACTGGCAATTGCTCATTCCTCCGGCAAATGGAAACTGATATGAATTCCCTGTGCTGTCTTTTACTACAATACTATTATCTTTTACAAAAGCATAATCGTTGGTTTGCGACCAAACAATATTAGAAAAGATTGTCAGAAGACAAAAAGAAATAAATTTAAATAATACGATAAGATGTTTGATCTTTTTCAAATTTGAAAAGATTTTGATTGTAATAATTTACATGGATTCAATCATTGCTTTTACAATATTTTCGGCACCAACGGCTATTTGCGACATTGTTGCATCCAACATATAGCAAGGTGTTGAAAAAACTTTTAGCTTACTGTCTTTTACCACTTCGCCATGATTAGATGTGATGTGATGAGCTCCGGTTTTTTCAAGATTTTTTGCTGTATCGGCATCATTACCTATGGTAACATCCACATTTTTGAGAATACTGGCAATTACTGCCGGTGCAATACACAATGCCCCGACAGGTTTATTGGCTTCAACCATCGTTTTAACTGCTTTTTCCACTTCTTTATTTACCTTGCATTCGCCACCTTTAAAAGCAAAATCGGAAAGATTTTTGGCTGCACCGAAACCGCCCGGAAAAATAATGGCATCATAATCAGCTGCATTAAATTCTGATAATGCTTTAATATTACCGCGGGCAATGCGTGCTGATTCTACCAGCACATTGCGTTTTTCGGCACTTACTTCGCCGGTTAAGTGATTGATTACATGATATTGTTCGATGTCGGGTGCAAATATCTGATATGTGCAATTATTTCTGTCGATTGCTAAAAGCGTTAAAACGGCTTCATGGATTTCGGCACCATCGTAAACACCGCATCCTGATAATACTACTGCAAATGTTTTCATTATTATTAACTGATTAATTGAATTAGTTTTTTCTGCGTTGATAATCTATTGAATAATGCAATCCTATACTTTCTTTACGGTCCTGTGCCATTTTTATTATCAGATAGCCGATATTTATTAAATTGCGAAGTTCGCAGAGTTTTACGGTTAGTATTGATTTATCATAAAGCTCTTCTGTTTCATTATAAAGCAATTCCAAACGATCGAAAGCTCTTTTTAAACGCAAATCGGAACGGACTATTCCAACGTAATTCGACATGATTAATTGCAATTCTTTTAAAGATTGGGTAATTAATACCATTTCTTCGTTCAGCACCATACCTTCGGCATTCCAGTCGGGTATTTCGTTGCAATAATCTATGTTGTTTATTTTTTTCAGGGCATCAATACTGGCTCTGTGCGAAAACACCAGAGATTCTAACAAGGAATTGGAAGCAAGCCGGTTGGCTCCGTGCAAACCAGTTGATGCACATTCGCCTGAAGCATAAAGATTTTGAATTGAACTACGTGCCCATTCGTCAACTTTTATACCACCACAGTTGTAATGTGCCGATGGCACAACGGGTATCATATCGCGGGTGATATCTATACCTATGCTGAGGCATTTGGCATAAATTGTAGGAAAATGGTCTAATAGCTTGCTTTTTTCTATATGGCGCGCATCGAGATATACATAATCCCAACCGTTTTTCTTCATTTCGCTGTCGATTGCTCTGGCAACAATATCGCGTGAAGCCAACGAACCTCTTTCGTCGTACTTTTGCATAAATTCTTTGCCGTCCTGAGTTTTAAGAATAGCTCCCGAACCTCTTAATGCTTCGGTAATCAAAAACGATGGTTTTTCGTTCGGATTGTACAATGAGGTTGGATGAAACTGAACAAACTCCATGTTTTCTACTTTGCCTTTTGCTCTGTAAACCATTGATATTCCATCACCAGTTGAAATTACGGGATTGGTTGTGGTATTGTAAACATTTCCGTTTCCACCGGTTGCAATTAGGGTTACTTTAGAAAGGTAAGTATGTATTTCGTGTGTTTTTTCGTTCAAAACGTAGGCACCAAAGCATTTAATATCGTTTGTACGTCTGTTTACTTCAATACCCAAATGATGTTGTGTAATAATATCGACTGTAAAATGATTTTCGAGCATTTCGATATTGGGGTGATTTTTAACGTTTTCGAGGAGTGCTCGTTCTATTTCGTTGCCGGTATTATCTTTATGATGCAGCACTCGATATTCAGAATGTCCGCCTTCTTTAGCCAAATCGTATTTTCCGGCAGCATTTTTATCGAAATTGGCACCCCATTCTATAAGTTCTTTCACACGATCGGTTGACTCGGTAATGGTAATGCGTACAATATTTATATCCGAAAGTTCATCGCCGGCTCTCATGGTATCGGCTATATGTTTTTCGTAAGTATCGGGTGTGTACATAACGGCAGCAATGCCACCCTGAGCGTATTTGGTAGAACCTTCGTCGGCTTTGGCTTTGGTTATAATGCACACTTTGCCGTAGTCGGCCACTTTAAGTGCAAAACTTAATCCTGCTATACCCGAACCTATTACCAGAAAATCTACTTGTTTTCTCATTTTACAAATTTTAGGTTACAAAAATACAAAATCATAATGTATTTGAAGCCATTTATTATGATTTATAAGCCAAGGAAGATTGAGCCTGCAAATCAATTTGAATGGGATGGGTTTTTAGGATATACTAGTGAATGTTAAACACTACCTTTCATCTACTTATATTTGATTTCTTCACCAACTTATCGGTAAATTAGTCTGAGCCATTAAGTCATAATATGGTAACTCTATATATCCAATTAAAACTAGCAATGTTATAAATATACTTATTCCTAAAATTATTCGAATCCATAATTTTAATTTCTTTCCAAGTATAGGTATTGTAATAGGAATGTAAAATGGCAAAAGGATTGCCGAAGTAATTGGACTCCAACCTTCATCATTATACGCATCACTAGCTGAAAATAAGCAACTCACAGTTAATGTTGCAAACATAATGATAAATAATTTTTGCATTTTTATTTTGTTTGCATCCTTGTCTATAATTTTAAAATACAAAAAGGAAAACAAAAAAGGTAGAATTGATAACGGCGTCAAAACGATATATGAACATAGAAGTCTATATGAAAATGGGGGAGGTTTATAACCTTCTATCTTTTCCGCATAAAGCAAACAAAAACTAAAAAAAAATAATATAAAAATAATTAGACTTTTCTTATTCATTTTATTGTTTATTCATTTATTTTTCTACAAAAATACAAATTTTTATAAACCAAACCCAACAGGTTTCAAAAACCTGTTAGGTTGAGGTTTTGTTTAGGCTTTCTGCATTTCGAAGCCAACCCGCCTTCCACAATTTTCAGCAAAACAGTGGTAAACGTTGATTTTTGCTTCCTGTTTCATCAAGGGAAAATTAAATCAATTAAAAAGGGGTTCTTAAAATTAGATTCTTTTATGCAAGCAAGATTTTAAATTTGAAGTTTAACAAATCAAAAGAAATTTTCAGAAGTCCCCCTAAAAAAAACTTCCATTAAATTCCCTCTTTACCACTCGCAAAACAATAAAAACGAATTTAATCTTTTGAAATACAATATCTCAACATTAAATCGGGAACGTACTATTACAAATCGGGAGCCTTCATCACCCAAATAGATGAAATAAAAAAGCCGGAAACAATTTCTTGCTTCCGGCCAATACAAATATATTCATTAAAAATTAAATCCCAAAACTAATAGATGTAATATATTGATAAATTCCACTGTAGAAACCTACTGCAAAGATACCTATTACACAAATCAATATCGCCACTTTAGCAGGCCAATCGGTTTTAATATACGCTATCGGAGTTTCGTTCTTATTGATAAACATCGCTTTTACAACCAGTAAATAATAATACAATGAAATTGTAGCATTAAGTACAGCTATAAATACCAACCAGTAATAACCCGATTCGGCAGCAGCCGTAAATAAGAAAAACTTACCAAAAAAGCCTGCAACCGGCGGAATACCTGCCAACGAAAACAAAGCCAGCATCATCACCAAACTCAACTTCGGATTGGTAAAATACAATCCATTGTAATCGTCCATATTCTCTTTGCGGCTTTTGTAATAAATAACCGAAACCACACCGAAAGCTCCCAAATTAGAGAAAATATAAACAAAAACGAAATAAATTACCGAAGTCATACCGATATTACTTGCCCCGATAATACCCAGCAAAATAAAACCTGCCTGTGCTATCGACGAAAATGCAAGGAAACGCTTCATATTCTGCTGACGCATAGCAAACAAATTACCAACTGTCATGGTTAATACTGCAATAATATACATCAAAGGTTTCCAAATTAGAGCAATTGAGTTAAAAACAGTAAATAAAACAGTTACCAGAATAAAAGCAGAAGCACCTTTTGATATTACAGATAAATAAGAAGTTACATTTATTGGCGAACCTTCATAAACATCGGCAGTCCATAAATGGAATGGAACCAGCGAAATTTTGAATGCCATGCCCGAAAAGAACAATATAAAAGCTAGAGTTTGCAATGGAGCAGTGGTATATTTTAATGCAACAACATCAAAATAAGTAGAACCTGTAGTTCCGTATATAAAAGAAATACCCAGTAATAAAACTGCCGACGACATAGCAGCCGACAAAATAAGTTTCACACCAGCTTCAGCCGAATTAGACCTGTAACGATCATAAGCCGCCAATGCAGCCATTGGAATAGTAGCAAGTTCCAATCCCAGATACAACATCAGGAAACTACCCGATGAAATCATAAATTGCATACCCAATAAGGTAGAAAAAATCAAAATGTAAAACTCACTTATTTTTATCTTGTTTTCAGTTTCTTTCAGCCAAGCAACAGATTGTAATAAAACCACAAAAACACCCAGATTAAGAATATTTTTCATAGTCCATTGCAAATCGGTATTGATATACATTTTTCCAAAAAGAATTCCTGCCATATTTGGCAAAAAACCTATTACCATATTTATACCGAAAAGAACCGTTGCAATCGAAATAACTTTTCTTTTATTATCATCATTTACTGAAAGTTCTGCAACCAAAACAATTAAAGTTATAATTGTCAGAACCAATTCATGTCTCATTAATAAAAAACTTTCTAAATTCATGTTTGATAGTATTTTAATGAACTTTTATACAAATTAAGGAATCATAATAGTTAACTTATCAATAATTGGCTGCAAACTGTCGCCAATCATATTTGAAAGCCAAAGCGGAGCAATACCAATAGCAGCTATAGCCATTATCAAAGTTACAGTTGATATTTTTTCATACCATTTAGCGTCTTCAAGTTGCAGAAAATGATCGTTTTTGATAGGACCAAAAAGCAATGCACCCACCACTCTTAAAATATAAACAGCTGTAATTACAATAGAAGAAACCGCAACAATGGTAACAACTCTGTGGAAAGTATCAACGTGTTGGAAAGAACCAACAAAAATAGTCATTTCGGCAACAAAACCGCTTAAACCAGGTAAACCTAAAGAAGCTAAACCGGCAATTACATAAGCAACACCCAAAAATGGCATCACTTTCATCAAACCACCCATTTCGTTTATTAAACGTGTATGAGTTCTTCCATAAATCATCCCGATTAATGCAAAGAAAAGTGCTGTCATCAAACCATGAGAAATCATCTGAAGTATAGCACCATCCATGGCAGTCTTATTCATCATCAGAACAGCAAATAAAACCAAACCGCAATGACTAACAGAAGAATACGCATTAATGTATTTCAAATCTTTTTGAACAATTGCACCAAAAGCACCATAAACAACGCTGATAGAAGTTAATATAATAAATATCCATGATAATTCATGAGCAGCATCAGGCAATAAGAAAATAGCAACTCTAAAAGCACCATAACCGCCTAATTTCATCAGAACTCCGGCATGCAACATAGAAACAGCTGTAGGAGCAGAAGCATGACCATCAGGAGACCAGGTATGGAAGGGGAACAATGCACCTAAAATACCAAAACCTACAAATGTCATCGGAAAGAACATCCTTTGAGCTTCAATCGGAATATGAACTTTGGCAATTTCCAAAATATTAAAAGTTAAAGGTCCGCCATTTGGAGCCGAATTGGTATAAATACCCAATAAACCAACCATCAACAAAGCAGAACCACCCATCAACATTAATGTAAGTTTCATGGCTGCATATTCTTTTGGTCCGCTACCCCAGATACCGATAAGCAGATACATAGGAATTACCGCAACTTCATAAAACAAGAACATGGTGAAAATATCCAACGAAATAAAAAATCCAAACACCCCTGAAGATAATAATATCAATGAGATAAAGAATTCTTTAGGAAGAAAATCTACTTTCCATGAAGCAAAAACTCCGGCAAAAACCACAACTGAAGTAAGTGCAATCATTGCAACAGAAATTCCATCAACCCCAACAGTATAATGAATATTCAGCGCTTCGTACCAGATAATATCTTTCATAAATAACATTTCGTCCATATTGCCGGCATTTCTTTCGGCAAAATAAGCATAAATCAAATAAGCAGCCAATAACAATTGAATACCCATTCCAATAGCAGAAATAAGTCTGGTTTGCATCGGATTTTTAACCAGTATTATAGCTAATACTGTAATTACCGGTATAATAACAAATAGTGATAAAATGTCCATCTCTTTTTTTATTTAAATTGAAAATAAATAAATGAATAGTATTCCTAATAATATTGCACTGCTTACAAAAACAAATGCATATTGCTGTACCTGACCAGATTGTAATCCTTTGATACGGAATGATACTGCATTAGTAATCCATGCAATTCCATCCATAGTTGCATCAACTACATGACGGTCGAACCAAGCAACGGGACGAGATATGTAATTGAAAATGATTTTTTTGGTTACAAAAAGATAAATTTCGTCGAAATAAAATTTATTAAAAGCTCCAACATAAAGTAATTTAAATGAAGAACCAATTTTTTGAGGTATGGTAGTTTCTTTTTTATACATCACAAAAGCAATAGATATACCCAATAAACCAACAATAATAGAAGGAATAGCAACAATCCATTCGATATGAGCTTCCAATGGCAAGCCATCAGAAGTAACTAATTTACTAAATGGGATATAACCTGCAAATATGGAAGCTACAGCCAGAAACATAAGCGGTATCGACATTGTCAATGGAGCTTCGTGTGGCGTATGATGATAATGTGTATCACGATTCCAGAAAATACGGAAGTATAAACGGAACATATAAAAAGCGGTTAAGCCGGCAACAAATAACTGAACAAAAAATATCAGTTTATTATGATGGAAGGCAGCAGTTAAAATTTCGTCTTTACTGAAAAACGCTGAAAGAAAAGGCACACCAGCAATTGTTAAACATGCAATTAAAAAAGTGATGTGTGTAATTGGTAAATATTTACGCAAACCACCCATATCAGTCATTACATTTGAATGAACAGCATGAATAATGGCACCTGCTCCAAGAAACAACAAAGCTTTAAACATAGCATGTGTAAATAAATGGAACATGGAAGCCATAAAGCCAAGACCTTCGTGACCACCATAACGTGAAACCCCTACACCAACCATCATATAGCCAATTTGCGACATGGTTGAAAAAGCAAGCACACGTTTTATATCGTATTGAGTACAAGCAATTACAGCAGCAAACAATGATGAGAAAGAGCCTACATAAGCCACAACCGTTAATCCGTCAGGAGCTGAAATTGCATAAACAGGGAAAAGTCTTGCAACCAGATAAACACCAGCAACAACCATGGTAGCTGCATGAATTAATGCAGAAACCGGAGTTGGGCCTTCCATCGCATCTGGTAACCAAATATGTAAAGGAAACATAGCTGATTTACCAGCACCACCTATAAAAACAAAAATCAAAGACCATGTCATAGTTGATAATCCCATAAAAGCGATTCCGCTTCCGGATGCAATTGCAGTTCCATGAATATCAGTTAATGAGATAAAATCAAAAGTTCCTGTGTTGAATGATAATATTAAAATCCCGATTAAAAAACCCAAATCGGCAAAACGAGTAACAATAAAAGCTTTTTTGGAAGCTGAAACTGCTGATGGTTTTTCGTAATAAAATCCAATTAATAAGAATGATGAAACACCCACTAATTCCCAAAAAATATACATCTGGAAAATATTGGTTGCCAATACCAACCCTAACATAGAAAAGCTGAATAATGATAAGAAAGCATAAAAACGGGCAAACCCTTTTTCACCTTTCATATATCCAAGGCTGTATATATGAACCATTAATGAAATGGTAGTTACAACAATCAACATCATTACAGAAATAGGATCTAAAAGTACGCCCATATCTACATGAAGCTTATCTGTAAAATTAATCCATACAGTGTTAAAAGCCAGTATTTTCTGATAAGCACCATCGATTTTTTCAGTATTGAAAAAGTATTGATATGCAGTAAAATATGATAATATAGCTGCAATCGATAATCCTGTTGTTCCTATTAAACCCGAAATTATAGGTTTCATTTTATGACCGGTTAAACCGATAATCAGAAAAAAGAAAATCGGGATAAGCGGAATTAATATTGTATAACTAAAATCTGTCATAATATGTATGTTTTATTTTTAGTATTTCATTTTGTCTGTTTCTTCCACATCAATAGATTGGAAGTTTCGGTAAATATTAATAATAATTGCTATTGCAACAGCAGCTTCGGCGGCAGCTACAGCAATTACAAACAGAGCAAAGAAATGCCCTTCTAATTGTCCGGGATACAAATATCTGTTGAAAGCGATAAAAATAATATTTACTGCATTCAACATCAGCTCTACAGACATCAATATTGTAATTAAATTTTTACGGGTAATAAAACCGTAAACACCAGCAAAAAACATTAAAGTTGCTGTTACTAAAAAATATTCAATTGGTATTACTGTATGCATAACTATTTTGTTTTTACTTTTTTAGCTACTACAATTGCAGCAATCATTGCAGCAAGTAATAAAATACTGATTAATTCAAAAGGTAGTGCATAGCCTTGTTCGCCCCAGCTTATCAGGCTATTTCCTATTAAGTTCATATTTACATCTTTTGCAGGTTCAATGCCTGGTATAAATGTATAACTTAATAAAGTGTTGATAACCAAAACGGCACCTAAAATAGATGCAATAGCTCCATACACTTTTTTCAATAAGGCAGGTGATTCAAATTTTTCGTCGATATGGCTGGTAAGCAATACCGAAAAGATGATAAGTACCACAATACCACCTGCATATAAAGTTAACTGAACTGCTGCCAGAAACTGATAATTCAACATAAAGTATAAACCCGAAGTTGAAATTAAAACCAATAGCAAATAAACAGCTGCTCTTAAAATTCTGCGGCTAGTAACTGTTAATATTGAGAATATCACAATCATAGCTGAGAATAAAATAAACATTATCTGATTTCCTGATAAAATATAGTCCATTTTTTATTATTTAAATGATTATGAATTACTCTTTAACTTTTTCTTTTAATGAAGACCCTGGTTTATTCAGTGTCTTTATCAATTTTTCTTTGTTATATACTGCATGCTCAAACCCTTGTGAAAAGACAATGGCATCCTGTGGGCAAACTTTTATACAAATACCGCAAAATGTACACATCGACAATTTATAAATATAAGTATCAAGTTCTTTTTTCTTTTTGCCATCTTCTTTTTCCACCTGACGGCTAATTACTTCTATACTGCCATTAGGACAATTGATTTCGCAAATGCTGCATGCTGTACATTTATGCTGATTATTTTCGTCGTGAGGCATACTTACTTCGCCTTTAAATCTGTCGAACATCTTTAAAGTCTTACGGTTTTCGGGATATTGCTGTGTCGTAATCTCTTTTGGATGAACAAAGTAATAACCTGTAACTTTCATACCGGTTAATAAGGTTTTGATGCCTCCGAACAATTCTTTTAAGTATTCTATAATTGCATTCATTCTCAATAAATTCTATTTAATTGTTATTTAGAAATGCCATCCCATCAACACTATAAGTGCCATAAGGATAATATTGAACAAGTTAATTGGTAATAAATATTTCCATTCGAGTTTCAACAACTGGTCGATTCTTAAACGTGGGAAAGTCCATTTAAACCACATCATTAAAAATATAACCAACAAAGTTTTACCCATATACCAGAAGAAAGGAGGAATGAAATCCACCCCAGTATTAAACTTTAGAGACCAATTTCCTAATAAGTCAGTTAACAATGGGCCTAAATGTAAAGGCATCCAACCGCCTAAGAAAACAGTAGCAGCTATAGAAGCAACAATAAACATATTCATATATTCGGCAAGGAAAAAGAAAGCAAACTTAATACCTGAATATTCGGTATGGAAACCTGCAGTTAATTCAGATTCAGCTTCTGCCAAATCAAAAGGACCTCTGTTGGTTTCGGCTGTACCGGCTATGATAAATATTAAAAAGGCAATAATTGCAGGAATATGCCCTGTAAAAATAAACCAGCCGTTGCGTTGAGCTTCTACAATTTCTGAAAGTTGCATAGTTCCTGCCAATATTACGATAGTTACCAGCGACATTCCGACTGATAATTCGTAACTAACGATTTGAGCACCACTACGCATAGCTCCGATAAGTGAATACTTATTATTACTCGACCATCCGGCTAATAAAATTCCGATTACGCCTAATGATGAAACAGCCATAACATAAAATACACCTATGTTAAAGTCTATTGCATGTAAGCCCAATCCGAAAGGTATAGCTGCAATTGCCATAAAAGAAGCAATTATTACAATAAAAGGAGCCAGATTAAATAAAAACTGATCAGCTTTTCTGATATGAATAATCTCTTTCATCAGCAGCTTAATGAAGTCTGCAAATGTTTGAAAAATTCCATAAGGACCAACCCTGTTGGGTCCTACACGATTTTGTATAAATGCGCAAACTTTACGTTCGGCATAAACCAAAAACAATCCAACCAAAGCATAAAACAACAAGAAAGCTACTCCAATAAGGGTCATTTCGATTATTAATGCCCAAAACGGTGGTAAATTGTCGTATAATAACTTATCTATTGATTGGTTAAACGAAGTGAAATCGTAAATATTAAATGCCATTTTCTCTTTTTTTGTTAATGATACAATTAAAAGTAAGACAAACTATCTGTCAATATCCGGAATTACTAAATCTAATGAACCTCCTATTGCCACAAGGTCAGCTATTTTAAAACCGGCAGCTATTTTGTTGATTGCCGATAAATTGCTGAAGTTTGGTGAGCGGAATTTGATACGGTAAGGATATTTTTCGCCGGTGCTTAAAACATAAACTCCAAACTCACCTCGGGCAGCTTCTACTCTTTGGTAGTATTCGCCTTCTGGCAATTTTATGATGGGTTTCATTTTTACGGCGTAATCTCCTTCAGGAATATTATCTATCAATTGCTCGATAATTTTCATTGATTCCCACATTTCTTCAACCCTTGCTTTGTAGCGGTGGAATGAATCTCCTTTAGTATATAAAACTTCTCTGAATTCAACTTTATCATACGCACTGTAAGGATGATGTTTTCTTACATCGCATGCAAAACCAGAACCTCTTCCTGAAGGACCTGTAACACCATAACTTATGGCATCTTCGAGTGAAAGTATTCCAATATCATTGGTTCTTTCCTTCATAATAACATTGCCTGTCAACAGTTCATCATATTCAGGTAATTTCTTTCTGAAATAAACGATAAAGTCTTTAACTCTTTTTATAAAATTAGGATGGATATCGTTCATAAAACCACCCGGAACATTAAAACTTTGCAATAAGCGGGCTCCGGTAGTTTCTTCAAAAATATCCAGAATATGTTCTCTGTCGCGTAATCCATAAAAATAGGTAGTTAAAGCACCCAAATCCATACCAAATGCACACCACCATAACTGATGTGATGCCAAACGTGTTAATTCATCAAGAATGGTACGTATATACTTTACTCTTTCAGGCACTTCTATCTGCAATGCATCTTCAACCAATAGACAAACTGCTTCGTTGTTGATATGAGCAGACAAATAATCCATACGATCAGTAAGATGTATAATTTGCTGATAAGTAAGTCTTTCACACATTTTTTCGATACCACGATGGATATATCCGCAATGTGGTTCTATTCTTTCGACAGTTTCTCCTTTTAAAGAAATTTTCAATCGCAAAACACCGTGTGTTGACGGATGCTGAGGACCCATATTTACAATGTATTCCTCTTCTTGTTTTCCTTTGCTGTTTGTAATGAATTCTTCCATAAACTATCTTGTAACTATGTTATTATCAGTATAATCTTTACGCAACGGATATCCTACCCAATCTTCTTCATCTAAAAAGATGCGTCTCATATCGGGATGATTGGTGAATGTAATTCCAACCAAATCGTAAACTTCACGTTCGTGAAAATCAGCAGTTGCCCATATATCGGTAACTGTTGGGAGTAAAGCATTTTCGCGATTGGCTGTTTTTGCTTTCAAAACGATGGCATGTGCATGTTTGGTTGATTCCAGATGATATACAACTTCGCAAGCATCTGCCAGATCGTTGCCTGTTAAACAAAAAAGATAATCAAAACTAAGTTCTGATGTGTTTTTGAGTAGAAGGGCAGTATTGTGTAATTTTTCGGGAGTAACGCTCAATGTAAGATATTGAGGTCCTTCTGAAATATTGAGAGATGGATCTAATGATAGAATCTTCTCTTTTAATTGTTCGTTATTCATCTGTTTATTTATTATTAATTAATCTGTACAGATGGAACTCGCCAAAACTACATTTGCTGAATACTTATTATTTGAATAAAGTAGCATGGCTCGTTTCATTTTACTTATTTATAAAAGAATTGAAAACTATTTATTATCTGTTTCAGCAAAAGTGTCCGGTTGTTTGCGCGGATTTCTGATGGTTTCTGTTTGTATTTTGCGTTGCAATTGCATTACTCCATACAAAAGAGCTTCAGGACGTGGCGGGCAACCAGGAATGTAAACATCTACAGGAATTACATTTTCTACACCTTTTATTACATGATATGAATTGTAATAAAACGGACCTCCTGATATTGCACATGCACCCATTGCAATTACATATTTTGGCTCGGGCATTTGATCGTACAAACGTTTTAGAACGGGTGCCATTTTGTTTACAATGGTACCGGCTACAACTATAACATCTGCCTGTCGTGGACTGGCACGGTAAACCTCGATACCAAAGCGTGCAAAATCGTGGCGGGAAGCTCCGGCTGCCATCATTTCGATACCGCAACATGCTGTTGCAAAGGTAAGTGGCCATACCGAATTGGAGCGTCCCCAGTTGATGATAGCATCTACTGTTGTGAAAAATAAATTTCCTCCGGTTTGTTTGAAGAGTTCCAACGTTTCGTTATCGTTGAAATCTTCGTACTTCATTGATTTTATTCCCATATTAAAGCATGTTTTTTCCAGGCATATAATAATCCCAGACCAAGAATTAAAAAGAATATGATTATTTCGATAAATGCAGCAATCCCCATCGATTTCATAATGGTAGCCCATGGAAACAAAAATACAGTTTCTACATCAAAAATCAGAAACAAAATGGCAAACAAATAATAACCTACGTTAAATTGTAACCAGGTTTTTCCTTCGGTTGGAATTCCGCATTCGTAAGGTTCTGATTTTTGTGGGTTTGTTGATTTGGGTGGTACCAGACTCGAAAATATCAAAGCCCCTCCAACCAGCACTACTGCAACAATAAAGAATAGAATTAAACTTTCACTGTTCATACAACTTGATATAAAATGAAAAAATTAACGTGCAATATTATAAAAAAAAATCTTCTTAATCAAGTTTTTCTGAATTTATCATAATAATGTTGATAATTGTCAATGCTATTTTAGCCCTTTTTTTCTTAATTAAAAATGGTATTAGTAATATGTGAAAAAAAATAATCTTAATCTTACAATCTGTGATATGATTTTATAGGTCAATTTATTTTAAAAGAGGAAAGTTATTTTTTACATTAAATATAGATTTTTTTGTTTAAAACGAGTATTCTGATTATTTATCAGAAAAACAATAAAAAATATTTGCTGTATAAAATTATAGTATTAATTTTACTTTTTCATATTTTGAAAAATTTCTCTTTAAAAATCATTTATTCATAATAATATAAAGTAAAATATTATGGCAAATTTAAGCACAAGTTACATGGGATTACAATTAAAAAATCCCATTATAGTTAGTAGTTCAGGCCTCTCTAATTCAATTGAAAATCTAAAAAAAATGGAAGCTGCCAATGCCGGAGCTATTGTGTTGAAATCTATTTTTGAAGAACAAATAATGATGGAGGCTGATAAATTTATTGATAGCACAGATCCTTCGTTAAGTGCAATGAAAAAAGGGTTTAATGATATCCTTACCAACAGAAGCTACGATTATGTTGAAGCTATGGATTATATGAGCAATTTTGCCAAAGAGCATAGCCTGAAAGAATATCTGAATTTTATTAGTTTGGCAAAAAAATCAGTGAATATTCCAATAATTGCAAGTATTAATTGTGTTTCGGCTTACGATTGGAGTTTCTTTGCCAAAAGAATTCAGGAAGCAGGTGCTGATGCTTTAGAGCTTAATTTATACATACTCCCATCAGATATTAATAAAACTGCTGCTAATTACGATGAAATGTACAAAAAAATTATCAGCGATGTGAAAAAATATGTAAGTATTCCTATTTCATTAAAGTTGAGTTATTATTCATCAAGTCTGGTAAATACTTTTGTTGATTTATCAAAATCGGGTATTTCTGGAATGGTTCTATTCAACAAACCATATAATCCTGATATAAATATAGATAAGATAGAAATTTCATCGGGAAGAATTTACAGTTCGGCGGATGAATATCTCCGTACGTTAAGATGGACTGCTATATTATCGGGCAGAGTTGGATGCGATATGGCCGCTTCAACAGGAGTACATAATTATGAAACCGTTGTTAAGTTAATACTAGCTGGTTCAAATGCAGTGCAGGTAGCTTCTTTGCTTTACGAAAAAGGAATAGAAGAAATTAATACATTGGTAAATGGTTTAAATAAATGGATGGATGAACATAATTTTAAATATATTGATGAATTCCGAGGGAAATTATCTCAGATAAATATCGAAAATCCTGCGGTTTTAGAACGTGTTCAGTTTATGAAATCTTATGCACAAATCGTTTAAGTTATTAGAGATAGGATGATTCCAAATCATCCTATCTCTTTTTAAATATATTTAGTAAGCGTGTGAATTTACATCACTCGCTTATTTTTTTATATAATCTGCTGTTTCAGTACTTTATAGTCTGTTTTGCCTGTTCCGAGCAAAGGAATTTCCTCAACTTTAATTAGTTTGTTTAACTTTACCAGATTAGGAAAACCACTTTCTTTCAGATAGGCATTGGCTTCTGCAATATCAATTTTTGATTTTGCAAATAAAACAATTTGTGGTGGTTCTATGGTATCGCTTCCTTCTACTGCAAGCAAAACTTCTTCATCGCTGCCGTATTTTTTCAATAAAGCACCTTCAATAGCTGGCAGGCTAATCATTTCTCCGGCTATTTTGATAAATCTTTTCAAGCGTCCGGTAATAAACAGGAAGCCATCTTCATCTATACGACCTAAATCACCGGTTTTGTAATAATCATTTCCATTGATATTTACAAAAGGATTAGCTATATTTTTATCTTTATAACCACCAAAGATGCTTTCGCCTCTCACCATTATCATCCCTTCTTCGCCTTGCGGCAGAGGTTTAAAATGATTGAAATCAGCAATTAAGAAATCAACACCTTTAATAAACTTTCCAACACTTTTTTCTTTTTGTATTTCCATCGGATTAATACTTAGTACCGGCGAACATTCGGTAATTCCATATCCTTCTAATATCCGGGCATTTTTATCTGCTTTATCATAAAAAGATTTTATGATAGCCGGATGCAGACTTTCGGCACCGGTAATTGCAAGTATTATCTCTTTTAAATCATCCTGAGTTGATACTGACAAAAGCATCTTTAAAAAAGTTGGTGTGGCAAGTAGTGTATTAGCACCTGTATGCTTTAATATTTTTAAAACTTCGCGGCTATCGGTAGGGTCTGGAGTATAAGCTACTTTTAAACCCGAAATCAACGGAAGTATGGTAAGTACAGTGAACCCAAAACTATGGAATGGAGGTAAGAATGAAAGTAATATGTTTTCGTTGCTGATTTTAATGATTTCGAAAACACCCCAAAGATTAGCTACAATGTTTTGATGTGTTAGCGGAACAGCTTTTGGCAATGATTCGCTGCCCGATGTAAACAGGATAACAGCAGTATCGTTGGGCTCAATATGGGTTTTTGCTTTAAAAATAAAGCTGAATAAGCCCGATAGTTTTGTTGTCAAACTAATTTCTTTTACTTTCTGCTCGAAGAAGATACATTTTTGTTTTACATTATCTGAAAGCAAATCCTGAACTTTATCGTGAAATGTTTTGGCGGTAAGAATTACTTTTAAATCGGCATCAGCTACACAATGATCCAGAACTTTTTTGCCAACTGTCCAGTTAAGCATTACCGGAACTTTGCCCGCCAAATAAGTGGAAATAACCAATAAAGTGGTACTTTGCAATGCCGGAAGCATAATTCCAACATATTTGCCATCTACTTCTTTTCTGATAATTTTTGAAACAACATAGGCTTTCAGCATAAAATCTTTGCGTGAAACACTTCCCATAATTTTATCATAAGCAAAGTGCTCTTTCTGATCCTGGCTAAAAACACTCAGAAAAGATTCAACGATATTTTTTGTTTTGTCTACTTCTACTGTTTTATGGGCTGCAATTCTGTTTTTCAGAAATGAAGGTTTTAGAATATCTTTGCTTATTTGCTGGTTCATAGCTATCCGACAGATATCGGCAACCAATGTAACAAATTCGATTTCAATTTGCGATACAACTTCGAAGCTTTGTTCTACATCGCTTATAATTGAAACCAACATTAATGAATCTACACTTAATTCTAATATCAGATTAGAGCTTATTTTGATTTCTGATTTTTGATTTCCTGTATTTTTGGCAATAATTTCTGCAACTTTTTGGAATATTTCATCCGGAATATCATCTGTTTGGGCTTGGGTATTGGTTTTTAAATCTGCCACAGAACCTTCTATTCTGTCGGGTAATTGACGTTTTAGTTCAGGGGCATAAAAGTAATGTTTTAAGAATTGAAGTTTTTCTTCGCCATTGATATTATATATTTCTTCAAGAAAAAGATTGAAAGCATTTTTACTTTCTTTCGATTTTATTTTTGCTTCTTCTGTGATATCAATAAATTCGATTTTTACATTTCTTCGTGGCAAAAAGAAAATCAGATTTGCCAAAACCATAAAGATGGCTTTTAGATAGGTTTTGATAAAATCGGGCGATTTGCCAATCCATGCTCTCGACCACATACTTCCCCACAACCCACTGATTCTGACTCCGATTACCTGAGTGTTTTCGGGAATATTGTCAACTATTGCCCAGGCACTTTGTTTGTTGAAAATCTTTTCGTAACCTTGTCCAACTATTTGTCCCGATGGATATAGCACCACACTTTTGCCGCTTTTTAATGCGTCAACAACATTGATATAGATGTTTTTCAATGCATCAGCATCACGGTTATTGCTGGTAATATCGCTTACGATAACTGTACCGAATACATCAAATAGTTGTTTGAGTATCGGTTTGTTGTAATATATTTCAGAAGCCACAGGCACAGCTTTTATGTGCTTTAGTATCTGCGGGAAAAGTATTTGAGGATCTACCAAAGCCTGATGGTTGGGTAATATAAATTTCGGATTTGGGTTTTTGAGAATTTCAATTCCTTTAACCTCCACATTATATCGTAAAGAAAGAAGAAAACGGTAGATAGCGAGTATTATTTTCATTTTTTTGTTGAATGTGTTTTAAGTTTTAAACGCCATAAATGACGTTGCTAATTATTTGGATATCTTAATCAATATTTTAAACCTGTTAAACATTTGGGGTACATATTTTATCATCATCAAACTCATTCCCGATATTAAAATTACCAGAAATATAAATACTGAATTTGTACCGAAATTATCTGTGATTACTGCAAAAAGTGCGGCCGAAATAAAGATTAATAGAAATATCATGAAGTTTGAATAGGCTATCATATCGCCCTGCTTGCGTCCTTCTACGCTGTTTTGCACCGATGCACTTAGTGGAACCATATAAATTCCGCAAAACAAAGCGGTCAGAAATATCATGAAACCAAATAAAATGCCTGTGGGTTGCAGAAAAAACAGAATTAAGAGTGAAATGCACATACCTAATCCTCCAATGGGTGTTAAACCCAGTTCTATTTTCCCTTTTGAGATAATACCGGCTAAAAAGCTGCCCAATCCGATGCCTAATGCCGATGCCGTTAGTACATAGCCTGTTTGGGTGTTGGTCATTCCCAATGTTTTCGGACAATGAACCAATAATAACATTTGCAAAAAACTTCCTACCATCCAGAATGAAGATAAGCCTAATATAATAAGGTTTAATCCTTTTATTTGTGAAGCAAATTTAAAGGCTTTGTATTCAAATACAAATGGTATAATGGTATCGTCGCTCTTTTTCATGGGTTGGCTTTCCGATACTTTTAAACGTGATATGGCAAACAGACTGATTAATGAGATAACGACAAACAATCCGGACATCAGATAAAAATTGTAGTGGTCGGAAACGATGGTTGCCAGCAATGGGCCTAAAATGGCTCCGAAAAAGGTGAACATTTCGAGGGTTCCGGTACCGAACGACAATCCTTCGTTGCCACCAATGTCGCGTATTAAACCATATTTTGAAGGCGAAAACAAAGTACTTACCAAACCTAACAAAAAGATGCCTGCCATAACTATATATACGTTTTCGATATAAAAGCCTATGCTTCCGGCAATAACCAATATAAGTTCGGCTATGCGGGCTGCTATCATTATTTTCTTTTTATACATGGTTTTGGATAAGCGTCCTGCCAAAGGCGAAAAAAATATGTACGACAAAACGTATAATCCCGAAGCCATTGATACAATCATAGATTCGTTGCCTTTGGCTACCCAGTTGATAGCCAACAGGCAGATTAATGTTTTGAAAAAATTATTATTGAAAACACCCAGAAAATTACTGGCAAATAAGGGTATCCATTTTGTTTTTGACTGCATGCTTGTATTGTTGGTTATTTTTTGCTGTTTTTAAACTATAGAAATAATAAACGAAAACGACTTTTAAGTATTATTGTTTGCAAATATATGATTTTATATTTAAGGATTGAAATTGCAAATGATTTTTGGTGCTAACCAATGGTATATTTTGGCAGTTGAGATATTTCTTGTAAAATACAATAGTAGCTGATTTGCAATCGAACGTTCCTGATTTGCAATCGAACGTTCCTGATTTGCAATAGAACGTTCCTGATTTACCATTGAAAGCTCCCGATTCACCATTGAAAGCTCCCGATTGGAAAAAGAATTCACGCGCTTGTGTGAAGTAAGCAAAACGAGTGTGCAGAATGCTCCCGCACGTGTTCCGAACGCTCCCGATTTACCGTTGAAGGCTCCCGATTTGGGTTTTGTGCTTCGGATTTACAATTGAAGACTCCCGAATGAGGTTTGAAGCTATGGATTTGCAGTAGAAGGCTCCCGATTCATCGTTGAGTGCTCCCGATTTAGCGTCGGAGGCTTGGATTTGCAGTTGAAAGCAATCGCTTCACTTTTGAAAGCACCCGATTCGCAATCGAACGCTCCCGAATCGCAATTGAATGCTCCCGAATCGCAATTGAATGCTCCCGATTTGTAATTGAAGGCTCGCGATTAAATGTTGAGATATTGTATTTCAATAGATTAAGGCGTTTTTGTTGTTTGAAGAGTTGTAAAAAGGGAATTTAATGGAAATTTTATTTTTTTATGGGGGTCTTCTGAACATTTCTTTTTTCTTAGTTAAACTTCAATTTTAATATCTTGCTTGCATAAAAGAATCTAATTTTAAGAACCCCTTTTTAATTGATTTAATTTTCCCTTGATGAAACAGGAAGCAAAAATCAACGGTTACCACTGTTTTGCTGAAAATTGTGGAAGGCGGGTTGGCTTCGAAATGCAGAAAGCCTAAACAAAACCTCAACCTAACAGGTTTTTGAAACCTGTTGGGTTTGGTTTATAAAAATTTGTATTTTTGTAGAAAAATAAATTAATAATCAATAAAATGAATAATAATCTTTGTTGGCAATATATTTATAGGAAATATGCAATTGGGGATGTTTATTTGTTTTAAGCAATATTAAAAAAAACAAACAAATGAATTACGACAAAGAAAAATACAAAGTTTGGAATTGGAAAAGTCCAGTGATTTTACATTGGATAATTAATCCTGGATTGGCTATTAATGAATTGATTTTGGGACAAACAATCCCAAAAATAATGTTGATAGAACGAGAAGGGGAAAAACCATTTTATCAACGTTCTTTAGTTCCTTGTCCTCATTGTGGGACACTTCATAACGGACTTAAATGGTCCTCACAAAATAAGACTGCTTTTAAAAATTGGTTTGGTTATTACTGTGACAATTGCAAAGGAATAATTCCAGTACAGAGAAATTTGACCTCTTTAATATTTCTTGCTTTGACTTTTCCGATATGGGGATGGTTCAGAAAATCAATAAAACTAAGCTGGTTAAACAAACAACCAGAAAGATATAGAAACATAAATCTTGAAATTCCGGAAAAGAATAATACAACAAAGAAATGGTTAAAATTAGGACTTTTCTTTGGACTCTTCATGTATGTTGCAATGACTATTATATTTCCACTAATTGACCAAAAAGAAATAACACAAAAAAGTCTTTTGATTGGCATACCATTGTGGCTAATTTGCGGATTGGGTTGGGGATTAACTATGAAATGGTGGATGAATAAAAAAGGAAAAGAAAATAAAGCCCATACGAGTAACCTGCCCCGTCAGTAATTAGCTAACATTGACAGCAAAAAAATTGGAATAATAACAAATAAGCAGACAAATCATGAATTTTATATTATTTAAAAGGATTTCAGATGTCACAGGCTTAATTGCAGCATTGACATTTGCAAAGAGAAAGTCTGCTGAATTATCAATATACATTTGTGCTTACATGTATATATTTGATTATAAATAAATCAGTATTCATAAAATATATTGATACAAAGATTCAATAAAATAAAAAAAGCGAGCTGCCTCAACAGTTCGCTTTTTTTCTGATATATCAACAAAACGAATAATTATTCTTTCGATTTCATATTGTGAAACACATTGGTAACGTCTTCGTCTTCTTCCAGTTTTTCGAGAAGTTTGTCAACGTCAAGTTGTTGCTCGGCGGTTAACTCTTTCATTTCAGTCGGAATGCGTTCAAACTCGAAAGTAGAAATAACAAAATTATTTTCTTCCAGATATTTCTGAATAGGCCCAAAGCAAGTAAATTCGGCATAAATCATAATAAACTGATCTTCCTCAAAAACATCTTCGGCACCAAAATCAATCAATTCAAATTCGAGTTCTTCCAGATTAATACCTTCTTTTTTCTCAACTTTAAAAGAACATTTGCGTTCGAACAAAAAATCGAGCATACCGGTAGTACCTAAAGTTCCGTTGTATTTATTAAAATAACTACGCACATTGGCTACAGTACGAACCGGATTATCAGTAGCAGTTTCAACCAGAATGGCAATGCCATGAGGTCCTTTGCCTTCATAAACCAATTCTTTGTAATCCTTAGTGTCTTTTTCGGTAGCTTTTTTAATAGCTCTTTCCACATTTTCGCGTGGCATATTTTCAGATTTTGCATTCTGAATCAAAAGTCTCAAACGAGGATTGGTATGCGGATCGCCACCACCTGCTTTGGCAGCCATGGTAATTTCTCTGCCTATTTTGGTGAATACCTTTGACATATTGCCCCAGCGTTTAAACTTACGCGCTTTACGAAACTCAAATGCTCTTCCCATTATTTTATGTATTTATTTTTTTGTAATTTTAAGAATAATATTAAGATGCAAAGATAATATTAAAATATAAAAACAAAAAAAAGCAGACAAATAAATTCATCCGCTTTCGTATCTTTTTCCTATCAAAAAACTTAATCTTTAATTAATTCAATTATCTTTTCTTTGAGTGATTTCTCTCATAAATCAGAATTTTTTCATTTTCAGCATTATCAACTGCAAAAGATTTTAGCTGACCTTCTTCAACCAAATCTATTTTTTTCCCTGTAATTTGTTGCAAATCATTTATAATTCTTACATATTTGAATAATGAAACTTTTGTATCGGGAATAAAATTGACTAAAATATCAATATCACTTTTCGGAGTTTCTTCCTCGCGGGCATAAGAACCAAATATCCACGCTTTTTCGATAGGCTGACACGAAAAATATTCAGTTATTTTATTTGCAATTAGACTGTTCATTATTCACTCTGAAATTAAAAAACAAAGATAATACATTTTATTATTGTTTAGTATTTTGCTTTAAATATTATTCAACAAAAAAAGCGAACCAATTTAATCAGTTCGCTTTTTTTTATATAATCCCAACTAATATATTAATATTCAGCTGGTAATTCTTTCATTTGTTTCAATGTAAATACAGGGCCGTCTTTGCAAACAAAAACTTTACCAACATTACATCTGCCGCATTTACCAAAACCGCATTTCATACGATTTTCCAAAGTGGTAAAAATATTTTCGTCGGTAAAACCCAGTTTTTCTAATACCGGAAAAGTATATTTAATCATCACAGGAGGTCCGCAAACAATGGCAATGGTATTTTCGCTGCTTGGCGAAATTTCCGACAAAACGGTGGGTACAAAACCAACTTTGCCATTCCATTCTGGTGTTTCGCCACCCGGATCAACGGTAGTAACCAATTTTACATCAGGTCTTTCTTCCCATTCTTTAAGTTCGTGTTTGTAAACCAGATCGGCAACCGAACGGGCACCGTATAGAATAGTAACATCCTTAAAGTTTTCGCGCAAATCCAGACAATTCCATATAACGCTACGCATAGGAGGCAACGCAATTCCACCAGCAATAAACAAAAGGTTTTTGCCTTTCCATTCTTCAATCGGGAAAATATTGCCGTAAGGTCCTCTGAAACCGATAATATCGCCTTCGCCCATGTTAGCCAGTGCTTTTGTTACACGACCAGCTTCACGGAAAGTACATTCGATATAACCTTTACGTGTAGGTGCTGAGGCAATACAAAAAGTAGATTCACCTTCACCATATACAGAATATTCGCCAAATTGTCCTGTTCTGAAATTGAATTTTTCAGCATCCTCATCATTCATAAATTTTAATCGAAAAGTTTTTACAAAAGGAGCCTCTTCTGTAACTTTTTCAATTTTCATCTTATAAGGAACATATATATTTTTGTTTTCCATTTTTATATAATGTTATTCTGCTTTAAAACAATAGATTAATTAATAGAAATTTCTTTCAGATGCTCTGCAATATTCATATCGGCAGGACAGGCTCTGGAACATCTTCCGCAACCTACGCAGCCAAATTGTTTTTGCTGAACCATCTGATAAGAAAACTTGTGAAAAATTCTTTGTCTCCATCTCTGCGATTGTTTTTCGCGTGGATTGTGTCCGGAAGTATGCAATGTAAACAATCCGAATCCGCATGAATCCCAGCATCTGTAGCGAATACCTTTATTTCCTTTGTTTTCATCCTGAATATCAAAACATCCGCAGGCTGGGCAAACATAAGCACAAGCACCACAACCTACACAACGCAAAGCTTGTTTGTCCCAAATATCAGATTCAAACAAATTATTTAATTTCTCATTGATAGCTTCTGCAGTAAATTCCTGTTTAACATCTGCCAGATGAGGAGTTTTATCAATAGCGGAAGTATCTTTAAATAAATCGGTATTTGCATCCAAAATAGCTTTCCCTTTTTCGGTAACGATTTCTGCAAAATATGTAGAATCAGATATTTCTGTAAGCAAAATATCACTTCCGGCAGTATTTCCCGGATTTCCGTTTACTGAAGTACAGAAACAATATTCGTCAGCTTTTTTGCAACTGATACTGATAACTGTCAGCTTTTTCAAACGTGCATTGAAAATTTCATCCACATGATCTGTAGAGAAAATAGCATCCAGAGGAATAAAACCTGCGGCATCACAAGGACGGCTTCCAAGTGCAACAACTTCAGGAAAAGCATTAATATCAACATTTTTCACAGAAATATCATCATATGATTTCTCGAAACTGAGGATTTTTTCAACTCTGGGGAATACCAAAGATTTTGCCGATTGCTTGGTAGCAATACATTCAAAATCAATTTTATCTATTGTATCAACCTTTGCGAAATCGGTAATTCCATTTTCTTTAACAGGAGCATAAACCTCTTTCCCTGCTTTGCCAAATCTTTCAATTAAAGTAGAAAGAGCGGTTTTATCAAGTAATTTATTAAGTATTTCCATAACCTATTTAATAAAATTTTCTTTATCAACATTTGTATAAGAAGAAAGAGCAGGTGCGTAAGTAGTACTTAAGCCTGCTTCGGTATGAAATTCATCCATTACGAAATCAGTAAGCATATAAGAAAGCATATTCAAAGGAATATCAACAGGGCATGCACGGGTGCATTCGCCGCAGTTTATACATCTTCCGGCCAGGTGCATAGCACGCATGATATGCCATTCCATATTTCCGTATTTATGAGATGCAACCGGAATCCATTGTGGATTATTGGTTTCTACATTACATTTTCCGCAATAGCACATTGGGCATGAAGCTCTGCAAGCATAACATTTTACACAAGTACTGAAAGTTTCAACCCAGTAATTAAAGCGTTCTTCCAAAGGCATAGCCTGAATTTTTTCGATAAAAGCTCTGTCTTCAGGTTTTAAGCCTTTTGGCTGAGTTTTTGCAAATTCTTCAGCAGCTTTAAAATCGAGTATTCCCACACATTTTCCTTCATAAGAAATTCCTATAATCGTAATTTTTTCTTCTTTCACCTGATTTTCAGATGCAAGCTGAATAATACTTCTAACTACATTCGGATTTGCAATAATTCCCACATTTGCTATATGATGACAGATGTCTTTCTTCAGATATAATGCCAAATTATGAATACAAGTATCGTTATATATCAGTTTTTCAACATCATCAGCATTTTTGAAGAAAGCAGGTCTTACTTTATTTGCTGTACCTTTTTCAAATCCGATTACCATCTGAATTTTATTTTCCGACAGCAATTGTTTTGCTATTTTCTTAATTTCTTCCATGATTATTCAAAAATTTCTTGTGTGGATAATTTATGATAATTTTCATACGGCCCTAATTTCTTGAACTCTTCGTTTGCAGAATTAACAATTTGTGCCCATTTGGCACCTTCTGCTGCAGAAACCCATGAAAAAATTATACGGCGTGTATCTATACCCATGAAATCGCATAATCTTCTGAAAACCATCCAGCGACGACGGGCATGAAAATTTCCCGAAGTATAATGGCAGTCGTTAGGATGGCAGCCTGATACAATAATTCCATCGGCACCACTAGCGAAAGCTTTGGTTAACAACATATAATCAATTCTTCCTGTACATGGAAATCTTATGATTCTGACATTTGAAGAATATTTTATTCTGCTTGTACCTGTAAGGTCAGCACCTGCATAAGTGCACCAATTACATACAAAAGCTACTATTTTTGGTTCAAATTCTGACATTTTAAAATTTGTTTGAATTCTACTTTTTGTTTAACTAAAAATTTAAAAGTGCATCAACTTCTGAATACATCTGCAAATTAGTATATCCTTCAATATCAATTGATTTAGATTTACAAACTGCAACACAGGTTCCGCAACCCTGACATAAGCCCGGATTAATGAAAGCAAGTTGTTTCACCAGATTTCCGTTTCTGTCATTGATTTCTTCTCTTTCAATAGCATTGTAAGGACAAACAGATTGACACATAAAACAACCAGTACAAGAAGAATATTGAGGCGGAGCAGTTCTGTCAACTACAGCAATAAGAGGTTCGCGGGTAAGTTCGCTGTTAGAGAACAGGCAAGAAATTTTACCGGCAACACCGGATGCTGCAGCTACAGATTCAGGAATATCCTTTGGAGATTGACAAGCACCTGCTAGATAAATACCGGCAGTATTGGTTTCAACAGGTTTTAGTTTAGGATGAGCTTCAGAAAAGAATTTATGTTGATCATAAGATACATGAAGTATCTGAGCTAATTTTTCTGCCCCTTGGTTTGCAACACCGGCAGTAGCTAAAACAACCATATCAGCTTCAATTTCAACAGTCTGAGCACCCATTAGTGTATCAGCACCCACAACTATCAGTTTGCCATCACGTTCGTAGATTTTTGATACTCTGCCACGAATATATTTTGCATCATCCTCTTCAATAGCACGACGGGTAAATTCATCATAATTTTTACCGGCAGCTCTGATATCCATATAGAAAATATATGCAGTACCATCATGTACTTTGTGTTTATAAAGAATAGCATGTTTTGCAGTGTACATACAGCAGATTTTCGAACAATATTCTATGCCTTTTGCAGGATCGCGTGATCCGGCACAGGCTACGAATACTATTTTCTTAGGAATCTGACCATCAGATGGTCTGCGGATTTCTCCTGCAGTCGGACCTGAAGCAGAAGCCAATCTTTCAAACTGTAAACCGTCAATGATATCTTTATGTTTGCCATATCCGTATTCAGGGAAGAAATCGGCTTTCTTAATATCAAAACCGGTACAAATTGCAATAGCACCAACCGGAACTTCAATAATTTCGTCCTGTTGATCAAACTGAATTGCATTTGCCTGACATACTTTTTCGCAAATTTTACATTTTCCTGTTTTATAATATGTACATTGTGTTTTATCAATTACCGGAATATTAGGAACTGCTTGAGGAAAAGGAACATAAATAGCAGGTCTTTTTGCCATACCTAATTCAAATTCATTAGGGTTCTTTTTATTAGGACATTTGGTAGTACACAAACCACAACCATTACATTTGCTTTCGTCAATGCTTTTGGCTTTTTTTCTGATTTTTACAGTAAAGTTCCCAACAAAACCTTCAACACTTTCTATTTCGGCATAAGTATAAAGTTTAATATTAGGATTTTGTGCAACTTCCACCATACGTGGTGTAAGAATACATTGTGAGCAGTCTAATGTTGGGAACGTTTCACTTAACTGAGACATATGACCACCAATAGAAGGTTCACGTTCAACCATAATTACTTTATGTCCGGCATTGGCAATATCAAGAGCTGCCTGAATACCAGCAACTCCTCCTCCAATAACCAAAGCTGTTTTGGTAACCGGAACTTTAATCGGTTGTAAAGAATTATTTCTTTTTACTTTTTCGACCAACATTCTGACAAGGTCAATAGCTTTGTCATCAGTTTTTTCATTTCTTTCATGAACCCATGAGCAATGTTCGCGAAGATTTGCCATTTCACACTGATATGGATTTAATCCGGCTTCAGCACAGGCTCTTCTGAAAGTTGGTTCATGCATACGTGGCGAACACGCAGATACTACAACTCCTGTCAGATTATGTTCTTTGATAGCATTTCCAACCAAAGTCTGTCCGGGATCAGAGCACATATATTTATAATCAACACTATGAACTACTCCGGGAAATGTTGCAGCAACCTGAGCAACTTTAGAACAATCAACAGTTGCACTAATATTTTCGCCGCAATGACAAATAAAAACTCCTATTCGTGCCATTATTCAACCTCCATTTTTTGTGGATTTTCTACTTCAGTTTTCTTAGTATAAGGCTTAAAATCTTTAAGTTTAACAGGAACAAAATGACGTTGTAATCCAAGTTTATTTCTGTCAATTCCTAATGCAAGTCCTATAGCCTGAGTAATATATATTACAGGCATATCTGATTTTTTCTTATTGTATTTATTAATTTCAGGACGACGCATATCCAGATTGGAATGACACATCGGGCAGGCAACTATCATAGCTTCAGCACCTCTATGTTCTGCATCTTCAACTATCTGACCTGAAAGGCGACCGACAGTTTCGGTAAAAGAAACAGAAAATCCTGCACCGCAACATTCGGTTTTATATGCCCAGTCAATAGAATCCGCACCTAATTTTTTCATTACAACATCCATTGTTTGAGGATCTTCTGTACGATCAAAATCCAAGACTTTATTTGGACGAACCAAAAGACAACCATAATAGCAAGCTACTTTTTTATTAAATTCGAATTTCATTTTATCATCTAATTTATCAATGATAAATTCGTCGATAAATTGAATAACATTTAATATACGTAGATTACCTTTATATTCTTTTTCTATGATTCCATTAATTTTTTTGTGAAGATTTTCATCATGCATTAGTTCATGCTGAGTAGCACAAAATCTGCTATAACATGCCGCACATGGCACAACCAAAACAGTTAAACCTGCTTCTTCTGCTAATGCAAGATTACGGGCAGGTAATGATAGTGACAATTCCTTATCCAAATTATGTGCAGCGGTTGCACCACAACAATTCCAATCGGGAATAGAAACCAATTCGATTCCCATCTCTTCTGCAATTGCCATTACTGATTCGTTATATTCTCTGGAAGCTCCTTCCAAAGAACATCCGGGATAAAATCCAAGTTTCATTTGTTACTTATTTAGTGTTTACTTTTGCTTTTTATTGATTGTTTTCTGGAAAATCTGCTTGATGTTTTTACGGTTTTTAATCAACTCAGGCATAATTTTCAGTTTTCCTTTGGCAAACATACTGGGTGCCAATGCAACATCTTGAGTTAGATTTAAAGCTCTTGCTTTATAATCAACTATTAATCCCATTTCATACAATCTGCCTGTTTGTTCAATTGAATCCAGAAAGGCTTTATGAAATCTGATAATATTTTTTGCAGCAGGATTTGCTTTTTTTAATCTTAATGATTCACTCCTCAAATAATCCATCATTGGAGGAATATCCACTTCCATAGGACAGCGGCTGATGCACATCTCGCAAGTTAAGCAATACCAAATACTTTTCGAACGAAGAACTTCTTCTTCATGCTCAGGTAAACCAGTTTGAAGTTTTCGTATTAATAGGCTCGGTGGAAAATCCATATCCGAAGAAACCGGACAACCAGCAGAACATTTTCCGCATTGATAACATCTGGATAAAGAAACACCTGTATTTTGTTTGATTTTCCCAGATAATGAGTTGTCAACTAGATGATTATGACTATCTGACATTTTTTATTAATTTTTTACAATATTAGTGTTTTTTTATTAACAATAGAAATTTTTATACAATATAAAATAATTCTAAATAACAAACAAAATTAAAACGCAATAGCCTGATTATAATCAATATAATCAGGCTATTGCGATAATTTATTAAATTTTATTTCATTCCTTTTATTGCTTCCAATGCTTTTTTATCTGTTGGGTCGATTGCTAAAATTTTATTCCAATATGTTTTTGAGATTTCGTTCTCCTTTTTCAAATAATAAAAATATCCAAGATATTGATACGACTCGAGTAATTCTTTCTTGTTTTTATCTGGTGTAGTTTCTAATATTGAGATAACCTTTTCATACCAAGGTTTTGCAATACCGGTCTCTGTTTCTGGGTCAAGTAATGCATTTACTCTGGCTTTCCAGAAATATCCGAGATAAGAATTAGGAGATAATTCTGTAACTTTTGAAAATGAAGAATCTGCTTTTTGCAAGTATTGATATTTTTTTGTTGAATCTGATGCATTTACAAATGAACCACCATAAAAATATGAACTTTTGCCTAACAAAAAATATTCAGATGAAAAAGGATTTGCCTTTGAAGAAATTAATATTTCATAAGCAATTACCGATTTATCGAATTTTTTCAATTTGTCATAAGAAGCTCCTATGTTTTCATATAGTGATTTCTTTGTACTATCCATGTTTATTGTTTTTTCAAAAGCAATAATTGCCAAAGAATCCTGATTATTTTTGCTTAATATTTTCCCATAATATTCATAATCCGTAGCAATATATTTAGTTTCATTTGTGCTTTTAAAATAATCATTTATTGAAACCAAGCTTTTGCTAAAGTCTTTTGTTTCAAAAAGATTATATGCATTTAATCTTTTCATTACAAAGTTTTTAGAGTCAATTTGCAATGCATTGCTTGTTTCTGTTAAAGATTTGGCATATTCTTTATTGAAAAATAAAATTGTTGCATATCTTATGTGGTCATTCAAATCAGGTTCTGTAAGTTGAATATATTTTGAAAATGCATCGCTTGCTTTTTGATAATAACCATAGGAATAGTATAGTTCAGCCAAATCTCGCCAAACAGGAATATAGGCAGAATCAACTTTAAGTGCATTTTCAAATGCTTTTACACTTTCGTCGTAATTTCTGGCAGTAATGTAGATTTTACCCAATTTATAATAGGCTTCTACACAATTTTTATCATAGTAAAAGGCACGTTCATAATCATTTGCAGCATCACCTAAATTTGCTTTCATACTATTCATGTCTCCTGAAACGATATGAATTACAGGCTTTGTTTTGTCAATTTCCTTTGCTTTTTCAAGATTTTCGATTGCCAATTCAAAATGCTTGTTTTTTGAACTTATACATGCATCTGCAATAGCTGCTAATACATTTACATCTTTATACTTTGACAAAGTTTTTATTCTATCTATTATTTTTTTTGCTTCATCAGGGTTTGATTTATCAAAAAGAATTTTAGCAATTCCAATATTGCAGTAATAATCATTCGGATCAATGCTGATTCCCTTTAAAAAGAAAAAATGAGCAGAATCTGAATTTTCCAGATTATAATAGGTTTCACCTAATAAATATAAAAGCTTTACATTATTAGGAGTAGTCTTTAATTGATTTGTAAAATAAGCTTTTGCGGTTTTAAACTGATTCATTTTCAGCAATTTTTCACCATAAGTTTCCTGTGAAAATAAATTTCCGGAGCTTAAAATTAAAAACAATAAAATGCTTAAAAATGAAAATCTTACTAATTTTTGATTGTAGTTCATAAAATGTATTTTTTTAATTAAAAATCATCATTTACTTTAATAATTCTGATTGGTTGGGTAGCAGGTAAAATACCTGATTTCAGGATAATACGTTGTCCTCTTTCACTTGCAACAAATGAGGTAAAACCAGAAGCAAGTCCTGTACGTGGTTCTGAATTAATAATATAAATATCTCTTTTTAAAGGATATTGATTTGTAGCAATATATGCCTGATAAGGTTGGAAACTGTTTTCGTAAGTTGGTTTAGTTTCTTTGCTAACTGCCATTACCTTTACTTTATTTAAAAAGCTAAGAGCTGTAGTATCATCTCTGTCGCTTACCCAACTTACACCTATAATCCCAATCGCATTTTTTGTTTTTGAAACAAAATCAACAACCTCGGAATTATTATTTAAGGCAGTTAAATAATCTGATAATTTTTCACCTTTGCACACACTGTCAATCATATACCTGATGGTTCCGGAATTTGGATTATCGAAAACAAATTTCAAATCATCAAATTTTGAATGAGAATACAATTGTTTCCAGTTTGTTACTTTTCCGGTTAATATCTGCTTAAGCATTTCTACCGAAATTAAAGTATCTTTGTTTTCTGGATTTACAATAATGGCAATGGCATCAGTAGCAATTTTTACTTCTTTTGGGAAAAACTTCTTGCTTTCGAAAAATTCTTTTTCCTGTGCAGTAAGTTTTCGTGAACTGATAATTAACCTGACGCTATCTTTTATTAATAGGTTAAAAGCATCAATTTCAGAGTTGTAAGATGGCTTTATAGATGCATAATTGTATATTCCTTCAAACACATCAATTTCTGACTGAGCAATGGTTTTAAAAGTTTCATCAACTGAAATTGTTATTGAACCGGTAGTTGGTGTATCATTATATTCGGTATTTGAATTACAGGAATAAAGAAAAATACCAAATAAAATAATTGCAAAATTAGCTAAAACTAAAAATTTATTATTCTTCATTATCAGATTCTTTATTTGATTTATAAATACGATATGCTCTGAATAGTCCATATGCCAGCAACATTCCGCCCACTGAATATCTTTGTACAGGCATCAGTGTGGCGGAAAAAGTGCTGGTTAGCAACAAAATTGATGAAAAAATTAAATAAAAGAATACCATTACATAAGAAAATATTTTCATATACTTATGTAATGTATTCTTCCACTTATCTTTAATTTCTTTTTGCATAATATATTATTGCAATGTAAATTTAATTGGCATATTAAACTGAACTCTAACAGCTTGTCCGTTTTGTTTTCCCGGTTTCCAGTCTGGCATTTGTTTAATCACTCTGATTGCTTCTTCATCGCAACCGCCACCAATACCACGTAATACTTTTACACTTGATATTTTACCTGACTTTTCTACAACAAAAGTAACATAAACAGTACCTTCAATACCTGACTCTCTTGCCATTTGCGGAAATTTAATGTTTTCACGCAAGAACTTTACGCGAGAATCATCGCCTCCCGGAAAATCTGGTGGTTGCTCAACCACTGTAAAAGGTTTTTCAACTTCTTCCGAAGCAATTTCCTGATTTTTATTTAGTTCAGAAACATCAACTCCATTTTCTTCATCAGTACCTTTAACATCGGCAACTGAAATATTAAGATTGGATTTTGTTAATTCCTCCTGTGATTTTGGCATATCCTCATCACTAACTTCATCATCAGGTTTAATAACCGGAGGAACGAATTTAATAGAACTTTTCAATGGAGGTGGTGGTGGTTCATCAATCACTTTGTCCTCCTCTTTCTTTTTGTTATTTTCCATTTTTACATTAGCCAGACTGGTAACTTCAACCATTTTTTCTTTCCTTTCAGGCAAAATGGTTTTTAAAATTACAGGCGAACTAACTGCTAATGTGAAAAATACAACAGCAATAATTATTGATCTCAAATGTCTTTTGGATGATTCTTTTCTGAGTACATATGCACCATACTCGCGGTTTCTATCTTCAAAAACCATATCACACCATTCATCTGAATAGATATTTACTTTTTCTGACATATTGATAGTTTTTTAGATATTTGATTTTTTTACCAGATCCAAATCATAAGGAGTGATATCAACAATAGCAAACCTTCCTATATTACATATTTGCATTTCATCAAGAATATCAACCAGATTACGGTATGATGATTCGTCAGTAGCTTTTATCAGGATAACAGGAGCTGTTTTATCAGATCTTGCTTCAGAAGTTTTCTTTTTGAAATCTTCTTCTTTTATTTTATTCTGAGCTTTCTGATTTTTCAATTCGGCAATTTTCTGCATCACTTCTGCATTACGCATTAATAATACTTTTCTGATACCATCGTTTGAAAAATTTGTTGCTTCTACTTTCGGATCAATATTGTTTTCGCGGGTTCCGAAATAATAATATACTTTATTATCTTTACCCAGAATAATAGTAATCGCTTTTGAAGCTTTTATTTTTGTTTGCTCTTCTTCAGTAACTTTGTCTTTTGAAGGCATGCTGATTTCCATGGTTTGTGGTTTTAACATGGTGGTTGTCAGCATAAAAAAGGTGATAAGAAGAAAACCAAGGTCAACCATCGGTGTAAAGTCAACACGGGTTGACATTTTCTTCGATTTCCCTTTCTGTTTACCACCTTTCCCTTCGGTATTTACTTCAGCCATTTTTTTTAAAATTTAAATGTTTATAAATTTTCAGGTGCTTCTTCTAAGCTGGTAATCAGATTATACCTGTTTTCATCCAATTCCTGTAATGTATTCATTACATTTTTAATTTTCGGATAAGGTGTACTCTGATCAGCTTTTATTGCAATTTTTAAATCAGGGTTAACCTGTCTGGCAGCTTTTACCCAATCTTTAAACTGATTATTAAGAGAATCACTTGGTATTCCCAATGCATTTTCCTTTGAATCACGGTCGCTCGAACTTAATGATAAAAAGGCTTTCATTTTTTCAACCGGAATACCGAAAGAAGTAACCAAACTAAATTGATGTTTTTCTTCAGCAGTAAAATCTAATTTATAAGCTTCTCCAATTTTTTCGAGCAAACTGATTCGTTTTTCCTGTCCGTCAATTCCGAAAAAAACTTTCCCTTCTTTGTCAACAACTATTTTCATGATGTTAACTTCAGGAATTTTTATTTCTGAAATAGATGAAGGTGTATCTACCTGAATTGCTTCTTTTGCTGTAAAATTGGAGGTAAGCATAAAAAAAGTAAGCAAGAGGAAGGCAACATCGCACATGGCGGTCATGTCAACCCAGGTACTTTTACGCTTTACTTTAACTTTTGGCATAATATTAATTTATTAAATTTAATATATTAATGATTTGCAGCATAAGTTTGTACGATACTAAAACCAGCTTCGTCGATGCTGTGGGTTAGTTTATCAATTTGAGTTGTGAATACATTGTAACTGATAATTGCAATAGCAGCAGTACCAATACCAAAAGCAGTATTAATCAAAGCTTCAGAAATACCATTAGCCAAAGCAACAGAATCAGGAGAACCTGCATTAGCCAAAGCTGCAAAAGCTCTGATCATACCGATAACAGTTCCTAACAATCCCATCAAAGTAGCAACAGATGAAATAGTTGCTAAAATAACTAAGTTTTGTTCCAAACTTGGTAACTCCATAGAAGTAGCTTCTTCAATTTCTTTTTGAATTGAAACCAATTTCTGATCTTTATTCATGGTTTGATCATTTTCAACCGCTTTGTATCTCATTAAAACTGAATATACAACATTTGCAACACTACCTCTTTGTTTGTCGCATTCAGCCAATGCTGATTGTAAATCGTTTTTAGAAACAAAGGCTTTAATCTTTTTTACAAAAGCTATAACAGAACCTTTTCCTTTGGCTTTGGTAATTGTAAATAATCTTTCGATACTAAAAGTAAGTACAATGATTAATAAAGCCATCAGGATTGGTACAATAAATCCCCCTTTGTAAATAACGCCTAAGTAATTGCCTGGTAATGGTGCATTTGCATTATCACCACCCTGGAAATTCATTCCATTGCCTAAAATAAATACATAAATACCTATGGCTATTAATACTGCTGTTGGAATAACTATAGCAGAAAACCAAGACTTTAAATTGTTTGATAATTCATCATTCTTTTTCATTTTGTTGATAAATTTAATTGTTAATAAAAAAATTAATTAATTATAAAAAGTGTGTATAATTTCTGATGTAAATATGTTATTTACAAGATGATGTATTGATTATATTAAGTTATAATCAAAATTAGAAAAGAAATAAAATTGAATAAATC
The DNA here is from genome assembly GCA_023251515.1 of Bacteroidales bacterium. Classification (GTDB taxonomy): domain Bacteria; phylum Bacteroidota; class Bacteroidia; order Bacteroidales; family JACABE01; genus JACABE01. The sequence continues at coordinate 74,631 of JAHEYQ010000008.1, forward strand.
AGATCTGAATTTGTCTGAATAAAATGGTATTGTCATCGGAGACAATAAAATCTTTAATATTCCAATCTGGAATAATAACTGAAGTATAAGCTTTAAAACAAAGCTTATTTACTGATATAAACCCATTAAGTTGAAACCCTAATTTGTTTTTAAGGTCATTTTCCCTTAGCTCTGATAAAAAACTACTAAGTGTATAGTTTAGTTCAATAAAAGGTTTCTCAATTGAATTGCTTTCTGAAATGTTATTAAGATTATATTCTTCAGATATTGAATTGCGTGATATTTGAAGATTTTTTTCAACTTTTTGGGAGTTTATTGAAATAATACTTTTATTTATAAAAGATATTGATTCCATGTACTTATTATTTGCAATATTATTACAATTGGCTAAGCTACTGTCAGCCATTGCGATACTTGCAAATATAAATAAAACTGGAAGAATAAAACTTTTAAATTTGTACATAAAAATATTACTTCTAAATTTTTTGCAAATGTATAAATTTTTTAATTCCAAAAACAAGCTGGAATTTTTTTTAATGAATAAATCAGTTAATGGTAGCTTTTTGCAAGTTATAGGCAAAATATTTGGTAAATTAACTGTTAAATATTTCTTATATTCTATTGAAACAGCTGTTTTTACAGTGGTTTTAAAAAGAATAATCCAATTATGCAAATTTTTGGTTTTTACAGATTGATTTTTCATAAGGAAAGTGTATTTATAATTTATAAAATTACTTCATTAGTGTAAGGAAAAAAACACTTAAACAGTTAAAGGTGGCAAGAACTAAGTTTGAGGTGGATTTTTACAAGTTAAAGTGTAATTTATGCTTCATTTTTTTCACTTCAAAATAGAAAGTTCAATTTATATTAAAATATATTTTGAAATTATAGTTTGCATAAAATATATTTTTATACTTTTGCAAAATGCAAAAATCAACAAAATATTTAGGTGTTTTATTTGCTGTTTTTATTATCATAAACAGCATTGGCAGAACCTATTATTATGATTTTATTCGCGTAAGTGATGCTGTTGTAAACGAAAATAATATTTTTTATTTCTCGCAGGATAACATCAATTGTTCCTATTTTTTGCATAAATTGGGTGATAAATCAAATAATTTCACCAATAATCTGCCAAATTATATTTTAAAAAACATAAAATCTTCTTTTGAGAAATTTTCTTCCGTTGAAATTTTCTATCCTTGTTTATATAATTATTACTCATCACTACCCGAATTATTACAATATAGTATTTCGGTTAAAGTAATCATTTATCCTTTTCATTCATTTGGCTAAAAGTATATTCAATTAATTATAAGAATTATATATCATTAATTTGATATTTTTTTAATTAACAGAATACTTATTTAATAACAATAGAAATGGATTCATCATCATTAATCACAGGGCTGATTATTTTGGCACTTTTTGTATTGCCAATCTTTATTCTAAGCAAAAAAAACAAAAAAGATTAGTATATTTAAGCCAAAGTTGTCTGAATATTATTTGTTTTAATTTATTATATTCAGACAACTTTTATAAATACAAATTTAATGCTGAGTAATGTATTGATTTTGTTTTTAGTCGTTTATCTTTAAAAAATCAAATCATAAAAATCTATATTATACCAAATTTATTTTAATCACATTTTTAAAATTAATAAAATGCTTAGTATTTTATCGAATGTTGCCTATCTAATGGCAATTACAATTATTATCAGTTTTTTTGTTGCTTTTCTTATTAAATTAATTGTATTAGCAATAAATTTTCAAACAAGTTTAAATAAGTATGATCATAATTACATCAAAGAAGTTTCGAGGGCAAGAAACATCAAAAAAATCAGAGTAAGAAGATTATACAGAGAAACTTGTAATTCGAACGAGATTATCAGAAACCGCTACGGAATGAATTATAATGATTCATTTGGGTTGAAAACTAACAACAGTACTAACGAATTAGTTGAACATTATTATGGGAAATAATTTTTTGAACCTTTTTCAAGGTATTGCTACATTGGTTGCCTCAGACACTACTATTTTGGTAGCCAGAATCGGATTAATTCTTTTGGGTTTATTACTTGTTTATTTGGGTAAAAAAGAAATTTTAGAGCCTTTATTAATGATTCCGATGGGCTTAGGTATGGCCACTATTAATGCCGGTATTATGTTTATGCCCGGAGGAGAACAAGGTAATTTATTTGTTGATCCATTAATTACCAATCCCAACCAATTGATGGATGTTTTGCAGATAAACTGGCTGCAGCCGATTTATACGTTTACTTTCAGTAATGGATTGATAGCCTGCTTTGTATTTATGGGAATAGGAGTTTTGCTCGATGTAAGTTTTCTATTACAACGTCCATATGTTAGTATGTTTCTGGCTTTGTTCGGCGAATTGGGTACTTTTTTAACTATTCCTATTGCAATGGCATTTGGCTTTTCGGCTAACGATGCAGCTTCGGTAGCTATGGTGGGTGGTGCCGATGGTCCTATGGTTTTATTTACATCTTTAAGTTTATCTAAAGATTTATTTGTACCTATTACTGTAGTGGCTTATTTATATTTAGGGCTTACCTATGGAGGTTATCCATATCTGATAAAACTGATGGTTCCCAAACGTTTAAGAGCCATTAAGATGGAGCCTGAAAAAAACATTAAACCTGTAAGCTCTAATCAGAAGCTTGCGTTTGCTGTAATTATTTGTGTAATTCTTAGTTTGTTGTTCCCTGTGGCTTCTCCTTTATTCTTTTCTTTGTTTATAGGAGTAGCAGTCAGAGAATCGGGTTTAACACATATTATTGATTTTATTAGTGGTCCGTTATTATATGGTTCTACTTTTTTCCTTGGTTTGTTGTTAGGGATATTGTGTGAAGCTCATCTGATATTAAATCCTAAAATATTAATGCTTCTGGTATTGGGTATTATAGCACTTTTATTGTCAGGAATTGGTGGAATTTTGGGCGGATACGCCATGTATTTTATTACCGGAAAGAAGTTTAATCCGGTAATTGGTATTGCAGCGGTAAGTTGTGTGCCTACTACAGCCAAAGTTGCTCAAAAATCGGTAAAAGAAGCAAATCCGAGTTCAATAATTTTGCCTCATGCTTTGGGTGCAAATATTTGCGGTGTAATTACTACTGCCATTATTGCAGGGATTTATATTACTTTGATTCCGATTTTATTTAAATAAAAAACAGAATCTGATATTAGAAAAAGCTTTGTTTTCATGAATATTTCTGAAAACAAAGCTTTTTTATTTTAGTTAATATGCTGCACTTATTCGATTTCCAATTCGATTGACGGATCCCAGAATCTTTCTCTGAAATTGATTATCTGATCGTTTTCTATCAGAAATCCTTCATTTTCCAAAAGCACTTTCATGGTGTTATTGCCGCCGAAATGGTGTTTGCCGGTCAATAAACCATTGCGGTTTACTACACGGTGAGCCGGAATATTTTCGGGCAGATGATGCGATGAGTTCATTGCCCAGCCTACCATCCGGGCTGAGCCTTTTGTAGAGAGATAATTGGCAATGGCACCATAAGATGTTACTCTGCCTTCGGGTATCAGCTTTACCACTTCATATACTTTTCCGAAAAAAGATAATTCTTCCAACTTAACGATTTAATTGAAATTTCAGATAATTAATGCGTTTGCCTTGTTCCAGAAACATTTGTTCATAAAAAGTCTGAATTTCAATTACATCATCTTCGATACCTGATTGATAAAGATTATCGGTAGAAACCAGTATTTTGTGTTTGTATTCTTCAATAACTTCAAGTGTATATAAATACAAAATAAAAGCATCGGTTTTCAGGTGAACTATGCCGTCCTCTTTCAGTATATTGGCATATCTTGCTAAAAACGGAGGAGAGGTTAGTCTTTTATTTTCTTTAATACGACGTGGCTGCGGATCGGGGAATGTTACCCAGATTTCGTCAATTTCGTGTTCTTCAAAATAAAACTCAATCAGTTCGATACGGGTACGTAAAAAGGCAATATTCTTCATATTGTCGTCGGATGAAGTTTTGCAACCACGCCACATACGTGCTCCTTTTATGTCTATTCCTATAAAATTTTTATCAGGATAGCGTTTTGCCAGCCCTACTGAGTATTCGCCTTTGCCGCAACCCAGTTCGAGAATTATCGGATTATTGTTTTTAAAAAAGTCTGAACGCCATTTGCCCTTTAATACAAAACCATTTTTTATATCTTCATAGTTTGGTTGAAAAAAGTTGTCAAAAGTCAGGTTTTCGGCAAATCTTGCCAGTTTATTCTTTCCCAATTTCTTTAAATATTATTTATTTTTTTAATACCCATGATTCAGGGTTTTCTTCTTTCATTATTTTTTGATGCTGTACTTCAGCATCGTCTTTGGTTTTATACGAATTATAGTAAACCGTAAACAAACCTTTGTTGTTGGCTTGTAAAAAGCCTGCTGTTTTGTAGCCTTTTGTTTTTAGTTCGGCTACTCTTTTTTCGGCATTTTCCTGTACTTTAAACGAACCTGCCACCAGATAATATTTACCACTTTCTGTTGGTTTTTCTTTTTCTGCTATAGGTTTTGGTTTGGTTTGTTCTTTAGGTTTAGCTTCCTCCTTTGGTTTTTCTTTAGGTTTTTCTTCAACCACTGCTGGTGTTTTTGCTTCGGTAGTTGGTGTTGCATCTGCCTCAACTGAATTATCTTGCTGAGATGTGGTGTCGGCAATTACGGGTTCTTCAACTGTATTGTTCTGTAGCACCATTTCCTGATGTGGACGATCCATTTTAACCTCGGTATCGTAAAGCAGGTTTTTAAATATATTTGTAAAAAATATAAGAAAAACCAATATCAAAAGGAAAGCCGATGAAATACCTATCAGGATATATCTTTTATTACGATTGCTCACTTCGGCTTCGTATTGTTTGGCTTTTTGCATTTGCTGAATGGCTTTTTCTTTGTATTCGTTTTTGATAGCTGCTGGTGTAATAAATTCTTCCAATCCGAATGATTCGTCAGAAATATCGCCTTTTTCGGCTGTAAAGGTGATGGTATTGTCGGGCTTTAGTGTAAAGGTACCCAGCATTTTGATATTTGCTATCCGATATTGTTGTATTTCATTTATCAGATTATCGGTAAAGGTTCTAACCTCAATTATTGCTTTTTCGATGGAAACATTTTCGGCTTCAGCAATTTTGTTCACCAAAAGATCGTCGTCGGGAGTGTAATTGTCGAATACGATTTGTTTTGCCGGTGGCGAAAAATTATGATCGACAGGATGTATTTTTGCTGATTTGTATTCGGCTACAAAACTTCCCAAGCCAGGTACTATTACCTGATCGTGTTCTTTTAATATCTGTACGATGTATTTTACAATATCCATGATTGTTATTGTTTTTTTAATTTAAAAGACTATTTTTTTCAGATCTTCGGGTGTATCTATTGATATTGATTCTTTGTCGGTTTCAATTACTTTTATTTTATAATTGTTTTCGAGCCAGCGTAGTTGTTCGAGCGATTCGAGTTTTTCGTAATTTCCCATCGGAAGCTTTACAATTTCTTCCAGATATTGAACCCGATAAGCATAAATGCCTACATGTTTGTAATGCGTTTGCTGCAATATCCATTCATCCTGATTTTGTCCCCTTAAATAAGGTATGGGCGAACGGCTGAAATAAAGTGCATTTCCGTTTGTGGCACATACCACTTTTACTACATTGCTGTCGAATATTTCGTGCTCATTGCTGATTTTCTTTTTTAGCGTTGCTATCTGTACATATTCATTTCCCGAAAGGAAACAAGCAATCAGTTCGTCAATCTGCTGAGGGTTTATAAAAGGTTCGTCGCCTTGTATATTTACCACAACTACCTCATTGTCGGGTTTCAGATTGCTGATTACTTCCTGGCATCGTTCGGTTCCCGAAGTATGCAAATCGGAAGTAAGCATTACATTACCACCAAATGATTTTACATGTTGTTCGATGCGGCTGTCGTCGGTAGCAACGATTACTTTTTCGAGAAATTCCGATTTTAAAGCTTGTTCGTAAACGCGCTGTATCATCGTTTTTCCTCCAATGTCAGTTAAAGGTTTGCCCGGAAATCGGGTAGATGCAAATCGTGCCGGTATTATTCCTATTGCCTTCATTACTGATTAAAATAAACCGTTTATTTCTGCATTTATTTTTTCGATAATCAAACCCAAATCTTCGGCATTTTTCTGAAAATTAAGATTATCCACTTCAATAACCAGCAGTTTTCCGGCTATATAGGTTTCTATCCAGTTTTCGTAGCGATCGTTAAGGCTTTTCAAATAATCAAGGCGGATAGAGTTTTCGTAATCTCTGCCACGTTTCTGTATTTGATTTACCAAAGTGGGTACGCTTGCTCTCAGATAGATAAGCAAATCGGGTGGTTGTATAAATGAGCTCATGAGTTCGAAGAGCGATGAATAATTTTCGAAATCGCGGGTTGTCATTAATCCCATGGCGTGCAAATTGGGAGCAAATATATAAGCATCCTCGTAAATGGTTCTGTCCTGAATTACCGATTTGGTTCTTTTGCGTATATCAACTACCTGACGGAAGCGACTGTTTAAGAAATATACCTGCAGATTGAACGACCACCGGCGCATATCTTCGTAAAAACTTTCGAGATAAGGATTTGTATCCACATCTTCGTACTGTGCCTGCCACTTAAAATGTTTGGAAAGCAAACCTGTAAGGGTAGTTTTACCCGAGCCTATATTACCTGCAATAGCTATATGCATAATTTTCGTTTATTAAAAGAATATTTGTTTTTATTCAGAAAACAAAAATACGACTTTTTTTAAAAGAAAGAGAATTTGAAATTACACTTTATTAAATATTTTGTATTTGGCATAAATTAAAAGCTTGCAGCATAGCATTGATTGAGGAATTGAAAAAGATGGAAGACGGAAGACGGAAGACGGGAGACGGCATTTCGACAGGCTCAATGACCTGATTGGACACTGAGCTTGTCGAAGTGTTAATTGAAAAAGAGGGAAGACCGAAGACCGAAGACCGAAGGCCGAAGACCGAAGACTTTATCCGTAATAGAAAGGTTCGGGAATAGTAGAAATGGAAAATTGATGATGGAAAATGTATTGAAGCCAGAAAATGCCTGCCTGCCGTTTGGAAGAAAAGTAAACTAAAAAGATACTACGAAGCACTTACAGGACTCCTCTCCTTTTAGAGCCTGTCCCGATTTTTTATCGGGAAGAGGCTGGGTGAGGTCGGTTTTTTGCGGTTTAAAAAAAAATTAAAAAAACTTACCAAAAACCCTTGCACTTTGCTTTTTTATTTTATACTTTTGTTATCCGATTAACATTAAAAAAACTTAAACAGTCCACCGTATGATAATCACTCCAAATCATACCTCAGCAAACCATCCGCAAGCTTGTTTTCAACAGGCTGTATCTCAGTGTAATTTTATGAATAAAGGGTTTTGTGATGCTCTGTATTTTGGGGAAAACCACAATTCGGCCGACGGGAAGCATTCAGAATTTTCTGAATGGTGTTTGCTGACTTACGGGAGGCATTCAGAACTTTCTGAACGATACTTTTCGATCGTCGGGAAACATTCAGAACTTTCTGAACGGAACTTTACGGTCGTCGGGAGGCATTCAGAAACATCTGAATGGTGTTTGCAGCCTTGCGACAGACATTCATTGAATTTGGGTGGATTTTTATTTAAAAACACAAATTATTTTTAATCAAATAATAAATAAACAAATTGTATAATTTAAAAAAAACATCTATGGAAATTATTAAAATTAATTCAAACAATCTTCGCAATGAAGAACATAACAGCTTTCAGGATGGAGTTGTTAAACTTGTAGAAGCGGCCGATCCCGTGGCATTGGCTATAGATGCCGAATTTGTTGTTTACAAAACAGCCTTAAGCAACGAAAAAGAGGCTATTGAGTATATCAGCAAAAATAGTAAAAGTGATGTACTGACAGATTTGGATACCATCCGCGACAGAACCTTCCGCGGTCTGGCACTCCGTATCGATTCAGATTGTTATCACTATGATGCTACTGTAAGCAATGCAGCCAACAAACTGCAAAGCGAAGTAATGAACAAATATGGTAATATTGTCAAAGACAACTTTCAGGAAGAAACTTCCTCGGTAAATAATCTGATAGCCGATCTAACAGGCACTTATGCCACCGAAATAGGTTTGCTTGGTATAGATGGTTGGATAACTGCTCTGCAACAGGATAATACCGATTTTAACGAAATGTATTACCAACGTATCGACGAAGAATCGACAAAAACCCAACTTCGTATGAAACAGGTAAGAACCCAGGTAGATACTGCCTACAATGTAATGGTTAATCGCATAAATGCCTTAATAATTGTAAACGGCGAAGCCCACTACAAAGATTTAGTTTTAAAACTCAACGAACTATTAAACAAAACAAAAAACACCCTTGCCCAGCGCAAAGGCCGCAATGCTAAAGACGATAGCGGAAACTAAACGGGAATCAATAGGTATAAAAAGAGAGAATATCACATAGCTGATATTCTCTCTTAAATTAATAAAAACCCTTTAACTGATTAAATAGTACCTTTAACTGATTAAAAAATTTAAATACTATAAACAGATTAACTTTGTTTTCGAAATAAACTTAAAAATAACACTATGAAAAAGATTTATGTTTTAATAATTGCGATTTGTATAATGAATATTGCAAAAGGACAATGGGTGCAAACCAACAATCCATTAGGTGGACCTATAAGTAAATTAGCTATTAGTGGAACAAATATTTATGCAGCTACTTATGGAGAAGGAATATTTGTTTCAACAAACGATGGGAACACTTGGTCGCTAATGAATACAGGTATTCCTATAAATAATTATTTATATGCTTTAACTGTAGATGATAGTACCTTTTTTGCAGGTACAGATAGTGGTGTTTATCTGTCAACAAACTTTGGAAACAGTTGGTTTGGAGCAGGAATTACAGACAAAATATCAACATCATTTGCGATAAATGGTAGTAATATATTTGTAGGAACAAATGCTGGAATTTATTTAACTACAAATAACGGAAGCACGTGGTCTATTGTAAACAATGGTTTAACAGATACCATTGTACAAGTATTGGCAATAAACGGGAATAATATTTTTGCTGGCACTTATGGAGGCGGTATGTTCCTTTCAACAAACAATGGAAATACATGGTCTGCTATGAACAATGGATTACCAACAGGAAATGTTGTTTTTTATTCTTTAGCTATTAGTGGTAATAATATTTTTGCAGGTACAAATTGTGGTGTATATTTATCAACTAATAATGGATTAAGTTGGGATTTAGAAAATAATGGATTGCCACCTGCTCCACTCTTAGTATATGATTTTTCTATAAGTGGAAACACTATTTTAGCAGGAACAACATTTGGAGTTTATCAATTTTCAAACAATACAAATAGTTGGTCAGCAGTAAATACTGGATTAACAGATAGTATTTATGGTATAAGTACTTTAGCAATAAAAGGAAATTATATTTTTTGTAGTGCTTTAGGAAAAAGCATTTGGAAACGTCCTCTTTCAGATTTTACTGGTTTACTAAATAATACATCTAATAATTTTTTATCTCTATACATTTCCCCCAACCCAGCCACCAACTCATTAACACTAAACCTCAGTCAGCTAAAAAACTTTCAAAACACCACAGTTTCAATTTACGATATACAAGGTAAGCAACTATTTCAGCAAAACATAAAGCAAGCCCAAACCGAAATAGATATTGCCGCTTTTACCAAAGGCATATATATTATAAAGGTATATAACGATAGCAACACTATGCAAAGTAAATTTATAAAGGAATAACAACAATACAAGCATGCAGTCAAAAACAAAATGCTTACCCTTAGCTGCCGGCAATCATCAGATTTAGAAGGGCTGCTTTTGTTGTTTCAAAATCATCATTAGGTTTTAAAACTTTTTCATTAACTTTGCAACTCAATAAATATTAAGCATAGTGAAAGAAAAAATTGCACATTTAAATGCCGAAATCAATGATTTCGTTGCCGAAACACAAGAACATCTGGAGCAATTCCGTATAAAATACTTAGGTAAAAAAGGCGTATTACAGGATTTGTTTACCGATTTTAAAACCTTAGCACCCGAACTTCGCAAAGAAATGGGGGTGATGCTTAACGATTTAAAAAACAATGCACAGCAAAAGTTCGATAATTTCAAAGATAATTTTCAGTCAAACACACAAACCACAGCCGAACAGGATTTAACTATGCCTGCCGATTTTGCCGAACTCGGTGCACGTCATCCTCTTTCGCAAATGCGCAATGAAATTATAAGTATATTCTCGCGTATTGGGTTTGTGGTTAGCGAAGGTCCCGAAATTGAAGACGACTGGCATAATTTTTCTGCCCTCAATTTTCCACCCGAGCATCCTGCCCGCGATATGCAGGATACTTTTTTTATCGAAAAATCGGCCGAAAACGGCGATATTGCACTTCGTACCCACACTTCATCAGTACAGGTACGTATGATGGAAACCAGCAAACCACCCATCAGAGCCATTTTTCCGGGCAGGGTATTTCGCAACGAAGCCATCTCTGCACGTGCTCATTGCATCTTTCATCAGGTTGAAGGTTTATATATCGACAAAAATGTTTCATTTGCCGATCTGAAACAGACTTTATTATACTTTGCCAAAGAAATGTTTGGCGAAAACACCCAAATCCGTTTGCGTCCGTCATACTTCCCGTTTACCGAGCCATCAGCCGAAATGGATATTTCCTGTACAATATGCGGAGGCGAAGGTTGTAATATTTGCAAACACACCGGATGGGTCGAAATTTTGGGTTGCGGTATGGTAGATCCCAATGTACTCGACAATTGCGGTATTGATAGTAAAGAATATACCGGTTTTGCTTTTGGTATGGGTATCGAACGAATAACTATGTTGCGGTATGGTATTAAAGATTTACGATTGTTTTTCGAAAACGATGTAAGATTTCTGAAACAGTTCGAAGGAGCTATTTAGCTATTCTATAGTTTTAAATAAATATAAAGCCTGACATTTTTTTAATTTGTCAGGCTTTTTATTTTATTCCATATCAGTAAGCAATTCTTTTACCAAATCGGCTTCAAAACCTCTTGAAACAGCATAGCTGATGATTTTGTATTTCCTTTTGGCAGGATGTTTGTCAATAATTGTTTTTTCGCGTTTGGCAATTACTTCTTTCAAAACCGAAATATACGCAGTGTCATCAATTTCAGACAGAGCTTTGTTGATGCAATAGCTGCTTACATGGTGAGCCTTAAGTTCAAGTTTTATTTTTATTTTTCCCCATTTCTTTATTCTGAATTTTCCTCGGGCAAAAGCAATGGCAAAACGCTCTTCGTTCAGAAAATTTTCTTCAATAAGATCAACCAATACGTTTTCCACATCATTGCGGTGCAAGCCCCATTCATAAAGTTTGTCTCTTACTTCCTGCTGCGAACGTTCCTGATAAGCACAATATTTTTGAGCTTTTAAAAGAGCAGTTTTGCGGTCGTAAATCTTTTCAGACTTTTTATTTTCAGGATAATCCATTGCTTTTTATCTGTTTATAATATTATACAACGAGTCTCGTTCAACAGGAATTCTGCCAACGGCCATTATCAGTTCTTTCATTTCTTCGGTTGTCATACTTGGATTTTGTTCTTCCGAACCAGCTAAAGAATATATTTTGGTTGAGTCATTTATGGTGCCATCAAAGTCATCTACGCCAAACGAAAGCGAAAGCTGTGCCAGTTGTTTACCAGTCATTGGCCAATAGCTTTTTATATGAGGAAAATTATCAAGAAAAATGCGGGAAATGGCATAATTCTTCAGATCTTCCACCACAGACACTTCTGTGATATCCGACATGGTATTGTTTTTATGTTTGAATTTTAACGGAATAAAAGCATTAAAGCCTTTGGTTTTGTCTTGTAATTCTCTGAGCATATTCATATGTTCTGCTCTATGTCTGTAATTTTCGATATGTCCGTAAAGTATGGTAGCATTGCTCGGAATACCTGCATTGTGCAATGCTTCATGAATAGCCAGCCATTGTTCGGCAGTACTTTTCGATGAACAGATTTCCTGACGTAGTTTCACATCAAAAATCTCGGCTCCACCACCGGGTATCGAATCCAATCCTTGTTCTTTCAAATAAATAGCACCTTCAGTTATAGAAATACCGGCTTTTTTTATCATGTGGTCAATTTCCACTGCTGTAAATGCTTTTATGTGCAAATGCGGATACTGAGTTTTGATTCTCTTTATTAAATCACCATAATAAAAAATATCTCTGTGAGGATGTACGCCACCCACTATATGCACTTCGGTAATTGATTTGTCGGCTTTTTCAATTTGTGCAAGCATTTCATCCACACTAAATTCCCAGCCGTCGCCACCTATTTTTTTAGAATATGAGCAAAATTTGCAATTGTGTATGCAAATATTGGTAGGTTCAAGATGCAGATTTTTATTGAAATAGGTATAATTGCCGTTCTTTTGTTCCCTTATTTGGTTTGCAAGTATTCCAACAACACCCAAATCGGCATGTTCGTATAAATCAATGCAATCGTCAATGTTAATTCTTTCATTGTTCAACACTTTGTTTGCAATCTCAGTAAGTCTTGCTTTAATTTGAGGATCAGGATGTATTATTAATTGTTCAATCATTTCTTATAACATTATTAAAATTTTTCGGTCATATATAGTTGATTCACTTGCGATTCTTACCATATAAATACCATTTGTATATTTGCTTATATCAAATCCCAGAGTTCTATCCTGCGAATTAATTAAGTTATAATTATCAGTTTCTTTACCCAAAAGATTGTAAATACTAACATTCAAATTGCTAAAATTATTGTTTCGTAAATCAACAAAAAGTTTTTTTGATGTTGGATTAACAAATACATTCACCTCATCCCATATCGAAATGTAATCATTTTTAGTAAGATTGTATGACGTATCGGGTGATGTGATTTTTAAACTAACATCAAAACTTCCAGTTTTGTAATATTTAATTCCTTTTGGGTTTTGTTCTGTTGAGGTTGAAGGATTTCCATTTTCAAAAGTCCACAGATATTGAAAAATATTTCCAACAGATTTATCATAGAAATTGATATCTTCACCAACTTTGGCTTTGGCTTTATCAGCAATAAAATCTACTCTTTCATAAGCTTTTCCGCCGATTTGCATTATGTTGCTTTGCAGTGGGTCTAACCATTCTTTCAGATGTTCGTTAGCGTTAACTCCATTTTTATCCCAATGCCAATTAAATTTACCATAATAATCAGAAGCTAATAAGTTGCTGCATTGTGAATCGCCACCGGTAAGAGTTCCGACAATATTGCCGTTTTTATTAAACAATGGCGAGCCAGAGGATCCACCTTCTGTAACTCCATGACCATTAGCTGTTGCAATCCACGAAACCCTCCAATGTGAATTCAAATTGGTATTTGTCCAGTAACTGGTTGAAAGCGGGCTATTATAAGTACTTATTTTTTTGATATCTCCCGAAGGATGATGAATGCAGACCCCATAAAGACTTGAATCTGTTGTTCTGTCCCAACCCAGAAAATAGGGATTGTATGTTTTAGGTACATCCTGATTAAGAAGCAGCAACAAAAAATCAGAGCCACTATTACCTTGATCGCCTCCATCGGCAAGTTTCACAGCACCAGTCATACTTTGCGAATTCAGGCTTCCTTCTGAGCTTGGATTAACACATGAAGGAGCCTCATAATTAAAGTAAAACATCCATTGTGTAATATCAGATGCAGAAGCATTTGATTCGCAATGGTCGGCAGTAAGCAAATAAGGTTTAAAATCCTGAAGTGTATTATTTACCAGCGAACCTGTACACCATTTTGAACTACCACCTATTCTTACATTTATACGAACAACCCCTGCTTTATAAATTTGCCAGTCAGTTCCTTCAACACAGTTTACATTTACTTCGCAACTTCCCGAAGAGCCAAATCCATATTTTAAGTTGCGGATAAAAGATACGCCTCTGTAAGCATAGTTGATTTCCGAAATCTGAAGTTTTACCGAATCTTTCACATAGTTAGGTTCAAAATATTCAAGTGTAACAGCATCACCTTCTGTTAATTCAGTGGCAAATAAACCGCTCTTGTGATTATTTTTATGTGTGAAACTACCAATAACCTGTGATTTTTGATCAGTATAAAGAAATAATTTAGAACCAAATGGTAAATAAAATTTGCTGAAATACAACGAAGTAGCCAAGGCGTCTTTGGCTCTTATTCTTAACCTCCATATTTTATCACCATTACTCAAGATAGTCCAATTGCCTGAATTTGAAATGTTTTTATCAACTTTTTGCAATATCCCCATTCGGTAAGCTTCGCCGTTTTTCTCAGAAAGTGAATCTTCTGTATAAATTTGTTTTAAATCCGGTTTTTGGATTTCAATGGTTTCAATGTCTGGTTTGCCCAAATCATATAGAGATGAAGGAGGTGTACCTCCTTCACTAATCTGACTTTGTGATTTTAAAGCAAAAGTAACGAGACAAAAACAAATTATAATTCTGATTATTTTCAATTCAAAAAGTATTAAAATTCAATTTTTTCTCCTTGTTCCGGAAAAATATATTTAACATCCAGATTGTTGGCTTTTTCTAATTGATATTTTATGGTATTCAATGAGTTATCATTTTTTTCGCCGTTGCCTTTTACATGAGAAATAATTATTTTTAATGCTTTTAATGCTTTTTCAGGCTCTTTTTCATTAATTCTTCTTGCTAACTGATTCAACTCTTTGGTAAGTAAGCAGGGTTTTAAATGTCCATATAGCATATTATCAGGTTGTTCATCCGGATATGAACATTCAATCATAATCGCATTCAGTTTTTTTTCTTTAATTAGCTCGGCTACACTGTTCCATATTTCAAACATATAATTGTTTCTCTCAATTTCATCTGAGCCGCAATCACCAAAATACAAAAAATGACTATCACCGGATTTTATTAAAAAAGCTGATGAAATATAGTCATTTCCATGACTTGTATAAAAAGTTTTAACTGACATTTCTGTTTCATTCAAATCTATATCATTATTTTGAGGTAAAGTGATATATTTATACTTTTTTAAAGGATTTTTTGTCCCCTCGCTTCCCCAATTTGCAGAAATTCTTTCGTTAAAAATATGATTACTTAGGTTTTCCATCGTGTATTGCGAAGCATAAATATATTTTCTACTATCAATAGGAGCATTGCTTACCAAAGCAGCAATGTGATCGATATGTGCATGCGAAATCAGGTAACCTTTTATGTAATTTTTTAAGATATAAGTTTCTGAACTTAGTTTTTCAGTTTTCGGAAGTTTGAATTTTCCAAAACTTTTTTCTTTAAGTGCTTTGCTTAAACCATTATATAAAGTTCCTGCATCTATACAAATATAATTATCAGACTTAAGGTTTGATAGCATATAAGCTGACATATTTCCTTCAGTTCCTCCACTATTTCCCAAAACAATGCATTTAAATGCTTTATCCTGAGCATTTAATCTGGTTTCTGCTAACAGCAATAATATAGTAAATGTAATTAGTAAAATCTCTATTTTTCTCATATTGAATTTTTTAAATAAAAATTATTATTATTTTTCCAATAACAAAAGTATAAAATTTGATTGGATAATTTATACATAGGTTTAATAATATGAACAAAAATATTTTATCCGTGTTTTTTGTATAAGTAATACGTTTATTAATAAAACATTACAAAAATGAAAAGTGATATTGAAATCGCACACGAAATTAAAATCAAACCTATCGTTCAGATAGCCAAGTCCATTGGAATTGAAGAAGATGATTTGCAATTATATGGAAAATACAAAGCAAAACTACCTTTAAAACTTATCAATGAAGAAAATGCAAAAAAAGGCAAATTGATTTTGGTAACAGCTATAACCCCCACTCCTGCGGGTGAAGGCAAAACCACAACTTCTATTGGTTTAACTCAGGGTTTAAATAGAATTGGTAAAAAAACAACAGTTGTATTGCGTGAACCTTCCTTAGGACCGGTTTTTGGTATTAAAGGAGGTGCAACAGGGGGTGGTTATTCGCAAGTTCTTCCTATGGAGGATATTAACCTTCATTTCACAGGCGATATTTCTGCAGTTGAAAAAGCTCATAATCTTTTGTCGGCATTAATTGATAACAATATTCAAAGCACAAAACATAATTTAGGTCTCGACCCACGTACCATACGTTGGAAAAGAGTTATGGATATGAACGAGAGATCATTACGTGATATTATAATAGGTTTGGGCGGTTCAAAACAAGGTATTCCGCGTGAGACTGGATTTGATATCACAGCTGCTTCAGAAGTAATGGCTACTTTATGTTTAGCAAAAAATATTGAAGATTTAAAGCAAAAATTGGGTAATATTTTTATTGGTTTTACTTTTGATGGCAAACCTATTTATGCCAGAGATTTAAAGGCTCAAGGGGCAATGGCTGCTTTAATGAAAGATGCAATAATGCCAAATCTTGTTCAAACTATTGAAGGAAATCCTGCAATAATTCATGGTGGTCCGTTTGCAAATATTGCTCAAGGCACCAATTCGATAATTGCTACCAAAATGGGATTGTCATTATCTGATTATGTTGTTACTGAGGCTGGTTTTGCTTCGGAACTTGGTGCTGAAAAATTCTTCAATATCAAAA
The DNA here is from genome assembly GCA_023251515.1 of Bacteroidales bacterium. GTDB lineage: Bacteria > Bacteroidota > Bacteroidia > Bacteroidales > JACABE01 > JACABE01. The sequence continues at coordinate 91,336 of JAHEYQ010000008.1, forward strand.
GTCAATATGGAGGGTTATCTACTAATGCAGTAGTTTTGGTAGCTACCATCAGAGCATTAAAATACCATGGAGGCGTTAAACTTAAAGATTTGAATATTGAAAATACTGAGGCACTAAAATCTGGTTTGGAAAACCTTGAAAAACATGTTGAAAATATCAGATATTATGGAATTTCACCGGTAATTGCAATCAATAAATTTTCAACAGATACAACTGCTGAAATTGAAATAATAAAGCAGAAAGCTGCTGAATTAAATGTAAAAGTTTCATTAGTTGAAAGTTGGGAAAAGGGAGGCGAAGGAGCAGAAGAATTAGCTCAAATGGTAGTTGATTCTATTTCAAATTGTTCAGCTTGTTTTAAACCTTTATATGATTTTAAATGGACAATCGAAGAAAAAATAAATGAAATAGCTACCAAAATGTATGGAGCTAGTCATGTTGAATATTCTGTTCAGGCTAAAGTGGACATTGCAAAGATAAATGATCTGGGGTTTGGAGAATTACCTGTATGTGTAGCCAAGACCCAAAAATCCTTATCGGACGATCAATATCGTAAAGGAAGACCTAAAGGTTTTACAGTTAAGATAAGAGAAGTCCAATTGGCTTCAGGTGCAGGTTTTGTAATTCCGATAGCAGGTACTATAATGCGAATGCCGGGCTTGCCCGAAGAACCATCTGCTGAAGTTATTGATATAGATAATGATGGAGTAATTTCAGGTTTATTTTAAGAATTTAAGAAAGGCTTTATTAAAAAATAGAGCCTTTTTTGTTTTATTTTTTTGAATCAGGGAAAACTACAGTAAATGAGGAACCAACCCCTAGTTCACTTTTAAAAGAAATACTTCCTTTTAATAAATCAAGCGATCTTTGAATAATTGAAAGCCCCAAACCTGTGCCATCGTAATTAATTACATTTTTTGCCCTGTGAAACAGATTGAATAAGTGTTTTTTATCTTCTTCCGGAATACCTATTCCCGAATCGGATATAGAAAATTCATAAGTTTTTTTCTTATGCTTTAGTGAAATAATTATTTCTGAACCTTCAGCAGAATATTTAACCGCATTTGAAATTAAATTATTCATTATTCGTCTCAGCAAGGTTTTTTCAATTGCTGTTTCTTGTGGAATATTTTCTGTTACTAATTTGAATATGTGATTTTTGCCACTACTTTCTTTAAATTCATCAATTATGCTTTCTGTAAATTTAGTGAAATTTTCTTTTTCAAAATTAAATTCAAATTTATCTGCTTCAATTTTTTCTATCAAAAGCATATCATTAATCATCTGGGTTAATATCTTTGCTGATCGTTTGATAAATTCATAATGTTTGCTGATTTTTTCATCCACAGGATCTTTCGTTTCATATCTTTGCAAAAGTTCTACCGAACTCAAAATAGAAGTAAGTGGAGTTTTAAATTCATGAGAAACAGTAGTTACAACCCTTGATTTTAATTCGTTAAGTTCTTTTTCTTTTTCGAGAGCTTTATAAAGATTATGCTCAACTATTTTACGTTTATTTATTTCATTTTCAAGTTCTTTGTTTTTATTTTTAAGCTCAATTGTACGTTCATTCACTCTTGTTTCTAATTCTTCATTTATTCTTTTTAATGCTTCTTCAGCTCTTTTTTTTAAAGAAATGTCTCTGAAAGTAATAATATATCCTTTTATAATTTTGTTTTCATCTTTAAGTGGTGCAATTGTTTGATTAATAGGTAAATGATTGTGATTTTTCGAAAAAAGAATTAAATCCTGATTTTCTTCATTATATTGATAATGAGTGAGTAGTGATGAAAAGTTTTGAAAATAATCCTTTGAACCTTCAATTTTTACCGGATATATTTCTGAAATTTTTTTGCCTTTAATATCTTTTAGGAGAAAACCTGTAAGTTTTTCTGCCTCTTTATTTATAAGTGTAATATAGCCATCAGTATCTGTGGTTATTAACGCATCTCCAATGCATTCAAGAGTTAAAGCCATTAATTGTTCGTTGGCTTTTAATTTCTTTTCTAATGAATCTCTGTAAAGAGCCATTTCGATAACTGTAAATAATTCCTGTTTTTTAAAAGGTTTTAAGAGGTAACCATTTGGTTCTGTTTTTAATGCGCGTTCAAGCGTATCGGTATCGGCAGCACCGGTCAGATAAATTACAGGTATTTTTAGTGTAGTTCTTATTCTTTTGGTTGCTTCTATTCCATCTATTTCTCCTGGTAAATTAATATCCATTATCACAATGTCAGGATTAAATTCAATTGCTTTACTTATTGATTCTTCGGCTGTTTGAGCAATTTCAACTACATTGTAATTTAATTTTTTTAAGGTTTCCTGCAAAAATTTAGCAGAAATTGCATCGTCTTCAGTTATCAAAACATTTTTAGACATAAAAAATATTTTTAAAATTTTTATCAAATGTAGCAATTTAATATGAAAAAATTGTAATTTCGTAAAAATTTTATTTTATGTCTGAAAAAATTTTAGTTATTGAGGATAATCTGCAGGTTCGGGAAAACATAGTTGAAATTCTCGAAACCGAAGGTTATGAAATGTTTCAAGCTGAAAATGGTGCTATTGGTGTAGATATTGCCCGCAAGAAACAACCTGATTTAATTATTTGTGATATCATGATGCCACAAATGGATGGTTTTAAGGTTCTTGAAGAATTAAGACGTAATATTTTAACAGTTAATATTCCATTTATTTTCCTCACGGCAAAAGATACCAGAGATGATTTGCGAAAAGGTATGCAAATGGGGGCTGATGATTATATCTCAAAACCATTTTCAATAGAGGAAGTTATTCAGGCTGTTGAGATTCGTTTAAACAGAGTTAAAGAATTTAAACGCAGAAGTGAGAAAAAGCTCAATGAACTAACTTTAAATCTTGGAGCTCCTATTGCTAAGGAAATCTCCGAACCTTTAAGAGCTGTAATCGGTTTTTCTAGTATGATTTTAACCGAACAAAATCAAATGCCTAAAAATGAAATTATTGAATTCGTTTCTTTGATTTATAATGCTGGTTTAAAGCTAAATAAAATTGTTTTAAAAACCATGCTATTCTACAGATTAGAATCTTTATCTCTTCAAAACGGTGATATTCAGGATTTACATCAAATGATTACTCCTGATATTAATAAAATCACTGAAGATGTTTGTAATGAATTGGCTAATGCATATAATCGCAGCGAGGATTTAAAATTATCTTTGGAAAGTGCCGAATTGCTCATCCCTGAACAATTTTACAGAGATTTGATTAAAGAGATGTTAGAAAATGCAATTTTATACTCACCAAAAAATTCTTTAATTAAAGTAGTTACGGGTATTGAAAACGAAAAAATGCATATATCAATTATTGATGAAGGAATTGGTATGAGCGATGAGCAAATTGCTGATATTGGTGCATATATGCAATTCAATAAAGACATGAATCAACAATCTGGTATTGGTTTGGGTATTACCATTGCCAAGCGAATTATAAAGCTTTTTGACGGATCGTTTAGTATCAATAGCAAGCAAGGGATGGGAACCACTGTTAGAATAATTCTCAATTGTAAAAAATAAAATAAAAAAGCCCGTTTAACGGGCTTTTTTTATATCGTATTGAAGATTTATCTGATTAACTCATTTATCATCTCATTTTTTTGAGTTCTTCCATCTATAAAATTTGATTTTACTCTTACACTAATATCAAAATCAGGGAAAGCTATACTTATCATCTTTTGAACGGAAATCTGCATATTACCAAGTAAAAAGTCAAGTTTTGTCAATGAATTGAATGGTGATATAATAAGAAAAACATCATTTGGTCCTATTGTAATTATATCACCTGATAATGAAGTGTTTTTGATAAAATCACCTATTTCTTCTAAAAGTTTCAAAAATCGTACACCCAAACGATTTTTATCGTTCAATGAGATGTCAATTTTTATTTTACCTATCGAAACTGCTGAATTGGTGGTCTTTGCTCTTTGAATTTCATATTCCAGAAAAGTTGTAAAAGTTGTAAAAGATACAAAACCGCTTACACTAGGTTCGGCTTTTTCTACTTCTTTTTTTATTTCCCCAATTGCCATTTTAATACCATTGTCGGTAATTTTATAGCTATTAATATTTGTATGGGTTAAGAATTCAGGCGTAGTTGTATTTTTACAATTAAAACAGAAAACTTTTTTTACAGATTCCCTGAAAAGATGCTTGCAATTATTGCAACTGTATGTACCTGATGGTTTTGTATAATCGGAGCCCAATTGCCAAAGTTGTTTTTCACAATTAGGGCATATAAGTTGTCGTGGATTACCGAATGCTTTTTCTAATCCAATATAGCCACAATCAATATGATGGATAAGACCTTCAGCAACCAGATTATATGAATTACACTTCGGACAGGATTCTCTGTAATTTAAAAAAGCCGAATTACATTGATTACATAAATTCACTCTATCAACAAATTGTTTAACAAAATAATCATTTTCTGTCAGATTATTCAACATATCAATTAATGCGGCTGATTCTTCATTGGCAAAGTGATTGCTGACAAGCGGATATTCATAGCCAATATGCGATTTGCTGTTAATTACAGGAGTAAGTTCTTTATTGCGTGTATATTGATATCGAAGTAATTTATTTAATATTCTGCTTTCTGTGGTTGAAGCTTCTACAACTTTTAATTGATCTCTTCTTTGAATCAGGGCTTGAATCTTTTCTACAAGTGTATTTTCATTAATACTTGAAAAAATACCATCGCATAAATAAGAAGTAATATCATCTACTTCAGTGTATTGGGAATATATAAATACAGGTACAAGATAAATAGATTCAATTAATGAATTTCTGATTTCTTTAACGAAATTTCTACAACCTTCACTATCAGTATAATCTAAAATTAAAGCATCGCAAATTACAACATTTTTAATATTTTGTAATTTGTATTCAGTAATCAAATAAATTTCTTTATTTGCCGAATTACTTAATTTTCTGCCATTAATCTCAGAATACATATATTTATTATCGTGAATAATATTTTCTAATTAACATACAAAAGTAATTGAAAACTCTTTAATATTGAAAAAAATATTTCACTTTTATAGAAAAAAATTACAACGCATTGAAAATAAATGATTAAATATCGTAAACTCTTAGTTGACGGAATTTGCACTATTAATATTTATGAGAAAAACGACGAAAATTTAGTAAAAAATCAAAAAAATAAAATAAATTTGCAAAAAAAGAGTTATTAAACGAAAATTTTGCTTTGATTCTGAAAAATACATACATATACGCGTTACTCTTACTGTTGCTTTTTACTGTTGGTTGTTCAACAAAGAAAAGCACTTTTACAAGAAGAGTTTATCATAATTTAACAGCACATTATAATGCTTATTGGAATGGTAATGAGAGTTTGAAGGATGGTGTTAAAGAACTTGCTCTTTCATCAAAAGACAACTATTCCAAAATTTTGCCTGTTTATCAGTTAGGCGCAAAAGAAGATGCTCAAAAAGTTAATCCTCAGATGGATAGAGCTATTGAAAAAGGTGCTAAAGTTATAAAAATGCATTCCATTTTCATTAAGGGAAAAGAACATATTAAGTGGATTGACGATGCATACCTGATGATTGGTAAAGCCAATTATTACAAACAGGATTACCGTTCGGCGATTCGTACTTTTAATTTTATTTTGAGCCAATTCAAAAATAATTCTATAAAATATGATGCCATGATTTGGCTGGCAAGAGCTAATAATCAGATAGGTGAATATGGTATTTCTCAATCTTTTTTAGATCAGGTAAAAAATAAAATAAATGAAGGTAATGCCCCAAGATCGCTCGAAAGAGATTTGAACATGGCTTATGCTGAATTTTATATTAAACAAGATAATTACGAACCTGCAATCGGGTTTTTAATTCCGGCAATTAGTCAAAACTGGAAAAAAGATACCAGAACCAGAATGAGATTTATCTTGGC
>JAHEYQ010000009.1 GCA_023251515.1 Bacteroidales bacterium
ATCAAATATATTTTTTTTGCTCTATCCCCCTACAGGAAATTTTAATTATCAATAAGCTCCAATCAAGGTGTTTAACTGATTTTTAACTCTTTCTCGCTTTTCTTATGCAACTTGGGTTAAGAATCAACGAATACACTTTCTTTGATATTAACCGGTACATAAGCCATAACATCCATACTATTTTGATAGAATTTTGTATAACTCAGTTTTTCTGGTGCCCATGTTTGTGAGATTAAATTTATTTCAGAAAAGAAACCATAGCATTTATCGGTTTTAATATTAATTCCGATACCAGCTGCAAAACCGATTGAAATTCCACCTGTCATATCAAACTCAGACTCCTGAACTACTTCTGTATTATTTTGATCCCTGAAATCAAAATTCTCTTCTACATGAATCTTGGTGCCCACTCCGATAACAAGACCAGCTTTCATATACGGACAGATTAAATCATTTTCTAAAGTGAACCGTATAGTTGGCAAAAATCTCAACATTTGTGATTGATACTTTTGTGAATAATCATTATCAAATGATGAGAATTTTTCATAATATTTATCTTCAAAGACATTACTCTTTATATAATTGATATTAAGCTCTAAACAGATACTTTTTGAAGGCATATAGCCAACTGTACCTCCATATTGAAAACCTTTCCCAAATGAAACATTTTCAGAAATATTCCTTTTAATTCCTGTAATTTGGGTTCCTGTAGTGGTTGCAGAATAAACATCTGTATTATCTGTCATCTGAAAATTAGTAGATGCAGTATAATTATTCCCAACTCCAAAATTAAAATAAAACTTTTGAGAATAGGTATTTGTAAATGAAAAACTTATTGTAATAAGAATAAGGAAATTTAAAAATCTTTTCATGTGTATCTTTTTTTTAAAAGTTTGATTCACCTGCAAAAATAATATTTAATAATGAAATATGACAAAAACACAACAAAATTGATAAAAAACTTAACAAATGTTGCAAATCACAAGCACATCACCACAAAGCACTAAATCACATATAATTAACAAAATACAACAAATAATTTTACAAACTAAACTCAATAGTAATTATCTAAATTCTGGTTTCAATAAATGAAAATTTATTTTTTAAACTCAAAATATGTTTTTCAACAAAATTATAAGAAAGAATAGAGATAATTATTGTAAAAAATAATGAAACAAGCCCGATAATTATCACATTTGATTCTTGACTTATACTCTCCGGAAATATCTTTTCAACAATAGCTTTCATTAAAATAAGTATCATCGGATGATATAAATACATACCATACGTATATTTACCAAGTTTAGAAAAAACAGAAACTTTATTACTTTTATCATCATTCACTAGAAATAATACTAGTAAAATATAAACAATTGGTAACCCTATGTATGAAATATAATAAACATTTACATAAAAATTCGAAAAAACAAGCAATATCAATCCTATCAGAATAATCAGAAAATGCATATTTCTTTTCATTAAAAAAAATCCAGAAAAAAAACTATTATATTTGGTATATAAAATTGCGCCAATACATCCTGTCATTAAAAATCTGATATTGCCAAAAGTATGATAATAAGAATACATATAAGGAGTTTTAACTACAAATATTAGCGAAAATACAAACAAAACAAAAGAAACTAAAAGTAATAAGTTCTTATTTCTGAAAAGAATAAAAATTAATGGCCAAAAAAGATAAAATTGTTCTTCTATTGCAACACTCCATGCAATTGCTACATTTGGTGCTTCATTGTAAACATTAAAATTATTTAAGAACAGCAAATTTAATGGCAAATTTCCATTAAAATGGAAAAATTCAAAACAAATTGGCAATAAAAAAATACCGATAATTACAATGAAATAATATAGAGGCCAAATTCTCAATATACGCCTGATATAAAAATATTTAACATTTATTTTTCCTCTATAATTCTCTTCCTTTATCATTAAAAAAGTAATTAGAAAACCACTAATTACAAAAAAAACATGCACCCCTACTCCGCCTGTTAAAACAAAAGTTTTTACCAAAGTTTTAAGTACAGGATTTTCTGTGAAATTTATAAAATAATCAGAAAACGCATGTTGCCAGAATACTAAAAAGAATGCAAAAAACCTCAAAGTATCTAGCTTTCTAAAATACAATCTACTTTCCATAAAATATAAGAATTAATTTTTTATCCCAAACTACTTAATAAAAAAATTAATCGAATGCCGCACGTGCAGCATTGAATTTATATTATTTATACAATTAAAATCAATAAGCACAACTTAGATAATACCACTACGTAAAGTGATTAGATTTTTCAAACTTCCTAGTGATTATTTAAGTTAGCCTTATCAAAAAAATTTCAATACTTTTTTCAGAAACACAACAAACCAAAAAAATAATCAAGTCTTAAAAATACAATCTCTTTTTACGTTTGTAAATGGCAAAAATACTGTTATTTTTCCAAAAAAAAAATAATCTGTTTTTATAGCATATTTATTATACTTAAATACTGAATTATTCAAATCACTGCAAAATAAATAAAAATGATTTAATATTTTATTGCATCAGATATTCTGTTTAGGTCTAATAAATGATTTTGTTTTTAACGCTTCCGGGCTAATAAAAAATCAGAAAGTTTTTCTACCTTTGCACACTAAAAAAACGCTGTTAAATAAATGCTTTTTACAAATCCATATTTTCTCTTCGGGCTTTTTGCAATAGCAATACCTATTGTAATTCATCTATTTAACTTCCGAAAATTTAAAAAGATTTATTTTTCTGACACCAGTTTTCTGGAAGAACTAAAAGTTCAGACTCAGAAATATTCGCGTTTAAAGCATCTTTTAATTCTTAGTTTGCGAATTCTTGCCATTACCGCACTTGTATTTGCTTTTGCTCAACCATTTTTGCCAACAAAAGGAGCTCAAAAAACAATAAAAGGGAAAAATGCAGTAAGTATTTTTATCGACAATTCGTTTAGTATGCAATCGGTTACAGACCAAACCCGCTTACTGGATCTGGCAAAAAACAAAGCAAAAGAAATTATTGGTGCATACTCAAATTCAGATGAATTCCAGCTACTCACTCACGATTTCGATGGCAAACATCAGCATCTTTTCAGCAAAGACGAATTCTTAAAATTACTTGATGAAATAGATATTACAGCAAGTGTAAGAAAATTGCCCGAAATCATCAAACGTCAGCAAGATGCACTGTCATTATCGCCTCAGGCAAACAAAGTTATTTATATCATCAGCGATTTTCAGAAAAGTATCAGCAATTTCGAAAACATCAAATCAGATTCTAGTTTCTCTGCATTTCTGATTCCACTTATTCCGCAGAAAAACAACAATCTGTTTATCGACAGCTGTTGGTTCGATTCGCCTGTACTTCAACTAAACAAAACCGTAAAGTTAAATGTAAAAATCACAAACTCATCAGAAACTGCATTCGAAAAAGTTCCTGTAAAATTAATGATTAATGGCAAACAAAGAGCGGTTGCAAGCATTGATATTAAAGAAAAGGAAGATCAAACCATCAAACTTTCTTACAATATTACCGAAAACGGAATCCAGAACGGAGTAATTGAAATAACAGATTACCCAATAGTATATGACGACAAATATTACTTTTCGTACAATGTTGCGGTTAACATACCCATACTGATAATTAATGGAAATGAAGAAAGTCAATACCTTAGCAAACTTTACAAACTCGATTCTGTTTTTAGTGTAAGCAATTACAATGAAAAAAATATCGATTTTTCGGCATTCAACAATAAGGATTTTATCATTTTAAATGGATTGAAATCTATTTCCAGCGGATTAACTCAGGAACTTAAAAAGTTTACCATTAACGGTGGAAGCCTCGCTATTTTCCCTGCTTCCAACATCGATTTTGAATCTTACAAATTGCTTTCAACCACATTAAATATTGATACTTACGAACAAAAAGACTCAACAGATACCAAAGTTGAAGAACTAAATTTGCAAAATCCGATTTACGGAGATGTATTTGAAAAAATACCCGAAAACATTGATTTGCCATCTGTGTTTTCATTTTACACTTTCAATAAAAATCAACTTAGCCGCAAAGATTTTCTGCTGAAAATGCTTAATGGAAAAGATTTTTTAACATCCACAAAATCAGGAAAAGGTATTATATATCAATCATCTGTACCACTCGAAACAAACTGGAGCAATTTTCCGCGACATGCTATTTTTGTCCCCACTTTATTTAATATGGCAATGCAAAGCCAACAAAGCTACAAACTTTCATATACCATTGGAAACGATGAACCCATCAGGATTAAAAACATCAACTTAAATGGAGAAGAAACCATGTTGCTAAAAGGAGAACAAAAAGGTTTTGAAATTATTCCCGAGCACAAAAACATCGACAACCAAATCGATATTTCATTTCACAATCAAATAAAACAAGCCGGAAATTATCATCTTTATAAAGGAAATCAGCAAATTACTGACATTTCTTTTAATTACGACCGTAATGAATCCCGACTTGAATTTTATACTTCAGACGAAATCCAAAAAATTATAAAAGACAATTTATTAAGCAATTACAAACTTATTGAAACAAAGAACAAAAATTTAGGAGAACTAATAAAAGAAATCAATCAGGGTATAAAACTCTGGAAACTATTTATCATTTTAGCATTAGGATTTCTTTTAGCAGAAGCAATAATCATACGGTTTTGGAGGTAGAAAACAATGGAAGAAAATACAGAAATAAATGAAAGCGGTTTTGTAAACGACGATTCCAATAAAGAAATCCGTAAAACCATGCATTTGTCGGGAATGTATAAAGACTGGTTTCTCGATTATGCATCTTATGTTATTCTCGAACGTGCGGTACCTGAAATTATAGACGGATTAAAACCTGTTCAGCGCCGTATTTTGCATGCAATGAAAGAATTGGATGACGGAAGATACAACAAGGTTGCAAACATTATCGGTCATACAATGAAATACCATCCACATGGCGATGCATCAATCGGCGATGCATTGGTTCAGTTGGGTCAAAAAGATTTACTAATTGATTGTCAGGGAAACTGGGGAAATGTTCACACCGGCGACAGTGCAGCTGCTCCACGTTATATCGAAGCACGTTTATCAAAATTTGCACTTGATGTAGCATTTAATCCGAAAACTACCCGATGGAAACTATCTTATGATGGCAGAAATAAAGAACCGATAACACTTCCTGTAAAATTTCCACTCTTATTAAATCAGGGCGTAGAAGGTATTGCTGTAGGTTTAGCTTCTAAAATCTTACCTCACAATTTCAACGAACTTATTGATGCATCTATTGCAATACTGGAAGGAAAAGATTTTGAATTACTACCCGATTTTCTGACCGGAGGAATGGCAGATGTAACCAAATACAATGATGGATTAAGAGGAGGAAAAGTAAGAGTAAGAGCTAAAATAAATCAATTAGACAAAAAAACACTGGTAATTACCGAATTACCTTTTGGAGTTAATACAACATCTCTGATTGATTCTATAATAGTTGCCAATGACAAAGGCAAAATAAAAATCAGAAAAATTGATGACAATACCGCACGAGATGTAGAAATACTTATACATCTCGCTCCCGGAATTTCGCCTGACACAACCATAGATGCTCTTTATGCCTTCACCAATTGCGAAGTATCCATTTCTCCCAATTGCTGTATTATCGACGAAGGAAGACCAAAGTTTATTGGTGTAAAAGAAATTTTAAAAATATCTACAAAAAATACAGTTGCTTTATTAAAACTCGAATTAGAAATCGAGAAAGCAGAACTGCTTGAACAATGGCATTTTGTATCTCTTGAACGCATCTTTATTGAAAAAGAAGTGTACGAAGTCATGAAAAAATGCAAAACAGATGCAGAAATCAACGAAGCAATTGATTTGGGTTTAAAACCATACACACAAAATCTGGTTAGAGCTGTTACGCTTGAAGATATATTAAGACTCCGAAAAATACCTATCGACAGAATATCAAAATATAACTCCGATAAGGCTAATGATGTATTAAAAGCTATAGAGGATGATATTAAGCAGGTTGAGTATGATTTGGCTCATATTATTGATTATGCCATTGCATATTTCCAAAGAATACAAAAAAAATACGGCAAAGGAAGAGAACGCAAAACAGAACTTCGTAATTTTGAAGTAATTGAAGCTACTATGGTAGCTGTCGCTAACGAAAAACTTTACGTAAACAAAGCCGAAGGCTTTGCCGGAACCAGCCTGAAAAAAGATGAATATATTGGTGATTGCTCTGATATTGATGATATTATTGTTTTCAGAAACGATGGAACTTTTATAGTTACCAAAGTTGCCGAAAAAGTTTTTGTTGGCGAAAACATTGAACATATTGCAGTATTCCGTAAAAATGACGAAAGAACCATTTACAATCTGGTTTATCAGGATGGAACTCACGGAAGTGCTTATATTAAACGATTTGCTGTTGTAGGCATTACCCGCGACAAAGAATACGATTTAACCAAAGGAAGCAAAGGAACTAAAGTCCTCTACTTTACAGCAAACCCTAACGGAGAGGCAGAAGTAGTTAAAATACAGCTTAAACCAAAACCAAAACTCAAAAAAACCAGTTTCGATTTTGATTTCAGCGAAATAGCTATAAAAGGACGAAGTTCAATGGGTAATATCTTAACAAAACATCTGGTTAAGAAAATACTTAAAAAAGACGATGGAGTTTCAACTTTGGGAGCCAGAAATATTTGGTATGACGAAACGGTAATGAGATTAAATACCGAAAGTCGTGGTTTGTATTTGGGTGCATTTAAAGCAAACGACAAAATACTTACCATCATGAAATCGGGAAGTTACAGACTTTTGAATTTCGATTTAAGCAATCATTTTGAAGAAGATATGCTGATAATTGAAAAATATAATCCTGAAAAAATTATTTCATTAATTTACTATGATGGAGAAATTCAGAAAGCCTATATTAAACGATTTCAGATAGAAGAAACAGACAAAAAACAAGATTTCCTTGGCGAACATCCTGACTCCTTTGTTTATGCCATCACAAACGATTATCTACCTCAGGCAGAAGTAATTTATGATGATATTAAAAACGGAAAACATTACGATAATGAAATTGTTCTTTTAGCCGATTTTATTGCAGTTAAAGGATTCAAAGCCAGAGGAAAAAGATTATCAAACTATACAGTAAAAGAAATAATCATGCTGGAACCCTTACCATATGAAAATGAAAATACTGTTGAATTATCTACTGAAATCGAAGAAATTTCAACTCCTGATCCTTTTGAAGACTTCGGGAAAATTGCCGAAAGAGATAATGGTTCGGATGATGAACCTATTCAAATGACTTTGTTTTAGAAAATTAATAATTATATAAATATATGACAGACAATAAAGTATTAAAAGTAACCGATGATGTAAAATGGATTGGCATACTCGATAAGGACATTGTTACCTTTGACGTAGTAATGGAAACCAAATACGGTACAACTTATAATTCATATTTTATTAATGCTGAGAAAAAAGCAATAGTTGAAACAACAAAAGAAAAATTCTGGGATACTTACCTTGCCAAAATAAATCAGGTATGCAATCCTTCAGAAATCGATTACATTATCCTTAATCACACAGAACCTGATCATTCAGGAAATCTGAAAAATCTGCTAAAAATAGCTCCTAATGCTACCGTGGTTGGAAGTGGCAATGCCATCAGATATTTAAATGATTTACTTGGAGAAGAATTTCCTCATCTAATTGTTAAAGATGGAGATATATTAGGTTTGGGTAATAAAAAAATAAAATTTATCAGTGCACCAAATTTGCATTGGCCCGACTCAATGTATTCATATTTAGTTGAAGACAAAGTGCTTTTCACTTGCGATTCTTTTGGAGCACACTACTGCGACGAAAGAATGTTCGATACAGAAGTTGACAATTGGGATGATGCTTACAAGTATTATTTTGATGTAATTATGAAACCTTATAGCCGATTTATGCTTAAGGCAATTGAAAAAATACGTCATTTGGAAATCAACGCAATTTGTAATGGTCATGGTCCTATTCTCACCAAAACATGGAAACGTTATGTTGATTTATCTGAAGAATATGCAAAATTAGCAGTTGCATTACCCGAAGGAAACAGAGTTTTAATTGCTTATGTTTCAGCCTATCAAAACACAGAAAAAATGGCTGAAAAAATTGCAGAAGGAATCAGACAATCAGAAAATATCATTGTTGACATCTGCGATATTGAAAAAATGCCTTTAGGTGAATTAGAAGAGAAAATTGCACATTCAAGTGGTTTAATCATTGGCTCACCTACAATTAACCAAAATATATTACCACAAGTATATACATTGTTTGCTTTAATTAATCCGCTTCGCGACAAAGGGAAACTGGCTGGTGCATTCGGATCTTACGGCTGGAGTGGCGAAGGTGCCAAAATCATTGAAAATAATATAGCTAATCTGAAATTAAATTTCTTTGGAGAAAGTTTATTTATTAAATTTTCACCTCATATTGAACAATTTAGCAAATGTATTGAATATGGTAATGCTTTCGGGAAAAATTTATTGGAAATAAAATAATATTTCAAAATTTTCGTTACTTTTACAACAAAAATTTTAAATTTGAAAAACAAGTATTCAGGAATATTTCTTTTAACAATCCTTTTGGGTTTGATTTTACAGTCATGTAGTGTAGAACGACAACTTGCAAAAGATTTTATAAAAAACAAAAGAAATATTCCTGTTTTATTTCAATCTATTGAAAAGCTAATACTTACAAACGAAAAACTAAAAAAAATCCAAGATTTTGATAAATTATCTATTGAAAAGCAAGATTCAATATGGAACTCCAATACCCTTTATCTTGATTCAATTAACGACATTATTTTAATTAATAAAATATATAATCAAATCCGAAACAGCCTGATAGAATTAGGTTTTATCATTTACAGCAGTGATAGTATTGAAAAATTCCAACAACTTACTCAGGAAAAATACCTGCTCAATTTAGCTCAAATTGAAGTTTCCGAAGATATTTACAACTATCGCGATCAGGAAACTTTCTTCAATAATTTAACCTATTATCAAGACCATAACCTTAACATTATCAACTTAAACTACTGGTTTGAACTAACTGATTATACAAACAATTCAACAAAAGTATTATATAATACATTTTCAACGAGCGATATTTTAAATGGTAGATTTACAATGAATCCCGATGATTATACGGTTTCTTATAATTATAAAATAAAATCTTTAAACTCTGAAGATATTTATAAACTTGCACTTACATCAGGCAAAAAAAACACTACATTACTTTATGATTATCTGATGAATACATATATCAGACAAAATATTTCACCTTATTATTTAAATCCGAAATATTTTTCATACGATATTAACACAGGATTTCTGTATCAAAGTGAAGACGAAAAGCTTACAATTTTGGAACAATAAACTTTTTATATTATTCAATAAATCAAAAACTTATGAAAAACAAATTACTAAAAATTTCTTTATTTGGTCTGATTCTGATTACATTATTAAATTCATGCACCAAACCCAAAATTGCATTAAAACTAAACCTAGAACAAGGGAAAAGCTATTTGATGGGTTATCAAACTGACATGAAAATGAATCAAAAAATAATGGGTATGTCTATTGATGTTAAAATGAAAATTGATATGGACTTATTGTTTAAAACGATTGGTTACGATAAAGACAGCAACTATATTATGGAAACTACCTACCAATCAATGAACTATAAGATGAATGCCCAAGGTCAGGATATTGAATTCGGAACAGATAAAACTTCTAAAGATAGTATAATGAGCAAGGTATTTAGCTCTTTCAAAGGAAAAACGTTTACAATAACATTTAGTAAATACGGAAAAATTATTGATGTTCAAGGTATTGATTCAATTATGACCTCTTTTTTTAATGACAATTATTTTACAGATTCTACAAAAATTAATGAAATAAAAGAATTGTTTGGGAAAAATTTCGGGGAAGAATCAATTAAAAATAACTTCAGCAGTTTCTTTGGTTATTTCCCTGAAAAAGAAGTTTCTATAGGTGAAAAATGGAATAACAATACATCAATAAAAACCATGTTTGCATTAAATATTGATAATCAATATCAATTAATAGACAACAAAAATGAATTATATAATATTGGAATACAATCTAATATAAAAACAGACTCAAAAAACTCGACAATGGAAGTACAAGGAATGCAAATGAAATTTAACATGAAAGGTACACAAACAGGTTTTATAAAACTTGACCAAAAAACAGGATGGATTAAAGAATCGGAAATTAAACAGAAAATAGTTGGAGACGCCAGTATGTCAAAATCTGAAATACCGGGAGGAGGGAATTTCTCAATTCCATATACAATTGAATCAACAACAAAAATATTTTTGAAATAGCTATACAATTGTATTTCATTCTTTTACACACTTCAAAATAATAAAAATGGACTTAAAATCAAGTCCATTTTTATTTTTAACGATTTTATTGTATATTTGTAAAATAATTATAACAATATATTAAAATTAACCTTTGGTCAAAGCAAAATATGATTAATTTTAAATTAATAATTATATGATTGTCATTGATTTAATTTACAATTTGGCAATATTGATTGCAATCAGTATTTTAGCTGGTTTCATCGACAAACGATGGAATAGAAAAACAAAAACTGGTCAAATCATTCAGGGTTTATTATTTGGAATTACGGCAGTAATTGGGATGATGCAACCTTTTGTTATGTCAGAAGGGATTATTTTCGATGGCCGTTCCGTAATTTTAAGTCTCTGCTCATTATTCTTTGGTCCAATATCAGGGATAATATCAGCTAGCATTGCAATTTCTTACAGAATTTATTTAGGTGGAGGTGGTGCATTAACAGGCGTTTCTGTAATTACAGCTTCAAGTATTATTGGTTTAATCTATTTTCATCTAAAAAAAACAAAATCAATACCTATAAATTCATTAAATTTATTAATAATGGGTTTAACTGTACATATTGTAATGATACTTTTAATGTTTACATTGCCTTCAAAAATGCAGTTAATAACCTTAAAAATCATTAGTTTAACAGTAATAATTGCTTATCCACTTGCAACCATTCTTATTGGAAAAATATTAAAAGATCAGGAAGATAACCAAAGAATGATAGATGAAATCAAAAAGAGTGAAGAAAATTACAGATTACTTATTGAAAACCAAACAGATTTGGTTGTAAAAGTTGATAAAGAAGGACGTTTTGTTTATGTAAGTCAGAGTTATTGCAATATTTTCGGAAAAACAGAGAAAGAACTTTTAGGGAACAAATTTCTTCCATTGGTACATGAAGAAGATCAAACAACGACAATGAATGAAATGAAAAAACTATATATTCCTCCATATCAATGTTATATAGAACAAAGAGCTCTGACTAAAGATGGATGGCGTTGGTATGGTTGGGAAGATAAAGCCATTGTTGATAAAAATGGTGTAATCATTGAAATAATTGGAGTTGGAAGAAATATTAATGAAAAAAAAGAATATGAAAATAAAATAAGAAACTTAAACGAAGAACTTGAAGAAAAAGTTCAAAAAAGAACTACACAACTTGAAAATGCGAACAAAGAACTTGAAGCATTTACTTATTCAGTATCACATGATTTGCGTGCTCCATTAAGAGCAATTGATGGTTTTACGAAAATAGTTCAGGAAGATTATTATAATAATTTTGATGAAGAAGGCAAACGAATTCTAAATGTTATCAGAAAAAATACCAACAAAATGGATATACTGATAAATGATTTACTTTTGCTTTCAAAAACCAATAAAACAAGTCTGAGAATTTCAAGAATTGACGTTGAGAAACTTGTCCAAAGTGTTTATGATGAAATTGCTGAGAAATCAGTAAAAGAAGAATTCTCATTTAACATAAAACAACTTCCTTCTGTTGAAGCAGATATCAATTTAATGAGACAGGTTTTTTCAAATCTTATTTCAAATGCCATTAAATACTCAAGTGGAAGTAACACAAAATCAATTGAAATCGGTGGTCGTAACAATGGATTTGAAAATATTTATTACATTAAAGACCAAGGTGTTGGATTTAATCCTAAATATGTAAATAAATTATTTGGTGTATTTCAAAGACTACATCATTCAAAAGATTTTGAAGGAACCGGAGTTGGACTTGCTATTGTAAAAAGAATCATTAACAAGCACGAAGGGAATGTTTGGGCTGAAGGAGAAGAAAATAAAGGAGCAACATTCTGGTTTTCATTACCCTGCGAAGACTACTTCAAATAATTTATTGCCTAATTTTTTTTAAATAGGTTTTCAAATTCATGCTGCGTTCTTAAATAGTTAAGCCTCTTTTGCATTAATTCAACTATACCCGGAATCTGATTATTATATGTCTGATAAATAGATTTTTCGAATGACTTTCCTTGATAATAAAAATAAGGATCATTTTTAATATATGGAAAGATTTGCTTTTGTAATTTCAATGCCTGTTTTTCTAATTCATTATTTAAAACTTCATTTTTTAATAATGTAATATAATGATTTATATATAATTGCTTATATTCAGGAACCAAAAACAATTTTGATATTAATGGACGATAAATATTGCTATCGCAAGAAAAAACAGGAAATTCTGCCAGGTTTTTAGCATCATAAAAATGACTGAATCCTCCAAAACACATATTCATATCCCACATTATCGGATGAAATATTTTATTACTATCCTGAATCATATAATAATTTCGTCCAGACCAACTATAACTATCAAGATTCACAAATAAATTATTAAAAGCCAGCATCCACATTACTTTGTCAATATCAAGCACTTTATCTATCTGATGTAAATATTTTGAGGTATCATCTGAGTTATACCACAAAGTCATCATCAAATTTAATAATTCATTCCAGCCATTTTTCGATTGCAACTCATAATTATTTGAATAGCAAATCGAATCGAGCGTAAAACCTATTGTAAGTCCATCACTTACAGCAACATTACAATTCTGAGGTTTTAATCCTTTTCCTGTATTTTCACACTTAAAAATCGCTCCCTTTTTATAGGTATAATATTTTTTTATTAGGTCTTTATTTACAACTTCAACATTCGAATAAAGACCGATAATACTATCATTTATAAATAATTGTACAAAGCAAGCTTTTGGAGAAGTTATATACTTCCCTATAATTC
Source organism: Bacteroidales bacterium (assembly GCA_023251515.1). GTDB lineage: Bacteria > Bacteroidota > Bacteroidia > Bacteroidales > JACABE01 > JACABE01. Next base: position 13,234 of record JAHEYQ010000009.1, read on the forward strand.
CAAAAGCCAAAACTTCACGAATAGCACTTGGATCCATAAAAACATTAGACAACTTAATGGTTTGGTAACCAAATAAGTTTTGTTTTTTTATCTTGTAATCCAATTTTATATTTAATGGATTTTTTATATACTTTGAATTAAACGAAGAATTCCCTTTAAATTTAACGCCAACGCTATCATATTCAACACCATCAACTATTAACTTAGCCAATACCCTTTGATCAGAATTTTTCTTTTTATAAGAATCTAATTTTTGGCGCCAATCTTTATTGTAAAACTTGAGTTTAAAATCTCTAATTTTTTCAATATCAAACAAATCCTGCGAAAATAAAACGGATTGTAAAAATAGGAAAACAATTATCAGCTTTAACTTCAAAATCATCTGTTATCTATCGAGTATTAATGTATCATTCAAAAGCTTATAACTATCAGGTGCCAGAAAATTATCATAATTATCATATCCTGAATTTGGTATTTTTATTTTGTATTCCTTTTTCGACTTATTGTTTAACTGTTTATTACGCAACCAGGGATTAAAATCTTTCAGAACTTTATAAGTAACTCCGTTTTCTTTAGCAAAACTAACCAAATTTGTAATTGAAGAATCAACAGTTACAATCCGATACGGAATAGGTGGATACAAATCTTTTAAGCGAAGGTAATAACCATATTTAACCGGTTGGGTATAAATAAGTTTAAGTGCCAGAATACGATACACATATCGCGAGGTTTCATCATTGAGGTATAAATCGTAGTAGGAATTTACATTTTGAGTTTCAAGCGAACGTTTTACTCCACCCTCGCCCATATTATAGGCTGCTGCTGCTAAAGTCCAATTGTTGAAAATTCCATATGTTGATTTTATAAATTTACAAGCTGCATTTGTTGCCTTTTCCAAATCATAACGTTCGTCAACTTCTTCGGTAATTTCCAAACCATAACGCTGCCCTGTAGGTTTGATAAATTGCCAGAAACCAGCAGCATTGGCAGGAGAAACTACATTTAGAAAACCACTTTCAATTAATGCCAGATACTTAAAATCATCTGGCAAACCATTTTGTTTTAAGATAGGTTCAATTACAGGAAACCAACGATATGCCCTTTTCAACATCAACATGGTGTTTGATTGCCAAAAAGTATTGGTAAGCAATTCACGTTCAAGCGATTCGCGAACATAATACATCTTTATAGGAACCTCTTCATCACAAAACGACAATTTTGGAGGAACTTCTGCTGTGAAAATTTTATAATTAATCTGAAAAGCTTTACGATAATCCTCATCAGAGTTTTTTTTGGATTGTGTTGAATAAATTAGATACTTACCTGTAATTAAAACAACTACGGTAAACAAAACACTAAAAAGTAAACGTTTTAAATTCATAAAATTTAAGTGTGAAATAGTAAGTATAGGTTTAACGTTTAAAAAGGATAATTATTATATGAAAAATAAAAAAACCGAAAATATTTATTCAAATTTCCGGTTTTTATTTATCATCTTAAATCACTTACTAAAACTGACTTACAAAATCCTTAAATAAAGGAGAAACTTTATCTTTTTCTGATAAATTCGGATTCTCAATATTCCAATCGATATTCAAATCGGAATCGCACCAGAGAATTGAACCCTCTGAAGCTTTGTTATAGGTATTTGTACATTTATAAGAGAAAATAGTATCGTCTTCCAATGTTACAAAACCATGTGCAAAACCCGGTGGAATCCAAAGCATGGTTTTGTTTATTTCGTTAAGTTCTAAAGCTACATGTTTCCCGTAAGTTGCTGAATTTTTGCGTATATCAACTGCCACATCCATTACAGATCCTTTGATAACTCTTACCAATTTGCCCTGTGCAAATGGTGGATTTTGAAAATGCAATCCTCTTAAAACTCCTTTTTGCGATTTTGATTCATTATCCTGAACAAAATTCAAATCCAAACCTGCATCAATAAACTTTTGCTGACTAAAAGATTCGAAGAAATATCCTCTGTCGTCACGAAAAACCTGAGGTTGTATTATTAATAAATCGGCAATTTCTGTTTTTATGATTTCCATATTATGATTAATTAATTGATTAAAAGAATAACTGAGTAATTGAAATAATAATATCAATTACTCAGTTTATCAATTATTATAAATGAATAACTTCGTCGTATGCAGCAGCTACTGCTTCCATTACAGCTTCCGACATTGTTGGATGAGGATGAACTGCATCTAATATTTCGCGGGCTGTAGTTTCTAATTTACGGGCTACAACTGCTTCTGCAATCATTTCAGTAACATTATCACCTATCATATGACAGCCTAACCATTCGCCGTATTTGGCATCAAATATTACTTTTACAAAACCATCTTTATTTCCTGCAGCACTTGCTTTACCGGAAGCCGAATAAGGGAATTTCCCTACTTTTATTTCGTAACCGGCTTCTGTTGCTTGTTTCTCAGTCATGCCAACTGAAGCAATTTCAGGGTTGGTATATGTACAGCCTGGAATATTACCATAATCCATTGGTTGAGGATGATGTCCTGCTATTTTTTCCACACAGATAATTCCTTCGTGTGATGCAACATGTGCCAATGCTGGTCCGTGAACGATATCGCCAATAGCATAATAACCATCTACATTGGTACGATAAAAATCATCTACGATAACTTTGCCCTTTTCGAAAGCAATACTTGTTTCTTCCAGACCAATCCCTTCGAGATTGGTGGCAATACCAACTGCAGAAAGTACAACTTCAGCTTCAACTACAACTTCTCCTTTTTTGGTTTTGATAGTAACTTTACACAGATCGCCTGAGGTATCAACACTTTCAACAGTTGATTCAGTCATTACTTTCATTTTTTGTTTCTTGAAAGATCTTTCGAGTTGTTTTGAAATTTCTTCGTCTTCCACAGGAACAATATTTGGCATAAACTCTACCAAAGTTACCTGAGTACCAATAGAATTATAGAAATAAGCAAATTCTGAACCGATAGCACCAGAACCAACTACAAGCATTGATTTGGGTTGATAAGGCAAAGTCATTGCTTCGCGGTAACCTATTATTTTTTTACCATCCTGTTTCAGATTAGGTAATTCGCGTGAACGGGCACCGGTAGCAATTAAAATATGATTAGCAGCATATTCAGTAATTTTGCCTTCTGCATCGGTAACTTCAACTTTTTTGCCCGGTTTTATTTTCCCTAAACCGTTTATGATTTCAATATTATTCTTTTTAAAAAGAAACTGTATCCCTTTACTCATGCCTTCGGCAACTCCCCTGCTTCGTTTTACAATGGCTTCGAAATCGGCTTTAATTTCGCCTTCGATTTTTATTCCATAATCGGCAGCATGTGAGGTATAATTGAATACTTGTGCACTTTTGAGCAATGCTTTTGTTGGGATACATCCCCAATTTAAACAAATTCCGCCTAACTCGGCACGTTCTACAACAGCAGTTTTTAATCCTAACTGAGATGCTCTGATAGCAGCTACATATCCGCCCGGACCACTGCCTATAACTATTAAATCGTAGTTCATATTGTTGTATTTTATTTATTAATCGATATAAAATAAATTAAAATTCTTAACTGAAAAAAGTACAAATAAGTAAATGAGATACTTCAATCAATTATTATTAAAAAGAAAGAATTTTCTTTTGCGAAATTATTAAAAATAATCCAAAGTATATTGCTTATGAAATAAAAAAATATAATTTTGCCAAATAAAAATTTCAATTTTTAAACATCAAAAAAACATTTAAAGTTCATTTAATAAACAAATATAAAAATCACACTATATGAAAAAATTTGATCCGGCAAGTAATGTGCAAGATTTAATGCAATTCGGCGAATTTGGAGATGTTAATCCTTCAATTACTGATTCAGCAACTTATACTTTTTTAGAAGCCAAATCCATGGTAGATACATTTCATGGAGAAACTGAAGGTTGTTTCCTTTACTCACGCCATTGGAATCCAAGTAACAAATATCTTGCAGATGCTTTAGCTGCAATGGAAGGTACCGAAGCTGCATGGGTTACTGCATCGGGTATGGGAGCTATTACTTCTGCCATTTTGCAATTGGTAAATACAGGCGACCACATCGTTTCGAGTATTACCACCTATGGCGGTACTTATGCTTTCCTTAAAAACTATTTACCTAAGTTCAACATCGACGTTACTTTTGTTGATATTACAAATTTGGATGAAGTAAAAAAAGCAATGCGTCCAAATACAAAAGTTATTTATACTGAAACCATGACAAATCCGATGCTTAACATCTCTGATTTGCCTGCTTTATCAGAAATAGCTGAAAGTTTTGGTGCAAAGCTAATGGTTGACAATACTTTTACTCCGATGATAGTAACTCCTTCGAAACACGGAGCTCATATTGTTGTGTATAGTATGACAAAATTCATTAATGGCAAAAATGATTGTGTAGCCGGTGCCATTTGTGGTAGTTTCGAATACATTAATTCATTAGCCGACGTAAATAGCGGTACAGCCATGTTATTGGGCCCTGTTTTGGATCCTTTGCGCTCGTCAAGTATTTTGAAAAACATGCACACTTTGCATATCAGAATGAAACAACACAGCAGCAATGCAATGTATCTGGCTAAAAAATTCAAAGAAATAGGTTTGACATTTGTTTACCCGGGCATGCCTGAGTGCAAAGGACATGATATTTTGAACAGAATTATGAATCCAGAATTTGGTTATGGCGGAATGATTGCTATTGATATGCAAACTGCCGAAAGAGCATCAAATTTGATGGAAATGATGCAAAATGAAGGCGTAGGTTATCTTGCAGTTAGCTTGGGATATTTCAAAACTTTATTCAGCAATTCAGGAAAAAGCACTTCATCTGAAGTTCCTGAAGAAACTCAGAAAGAAATGGGCATGAGCGAAGGCCTGGTTCGTTTTTCGGTAGGTTTGGACAACGATATTGAACGAACATTCGAAAAAATTCACTATTGCTTAAAAGAACTTAATTATGTTTAAATTTTTTCCATAATTTTCATAATTAAATTTGTTATTAATTTTATATTTGCCCACCATTTCAACAATGATTTGGTGGGTTTTTTATAACAAACATCTGTTTTATCTGTTTTATTTATTAAAAATTTGTGCTTATGATTACAAAAGAAGTTTATGATTTTCTGAAAGTGCTAAAAGAAAACAATACACGAGATTGGTTTACAGCCAATAAAAAAACCTACGAACAACAAAAGAAAACTGTTGAAGCTTTTATTACAAAATTAATTGATGGTGTACATAGTTTCGACAACGAAATTATAGGAATCTCATACAAAGACTGTATGTTCAGGATAAATCGTGATGTAAGGTTTTCGCTGGACAAATCGCCTTATAAAACTAATTTCGGAGGTTTTATTGCAAAAGGAGGACGCAATGCAATGAATGCAGGTTATTATCTGCATATAGAGCCGGGTACTTCATTTATTGGCGGCGGAATATATATGCCTCTGGCCGATAAACTAAAACTGGTAAGAAACGAAATATATTTTAATGCCGACGAATTCAAGAAAATACTTGATGATAAAATTTTTACCAAATATTTTACCAAAATTTGGGACGACAACAAATTGAAAAACCCACCCAAAGATTTCCCTAAAGACTTTCCTGATATTGATTTATTAAAGTTTAAAAATTACACTGTAATACACAGCATTGATGACAATAAATTGCTCGAACCCGATTTTTACAAATATGCAATAGATGTATTTAAAGCCATGTATCCATTAAATCGCTTTATAAACAGAGGCATCAGCAATATTTAGGTTCAAGAATTATTAAATAATTGACAAGATTGAAGCTGGAACATCACCGACGGGTGTTGGAATATCACTGACGGGTGTTGGAACATCACCGACGGGTGCTGGAACGTAATCGACAGCTCCGAGAACGCAATCGACAGTACCTAGAACGTAATCGGCAGCAACCAGAACGCATTCGGCAGCAACCAGAACACAATCGGCATTTGCAATAATATATAGTAAAAATAAAAAATAAGGTAAGACAAGTGCTTAAATAATTAAGCAAAAAAGAATAAGATAAAAGTAAATGTAAAATTAATAGATCATCTGCTAAAAATATAGAAGATGTCCCCTAAAACCATCGTTGGTATTATACTCAAGGGCAGGAAAAGGAATTTTAATAAAGCCAATAACATCAAATAATTTATCCAGTGTTTTCGACTTGGTAGGGATGCGTGTTAAATCAATATCCAGTGACAAATAAAACTGGCGACTACGCGTAAAATCGGGAAGCGGTTTACCTTTATAGGTTTTCGCATTATCAAAAGTACCAGTCATACCATCGGCACCCAAACCCACTGCAATATTAAGCCATTTAGGAAAGCCGGAACTCTTGGGCAAAAACGAAGATATATTGCCCGACAACCAGTAAGTCCAGCCATTATAATCTTTCATAATACGCTGAGGGAAATTACTTCCGAATAAATCGGGGCGGTATTGTGCATAATCAGTTGGATGCGATGAAAATTTAAAAACTACCCTTTGCTCGTGCCAGGCCAATTGCTGACTAATAAACATAGCCGAACCCAAGGTATTGGCACACAAATCCCCATAAGAAAAGCCCCATTCATCAGAAAAACCATCAAGAATTTCAATGGTTAACAAAAAAGCAGAACCATATAATCCACCATACCAAATGGCTTTTTTCTCTTTCACACCCGACCATTTAAGAGCCTCATACCCCACTTTGCCAATATAATACGAAGCTCCTGCATGACTTATCTTATCCATCTGATTCCATTCACCATTGTCGTTAAAAAAATGAAAACTATTCATCGGATAGTTCTTATACCATAAAGCATAAAGTCCGGTAAGCGAACCCGCAAAAATGGCAGTCTCGGAAATAATAACAGCCCTCAATCGAGCTTTATTAATAGAAGAAGAATCGGTAATAACAGATTGGGAATAAGAATTAAGCCCAAAAGCAATGAATAATACAAATAAACATATCTGATTCGAAAATTTAGATTTTAAAATATTTATTTTCATACACATATATTTATTAATATTCAACACATTATATTAAACAAAGGGGCTGTCTAAAAAGTCAATTTCATGGGTTATCAAAGTTAATAATATATTGATTATCAATACATTTAATTTTGTAAAATTGCCAATTTAAGCCTTTTTAGACAGCCTCTTTAAACTTTCTGATAAAAAACATTAAAAGCAAAGCACTTTCTACCTAAAAGCCTGAATAATCTTTTTAACTTCAGCAACCTTGCTTTCCAACAAATCAGTATTGTTGGCTTCAGCCAGAAAACGCAAATAAGGTTCGGTATTCGACGGGCGTACATTGAACCACCAATCTTTAAACTCTACACGATATCCATCAAAATCATAATAAGCCTCAGGTTTCTCTTGAGTCGAAAAATGATCACGAATAGCATCCATAGCTTCTTGCTTTTGCTCTATTTTAAAATTGATCTCACCCGAATTTGCAAACGTTGATATATTGGCAATAGCTTCAGAAAGTTTGATACCTTTTTCTTTTAGTTTACTAACTATTCCAAGCACAATCAAACAAGCCATAATTCCCGAATCAGAATAATAAAAATCGCGGAAATAGTAATGACCAGCCAATTCGCCCCCATAAATACCGTCAATTTCGCGAAGCTTCAATGCGGCATAAGCCCTGCCCACTTTCCATGTATGCATTTCGCTGCCAAATTTTCTAACATAATTGCCAACAGCTTTCGACGAACGAATATCTTGCAGCACATTACCCTTTTCAGCTTTTTCTTCCAGAAAATAATGAGCAAGCAAGCCAATAATTAAATCAGGAGAAATAAATTTACTGTTTTCATCAACAAACATTACCCTATCAGCATCGCCATCAAAAATAACACCGATATCACTTTTGTTTTCAGCAACCAATTTTTGCAGGTCAACAATATTTTCAGGCTCCAATGGATTGGCTTCATGATTAGGAAAAGTCCCATCCAATTCATCAAAGATGCAAACAGGTTTATTGCCCAACAAATCTTTCACCAGCAAAGGAGCCATTCCATTCGAATAATCAATTGCAATCTTCAGATTAGAAATATCAGTTAGATACTGACGCTGAAAATCCAAATAAGCATCCTTTACCGAATAATCAATAATCTTTCCTTTTGCAGAAGCAATAACAATATCCGAAGACTCCATCATTTCTTTAAGCTCGCCCAAACCAGAATCCAAACCCACTGGCAAAGCGTTGGTTCGCGATACTTTTAATCCATTATACTCTCTCGGATTATGCGAAGCAGTTATCATAACACTGGCATCAAAACCAAATTTGGCAGTAGACCAGTAAACCATCGGAGTAGTTGACAAACCAATATTATAAACATCAGCGCCACTATCGGTAATCCCTTTGCACAAATATTCATAAATTTCAGGAGACGACTCTCTTACATCCCTTCCAACCAGGACTTTATTGGTTTTTAATAAAGCCGGCAAAAAATATCCTATTTTATAAACATCACTTTTATCGAAATCTTTATTATATACACCACGTATATCGTATGCTTTAAATGCTTTCATATATTATTATTTTGTAAAGTTTTTAAGAGCTTCCAGATATTTAGCTTTATTTGAAGAAAAAGTATTATCAGCAGTTGCACCCATTGCTCTGTATTCTTCGGTAGGGCATTTAGCCGCTTTACGCAATATACGAATATCTTTCTGCGAATAAACTACTTCGGTTTCACCATAAATAAACAAAATACCTGCAATACTTTTACCTCTTTCGGCAACAGCATATTCCGGTTCAAGCATATATTTATCAAAAGCCAACGGAATCATTACTTCCTGATTTTTGCTGTCTTTCAATTTCTTCTGAATACTTTCCAATGTATTATAAGGAGAATCGGCAATAATTTTGTTCACCTCGGTTCTGTTGCAACCCACTCCAATAGACAAACCGGCACCCATGCCCTGTCCATACAAATCCAACTGACGGAATTTTGAATAATATTTACGGGTATAATCAATCACAGCATTCAGATCTTTTTCAAACTGAGCATACATATAAAAATTATTATTGATTTTAAACTCACTGCTTTCGCCATATCCACGATAATCATAACAAATTACATTATAACCCAATGTCAAAAACTGACTGGCCATCTCAATTAGTTTCGACATATTTCCATCGCCATTACCACTAAGAATTATTACCTTTTTAGAATCAGAAGGCGATTTGTAAAACCAGCCTGCCAACTGCATATTGTCTTTGGTAGGGATTGTAATTTTTTCGTATGCCAAACCAAATTCATCAGGCAAAACTTTATATTGTTTCTCAGGATTTAGTGCAAATAAAGATGAAGTCAGTAACAAAACTGCTATTATTAAAATGTTTTTTTTCATTGTTTATTTATTAAATGATTAATTCTTACAATAATTTTTAGAAACGTAATTTAATATAAAATGTTTTAAAATATTTTTCTTTGATTTAATGCTTTTTGATATTTGCGGGCATTTTCCAGATGGTCAGTAATGTTTTTTGCAAAATTATGATAACCCGAAAAATCTTCCTTGGCACAAAAATACAAATATTCAGTTTTTTTGTTTGCCAAAACTGCATCAATAGAAGAAATTGAAGGAATACAAATCGGTCCCGGAGGAATACCTGCATATTTATAAGTATTATAAGGAGAATCAAAACCAAGATGTTTATTCAGAATACGTTTGATAGTAAAATCGCCTATGGCATATTTCACAGTAGGATCAGCTTGCAAAAGCATTCCTTTTCTCACCCTGTTAACATAAACACTTGCTACGGTTGGTCGTTCATCTTTTTTGTTGGTTTCTTCTTCCACAATAGATGCAATTATAGCAACTTCCTTGCGGCTTAGTCCGGCAGTATAAGCATTGGCATCCCTGTCTTCATTCCAGAATTTATCATACTCTTCTTTCATTCGTTCCATCAATTGATCAGGCGAAGTATTCCACCAGATTTTATAAGTATTCGGAATAAAAAGCAAACGAACATCTTCAGGTGTGGTATTATATTTTGCAAGTAACTGCGGATTTCTGAAGAATTCAATTAAACTTGAACTATCCGCTTCAATTTGTTTCCCCAATTTACCGGCAAGCTGCTCATTGGTTCTAATATTATTAAAAACCAGATTTACCGCTTCCTGATTTCCGGCACGAAGCATATTTATAATCTGATTATTATTCATTCCGGCTTTCAGCAAATATTTACCGGGCTTAACCTTATCTGAATATCCTTTCTTTTGAGCCAGCCATTCAAACGAAGAAATATTTTTAAGAAGTTTAGCTGTTTCAAGGCTTTTAACTACATCATTAAAATCATCGGTAGTATGAATATATAAATATGCCTTTTCTTTAGCAACATTCGCTGAAAATATCTTTTGGTAAAACACAAAAGAAATCATTAAACCGGCAATAATCAGAAGAGATAACCCCCAAATCAGCTTTTTTTTGTTTTTCTGCATTATCAATTAAAATTTGTTGCAAATTTAATAAAAACTTGCGATAACAGACATCATAACCGAAAGAACAGTTTTTACTTTAACAACAACAAATATAAAAAGCGATAAAACAAATACTTAATAAAGTACTTTGTTTATAAAAAACAAAAATTATTGTTATATATATTAATAGGTATAAATTTATGATAAAATGATTTTTTATTTTCAATAAACCATCGTGTACTTATGCGTTAAAAATGATTATTAATTACAATAATTTTTTTAATATTGATAAAGAATAATAGAAACACCTAAGATTTGCTGTTCTTAGTTAATAAATAAAATTCTTTAAAATGCAATACAATTTTAGCATAAAAATAAAGCTTAACAAATAAAAGAATCAAAGAAATATAAAAAAAAATCAACAAATTACTCAAATCGTAAAAACATATATAATTGTATTTCTGTAACATAGGACAAATTTAATTTAGAATATTTATAAATAGAAAAAAATATAACATTTTTTTAACTCTGAAATGAATATTTAATAAAAAAAATATATATCTTTACGTGTTAATTTAGTTGAATAATACAAATTAATTTATTAATTTAATATACAAACAATTATGGGAAAATTATGTAAGAATTTGCCACCCTAAGGCTTAATAATTTTAGGACAGTTTTTGGTTTTTTAACAAAAAACCACAATTTATTATTTACAAACAAAATTTTTTTAGTATTAATTAAATTTATGATTTTATGAAAAAACTATGGACGTTTTTTATTGTGATGATTGCTCTTACAAGTTTTTCTTGGGGGCAAAACATCTTTTTTGAAGGATTTGAGACAGGTAATACTCAGGCTAATGCAGTTGCGGGCTGGACTCAAGAATCTGTAACTGGTTCAGGTGTTTGGAATGCAAATACCTCATTAACTGATTATAATCGCACACCCCGTACAGGGTCTTGGAATGCTTATTTAGTTTATAGCAATACTCGTTGGATTTTTAAGAGTGTTACATTAACTGGTGGTGTTCCTTATAAATTTTCTGTATGGTCTCGTCAGGATGGTTCAACCTTAACTGATGCAAGTATTCAATTATCATATGGTACAACTGCAACTGCAGCTGGCATGACTAATTTGATAGCTGCAGCTACTGGTATTGATGCTACTCATAAAAACATTAAGGGAGTTTTTACGCCTTCAACAACTGGCACTTATTATGTAGGAATTCTTGGGTTTATGAATAGTACTCCCTGGTATATTTCTTTAGATGATATTTCTTTGGATGTTGCTGTTACTCCTAGTGCTCCTCCTACTTTATTTACTGCTACTGCTGTAAATTCATCAGGTATGACAGTAGGCTGGACAGATAATTCTACAAATGAAACTGCATTCAGAGTTTATCGCTCTACTGATAACGTAACTTTTACTCAGGTTGGTACTGATATTACTTCTACAACTGTAGCTGGTACAGGAACAACTTATTCGCTTCCACAAACTGGGTTATTTCCGGGTACTACTTATTATTATAAAGTTGTTGCTGTAGCTGATGCTGAATCTGCTCCTTTAACAGGAAGTCAAGCTACAAGTGCACCTGGTTCTATAAATTCTATTGCAAATGGTGCATGGAGTTCTGCTGCTACATGGGCAGGTGGTGTTGTTCCACAAGAATTTGATAATGTTGTAATTGCTAATAATGTTAATGTTGACGTAGCTTCAGCTACCTGTTATAATTTAACCGTAAATAGCGGATCAACTTTATCTTGTACCGGAACTACCGGTGTTTTAACTGTTGGTTATAATGCTTCAAATAATGGTATAATAGATTTTTATGTAGGTGCATCACAATATGCAACATTAAAATTTAAAAATGCAAATAATGCTGTATTTGGCGGAACAGGTACTACTGATTTAAATAGTCTAACTATTGATAAAGGTAGTTCTAATGCTAATATTTTAGAATTAAATTTACCTAATTTAACTGTAAAAGATTTATCTGCTGCCGCAGTTGGATTTTTAACTTTAACTAATGGTACTTTAAAAATTTCAGGTACTAACACTTTTAGTGGTGTTGTATTTTCTTCAGTGTCTTATACTATTGGTGCTACAACCGGATTCTGGTTGAATAATCCAAACTTCACAGTTACAGGTCAGGCAAGTGCTGCAACCTTAGCTGGTTTATTCAGATTATCAAACGGTACATTTAATATAGGTACTGCTACAGGTAATTCATTAAGTTTTTCTGCTGGTGCTGTAATAACAATTGAAGGTGGTACATTGGTTTCTACCGGTAGATTTGGTGTTGCTTCTTCTACAAATAATTTAACATATACACAAACAGGTGGAAGTATTTTAGTAAATACTATAGGAAATACTAGCACTACTTATGCAAGTTTCGATTTAGGAACTGCTGCTACAACATCTGCTACTATGTCTGGTGGTACTATTACCATTCAATTAGCAAATACTGGAGGAAGTGGTCCTAGAGATTTTAGAGGACCTTCTGTTTCAACTGTTTATGCTAATATGGCAGGAACAACCGTTTATTTAGGAAATGCTTCTTCCGGAGCAACTGCATTAACTTTCTATTTATCAGGATCTTTACCTCCTGTTTCTATTACTAATACATCTGCTGTTCATAAAGCAGCACTTTCTGCATCTGTAAATTCTTATGCTAATTTCACAATTCCTACAGGTTCTGATTTAAATCTAAATGGATATACTTTTACAGTATTAACTCCTAATTTTACAAATAATGGAACTTTAACAGGTACTACCACAAGTAGCCGTTTATCATTCTTTAGCAATGTGGCTCAGACTTTTGCTGGTTCAGGAACAATAACTACCAATCTTGATGGTATTAGTTTTCAAAATACTGCTGGTGTTACCCTTACTCATGCAAATGCTATACCTACATTACGTGTAAATTTATTTGCTGGTTTAGTAACCAATAGTAATAAATTAACTTTAGGTACTGGTGCTGCTTTAGCGGTAACTACTCAAATTGGTGCAGCCGGATTAACTACCCCTGGTGGTTCTTTTGATCAGGCTCCTACCTTTAACTTGGGAACAGGTACTTATAGCCTTCAATATTTTCAGGAAACAACTGCAAGAACAACAGGATTTGAAATTCCTGCTACAAGAATTGTAAATAATGTTACTATCAACAATACCAATGGTGTTGTTTTATCAGGTGGTAATCTTGAAGTTGGTATTGCTACAGCTGGAGCTTTAACTTTAACAGCTGGTATATTAACAACAACATCAAGCAATTTATTAACATTAGCATATCCTGCAACTGGAGCAATTTCGGGAGGTTCAGCTACTTCTTATGTTAATGGACCGTTGGCTCGTCGTTTACCAATTGCTGCTGCAACAGGTACTTATGTTTTCCCAATCGGAAAATCAGGGTTAAATACATTTGAAATCGTTACTCCTACCATTGTAACTGGTACAGTTGATATTAAAGCCGAAGTTTTTGATGTTAATTCAGGTGGAACCGCTGGTTCTGGCATGTCAACATTAGACAATAGATATTGGGAAACCAGTATTGTTGCCAATGCTGCTAACTTTACAAATGCAACTGTTAGATTTACTGATGCAGGAATTACAACAGCAAAAGCTATCGGAGCATCTTCTACAAAAACAGGTGCTTATAGTAGTATAGGTTTTGTAATGAGTGGTACTACTTTGCAATCTGCAGCTACTCAATCAGCTTTAGGTTTTTATACCATAGGTAATAAAGGAAATTTATCTTCAGGTACCTACACTGTGGGAACTTCAGGTAACTATACTAATTTAACAGCTGTTGCTACTGCGTTAAAATCAAGTACTTTAACAGGAAATGTTACTTTTGAATTACAAGCTGATTATTCAGGTGAACCAGGATTCCCTATTAATTTTGAACCTTTTGGTGGAAATTACAATGTAATTATAAGACCAGCATCTGGTGTTACTGCTATAACCAGTGGTGATGGCGGTTCTGCAACTGCTTTGATTAATCTGAATGGAATTGATAATATCACTTTCGACGGACGTTCTGGCGGTGTTGGTTCTACTCCAAGTTGGACAATCAGAAACACAAGATCTGCTGCAACTTATGGACCTACTTTCCAATTTATAAACGATGCTACCTATAATACATTAACCTATCTGAATATTGAAAGTCAGAATCTTAACACTTCCAGTGGTACTGTTGTATTTAGTACAACTACAGGTACTACCGGTAATGACAATAATACAATAAGTTATTGTAATTTACGTGATAGAAGTGATGCTGTAGGACAACCTTTTAATGCTATTTATGCATCGGGTACTTTTGCAAAAGAAAATGATAATATTACAATTACAAATAATAATATTTTCAATTTCTGGAATCCAGCAGGAACTTCTGCAGGTATTTACCTTACTTCATACAATACTGTATGGAATATAACTAATAACAGTTTCTACCAAACAGGTGCATTAACTGCTACAGCAGCTGCTACAGTTTATGGTATTTACAATGCTTCATCTTTAAATAATTTTACCATAACCGGTAACTATATCGGAGGTTCAGCTGCAAACTGCGGAGGTTCAGCCTGGACAGTTGGAGGTGCTTTTGCTAATAGATTTGCTGGTATGTATTTATCAGTTGGAACTACTATTGCTTCATCAGTTCAAAACAATATAATTAAAAACTTTAACTGGACTTCTACAAGTGCTGCAACAACAGTTCCTGGTGTTTGGGGTGGTATTTATGTACCTGCAGGTAATGTTAATATTGGAAATGTTACAGCTAATACAATAGGAGATCCAACAACTACAGGTTCTATTTTAGTTACAACATCAACTACTGGTGGAGTTTCTGCCGGTATTATGTCTGCTGGTACTACAGTAAATATTTCTAATAATATTATAGCTGGTATTAATGTTGCCGGAAATGCAGCAACTATTTCTGCTAGTTTTAATGGTATCTGGACTACTAGTGGTACAACTACTACGATAAACAACAATACTATTGGAAGTACAACTATTGCAAATTCAATAAATGCAAGTTATGCATCCACAGGAACTACAGCTCAGGTTGTACAAGGCATTGTTAATTCAAGTAGTGCAACTATAGCTATTACAAATAATACCATTGCTAATCTTGGTAATGCTTATGTTCCGGCTATTGCTAATACTTCAACTCATATGAGAGGTATATTATCTTCAAGTGGTATTAATACCATCACAGGAAATACCATCAGAGATATAAGTGTTGCTTCAAACGGAACAGGAACTACATCAGCTGCTTCAGTTATTGGAATTTCAATGACTTCAACTACATCTGGAGCATCAAATGTGTCTTTAAATACAATTTACAATTTAAGCAATATACATGCAACTGCAGCAGCAGCTGTTACCGGAATTCATTATGCTGGTAATACTAGTACTGCAGGTGTTGTGGCTCGTAATATGGTTTATAATTTAGTTACCAATAATACCTATGCTTACCTTGCTACTACAGATGCTTTGGTAAGAGGTATTAATTTTGCAAGTGGTTTGGCTAATATTCAAAATAACGTAATCAGATTAGGATTAAACATTACCAATGGAGTATCTATCGCTGGTATTTACGAAGCTGTTAGTACAACTAATTCTGGCATTTATTTTAACAGTGTTTATATTGGAGGAAATAATACCAGTACATTAATTGGTAATACCTATGCTTTTAAAAGTACTCAAACTGGTAATACTCGTACTTTCCAGAATAATGTATTTATGAATGCACGTTCCAACTCAACAACTGGTGGTAAACACTACGCTGTTAATGTTGCTGGAACTGCTGCAAATCCTGGTGGATTAGCACTAAATTACAATGATTATTTTGTAAACGGTACAGGTGGTGTTTTTGGCTTATTCAATGCATTAGATGTTGCGGATTTTGCAGCATGGAAATTAGCTGTTGGTCAAGACGCTAATAGTGTTAATGGCGATCCTAAATATACTGCTCCAACTGCTATAGTTCCAAATTTGAATTTACAAATTGCTACTCCTTGCGAAAGTGCAGGTTTAAATATTGCTTCAATTACTGATGATTATACCGGACAAGTTCGATCTACATTAACACCAGTTGATTTGGGTGCTTATGCAGGAAACTTTGCTCAAACAGGTATTGATATGGGTGTAACTGCAATGGTTACTCCAGCTACTTCTGGTTGTTTTGGAGCTACAGAAGCTGTTAAAGTTACTATTAAAAACTTTACCGGTGATGCAATTAATTTTGTAAATAACCCAACTACTGTTACTGTTACAGGAAGTGGTTTGGCTTCAGCTTACAATAGTACATTTGTTATTAATACTGGTACTTTAGCTGGCTTAGCTACAATGGACATTACTTTACCAGCTACAGTTAGTATGCTTGTAAGCGGAACATATACATTTAATGCAAATACCACTGTTGCTAATGCTACAGACTTAAATTCAGCAAATGATGCAATGAGTCCAGTTTCAAGAGTTGTTTCTCAATTAGCAGGTTCTTATAATGTTGGTGTTGGTGGTGCTTATACCACTTTAACTGCTGCTGTTAATGCTTATAATGCTGCTACTTGTATTAATGGAGCTGTTACTTTTGTATTGACTGATGTAGATTATTCAACAAATGAAACATTCCCTATTACAATTAATGCCAATGCTACTGCAAGTGCTATTAATACATTAACCATTAAACCTGCATCAGGTATTAATGCTGTAATTACTGGCACATTAGCATCAAATGCTATCATTAAATTAAATGGTGCTGATTATGTAATTATTGATGGATCAAATAATGGTACTTCTTCAAGAAATCTATCAATAATAAATAGTGCTTCTACAACCGGAATTGCTGGTGTTTTAATTAGCAGTTTAGGTAATGGTGCAGGTGCAACTTATAATACTATTAAAAACTGTAAAATTTCTACAGGTGCAATTGGAACATCATCGATTTTAACATACGGTATCGTAGTAGGTTCTACAATTGCAACTTCTGGTGCTGATAATGATTATAATACTATTCAAAACAATGAAATATCTAAAGCATATGTTGGTATTTGGGCTCAGGGAACTGCAGCAACTAATCCCGGTCAATTGGATAATCTGATGATTACTAATAACTCTATAGGTTCTGCAACTGCTACTGATTATATCGGACATGATGGTATTTTTGCTGCAAATGCAACTGCAAGTGCTATTACTGGTAATACAATTTATAATATTATAACAACAAACTCTACACCTGTTGGTATTACATTGTCAACTGGTTTTATTTCTTCTATTGTTAATAAAAACAATATTAATAATATTACTTACACTGGTACATCTGGTTATGGAGGAAGAGGTATGTATATTAATACTGCTAGTGCAACAAGTGATTTAAAAA
This sequence comes from Bacteroidales bacterium, assembly GCA_023251515.1. GTDB lineage: Bacteria > Bacteroidota > Bacteroidia > Bacteroidales > JACABE01 > JACABE01. The sequence goes on from JAHEYQ010000009.1 coordinate 31,075, forward strand.
TTGTTAATAACTTTGTTAGCGTTGTAGGTGGTGATGGATATACAGGTTTTTCTAACTCATCACCAGTTGGTTTGTATTTTGATGGTACTATGGCTGGATTGAAAATTTATTATAACTCTGTTTATATGAGTGGTAATTTAACGTATGATGCAGCAACTCTTACTACCGCAATTTATTTTGCTTCTACTACAGTAACAGGTATTGATTTAAGGAATAATATCTTTAAGAATGATATGAATAATACGGTTAACACTGGTGCAAAAAATTATGCAATTTATTCTACTGCTCCTGCAACTTCATTTACTGAAATTAATTATAATAATTATTATGTAAGTGGTAATCAGGGTGTTTTAGGATATTTAGGAAGTGATAAAACTACTTTAACCGCTTGGAAAACAGCAACAGCTAAAGATGCAAATTCATTAAACCTGAATCCTCCATTTACATCTGCAACTGACTTACATTTAACACCTGGGGTAACTCCTACATTGTTTGAATCAAGTGGTGTTGTAATAGCAGGTTTTACTGATGATTATGATGGAAATGTTCGTCCTGGTCCTTCTGGTTCAACAAATGGTGGTGCTACCGCTCCTGATATGGGTGCTGATGAATTTGATGGCGTACCGGCTGTTGCAATGGCTTATACTTCAAGTACAACAACTCAAAGTACAGGTTATATTTTTGCAAATGGTGTAAATCAACAAATAATTGGTGTTAAGGTTGTAATTAACGGAGAAGCTAATCCTATCGGTTTAACAGATTTAGTTTTCAATACTACAGGTACTGATAATGTAGCCAATATTGCTAATGCTAAAGTTTATTATACAGGAACAAATTCTACTTTTGCTACTACTACTCAATTTGGATCAACTGTAACTTCACCAAATGGCGCATTTACAGTTACAGGAACTCAAACATTAACAACCGGTACAAATTATTTCTGGTTAACTTATGATATTCCAGCTGTTACTACAAGTGGTAATCTGGATGCACAATTAACATCTGTTACTGTTGCAGGTAGTTCTCATACACCAACAATAACAAATCCTGCTGGTGCAAGAACACTTTTAAGCAATCTTGCAGGTGATTATACAGTTGGTATTGGTGGTGATTTTTCTACATTAAAATCAGCATTTGAGGCTGCTAATGCTATTGGGTTATCAGCTGATGTTAATTTTAAAATCATTAGTGATATTACAGAAACAGCAACAGCTTCCTTGAATCAATGGGCAAGTAATTTTGTTATGAATATCGTACCTAATGACGCTACTTTAAAAACTATTTCAGGAACTATTGCTTCAGGAGCTTTAATTAAATTAAATGGTGCTGATTATGTTAACATAGATGGTAATTTTGCTGGTAATGGTAAATACTTAGCTTTTGTTAATTTATCTACAACAAGTCCTGTAACAATTCAAATTGCTAGTTTAGGAACTGCTACTGGTGCAACTTACAATACTATTAAAAATTGTATTATTTCTACAGGAACTATGGCCGCAACAAGCTATGGTATTTTTGTTGGAAGTGCTACAATTGGAACTGCCGGTTCTGATAATGATTATATTACTATTCAAAACAATACTATTTATAAAGCTTATTATGGTATTTATGCAAAATCTGCGGGTACTACTGACGGCTTTTTAGATAATTTGGTAATTACTCAAAATTCTATTGGTTCTAATACTGCAACCGATTATATTCAATATAAAGGTATTGATATTCAAGGTGCTACTGCTCCAGTAGTATCTAACAATACCATATTCAATATTAAAACAACTGGTTCTACAAATAACGTAGGTATTGATATAGGACAATATACCACAAATGCTATTATTAGTAAAAATAAAATTTATGGCATTTATTCAACATCTTCTGGTGGTTGGGGTGCTTATGGTATTAATATCAACTCTGCAACTGGAATTGATAATACTCAAATTACCAACAACTTAATCTATGATATTATTACAGCAAATTATTCGATTTCAAGTACTACATATAATGCATTTGGAATAAGATTAACTGGTAGTACTAGTACTAAAATTTATCATAATACCATAAATTTATACGGATCTGTAACAAATGGTTCATCAGTAGGTATGTCAGCATGCTTATTAGCTACTGTTACTTCTGTAACTGGTTTGGATGTTAGAAATAACATTTTCGCCAATTCAACTGCATTTTCTACTTCAGGTGCAAAGAGTTATACAATATTTGTTCCAGCTTCTTTTGTATTTGGAACTATAGATTATAACGATTACTACTCAAGTGGAACTTATGCTTCATTTGGCTATTTTGGAACAGAAACTTCTACTTTTACAGCATGGAAAACTTTAAGCGGACAGGATGTTAATTCTTTAAATGTTGAACCATTATTAAATACTAATTCAGATTTACGTCCACAATTAGGCGCTCCTGTTTTGGCTGTTGGTACTCCTATTGCAACTGTAACAACTGACTATGCAAATGTAACTAGAAGTGGAACTGCTCCTTCAATGGGTGCTTACGAAAATGGTGCTAAAGCTAGTGGACCTTCAATTACATATACAGCAATTTCTAACAATACAAATACAAGTTTCTCAGTTCTTTCAGCTACAATTACTGATCCTATTGGTGTAAACACAACAAGTGGTACTAATCCACGTTTGTATTACAAGAAAATAGCAAATGCTAATACATATATCGATAATTTAAATACTTCTGATGGTTGGAAATATGTTGAAGCAAATGTTCCTTCAGCTTCTACATTTTCATTTGTTATTGATTATGCCAAAATTTCTGGAGGTGTTAGTATAAATGATACTGTTCAATATTTTGTTGTTGCACAGGATATTTTTGCACCGATTAATGTATCAGTTAATAATGCAGTGTTTACAGTTGCTCCAACTTCTGTAGCATTAACTGCTGCACAATTCCCTGTTACAGGTACTATTAACTATTATAGAAGATTAGGTACATTCTCAGGAACAATTAATGTTGGTACAGGCGAAACCTATACTTCTTTAACTGCAAATGATGCTACTGGTTTGTTTAATAAGATTAATAATAGTGTTGTTAATGGTAATATTATTGTAAATGTTACTTCTAATTTAACCGAAACAGGAGCTGTTGCTTTGAATCAATTTTCTGAAGAGGGTATTGGTAACTATACTTTACATATTCAACCTAGTGCTGCTTCTAATGATACTATCAGAGGAACATATGCTGGTGGTTTAGTACGTATTAATGGTGCCGATAGAGTAACTATTGATGGTAATTATTCAGGTGCTGGCAAACACTTAGTTTTTATGAACTTAAGTAATACAGCAAATCCTGTAATAAATATTGCTAATGCATCACAAAAATTAACCATAAACAATTGTGTGGTTATTGGTGGTGGTAATCTTGCGTTTGCTATTAATGTTAGTGGAGACAATAATGATACTTTAACTCTTGCAAACAATATTGTTACTAATGCAAGTTATGGTATTAATATTATTGGAACTACACTTACTAAAACAAAGAAAATTAATATTTCAAACAATACAATTGGTGAAGTTGCCTTCCCGATTGCAAAATATGGTATTGGTTTATCTTATGTTAATGATGTTTCTATTTCAGATAATATTATTCAAGGACAAGTTGAAGGTAATGCAAATTACAATCAATATGGTATTGGTATTTCAACAAGTTCTACTAATATTAATATTAATAAAAACAAAATTAGTGATTTCTATTATACTGGTACTGCTGGTTATGGATGTTATGGAATTTACTCCAGCCCATCAGCAACCGACACTATGATAACAATTTCTAATAATATTATTACTAATATTAAAGCAGATGGTGATCAATCTGGTATAGATTATATTATTGCTGGTATTAAGATTAATAATGGTAAAAAAACCAATGTTTATTTTAATACTATTAAGTTAACTGGAGATGTGTTAGGACAAGGTACTACCTATAATGGATTTAGTGCAGGTGTTGCTGTAAATTCATCAGCTACCGTATTAGATATCAGAAATAACATTATTGTTAATTCAATGGGTTCTTATCCTGGTTCTACTATGACTAATAAAACTTATGGTATTTATTCACTTGCTCCGGCAAGTCAATTCACTTATTTAGATTACAATAATGTATTTGTAAATGGAATTGATCCTTTCCATGGTTATATTGGTTCTGCAGACCGTGTTGATTTAGCAGCATGGAAAACAGCAACAGGTATCAGTGCAAATTGCATGAATTTAAATCCATTATTTACTTCTGCAACAGATTTATCTTTACAAGCTACTTCACAATTAGCAGGAAGTGCAGCTGTAATACCAGCTGTAACTACTGATTATACAGGTGCTTTACGTGGTTTGTATATGCCTACTATTGGTGCTTATGAACTTGCTGAACCAGCATTCAGAACATTAAATCTGAAATTGTATCTACAAGGCTTATGCAGAACACTTGATGGTAGTTCATTTGCAGGGATTATGACTCCAGCGCAAGGTCTTGATATTGATGGAAATCAAATAGATCAGTTTGGTGCTGATGTAGCTGATGAAGTTATTGTTGATTTATATGACAATACTTTAACATCTATTTCAAGTATGAATGCTCAATTAAATATTAATGGTACAATAAGTATTAGCGATTTTTATTCAAAAGAATTGAATGGCTCTTATTATATTGTAATTACTAATCGTAACCATATTCGTACTTGGAGTGCATTACCTATTAGTTTTAGTTCAAAAACAATTACTTATGATTTTACAACAGCTGCAAATAAAGCTGCTGGTAATAATTTAGCTAATGTTAATGGATTTTATGCTAATTATCTAGGTGATCCAAATCAAGATGGTTTTGTTGATATTACTGACTTGTCAGATATGGATAATGATCTTACACTTGGAACTTCAGGTTATAATGCATTTGATTTGAATGGAGATGTGTATGTTGATATCACAGATTTATCAGATATTGATAATAATTTGACTTCTGGTATTTATGAAATTACTCCATAATAATTAACAAAGAATATCAATGTAGAATACAAATTGTATTCTACATTGATGTTTTAAATAGCAAAAACAATAATAACAATAATAATTAATAATTAATAATTAAATCGTATGAGTAAAATTTTAAACAAAATCGTTGGTTTTTTTATTTTAATGATTATATTTGGATATAGTGCTTTTAGCCAAAATCCAACATATCTTGTTGAAATTAAAAATGACACATTATTAAGCGCAAGAGAGTTATCTTTTGACGTTTTTATTAAAAACACTTCAACAAATCCTACATGGGCTACTCAGTGGGAATTATCAGGAATTCAGAATGGTATTAAGGTTAATATTGGTATTCTGAATGGGGGAACTATTACACCTACATTCGATGCAACCGGATTACCTTCACAAACTGTTGCGAATACTTATTTTCAGGCTGCTAATATGACTATGTCTGGCACTACTACTTCTTACGGTGTAAAAATCACAGGAAGAGCCGTAACTCAAGGTGTAAATACTGTTATGGTTACTACTACACCTATACTATTGTACAAAATTAAATTAACTAATACGGCTGATTTTACACCTGGAACAACTGCAAATATAATTACGAATCTTTCAGGTTCTACACCATGGCCATCAAAGCTTAATGCTTTTACACCAACTGCAAATACTGCTATTACTGCATTAGCTGCATATTATACCAATGCAGAAATCAGAAATCCTATTTTAAATGTACTACCTGCTGTATATAATGTTTCAGGAGGAGGAAGCGCTGTTACATTAAGTGGTTCTCAAACAGGTGTCAGATACCAATTAAAGAAAGATGGTACTGATATAGGTTCTTATGTTACCGGAACTGGTTCAACTTTAGAATGGACTAATTTAATAGAAGCTGGAACATATACCATAAGTGCTTATAGAACTGCTACTTACTTAACAGCAAACATGTCAGGTAATGCTATTATATCAAATGCTCCTACTGCTTTCAATGTAACTGGTGGTGGTAGCTATTGTGCTGGCGCTACTGGTGTTAGTGTTGGTTTAGATGGTTCTCAGGCTATTTATTCTTATCAGTTATATAAAGACCTTGTTGCTGAAGGATTACCACTTGTTGGTACAGGTGCTGCCTTAACATGGAATAACTTAACAGCTGGTAACTATACAATTAAAGCTACTGATGCTGCTACAACAGCAATGACAGGCAATGTAACTGTAACAGCTACTCCTTTAGCTACAACTCCTACAGTATCTGTTGTAAATAATTGCGATGGAACTTCTACTTTAACTATTGATAATGCAATCTCTGGTGCTAATTTTGTATGGACTGGTGGTTTATCAGGAAATCCTTTAATTACAGGACAAGGTACTTATACAGTAACTCAAACTCCAGTTGGAGGTTGTACAAGTTTGCCAAGTGCTGATGCAATTGCTACACCAAAAACTACACCTGCTACTCCGGTTGCATCTGTTGAGGATAATTGTGGTAATTCAAGATTTTTTATTGATCCTGTAGCTGCTGGTGCTACTGTAAAATGGTATGATGGTGCAACCCTGGTATATACAGGGAATGATTATACAGTTAATAATCAAGTAACTCTTACAGCAAAACAAGAAAAAGATGGATGTTTAAGTGATGCAAGTCTTATTGCTGTAACTTCAAATCCAATTCCATCTTTTCCTGTATCTGTTTCAATAGCTGCTGATGCAAGCAATGTTTGTACAGGTACAACTGTAACTTTCACAGCTACTCCTGTTAATGGTGGAACTCCAACTTATGTATGGAAAGTAAATGGTTTTGATGCAGGTGTACCATCTTCATCTATATTTGCTTCTAATTTATTTGCAAATACAGATGTTGTTACTTGCGTAATGACCTCTGATTTAGGTTGTACTACTGGAAATCCAGCAACTTCAAATGCAATTGCATTAACAGTAAACAGTATTCCTGTTCAACCTGAAGTTACAGTAAATAATACTTGCGGTAATTCTGCATTTACTATTACTAATGGTGCTGTTGGTGCAACATATAACTGGACTCCAGCCTTAGCTGACCTTAATAATGTAGCTGCTGGTACTTATACTTTAACTCAAACTGTTGGAACATGTACAAGTATTGCAAGTGCAAACGTTGTTGCTGCTCCTTTAACAGTTCCAGTTCAACCTATAGTTACAGTAAATAATACTTGTAATAATTCAGCATTTACAATCACAAATGGTGAAGTTGGTGCAACATTTAACTGGACTCCAGCTGTAGCTGACCTTAATAATGTTGCTGCTGGTACTTATACTTTAACTCAAACTGTTGGAACTTGTACTAGTATTGCAAGTGCAAACGTTGTTGCTGCTCCTTTAACAGTTCCTGTTCAACCTATAGTTACAGTAAATAATACTTGCAATAATTCAGCATTTACAATCACAAATGGTGAAGTTGGTGCAACATTTAACTGGACTCCAGCTGTAGCTGACCTTAATAATGTTGCTGCTGGTACTTATACTTTAACTCAAACTGTTGGAACTTGTACTAGTATTGCAAGTGCAAACGTTGTTGCTGCTCCTTTAACAGTTCCAGTTCAACCTATAGTTACTGTAAATAATACTTGCAATAATTCAGCATTTACAATCACAAATGGTGAAGTTGGTGCAACATTTAACTGGACTCCAGCCGTTGCTGACCTTAATAATGTTGCTGCTGGTACTTATACTTTAACTCAAACTGTTGGAACTTGTACTAGTATTGCAAGTGCAAACGTTGTTGCTGCTCCTATAGCTCCAACTACTCAAACAGTTACTATTGCTGCAAGTGCTAATCCTTCAATTCAAGGACAACCTGTAACTTATTTTGCTACAGTTACTCCTGCTGCTACTGGTCAAATGTTTGACTGGTACGTAAATACAGTATGGCAAAACACTGCTGGTATCAATACATTCTCTTATGTACCTGCTAATGGTGATGTAGTTTCTTGTGCTGCAGTTCCAACAGGATGTTATGCAGGTGGTTTATCTAACAACATTGCAATGACTGTTAATCCAACACCTAATTATACAAATACTTGGTTAGGTTCAACAACAGATTGGTCTAATTTCCAAAACTGGTCATTAGGTAGTGTTCCATTGGCAAATCATGATGTAATTATTCCTGCTTCTCCAGCAAATGGTGCAAACTTCCCAATTATTGGAACTCCTGCTGTTTGTCATGATATTACAATTCAATCAGGTGCACAATTAATTCAGAATAGTACATTAGCAATTGGTGGTAAAGTATATGCTCAACGTTTACTTACTCCTGCTACATGGCATTTTGTAAGTTCACCTATTAACAATGCAACTGCTTATGCATTTTCAAATGCAAATCCTACTAACTTTGGACAGAATTTATTCTTACAAACTTATAACGAAGGTTGGGTATTTGCTCCAGGAACTTCTCCATGGGTTGACGTAACTGATGGTCCTGCTGAAATTATGAGTGCTGGTAAAGGTTACGAAGCATGGTCAGCTAACAATCATATTATTACAATGGAAGGTACTCAATTAAATAGTGCTAATATTGTAACTCCAGTTATGTACTCTCCAGCAGCTTCTTTCCCTGGATTTAATTTGATTGGTAACTCTTACCCATCAGCTATTGATATTCATGGATTCAACACTTGGGGTGTAAATATGGATGCTTCAATCTATGCATGGGATGGTGCTCAATATTTATTCCAAAATACCTTATTCGGTACATTAGGATTTATTATTGCTCCAAATCAAGGATTTATGGTAAAAGCTAACGCTGCTGGTGCAATGTTTACAATTCCTGCTACTGCTAAAACTTTTGGTGGTACATTCCTGAAATCAACTGTAAGTGATGTATTGAAATTAAAAGTTAGCGGTAACGGTTATAACGATGCTGCTTACATCAATTTCAACAGCAATGCTACTGCAAACTATGATGGTCAATTTGATGTTGAAAAAATATTTGGTATAGATGCTGCTCCTCAGTTCTATTCAACTATTACAAACAAAAACTTATCTATCAATACACTTCCTTCTTTGACAAGTCCTGTTGTTGTTCCAATGTCATTAAACGTTGGTGCTAATACAACTTATACTATCACTGCAAGTGAAATGAATAGTTTCGCTAACGGTACTACTATTACTTTAGAAGATACCAAAACAAATACTTTCACCAATTTAATGCAACAAGCTGTTTATACATTTACTGCAAATCCTGCTGACAATGCTAACAGATTTAAATTACATTTTGGTGTTAATGGTATCAACGAAGTTAATGGCGGAAACATCAGTATCTATTCTAACAGCAATGTGATTTATGTAAACAACAACAGTAATGAAGTTGTGAAAGAAATCGTTGTTATGAATGTTTTAGGACAGGAAATCTTAAACAAAAAAGCAGCTAATACTACAATTAACACTATTACTATGGATGTTGCTTCTGCATACTACGTAGTTAAAGTTGTTACTTCTAATAAAGTATATACTGAAAAAGTTTACGTAAAATAACAAAAGAAACTACACTTAAATCTCTCTCCTTTTTGGGGAGGGATTCAGGTGGGTTTAATTAATTTAATAATTTAGAAATTTTAAATAATTATAATAATATGAAAAAAGCAATCAGAATTTTTACAGTTGTATCTTTCTTTGCCTTAATACCAGTATTAACAATGGCTCAACCACCACATCCAAATAGCCCTGTAAATGGCGGAGGTGGTAATGCGCCTAATACCGGCGGACAAACCAACGCTCCTGTTGGTGGTGGTGCTCCTATAGATGGCGGTCTTAGCATTTTAATGTTAATGGGTGCTGCTTATGGTGCTAAAAAAGTTTATCAGGTACGCAAATAATCAGTAAATCTGATTAATAATTATATAGGCATCGGTTTGAAGACCGATGCCTTTTTTGTTGCCTGAAAAGCTTGTAGTTTGCGAAAAAAGTATTAATTTTGCATAGTAGTTCGGGAAGTAGCGCAGTTGGTTAGCGTACTTGACTGGGGGTCAAGAGGTCGTGAGTTCGAGTCTCATCTTTCCGACACAAAAAAAGGCAGTTGTGAAAAACTGCCTTTTTCTTTTTATAAAAAGATACGCATCTCTTGATCAAAAGATGCGTATCTTTTACACAAAAGATGCGTATCTCTTTGCAGAAAGATACGCATCTTTTTTAATATAGATAAATTCTGATTTTTAATCTAATTTAAGAACTGCTAAAAATGCCGATTGTGGCACTTCTACATTTCCTACCTGACGCATACGTTTTTTCCCTTTTTTCTGCTTTTCGAGCAATTTACGTTTACGTGTTATATCGCCACCATAACATTTGGCTGTAACATCTTTACGAACTGCTTTTACAGTTTCTCTTGATATGATTTTTGAACCAATTGCTGCCTGTATTGCAATATCAAATTGCTGGCGTGGTATTAATTCTTTGAGCTTTTCGCAAATTCTTTTGCCAAAATTATAGGCATTATCCTGATGTATTAAGGTTGATAATGCATCAACTGGCTCAGCATTCAAAAGAATTTCCAAACGAATTAGTTTTGCTGGTTTATATCCCGATTGGAAATAATCGAAGGATGCATAACCTTTTGAAATACTTTTAAGCTTATCGTAAAAATCAATTACAATTTCGCCCAAAGGAATTTCAAAAGTAAGTTCAATTCTGTCGGAAGTCAGATAAACCTGATTTTTAATAACACCACGTTTACCAATACATAATGTCATAATTCCACCCAGATATTCTGATTTAGTTATGATATGAGCTGTGATAAAAGGCTCTTCAATATAATCCAAATGATTGGGATCGGGCAAACTTGAAGGATTGTGTACTTCTATCATTTCGCCTTTGGTTGTATATGCTTTGTAAGATACGTTTGGAACTGTTGTAATTACATCCATATCAAACTCCCTATCCAGTCGTTCCTGAATAATTTCCATGTGCAGCAATCCGAGGAAACCGCAACGGAAACCAAAACCTAATGCAGCAGATGATTCAGGTTCAAACGTTAGCGATGCATCGTTTAGCTGAAGCTTTTCTATTGAACTGCGAAGTTCTTCGTAATCATCGGCATCAATAGGATAAACTCCGGCAAATACCATCGGCTTCACGTTTTCGAAACCATCAATTGCTTTTTCACAAGGTCGGGCTACATGTGTAACCGTATCGCCAACTTTTACTTCTTTTGATGTTTTAATCCCTGAAATGATGTAACCAACATCACCAGCTTTTAAGACATCTTTTGGTTCGGGTTTTAGTTTTAAAACACCTACTTCATCGGCATAATATTCCTTTCCGGTTGCAAAAAACTTAACCAAATCACCTTTTCTTACTTCACCGTTTATAATTCGGAAATAAGAGATAATTCCTCTGAATGAGTTAAATACAGAATCGAAAATAAGTGCTTGCAAAGGTGCACTTTCGTCGCCTTTAGGTGCTGGAATTCTTTTAATAATAGCATGAAGTATATCATCTATACCATATCCTGTTTTTCCGCTTGCTTCAATAATATCATCTCTGTCGCAACCAATCAGATCTACAATCTGATCTTTAACTTCTTCTGGCATTGCTGCATCAAGGTCTATTTTATTTAATACCGGAATTATTTCCAGATCGTTATCAAGTGCCAGATATAAATTTGAAATGGTTTGAGCCTGTATTCCTTGTGTTGCATCTACAATAAGTAAAGCCCCTTCGCATGCAGCTATCGAACGCGAAACTTCATAAGAAAAGTCAACATGTCCGGGAGTATCAATTAAATTGAGTTTATATTTTTCGCCTTCAAAAATATAATCCATCTGAATGGCATGACTCTTAATGGTAATTCCTCTTTCTCTTTCAAGGTCCATATCATCGAGCACCTGCGCCTGTGAATCTCTCTCAGAAACCGTTTTAGTGGTTTCTAACAATCTGTCAGCCAAAGTACTTTTCCCATGATCGATATGGGCTATTATGCAAAAATTTCTTATGTTTTTCATCTATGCAAAAATACGAGTTTTTTTTAAATTTTAAACTACTCTAAAGAACAAAAAATGAAATCGTTGTAAAATACATATTACGATTCTCTTATATTATAGAAATAATAAAGGGGTAATCTAAGAATCATCTTTATGTGTAATAAAGATGATTCTTAGATTACCCCTTAATCTGTAAAATAATGTTTAACTTATTTTACGGCTATGGTTTCTATTTCGACCATCACACCCAAAGGAAGTCCTTTTACAGCATAAGCTGCACGTGCAGGTGGATTTTCGGAATAATATTTTCCGTAAACTTCGTTCATTGCGGCAAAGTTTTCCATATCGCTTAGCAAACATGTTGATTTTACTACATTGGCAAAACTATATCCGGCTTCGGTTAAAATGGCTTCAATGTTTTTCATAACCTGTTCGGTTTGTTCTTTAATTCCGCCTTCTACTACTTTAGCAATAGAGGGATCAATTGGAATTTGTCCTGAAATAAATAACATTCCGTTGGCTTCAATTGCCTGACTGTATGGACCAATTGCTTTTGGTGCATTAACTGTATTAATTACTTTCTTCATTTTAATATCTGATTATTTTTATTAGTGCAAAGTTAGAAATTATATAATATTCCTGATAGGTATTTCAAAATTATCTTCTAATTCTATCATTGAATTGATAAGTATTGCCTTTTTAAATAGTCGAATATCGGTTTTGCGGATTTCTGCTTCCTGAATAAGTCCTTTATTTATTAAACTTTGCCGTTTGCATCCTTTTAATAAAGCTGTAAAAGGTGTGTAATAATTTATTCCGTCGCTGAATATGATATTGCAATAAGAAGTGTCGCTCACAAAAGCGTTTTTTATTATCAGGATATCATCGCATTGTTGGCGTTGTAAAAAAAGTTTATTTATCTGATTACGGTTTTCGAATTTCATTGAATAATCTATCTGATTGTTTTCTATTAATTTGAGCGAATGGATTGGCTTGGGTGTGTAAGGTAAAAATTCTATTTTTACAACTTCCTTTCCGTAAATGATTCTGCATTTATGCAAAGCGTTTAATGATGATGCCTGATTTGAAATTAAATCGCTGATAGATATTTCATTTTCTGCTGAAAACAACAAACTACGGCTTTTATTCATTCGCTGCTGATGCAAAGCAAGATTGCATGCGACGCCATGTTGTATTTTAATAGTTTCGAGCAAAAGGCACATATACTTTGTCTGTTAGTTCCTGATATTCCATTTCGGCTATACTGTTTACGGTAATGCCGCCGCCGCTTTTATAAACCATTGTCTGATTGCTTTTTTCAATAAAGCGAATCATTACACCACTATCGAGATTATTGCCATCGAAATAACCGAAAACGCCGGTGTAATAACCTCTTTCGTAATTTTCGGACTGTGCTATAATTTCGAGTGTTTTCTTTTTGGGGGCACCCGAAATAGAGCCTGCGGGCAATAATTTAAAAATTATATCACCCAGATGTTGATGAAAATCATGAGGTAAATCGCCGCTTATTTCCGAACTTACCTGAAGCAAATGTTTATTGCTGGTATGCAGATGGTCGATATAACGAAACTTTTCTACTTTTACGTTTTTTGACACCATACTCAGGTCGTTTCTTATTAAATCGACTATGGTATAATGCTCGGCAGTTTCTTTTTTATCATTAAGTATTTGGTTTTCGGCATCGGGTATTGAAGCATCTATGGTGCCTTTCATCGGATAAGAGGAAATCAGGTAGTCGTTTATTTTTACAAAGATTTCGGGCGAAAAAACAACAAATTCATCTTTGAAACATAATTTATATTTTGCGTTGCTCTGATAAAATATTTCTTTTAAACTCAAATTGCAATCTAAAACGGTAGGTTGGGTAAGATTTACCAAATAAGAATTTCCGTATTTCAAATGCGAAATTACATTATCGAAAGCTGTTTTGTAGGTTTGGAAATCAACCGGTGTTTTGTGCATATAAAAATCTTTATTGCTGATAAAATTATCTTTATCGGCATTGCCAAAACCATTAATTTCAAACAAAATATCATGAGGTATATTGTCGGCATGAAAAATTAAAGGATTTTTCATGGCAAAATCAATGATGAACAGAAAAGCTTTTCGTTCAACACCCATAGTATTCATCAAATTTATTGCCTCTTGCATATTCTTGTTTTTTTGCAATGCAAATGTATTAAATTTTAGCTTAATTTTGCAACCGATGCAAAACACATTGCTTATATTAGACAATTACGATTCGTTTACCTACAATTTGGTTCAGCTAGTGGAACAATGCGGGGTGAAGGATTTTACCGTTGCTAAAAACGACCAGATTAGTATAGATGAAGTAAATGCTTTCAACAGTATATTGCTTTCGCCCGGACCGGGAATTCCTTCGGAAGCAGGTATTATGTGCGATTTAATTAAAGCTTATGCACCTGTAAAAAAGATTTTTGGAATTTGTTTGGGACACCAGGCTATAGCCGAATGTTTTGGTGCAAAATTGGTTCAAATGAATGATATAATGCACGGTATAGGCAGCAAAACGGTTTATACCCGAGCCAAAGATGAGATATTTGAAGGAATGCAGAATTGTTTTATTACCGGGCGCTACCATTCGTGGGTAGTTGGTATCGACAATTTCCCCTATGAATCATTAAATATTACCGCTGTGGATATTGCAATGCATATTATGGCAATAAAACACAAGCACTATAATGTTAGAGGTGTGCAATTTCATCCCGAATCGTTTATAACGCAAAACGGGCTTAAAATAATGAAAAACTGGCTCGAATTATAATTCGATATTTATTTCACAAATATTTCTGATTTACTGGATTTGCTTCTTCGGAATTTCCGATAAAGCCCCGACAGTTGTTTTTGCTTCTTCGGATTTTCCGACAAAGCAACGTCAACAGATTTTGCTTCTTCGGGTTTTCCGACAAAGCTGCGATAACTGATTTTGCTTCTTCGGATTTTCCGGTAAAGCCCCGACAACTGTTTTTGCTTCACTTCCCGATGGAAGTGACATCCCGATAGCAGTTTTTGCTTCACTTCCCAATGGAAGTAACATCCCGATAGCAGTTTTTGCTTCACTTCCCGATGGAAGTGACATTCCGACAATAGTTTTAGCTTCACTTCCCAATGGAAGTAACATCCCGACAACTGCTTTTGCTTTACTTCCCGATGGAAGTGACATCCCGACAACTGTTTTTGCTTTACTTCCAAAGGAAATTGTCTTCTCGCAGCGTGCGAGGTTTCATTTATGGTTATAGAAATCATCTTTTTTAAAGAAACAATTCTCTTACAAAATGCACAATAAGAAATTTAAAAGGAAAAGTTCTTTTTAAAAACAATGTGGAAAAATTAATATTGCAACAAAACAGTCCGTAGGACTGAATTCTCATAACCCCCAATTATATTGAGGGTTATGAAACTATTTATAAGTTACAACCCTTTAGTGTTGAATTATTTATTTGATAGTTCAACCCTAAAGGGTTATGGTCGTATTTACTTTCTTTCCCCCCAATAATATTGGGGGTTATGCATATTAAACTCTTCGAGTTAATCTTAAATTTACTCATAAATTTCCACAAAAACATAAAACAGAACCAAAGGATAAAAGAAATTTATTTTTTTACTTTATGGCTTTTATATTCACCTCAAACCAATGCGTAGGTTTGGAATTAATCTTTAATGGCTTACTAATTAATTTTTCATTAATATAAACCGCACAAAGTGTGTTTGATATATGATAAATATTTTTTCGCTTATCTGGAGGGCAGCCATCCAAAATACCTGCCATAACACTCCAACGAACGGTTTCGGGTTCCAAAGCATAATCGTGCCAAACAATGATTTTATCTTCGTTATTAATCAAATCAAAAGCAGTTTTAGTGTCTTTTTTAACAGCATCGTAATGATGATCGCCATCTACAAAAACCATATCGAATTGCTTGCTGTATTTGGAAAAATCGAAGTTGTGAGAATTGCCGAAAATATGCTTTACATTGGGTAAATCTTTTGAAAAAAAGCGATGCATCTCCACATAATCTTCCGTCATTCCAAGTTCGAGTATTTCCAGATCGGGCAAGTTTAAAGTTGTACAGTCGGCAACTACGTTAGCTATATTTGCAACACTTTCGCCACGCCATGTTCCTATCTCGAAATATTTTTCAACTTTATATTTAATAGCCAAAGCTTTTAAGACTGCAATATCTATTGGCAAAGTAGCCCCATCGAGATATGCATACGGATTTACCGTAACATCAAAATCGGGAAACAAATCGGGAATATCCACATTGGGCAATGCAAAAGGCATTTGATAATTTTTCTCTACATATTGTTTCCAAACGCTTTCGTCTTCAATAATATGGTTGAGTAAATAAGGTTTGCTAATAATAAGACCTATTGCTTTAAAAGCTTTTGCAAGTTTATTCATCAGATAAATGCTTTTTGTTTACAAGGTTTTTAATTTCTAAAAAATACAATTTTAAATCATTTTTATCGGGTATCATTTGCGAAAAGCCAATTTTACTTTCCTTATAAAAAAATACAATAACCGTAGCCGACACCACTATATACGACAAACTCGACACCAAAGCAGCACCGTAAAAACCCCACATTGGTATAGCTAAAAAGCTTAATATTAAAGTGATAAGCAAACCCGCTGCTGATGCAGTAGTATTTATATAATATCTGCCGGTTCCCGAAAAATAATGCCCGATAAGCAGGGCGAAATTATAAAAAACAACTCCGGGTGCCAGACAAATCATTATATAATTAATGTTTGTAAAATCTTTTCCGAATATAAAACTATAAAAAGCAGATGGCAACAGCAACATCGGAATTAAAATAACAACCGTAACCAACAAACTTATTTTTGTCATATTTACAGTAAGTTGCTGCGAATATTGTTTGTTATCTGAATTGGCAATTTTCGAATACTGAACCATCGCCATGCTTCCGCTTACCATCCAGATGGCTTCAGTTAGCGAAACGCCATTCGAGTAAATTCCAAGGGTTTCGGTATTCTGATATTTTTCGAGCAAATAATAGCTCAATCGCATATTCAACAGCGAAGTAATGTGCGATAACTGATTGTAAAATCCCAAAGCAAACATGGTTTTTAAGGTTAACAACCAGGAATTTTCTTTTGAAGTATTGTCGCCCACATTTGCTTTGATCAGCAAAATCAAACTCAGGAAAAAAGCTGATATATAAGCAATATAAAGAGAGTTTATATAAGCATAAACGGAAGCTTCGCCAATAAAAAATATAAAAAACACCAATGAAAACAAACTAATAATGGGCTGAATAAAATTTACCCAATTAGAACTGTTTATTTTCTCTTTACCCAACAATATATTAGCATTATTTGCTGCAAACGAATTAATTACTGAAAGCAAACATACCGCAAAAACAAATTCGGTTTTTACAATTTCAAGCTGAAGCAAAACAAAATAGAAAACGAGCCCTGTAATTACACTCCACAAATACGAAAGACCGATTAATATACTTGTTTTAAATCGCGAACCAAGATAAACCAAAACTGCACCACCCGCAATATTCTCAAAAATAAGTATAAACGAAATAGTTGTAAGCACCAGACTTTGTTCGCCTTTGCCCGCAGCTCCCAAATATCTCGACACAACAACAGCAATCAGCAAATTAAAAATTGCTGATGCCAGCTTTATCGAAAAGGTACTAAAAATCTTGTTTATCACTTTATTTATGAATTGATTTTTGATAAATTTGATATAATAATTCGCCAACTCTTTTGTAAGAAAATTTCTGAGCAAACGCGGCAATTTCAGTTTTATTATATTGCTGATAATTATTCATCATTTCATTCATACTGTTGCTAAGAGCAGTTACATTGCCAACTTTGATAATAATCCCGTGCTTAGGAGTAAGCTCATTAGCCAAACCTCCTGCACGGCTGGCAATTACCGGCAATCCACAAGCCAAAGCTTCGGCAATTACAACCGAAAACGACTCATAGTTACTAAACATTAGTAAGCAATCAGAAGTCTTCAAATAATCAGCAATTTCCTTTGTTGTTTTTTTTGTTTCAAACTTTACATAACTATTCAGAATATTCAACTTATCAGCCAAATCAACAAATTTATCAGCAACTCCATCACCAATAATCAGCAATTCAAAATCATTTCTGAAATGCAAAAGCTGTTCAACGGCTGTAAGTATGCCGGTTATATTTTTCTGAGCATCATCCAAAGATGAAATATGTATAAACCTGAATGTTTCACTTCTTTCTACATCCGAATCAATACAAAACAAATCCGTATCAATTACATTTGGAACCACCTGATAATTACCTTCAATTCCATGTTGTTTCATAGCTTCCATCAAATCATCCGACACCGGCATTATCATTCTGGCTTTATGAGCTGCCATTATCGACACGCTTTTGCGAACTGCATTCATTTTATTAGGATCTTCAGGCATATAACCCGTCCAATGTTCAGTAAAAACATAAGGGATTTTATAAACATTGGCAAACATCAAAGCAATAATACCTGCCGGAAACAAAACATTGGCATGTATCAAATCGGGTTTCCCATGTTTTTCTTTCAAAAATTTATAACCTTTATGATATGCATTTATAAATTGAAAAAAACGTATAACATTTGCAATTACAGGGAGATATTTATAATTATTGTTGATATAAACTATTAAAACCGGATAATTATTTTCAATTTTATAATCAAACATTAACCTGTTTTTGTTTTCGAAAGAAGCAAATACCACGTGCAAAACCGAAGCATTACAAAATAAATTTGCAGCTTGTACATGTTTTTCAACAAAATTACCCAAAGTTGGATTATTCCTATTTGGAAACCAAGACGATATAAATAAGATGTTCAGTTTTTTTTCTTCCACTTTTAGCTAATAAACAGATTTGATAAAACGATTTTTCCCCTGCATATCTTTTCTGATTTCTGATTTAAAAAAACCCTTTGCTTCAAGCAATTCAATTGTCTCATAAGCCAAGCTTTCATTGATTTCGAAATAAAGACATCCGCTTGGTTTTAGTTTTTCTCTGGCAAAATCAGCAATAATATTGTAGTAAATCAATGGATTGTCATTATCAACAAACAAAGCCAGATGAGGCTCGTATTCCAATACATTTGCCTGCATTTGCTCTTTTTCGCTTTCGCAAACGTAAGGTGGATTGCTGACTACTATATCAAACATTGGTAATTGCGACCACTTCTCTGTTTCAAAAATATCCAAAAGTCTAAATTGGATATCCATCTGATTTTTTAAAGCATTTAGCTCAGCTACTTTCAACGCATCTTTCGATATATCAATAGCAAATACTTTGCTAAGTTCCAAATTAGATTTCAACGCAACAGGAATACACCCGCTTCCTGTGCCAATATCAATAATATCAATGAAATTCAAATTGTTTTTATAATCAGAAATAATCCAGTGAACCAATTCTTCAGTTTCCGGTCGGGGAATTAATACCGAAGGATTTACGATAAACCCCAAATCATAAAAAATAGTTTTCCCCAGAATATATTGAACTGGTTTATAAACTTTCAAATCATTTATTGCAAACTTTATTTTCAACATTACCGATTCACTTACGGTTTTGTCGTCACTCATTAGCAATTGAGTATAATCCAATCCGGTAAACTCCTGCATCACAAGATTTACAAAACTTTTCACTTCTCTTTCATCATATAAATCCTGCAATTCTTCTTTGAAGAACTTCACTATATCTTTAATTTTATTTGATGGTATCCGCATATACTTACTAATAATAATACAAAAGTCCGATTTTTTTTTGTATTTACATAAAAAAACATTGTAATTTTGCTTTTATGAATGAAGACGAAAAATACATAAACCGATGTTTTGAGCTGGCATTAAACGGATTAGGCAATGTTTCTCCCAATCCGATGGTAGGCTGTGTAATTGTATATCAGGATAAAATAATTGGCGAAGGATATCACCGTAATTATGGTGAAGCCCATGCGGAAGTTAATGCAATAAATACTGTTGAAAACAAAGAATTACTAAAGGAATCAACCGTTTATGTTAATTTGGAACCCTGCTCACATTATGGCAAAACACCACCTTGTGCAGAATTATTAATAAAGCATCAAGTCAAAAGAGTTGTAATATCAAATACTGACCCCAATCCACTTGTTGCAGGCAAAGGAATACAGCTTTTAAAATCGGCAGGTATCGAAGTAATTTGTGGGGTTTTGGAAGAAAAAGGAAATGAGCTTAACAAAAGATTTTTTACTTTTTTTGCAAAAAAACGTCCTTATATCATTTTAAAATGGGCTAAAACTTTAGATGGTTTTATGGACATTAATCGCTCTGAACCAGGAAACAATCAGAAATATTGGATAACGAATGAAAAATTAAAAATATTGGTTCACAAATGGAGAAGTGAAGAATCGGCCATAATGGTTGGAACCAAAACCGCATTAAACGATAACCCTCAATTAAATGTAAGGCTGTGGTATGGAAAACAACCTTTAAGAATTGTTTTGGATGAAAAATCAGAACTTTCAGAAAAGCTTTTTATTTTCGACCAAACCTCCCCTACTCTCGTTTTCACATCAATAAATAAAGAGAACCAGACAAATATAACATATAAGCAAATTGATTTTTGCAATAACCCAATCAAAGAATTACTTGATTATTTATATGAAATAAAAATCACATCATTAATAATTGAGGGTGGGAAAGAATTGTTGCTTTCTTTTATAAATCAAGGTATTTGGGATGAAGCCAGAATACTTACAGGTAACAAAACATTTGGAATTGGGTTAAAAGCTCCCGAAATCATAGGCGAGATTTTATTTCGCGAAACGATTGATAATGACACTGTAGAAATTATAAAGCATACTGAAACTTAAGCTTATTAATCAGCTTTACTTCTATCTATTTCTCGTTTAGAATCTTTGGTCTTTAGTGTTTCGCGTTTGTCGTATAGTTTTTTCCCTTTAGCCAAAGCAATTTCGAGTTTTGCTAAACCTTTGTCGTTAATATAAAAGCGGGTTGGTATTAGAGTTAAGCCTTTCTCTTTGGTTTTTACCAATAATTTTTTTAGTTCTCTTCGGGTTAAAAGCAATTTACGATCACGTTTGGGTTCATGATTATTATAAGTACCATAAGTATATTCAGCAATATGCATGTTTTTCACAAACATTTCTTCCCCGACAAAAAGGCAATAAGCATCAGTAATATTGGCTTTACCATCTCTTACTGATTTTATTTCGGTGCCACTCAACTGAATACCCGCTGAAAACACTTCCAGTAGAAAAAATTCAAATCCGGCTTTTTTGTTTTTTATGTTTATTTGATTTGCCATAAGAAATGCAAAAGTAAGGAATTTTTATAATTTTAAACGGTTTCAGTATAAAAACCAATTAAAGATTTTCTGCATTACTCCCTTTATACATTAATGTAAGTATTGTAATATCATCTGATTGTTCATTTTTATCTACAAACTTTTTTACGTCTCCAATTAAAATTTCTGTCAGATATTTTGCAGTAACATCTCTAGTATTTACGCAATCCAATGCAAGCAACAAGCGCTCAATGCTATAAAAATCAGCATCTTCATTCAAAGCTTCGGTTACTCCATCTGTATATAAAACAATTAAATCGTTAGGATTAAGTTTTATTGTTGTTGTCTTAAAAACAGAATCATAATTTAAACCTAAAGCTTCATTTTCCTGATTTTCTAAATATTTCACTTTTTTACTTTGAGCTATCAGCATTGGAGGTAAATGATCGGCATTACAATATTCTATTTTCCCACAGTTTAAATCTATAATACAAAGAAAGAGAGTCAAGGAAAAAATCTTTTCATTATCTATGCAAAGATCTCTGTTTATTTCGCTTACAATTTCTTTCAAACTCAATGCTTTTTGAGCTTTTGCTCTGATAACTGTTCTTGCAAAAGCCATAAACAAAGAAGCGGGCATTCCAAAACTTGAAACATCACAAATAGTTACACAGAGTTTGTTTTTATCAATCATGAAATAATCAAATAAATCCCCACCTACTTCTTTGGCAGATTCTATCTGTCCATGTATGTCGAAACTTTTGATTTCAGGAAAAGCAGGATAATTCCTCGGAATAAAAGAAACCTGAATATCGTGAGCAATTTTAAGCTCATTTAACATTTTCTCTTTATTAATTGTTTGTTCTTCAAACTTTTTCAGATACATTTTCAAGTCGTTCAACATTCCTTTTATAGAATGTTTTAATTGAGAAATTTCATCATCCGTTTTTATTTCGGGTAATTGAACATTAAAATTACCATTTCCAATTTCAATTGTAGCTTTTGCAAGTTGTTTTATCGGATTTGTAATATTTCGGGCAACAGTAACTATAATTAATATTAACAATAGTAAACCGGTAAAACTAATCAGAATTAAACTTATAAGCAAACCATACAAATCAGCATAAAGCTCATCTTCAGGCACAATAACACCTAAAGACCAATGTACTGATGGCAATGGTTCAAAATACAACCAACTTTCTTTTTTTATTGTAACAGGTTTTATTTTTTCAAATCCATTTTTACCATTTATCATTTCCTTTCCTATTCTTGCCAAAAATGGTTTATTAGTTTCTTCGGCAAGACTAAAAATGGTCTGATTCATTATAAAATCTTTGTTTGGATGTGTAATGAAAGTTCCGGTTTGTGATATCAAAAAAGCATATCCTGTTTTATAAAATTTAATAGAATCTACAATTTCATTAAGCCATTCAAGAGAAACATCAATGGTAACTATCCCAATCATTTTACGATGTCCTGCTGCATCTTTTTTATAAAAAGGAACTGAATACGTTGACATAATTACATTGCCAGCATTTCTATCAAAATAAGGTTCTGTCCAGTACGGTTCATTTTTAATTTTTGTTATCTGATACCAATCCCAAATAAAATAATTATAATTTTCATTCCCCAAATTTTTAAATTGGATTCCTTGCGGCGATTTATGATAATAAAAACTTATATATTTTTCTGATTTCGTAAAACAATAAGGCTCAAAAGCAATACAACTTCCATAAACTTCTTTATTGTTTTTTACGATATTATATAGTAATGCTTTCAAATCATTCTCATCATAATTAAATGTTTCGAGGTACAATGCCTGTGTTTGATTAATTTTTTCGACTGATTGTAAGATGCTTTCAATTTTATTTACAGAAGAAATTGTAATATTCTGAGCATTTTGTTTTACATTTTTTAAAAGGAATTTACTGGAAATATACAGATTATGAAATATTATTAATCCAATTACAATAAATGTACTTGAAATAATATAAATCAGCAATCTGTTTTTAATTCCCTTATTAAAATTCATTTTAAAATGATGATATGAAATTATGTTTTAATTTTTCAAATTTAGTATTTTTATCAATACTTCGGCAAAAAAACAAAATTAAATTATTGTTAATAGCACTTAATTTACAATGAATTATAACTAAACATTCAAAACACATTAAGATTTGGTTAAATATTAAAAAAAATTACTAAGTTTGTATTGAATATTAAATACTATGATGTCTAGAATAAAAAACAAATCGTCAAATAAAAAATCAGACATTCCTAAATACAGGAGTCTGAGGCTTTTTATCATTCCTTTTATTTTATTTTTTGTATTAACAGGGCCATCAACATCGTTTATCTTATTAAAAAACATTTCGTTATGGAACGAATCTTATAAAAGCAAAGAAAACAATAGAAATAGTACAAAAGATTCTCTTTTGCGAGTAAATACATTGACTACCATTATTGATTCAAATAAAACAAATCAAAAAACTGACACTAGCCAAACAGATACTGTCAAATCAAACAAAAGTGGAAATATTAATATCAGCATCGGCAGCAATAAAAACAATGAATTAAGATTAAATGATAAAATTGACAATATTTTAGGTTGGTATGGAATTTTATTTGTAATAATTGCCGGTTTTTTCATAAACAAACCTTTTAAGCTATACTTCAAACACTTAAGAAAAAACAAAACCAACTCAGAGAAAAGAATAAAATATTGCAGAAAATGGCTGTTAAAAACACCTATACTAAACAGTGGCTTGTTTTTTATTTATTTTTTCATCAATAATTTATACTCTTTTATCCGTATTCTTAGCAATAATTTTCCTAACGACGAAACCAGCAGAAAAATTTACATACAATTATTTCCAATATCAATTGTGGCATCAGTATTGGTAATTGTTTTTGTTTATTTCTGGCAAAAACATAAAGTTCATATCAGATATATCGAACATGTATTTACACGTGATGAGTTGAATAAACGAATTTTCAACAGCAAAACAGGAAAAATAAGCAGCCGATTATGGATATCGAGTTTAATGACAACTTTGCTTCCTTTAATCATTGTATTGTTTTATTTATTAATGAGTTTATCATCAATAAAAGAAGTTGGTGATATAAATATCGACAAAGCAAAAGTCCTTTTAGGTTCATATTACAAAGATACTTCGGAATTGAACATGAGCGATTTCCAATCAAATTTTAAACAGTTTTTCTATGTAAACACTATCAATAGTATGATGATGATTGTTGGTATTTCAATGGGAATGCTTGTGTCATTAATTTACATTATTTTGTTTGTAAAATGGACAACCGAAGACATTGTCCAGCCAATGCAGGAGCTTTTGGAAAGCATGAAAAAAACAGGTGAAGGACAAATGAATCAATATGCCATTGTCAGAACCAACGACGAAATTGGCGAACTTACTGAAGGATATAATGATATGACACTTAAAATTAAAAATCATATTCAAAACATCAGTAAAATAAATAAAGCCAATCAAAGATTTGTTCCTCAACAATTTCTAGATTTTTTAAACAGAAGTGATATAACCGATGTACAAAAAGGAGATCAGGTTCAAAAGGAAATGACCGTTTTATTTTCAGATATTCGCTCATTTACAGCAATTTCAGAAAAAATGACACCTAAAGAAAACTTTGATTTTATCAATACATTTCTTGAACACATGGAGCCAGCTATAAACTCTAATAATGGCTTTATTGATAAATATATAGGAGATGCAATTATGGCTTTGTTTGGCATAAAAACGGATGATGCAATTGAGGCTGCACTTTCGATGCGTAAACAATTGGCATTATTAAACTTACAATTAATATCTGAAAACAAAAATCCAATTGAAATCGGTATTGGAATACATACAGGCAATCTGATGTTGGGAATAGTTGGAGGCAGCGAACGCTTACAAGGAACCGTAATTTCAAATGCAGTAAATCTGGCTTCCAGAATTGAAGGTCTTACCAAACTTTATGGTATTCCTTTGATTATTACAGAAGATGTTAAAAACAACATAGTTGACAAAACTAAATATGCATTCAGATACATTGACAATGTGAAAGTTTTAGGGAAAAAAGAATCTGTAAAGTTATATGAAGTTCTTGATCAAATTACAAATCCTGAATTGTGCGATAAATTGATAGAACAATTACCTGAATATCAAAAAGCTATTGATTTGTATCTAAATAAGGATTTCGAAAATGCACTTCTGATATTCAGCAAAATAAACAACGAATGCAAAACAGACAAAATTGTAAATATGTATAAAGAAAGATGCATGTTTTTTAATCAAAAAGGAATTCCACAAAACTGGGATGGTGTGGAAATAATTAATGAAAAATAAAAAACAATAAGCTTTATTTATTCTTTTTCAATACATTATACGATTTAATAAAATATTTATACCATTTTTCATCCTTCAAAAAAGGATGTTTAATATTTAAATAAACTAAATCCAATTGATTGTTTTCTGCAACCAATTTCACCAAATCTTCCTGAACTTTCTTTGTATTAACTGCTGGAAAGTTATTTTCTCTCAAAACATTTAGTAACTGAAAACATTCATTCATATGTTTTTTAAGCAACAAATATTCAGTAATTTGAAAATTATTTTCATTGTTATTCTGATATTTTAAAAAAGAAATCAGATTGTTATCAGGTATCAATAGGCTATCAAGTCTCGATTTTTGATAAACTGAATCGGCAATCAAAAAAAGATTTGTAAATTCTTCATATTTAAGTGTTTCATATTTAACTTTGGCTGAATTCTTTAAGTTAAAATATAGTGTTACAGGCATAATTAAAGTTGAAATTTTATTATATTCCAACAAATTTAAATTACAATTCTTAAAATTATTTTTAATTATTCCTATCTCATCAACAATAGATTGTACCTTTTGAAATTCTTTGAGTTCAAATAAAGAGAATGCTTTTTTGCACAATAATGAAATTTTTTCATCCGCATTATTACACTGCTTTCTGTTCTTATCTTCTCTTATTTTGTTTAATTCAGCATTTATTTCTGCATTATCAATTAAAAAATATTTTTCTTGTAAGATACTGCATATCTGCAAAATACTATCTGCCTTAGTAAAATCATCACTCCATAAAACAAACTGAATTTCTTTCAAAGGTTTTGAAATTATTTTTTCAGCCGTCTGTTTCAGATAAATATCAATCTTTAACTTATCCGTTGTCTTATCAGATGGAATCAATTCTTTAGCTGACAAATATTTCTGATAGGCATCTTCGTATTTTGATTTTGAATACAAATCATTCCCTATTTCAATCAGATTAACTGAAATTGCAGATTGTACATTATTCAGATTCTTTTGCTTTTTGTTTTGCTTATTTGATTTTACTGAATTAATTACTTTTATCTTTTGCTTTGATTTCTTATTTTTTTCTTTACCATCAATTTTATTTACAGTTACGGTTGGCTGGCTTACAATTATTTCAGGTTTAGCCGTATTTTCCATCTCAATTGTATCCGGCAAGTCTATATTTTCATTATTTGCAACATATTGATTATTACAATTCTGAATTTTCAATAATTGACAAATCCTGTTTGCTTTCTGCCAATATAGAACTGCTGATTTGTTATTGTTATTTCGCTTATACTTGTCTGAAAATGAAAGATATTTACTAACAATTAATTTATAATTCTTATCAGTTTCATTATCATCGCTTAATGCATCTCTGTTTGCAATGGCATATTCCAAAGCTTTATCAGTAAATGATTCGGAAATATTAAAATTATTAGTTGAAATTGCTTGATTTGCAATACGTAAATAGGATTTATAAATACCTTTTTTTGAATTTAAAATACCATCAGAAAAATTTTTGCAATCAGAAAAACGAAATGCATTACACAAGCTATCAGCATATTGGTAATACATCATCGATTCATTATAATAACCTGTTTTATAAAAATAATCTGACTTTTCAGCCAAAGCATTATTAATTTGATTAACAACAATATAAAGCAATCTATAATTATCATTATCAGTAAACAAAACATTTGCAAGTTTACGAAGAAAAACAGAAGCTTCAATTGCATTATTTTTATTATTTAATAAACTTGCCCTCAAACCCACAGCTGGAATGTATAAATAATTAAACTGCAAAGACTTATCAAGAAATTCAAGCGCACTGGCGGTATCAGAATCAAATAAAAAATTTTTAGCAGTTTTATAATACCAATAATCAATATTGCTAATTTGTTGATTTATTACTGTTCTGTTCTGCTTAATTTCAATAATCAAATTCTTAAAGTTCTGATATAATTGGATTTGATTTTGATTTTTAAAATCAAAAAAACGCTCTAAACCAAAATATTCAAAATAGTTCAGTTGAGTTTCAATATCATTTAAATTACAATCATTAATAATTAATTTATCAATATCAGACGTTAAAATTGATTTGAAAGTTTTTAAGTTTGATTGAAAAACAGAATCCAATCGATTGACTGTATAGTCCTGACTCTCATTCTGTGAGTATGAATACAAGATAAAAAATATGAAGAATAAAGTTACAAAAAGTCGTTTTAAAATCATTATCAACCGAATAAATATTTCAGTTTTCAAAAATACACATTTAATTTTGATGTAATCGTGTATTCCGTTAAGTTTTTTTTAGAAAAATTATGGCTTCTTTGACAAACTTTTTAGGTAATTTTACTGTCAATATAAAAAATGTTTTTATAAACTTAATATTTAATAAAAATGAACAGATTTTTCGCTCTTATAAGTTTTTTATTTATCTGCAATTTAGGCATTTCACAAAATAACAATGCATTACAATTCGACAAAACCACTTATGAATTTGGAGACATTAAAGAAAGTATAGGAAAAGTTACAGCTGTTTTTAAGTTTAAAAACATCAGCAAAAAGCCTGTTATTATTAATAATGTTTATGCTGCATGCGGTTGTACCACAACAAAATACACAAAAGACAGTGTTATGCCCGGAAAATCAGGATTAATAGAAGCAGTTTATACAACAACCAATCGTCCGGGTTCTTTCGACAAATATGTAATTGTATATACCAATGACACAGCAAATAAAGGAATTTATCTTTATTTGAAAGGATATGTTTTTAAAGGCGAAAAAATTATTGAAGAGAAATATCCCCAACAAATCGGGAATCTGAAATTTAAAGTAAACCACATTGCATATAACAAAATGAGCAATACCGAAATAAAAACCGATACTTTATGGATGTATAACTCATCAAAAAAGAAAATGAATATTGAGTTTACACAACTCCCTGAATGGATAAAAGTTAAACCCAATAAATTAACTTTAAAATCAACTTTTGATGATTATTTTCTGATAACTTATGATGCGTCAAAACGCAAAGACTGGGGATTGAATTTCGATAGAATTATTTTAAAAACTACAGACGATAGTTTATCGGAAAAACTTATTTATGTATCTTCCCAGATTGAAGAAGATTTTACAAAATTATCAACAGAACAGCTTGAAAAAGCGCCAATTGCTTCATTTGCTGTTAAAGATTATGATTTTGGAGATGTTAAGGAAGGTACAAACGTATTTTATCGCTTTGAATTGATAAATACTGGCAAATCAGATTTGATGATTAGAAAAATTACATCAAGTTGCGGATGTACAACAAGTAATATTGATAAAACATTGCTAAAACCTGATGAAAACTGTTTTGTTTCAGCTTCATTTAACACTGGAGGCAGGTCAGGTGAGCAGCAAAAAACAATTACAATTGTTACCAATGACCCAAAAAATCCGACAATTATACTTAGTTTAATCGGAAAAATTACAAATTAGTTTAAGTTTATTAACTTTTCATCAAGAACTGAATCAAAGTCAATTTCATAATTTTGCACTTTTAAGTTCGATATATGAAAAAGAAAATATTATTTATTCTTTGCCTTCTGATTCAAATCATTAATACTGAAGCTCAGGAAAATAAATTAGATCTTAGCCTCAGTGCCGATATTTATTCATTACATCTATGGCGTGGTTTTGCCAATGGAAATGCACCAAGCATTCAACCTTGTGCTGAACTAAGCAAAGGTAATTTAACGATTGGTGCTTGGGCAGCTTATGCCATTAATGGCAGTTATTCCGAAATTGATTTGTATGCTAATTTCCAGCTAAAAAATCTAAAATTTTCGATTTTTGATTATTTTATGCCTGAAACCAATGGGAAAAAGAATTCATTTTTCGATTATAACACCAAAACTACAAGACACACTATTGATTTAATTGCTGAATACGATGCAGATAATTTTCCTGTCAGAATCTTGGCTTCAAAATTCATATATGGAGACGACAGACATGCAGAAACTACAAAGAATATGTATTCTACATATCTTGAATTAGCCTATAAGCTTAATATTTCTGACAAAAAGGCTGAAATTATTGCAGCAATTACACCTCATGAAAGCTATTATGCAAACAAAATAAATATGGTTATGGCAGGAATAAAAATAAAGGATAAAATCAAAATAAACTCTGATATTCAGATCCCTGTAAAAGCATTTTTGATGTTAAATCCTTATACGGAAAATATTTATTTCAATTTGGGTATTTGTTTGTAAAAAAAAGGCATAAAAAACCCCGTTTTCGGGAAGAAAACGGGGCATTAACACAATTGAAAACCAATTTACTTTACCTCCTCGGGTGATCTTTACGACAACTTCAACTAAAATGTTTAATCGCCTATATATTTTTTATTAAAATCTAATTTCTATATGTATAAACCAAGTTTTTTATATATTGTTCATTAAAAAATAATTTATTTAAAAATTAATTCTAACCAACACATAACAAACAAATTGAGTCAAAAAAACTAAAAGAACTTTAACTAATTACTTAAAAGATATTACCAATAATTAGTTTTGCAAAATTAGTAAAAAAAATATTACCAAACACATTTTAATAAAAAAAAATCTAAAAATTTTTAGTGTTTTTTCTATCTTTTTTGTAAACAACTAATTATAAATGCAATACGTTAAATATTTGCTTTTTTAAAATTATGATTAATAAAACAAACATAATTGATTAAAATCAATCATTGATTAATTGCAGGAAATATTCATCTTTCCATTCCAAATTAATGTGAATCCAATCTTTTCTCATTCCACAAACAGTAAATCCTTTTGAAGTAAACAAATTTAAACTTGCCTCATTATCAGTAAGAATACTACAATAAAGTTGATGTAAGCTCAAAATATTAAAACAATATGAAATCAAAACATCCAAAGCATCTGAAGCATAACCCTTTTTGCGAAATTCATCTGTAATTAATATTCCGACACCGGCCTTTCTGTTATTAGGATCAAAATCAAAAATATCAATACATCCAATTGGAATTTGCTCAGCTTCAATTATCAATCGCAATTGTTTATTTGCATAAATATCCTGATTACTAAAAATATATTGCTCGAGCATATATTTAGAGAACGGTGCAACTGTATTACTGATATGCCATACACTGCTATCATTTTCCCAATTATAAAGCACATCCACATCTTCGGGTTCCAATGCTCTTAAAACAATATTTTTGCCTTTGAGTAACTGCATTTTATAATAATTGAATAACTGATTAATTAATTGATTAATAGATTGAATGGTTTATGGATATTTTCAGGTTAATCGTAAAATCTCCAGACAATACCCAGTTTTAAAGCAGAAGCCTGTTGAGGATAATGCGGCATCATATAATAATTGGGGTTATTCCAGCCACTATTAATATGCTGATACTTCAAAAAAACATTTGCACGCTTTATCTGAACATTGGCAAAAATATCGCCATAAATATAATTACCTATCTGTTTGTTATTCTGCGTATAATACATTCTGAGTGCGGGCGAATAATCATCGGCAAAATAAGCTGAATTATAATACAAACTTACACCAGGTTGAAGATACATATATTTTTTAAACAATTGTAAATTAAGATACCATGATTGCATTGCAGCTATTTGTGGTATTTTAATAATTGTATTATCAGGAGTATATTGATAAACAAAATCATTATCTATCTGCAATCTGCCCCAGGTAATGTCTTTGCTTAGCTTTGCTACAAAAACATGCATCATTTTGTCATGCCAATCGGGTTTTGCATTATTGTCGAGATAAATATAGTTATTTAATTGGTGCAATGCTACATCAAGTTTCAGGCTGCCAATTTTCAGATTTGCAAAATAAGTAATCAGATTCTGTTTGTCAAAATCGTTTTTCCACTTGTAATAATTAGAATAATGCCAGGTAAAAATCCAATCAGCTTCTTTTTGTGTATAATTAAAGCCTGTTGTAAACAATATTTTACCGGGTTGTTGCTTCAGAAAATCAAATTTAGCAATAGCTTTCAAACTAAAATCACCTCCGTTATAATCGCCAATAACATATTCGCCATTCAGATTCAGATGAAACTTTCCAAAAGCAAATACAGACAATGCTGCATAAGGTGTTAATTGATTAAAAGTTACAATTCTGAATGTATCTTTATATTCTAAATACTTATGTTTAATACCAAATACCAGATTGAAAGCTTGTGGCGATAAAGGATTTGCACTTATGCCATTTGTCCAAGCAAAATTGGTTTCAAAAAACTGATAATGAATACTGTCATGAGTAGCAGCCGAATCGAGATAAATATTATAGTAATAATTTCCTGATTCATCTTTATCAGAATATGTTTGTGAATTTTTGTAATAATGCATCGAAAGATGAATAGAACCCGGATTGAAAGACCGATGCGGAATGCTGTCAACTTTCATTTTTTTGAAATTATAAATTTGTTTTACAAAAACACCTGTTTCTTTATATTGAGTATTGGCTGATTGTAAATACACTGGAACCGACAAGGTTTGAGGTGCTAATTTATTTTCGAAAATAGAATCGCTGCTGATACCGCCATTTTCCTGAATTTCGATACTTGAATGATAATAAGCTGCCAACAAACGATATTTACCCGAAGGAGCAAAATAGTTTGTATTAATCATAAATTGGCGATTGTCGCATGATTGCCATTGATAGCTTCCCCAGGAATCCATAACTCTGAAATTAAGAGCAACATTCCACGTTTTATTTATATTCTGACTATGTATTATCTGAAAAATCTCTTCTTTCTCAGGACCGGAAATATAATTTAAAGAAGTATAAGGGCGACGAACCTGATAATAAGGTTGAGTATAATTATTAAATAACAAATCATCAAAACTATGAATTCCAAAATCAAAGCCAGTAGTATGCCGTGGTTCAAAAACGATTCTTTTTGAAGGCCTGCCGATATTGCCAGCCCACTCACTGAATTTGTTACGATTAAAGGAAGGATTGTATTGCTCTAATCCTTTAATAATGGTGTCAATTTTGCTAGTAACAGGCATTTCAAATGGATTGGTTTTATCGTAATAATATTGTGTCCGATTGCGTGCCCATGCAACAGAATCTACTCTTTGTCCAAAACTGAACTGCTGACAAAAGAGAAACACAATAAGAAAAAAACCGAATCTATACATATTTATGTAAATGATTAACTGAATAATTTATTGATTAAGATATTTTTCGAGATATTCAAATTCGGGTGTAAGTTTGCCTTTGTGAAGAATCAAGGCTTTTTTTAATGATTTTGGCAAATCCAGATCGGCAGTTGGTAAATCATAATCAGCAAATACGATAGACTTTACAAAGTTAGATAAAGCATCGGCAAAGCCATCAGAAGAATCGCGCGGCAATTCACTTGGCAAAATATCAACAGCCATATCAAGAATTCCTTTGCCTTCATAACCCATGGTAAATGTATCATCTAAAGGATTATAAACAAAAATAGGATCTTCTATTTCGGTGCCATGACTGGTACATTCTACCGAACCATCAGCATCGCAGGTAATATCACCAATTACAGTTAACTTTGGATTTCCATCTGCATAAAGTTTTTTAAGATATTCTTTTGTAATAATACGCGGGTAACGATCGTCCCAATACATGCAATTCATCAAAACAGTTAAATGCGGGATATATTGTTCAAATTTGCTGCGGTAATTTGCAGGATTGCGATAATAATCATACAAATCGAAGTCTTCGTTTCCGATATGTTCCGAAATATGTTTTTCTTTAAAAACTACTTTAAATATCAGATTGTCAGGTAATTTTTCTCTATCTTTTAATTCAAGTAATTTTTCTGTTGATATTTCTTTTACGGGCAATAAACCGCAAATTTCCTGAGCACCCAATGAAACATTTCCATAACCAGTAAAACCGATTACAAGAGGCTGAAGCTCTTTTGGTAGTCCGTTTTCAGCAATCAACTGACCAACATAACTTACAGCATCCTTTGCTTCGCGCAAAGAAGTGTATTTGTGAGCCTGTTTTAAATATAAAAATGGAGTTTCTATACCAAAGCTTTTCCATCGCAAACCCAAGGACCACAATGAATTTATCATTCCTGCCAATCCTGCATATTTACCAAAGAAAATCAATCTTTTATTTTGTTCGTCAACAATTTTTTCATAATCTATTAAATTGCATCTGAGTTCCATCATTTTTCTGAGCATTGGCATATTATAAGGTTGTCCTTTAATAACATGTGAAAAGAAAACATAGGTTTTTTCTTCTTCAAAAAAATCGAGAGGCATTTCTTTTACCCCTAAAATTACATTGCATTTTTTTAAATCTTTTTCAACAATGGCTCCAGCCTTTATATATTCTTCATCTTTGAAAATACGTTTTTCTGATGTTTGAACTATAAAATCGAGTTTCTGATGTTCAATCAATCTTTTTACATGTTTGGGCGTTAATGGTGCACGACGCTCCATCGCGTATTTGTCCTCATGTCTGATTCCGATATAATTACCCATAAAATTAAATTATAGAGTGTGAATAGTAAATTAAGCTTTTAACCTGTTTTCAGGTTTTTGACCTGCAAATATATAAAAATAGACTGAATAAATGCCTCTATTAACGTAATTTAATACTGTTGCATATCTAAAAAGAAGCAAAGTATTTTTTTTGGCACAAAATTTGAACTGAAATTTTTATAATTCATAAAAATCATTTATTTTTGAAAATAATTTAATTCAATCTACTATGAAAAAACAATTAACCGTTATTGCAATATTAATGCTTATAATCAGCAGTGTATTTGCACAAAAATCAAATCTGGTATTTTTTACTGAACAAGGCGAATCTTTTTATGTAATATTAAATGGCATAAAACAAAATGCTGACGCACGTACCAATGTAAAAATAACTGATTTAACATCACCAAATTATAAGTGTAAAATTATTTTCAAAAACTCGGGTTTAGGACAGTTAGACAAGACAATTTATTTGAATCAGGGTACTGAAACTACTTACACCATCAGAAAAAACAACAAAGGTAGCTGGATAATCCGCTGGATGAGCGAATCTCCTATTAGCAGCAGTGCATCAAATCCAAACACTTACGTATATTCAAATACAGAACCTGAACCTGTTTATAACAATGCCAATCAAATACAAACCAATCAGACACAAACCAATACCAATACAACTGCACCAAACAGTGCAAATGTTGGTATCAATTTGACAGACCCTGCTACGGGCACAAATCTGAATGTAAATTTTAATACAAATCTGAAACCAAATCAAACAAATACAAATACTTCAACGAATACAACCACAACGACTACCACTACCACCACAAGCAATGATCAAAACGGAAATCAAAATCGTCATTTTCCAAATCAACCCTATAATAACAGAAATAACCAAAGACAAGTAACAGATGCAGTTCCAGGTTATCATGGTCCTTATGGCTGTAATTATCCTATGACAAATGAAAATTTTGCAACTGCAAAAAAATCTGTTTCTTCTAAAAACTTTGAAAGTTCAAAACTAACAGTTGCAAAGCAAGTTATAACAAACAATTGTTTGACGACTTCACAAATTAAAGAAATAGTTAAGTTGTTTGATTTTGAAAGCACCCGTTTGGAGTATGCCAAATTTGCATACAGCTATGTTTATGATAAAGGCAATTATTTTCAGTTGAACGATGCTTTTGATTTTGAATCGAGTATTGATGATTTGAACAGATATATCTCAAAATAATTTTTATCCTTTTTCGGAAATTGCTTTTATTTGAATTATCTTTGCCTTTAAGTAGATGCTTAAAGGCAAAGATTTTTTTATTTAAAGATTTTTAATACATAAAACAATGAAAAAGATAGTTGTAGCGGTAGATTTTTCTGCACATACTACAAAAATAACAGAGTTTGCATTAAATCTTGCAATGTTGAACAAAGCAGAAATTTTGCTTTTTCATACCGTAATTAAACATTTTTATTTTTCTTCTCCCAGCATCCCTGAAGCATTTGAATTTAATCCATTAACAGAATCAGGGGATAATTCGGAGTCAATAAATTCAGCTTCTGAAAAATTAAATGCCTTAAAAGAAAGTCTGATTGAACAATCGGAATCAAAAATTAAGGTTATCACCAAAATTACAGAAGGTGATTTTGAGGAGGATCTGGAAGAATTTTGTTCTGATTATTTTCCATCGGTAATTATAGTAGGCTCGAGAGGTATTGATGAAAGCAGTTATTTATTTGGGAACAGAGCAATTGGTATATTTAACAAATCTAAATTTCCTGTAATTGCTGCTCCTGCAATAAACTTAAATAGTTGCATTAAAAATATATTATATATTGCCGATCTGGAAATTTCAAATAATGTTCTGATCAGAAAAACTTATAATCAGTTCGATGAATGCGATCCTAAAATATTTTGTGCACATCTGGCAGAAGACAGTAATTATTTGAAAGCATATTCATCAAAAGAATATCTTAATTCGGAATATTCAACAGAAGTTGCAATCAATAAGTTTCAGTGCGATGTGCTTGAAGGAGATGATAAGCATGAGGAAATTGACAACTATATCAAAAAAAACAATATCGATATAATAGTGTTTATGCCTCATAAAACCAACTTTTTTCAAAGACTTATTGGCAAAAATAAGTCGAAAAATTATCTGTTTGAAACCAAATTACCTATACTTGCAATGAGAATGTAATTTTTTTTTATTTTAACATCATATTGTTTAATTAATTTTTAAATTTGCTTCAACATAAACATCAAAAAATATGGAAACAAAAATGAATGATATTATATTGATACCTACTGATTTTACAGAGGTATGCGATAATGCCGTAAAACACGGTGCTGAAACAGCAAAATTTTTGAATTATAAAATTTGTTTACTACATGTAGTGGACAAAGACACTAAAAATTATCTAAAAAAAGAAAACCTGACCGATGGTATTATAGTAGAAAAACTGGGTTTAATTTCAAATGAAGTAAATAGCACTTATGGAATTGAAGTTACAAGTATTTCTCGCGAGGGAAATATATTTGAAACAATAGCTGATGTAGCAAAAGAAATTGGTGCAAACTTTATAGTAATGGGAACACATGGCAAAGTGGGAATGCAGAAAATTACAGGAAGCTTTGCATTAAAAGTAATTACCAGCTCGGAAGTTCCTGTGGTGGTTGTGCAAAAACGTCCTTTTGAAAATGCTTATAACGATATCGTTTTGCCTATTACCAGCGAAGCAGGTCCTTGGGAAAAAACACAATGGGCTGCTGCTATTGCCAAACAGTTTAATTCTACCATTCACATTTTGAAAATAAAAGATGATGAAGGTATAAATAAAGCTTTAGAAATTATAACCAGACATTTTATTGAAAATGGTGTGAAATATGTTGAAAAAACTGCTGAAAAAGGCAGCAATTTTACCAAAACAGTTATTGATTATGCTGTTACTATCAATTCGGGTTTAATTATGATAATGACTTCCAAAACCGGAGCTTTAACCAGCTTTATTTTGGGAACTTATGATGAAGATTTAATTTTTAATACACCACAAATTCCGGTAATGTGTATAAATCCGAGAGATGAAAACTGGAAAAAAATTGTTTCATACTAAGATTTTTGTGTATATATTAATTAATGAAATTAAAATACATAATATAAAAAGAGATTATGCTTAATTTGCATAGTCTCTTTTTTTATATTTGATAATTAATCAATAACTAAAATTTACTTATAATCTTCTGATAATTAAATTTTAGTGTTTCTGTAATCTGATTTTTTTCATACTATTTTATTACTGTGCTTTTTCGAGCTAACTTCTTCCTTGTTCATGTTGTTTTCATGCCTATCCGATACGTTATCGTATCTGACGATTGCGTTCTGTGTACTGTCAATTACATTCTGGGTGCTGACGATTGCGTTCTGGGTGCTGACGATTGCGTTCTGGGCGCTGACGATTGCATTCTGGGGACTGACGATTACATTCTGGGAGCTGACGATCGCGTTCTGGGTGCTGTCGATTGCGTTCTGGGTGCTAACGATTGTGTTCTGGGTGCTGACGATTGTATTCCAGCATCTGTCGATGATGTTCCAGCACTCGTCGGTGACGTTCCAGCACTCGTCGGTGACGTTCCAGCACTCGTCGGTGATGTTCCAGCACTTGTCAGTGGTGTTCCAGAACTCGTCAGTGATGTTCCAGCACTCGTCGGTGATGTTCCAGCACCTGTCAGTGATGTTCCAATGTTCGTCAGTGATGTTTCAGCTTCAATCCTGGTTATTATTTAAAAATCCTTTAGTTTACATATTACAGAAACCTCTGTTTGTAAGCCGGTTTAACGGATATATGGCTTTAAATACATCTATTGCACATTTGTAAAAATCGGGTTCAAGCAATTTATTGTCATCAATGCTGAGTATTACTGTTTACTTTTATTTAAACATTAATAAATATGTATCTTTGTTTATTAACCCTCATTTGAAACAAGAATTCAATCCTATAATTTATAGAATAATAAGCAAATATATTTCATAATAAATTACTTTATATACCCTCTTTTTTAGTCTATATTTAAATTATACAATCTAATTCGTCAAACAAACAACTTCTATTCGTATTAAGCTGTCTTTAATTAAAATAAATACAAGTTTTTTATTATCTTATATAATGAATTTGTTTATCAAACAATTAAAAAAACACCAAACAGACCAATGAAAAAATTATCATTTATCTTTATTGCAATTCTTTATATAAATATTGCAAATGCACAATGGGCTTTACAAAAAAATGGCAGTTTACTTCCTGAAGCTCTTGAGTTTAATTCAGTTTATTTTATTGATGCAAACACAGGCTATGCTGTTGGAGGATCAGCAGATTACAGTTTGCAATTACAATATATTTTTAAAACAACAGATGGTGGTATAAATTGGATTGAACAAACAAGTGGTACAAGCAAACACTTATATTCAGTTTATTTCATTAATGCCAATACAGGATATGCAGTTGGCTTGGATGGTATAATTTTAAAGACTACAAATGGCGGCACAAACTGGAATGTACAATCAATAGGTGTACCTTTTTCCTTATATTCCGTTTTTTTCACTGATATTAATACAGGTTATGCAGTTGGAGGAGAAACGAATCTAACTATACAACAACAGTATATTTATAAAACAATTGATGGTGGAATTAACTGGTTATCACAATCAACCGGAACGCAAGCTCTAAATTCCGTTTTTTTTATAAATTCGAATACAGGCTTTACTGTTGGTTATTCAGGAACTATTCTTAAAACAACAAATGGAGGTGCAAACTGGATAGCACAATTTTCCGGAACGAATCGTAATTTGAATTCCGTATTTTTTATCGATTCAAATACAGGTTTTGCTATTGGTGATTCCGGAACCATTCTTAAAACAACAAATGGCGGTACAAACTGGATATCGCAATCAATAGCAGGAAACACATACTTAAACTCTGTTTATTTCACAGATATTAATACAGGATATGTTGTTGGTGGTAATTATAATTTCAATACAATTCTATATAAAACGACAGATGGAGGTGATAGCTGGGTAACTATGCCGTCACCTTTAACTTATCCGCTCTACAGTGTTTTTTTCCCTTCAGCAAGCATAGGATATGCTGTTGGCAGCGATTTATCAATTATAAAATATGATGCATCCCTTAAAATTGACAAAAACAATAGTCAAGAAGAAATAGTCATCTACCCTATCCCGGCAAAAGACAATCTGACAATTGAGCAAAAGAATTGGGAGAACTTTCAAAACGCGACTATTTCTATCTATAATATTCAGGGGCAATTATGCAGACAAATTATAAGCAATCAACCTAAAACCGAAATTGATATAAAAGATTTATCAACCGGGCTTTATGTAGTTAATGTATGTAATGAGAAAGAAAGCTATGTAAGTAGATTTGTGAAGGAATAAAAAAGAAGTCCCTTTCGTTTATTGAGCGAAAGGGACTTCTTTATTTCGTATTCTGTTTATCCCAACAAATGGTATAAAGTCAATATCATCATAAACAAAAACATATAGATATTAATACCTACAAATGATTTTTTAAAGTCAATTTCTTCCATTTTTCCAAAGCTGATTATTGCAAAAATTACAACAAACAAAATATTTAAAACAAAAATTGATACGAATAAAATTAAAGAAATATTCTCAAGAAAAGCTGGAACCATTATAGAAGCAAATGAAGTAGAAATAATCCATGAGAATATGATTCTTTTTAGGTTTTTTGAACTAACAGTCTGATTAATTGTCGGGAAACCTGCCGCTTCATAATCTTTACCATATTTAAGCATAAGCAACCAAAAATGAGGTATCTGCCATATAAATATAAAAAAAGCGATGAAAACAATTTCTTTATCAAAAAGAAAACCACCTGCCGCCGTCCATCCCATCAAAACTGGTACAGCACCAGTTAATGAACCAGGTACAACTGCAAATGGAGTTATCCTTTTAAGATTGGTATATAGCAAATTATACCATAATACATTAAATAAACCAAGCAAGGATGTTGTCAAACCAAAGAAATAAAATAATATCAAACTTCCCGAAAAGATAAAAAGCAGTGAAATAATCAAAGCCTGTTGTAGTGATAACTTACCTGTAGGAATAGGTCTTGATAGCGTTCTTTGCATTTTGGCATCAAAAGCATATTCCTGATATTCATTAAGTGCACTTGCACCACCAGCCAAAATAAAAACACCTATAGCAAGTATAATAAGCTGATAACTCATGCTTTCTGCAAATACAATAAAACCAGTAATGGCAGTAAAACTTACTGCCATTGACACCTTAAATTTAATTAAGGTAAGTACTGTATTTATTGAAAATGATTTCAGATTATTCTGCCTTTAATGATTTAAAATATTCGATAATCTTTGGAATATCTTTTTCTTTTATAGTTCCTTTATAAGATTTCATAACTCCCTGTGGAAAACCAACAACTACATCTGTAGCAGGCTCATAAACTGAAGTTTTAATATACAAATCATCAACCTTAAGCTTTCTGTTGGCACCGTTAGTTACTACTTCTCTTTCAGAACCATATAAACCTTTAAAACTTGGACCAACACCCTTTGTACCATTAACAGAATGACAAGCAAAACAACCGTTTTTTTCCAGTAATTTGTAACCTTCATTATTATCATCAGCTTTTCTGACAGGTAGAGAAGCCACCCATGTATTAAATTCATTTTCAGGAACAACTCTTACCAATGCAAACATATAAGAATGACTTAATCCACAATATGCAGAACAAAACAAATCATAATCGCCCAATTTACTTGGAATAAACCATGTATAATTATTCTTACCCGGAACAACATCTTCTTTAACACGGAAACCAGGAATAGAAAATCCATGTATTACATCAGTAGAAATCAAATCAACTTTAACTGCTTTATTAAGAGGAAGCAAAAGAGTATCAGATACTTTTTTACCCGGATACTCAAAAGTCCATTTCCACATTTTACCATAAGCTTTAATATTCATAGCATCAGCAGGAACCTGACGCATTGGCAAAAACCCTTTCCATCCAAAATAAAACATAAGTAAAACCAAAATTAAAGGGATGGTAGTCCAGGTAATTTCCAAAGCTGAACTGTCTTTGATTTGAGTTGCATGTGGATGTCTTTTCCTATTATATTTTACAACAAATACAATCATTATTGTAGTTAATAATATCAGAAAAAACACCGAAACTCCAATAATAAAGAGGAATGCTGTATCAACTCCATGTACAAAATTTGACGCACTTGAAAACATATACAATTTTTTTATCTGAATGAATAATCAATAAAAGTAATAAGAACAATAATTATAAAAAGGACAAAAACCATAGTTACCAGTATTTTAAGTAATAAATTTTCGTACTTTAAATGCATAAAATAGGATAAAACCAAAAAGCTTTTTATCCCGGCAACCAATAAAGCAATAGTTACTGTAAAAGCAGCTAAATCAATTGATGTTATTTCTATTGTTACAAAAGTTAAAAACATAAGTACCAACAATACTTTTGCCAAAACTTTATAATCTGTAATATGTGGACTGTTATTTGACATATTTTATAGTTTTAAGATCATGAAATTAAATACATTAACGGAAATAAGAATATCCATATCAAATCAACAAGATGCCAGTATAAAGCTCCGTTTTCGAGAAACACAAAATGGTCATGCTTAATGCTTTCATTTTTCACTTTAACATAAGTGATAATAAGCAAAATCATCCCAACAATAATATGAAGAGCATGTAAACCAGTCATAAAGAAGTATAAACTAAAATACAAATGGTGTCCTCTATCAAGCAATTCCATCAAATCAGATCCCGGATATAAACCATGATGAAATTTAGCACCCCATTCAAAATATTTATTTACAAGGAACACAAAAGCTAAAAACAAAGTAATGCCTATTAATATTAAAGTAAGCTTTTTATTTTTTTTCTGTATTGCAGTTATTGCCATAGCTATAGTCATACTACTAACTAATAATACCATGGTATTTAGGGCACCGATTGTTACATTCAGTTCTAAACTACCTTCGTGAAAGCTGGTAGGATATTGAGATCTGAAGATTGAATAAACCAAAAATAAACCTCCAAATAATAGCAATTCGGTAAAGATAAATAGCCACATTCCCAGCTTGGAAGCTTCATCATCTCTATGTTCTATATGTGTATGTTTTTCACTCATTTTGCAAGAAATTTTTAATTATAATCATACGGATTTTCCTTAACAACAGGATCTTCATCAAAATTTTCAATTGAAGGTGGCGAAGGGAGTTGCCATTCCAAAGTAGAACCATTCCATGGATTTGCAGGTGCTTTTTCACCACTTCTTGCAGCTTTTACCAAATTATATATCATTACAATTAATCCAATAAATAAAATTACACCACCAATAGTTGATAATATCTGAGCCCATTGAAATCTTGGGAAATAGTCAAAATATCTTCTTGGCATTCCCTGAACACCAATAATAAACTGAGGGAAATACAATAAATTAAATCCTACAAATAATGCAATTACAGAAAAATTAGCTCTTTTAAAATTATACATTCTACCATACATTTTAGGAAACCAATAATGCAATCCGGCAAAAAAAGCGAATCCCATACCACCAAAAATTATATAATGAAAATGAGCAACAATAAAAGAAGTATCATGCACCTGAATATCAGTAGCTACAGAACCTAAAATCAATCCGGTAAGTCCACCAATCATAAATAAGAAAATAAATGCCAAAGCAAAAAGAAAAGCAGGTTTCATATCAATAGAACCTTTGTACATTGTAGAAATCCAGTTAAAAACTTTAATAGCACTAGGAACTGCTACAATAAACGTTAATAATGAGAAAAACCATCTTGCTTGTTCGCTCATACCCGAAGTGTACATATGATGCCCCCAAACCAAAAAACCAACACCTGCAATAGCCAGACTTGATAATGCAATGGCTTTATAACCATAAACTTTTTTCTGACAAAAAGTTGGAATAATTTCAGTAATTACACCCATAGCAGGTAAAATCATAATATATACAGCCGGGTGTGAATATATCCAGAAAAGATGCTGAAAAAGCACAGGATCTCCACCCAAATCAGGATTAAAGAAACCAATACCAAAAAGTCTTTCAGCGATTAACATAAGCAAGGTAATACCTACTACAGGAGTTGCCAATAACTGTATCCAGGCAGTAGCATACAACGACCATGGAAACAATGGCATATTAAAAAACTTCATACCCGGAGCTCTTAATCTGTGAACAGTTACAATAAAATTTAAACCCGTCAAAATAGAAGAGAAACCAAGAATAAAAGCAGCTGTAGTTGCAATAATTACGCTTGTTCCGGTAGTTGTGCTATATGGAGCATAAAAAGTCCAGCCGGTATCAGGTGGACCGCTTTTCAGAAACTGAGAAGCAACAGCCAAAGCACTTCCAAACATAAACAAATACCATGAAAACAGATTTAATTTCGGGAAAGATACATCCTTTGCACCTATTAAAATTGGCAAAAAGAAATTTCCAAAAACAGCTGACAATCCAGGAATTACAACCATAAAAATCATAATGATACCATGAACAGTAAAAATACCGTTATAAGTTTGTGGTTTCATTATGGTTTCGCCGGGTGCAATCAATTCAAAGCGCATCAGCAAACCCAATATGGCTCCTACCAGAAAGAAAGCTGCAATTGCATACATATATAAAAATGCAATTCGCTTATGATCAGTGGATAATATCCAGGCCAATATGCCTTTGTGCTTCCCCTGATGCTCCAAAAAACTTACATGTTCTGTATTATTCATTATTATTTGTTTTTATTTATTTTTCGTTTTAAGTATAAAATTGCTACCAATAGTAATAATATGAAGATAATTATTGTAGCAGATATTTTTAAAATATCCAAAGTAAAATGTTTATTTTCAGGATCGTAAGAATAACAAATATCCATTACTTTCTGAATTGTTGGCCTTGATTGACCCTTGTTAGCTTCAATTATTGCCATTTTAAAATCAATTGGCAAATAATTAATACCATATAAGTAGCGGGTTATTTTACCATTAGGACTAATAGCAAGTATGGCAGACGGGTGAATAAAATCCATACCTACAGCTTTGGTTTTAAAACCAGCTGCATTGGTAATTTTAAAAATGGTTACACTATCTGTAGTTAAAAACATCCAACCATCACCTTTGCCTTTGGTATATTTCTCTACAAATCTTTCTTTCTTTTCTTTTGCTTTTTCAGGAGTATCTCTAAAATTAAAGCTGATGGTAATAACCTGATAATCTTTACCTAATTCAAGATCTGTTTTTTTAATTACGTCACCAACACCTTCTAATAAAGGGCTACATAAACCAGGGCAATCAAAATACACAAATGACAGAATGGTAGGTTTATCTATTAATTGTTTTAAGGTTACGACCTGATTATTGTCATTAATAAATTTCAGATCCATCGGTAATGTTTGATCAAGATGCTCAAAAATACCAACCTCAGGCGATTGATCTACCTGTGAGTAA
This sequence comes from Bacteroidales bacterium, assembly GCA_023251515.1. Classification (GTDB taxonomy): domain Bacteria; phylum Bacteroidota; class Bacteroidia; order Bacteroidales; family JACABE01; genus JACABE01. Next base: position 75,757 of record JAHEYQ010000009.1, read on the forward strand.
GTATTAAAAGTGATGCAAATAAATGAAACTGCTAAGAGTAATAATTTTTTCATATACTATGTTTTTATTTTTTTGATTTTATTTGATTTAAATTAATCTTCACCCAATTTTCTAATTTTGAAAAGATTCTTAATTATTAATAACAATATAAAACCTACTCCAAGCAATATACTGGTGTAAGTAATTATAATCCACCAAGGTGCAAGTTTCAATACATTCCAGATTGCTCTTTTTTCTGTTAAGCTTGGTTTATTTGTAGGAACTCCGATTTTCACCTTATTGATGGATTCAATTTCACCATAAATCTCATCATTCACATTAATGACAATTTCAAGATTTCCAATAGAATCGCCGGGCAAATTCTTTGGAAAATCAAACAAAACACAACCTACAGAATCTGTTCGCAATGTTTTGCCAATTTGTAATTTCCCAAAATATCTGCTTACAAACATATTGATTTCAGCATCTTTAAGCAAAACGACTCCTTTGATTTCGTTTGCTATAACTGCTACTTTTATCTTATTTGTAAGACTATCTACATCTAGTTTTATTTTTACAAGTTTACTTTTTGTAGGATCTGTTTTTGAAACTACCTGAACATATTGTTTGTTAAAACTTCTGATATAAGAAATTGTTTTCCAGCGTTCTTCTTCTGATAATGTATTTTTAAAAGAAGGCATAGCACCTCTACCTGTATTCAGTATATAAAACAATTCGCCATCTGTTAAAGCTTGTGTTTTTGCTGCACCTAAATCGGGTGGAATCGGATTCAAAGTCTTTAAATTATTGGCTTTGCCCGGATTTCCATGACATGAAACACAATTTTTGGTATAAATTGCTTCGCCTTCTTTGGCTGTATTCTCATCAAATTTTATATAGCTGTTTTTTGCTTTTTTATCAGCCGGCACATCCCAAGCCTGAGCGTTTATTTTGCTAAACGAAAATATTGCCAGCAAAAATAATATTGTAAGTTTAATATTGCTTTTTAACATAAATTCAATTATTTGGATTCTTCATGATGTTCAATTGTTTCCTGTATAGGAATGATTGGCACTACTTTCGATAATATTGTTATTATCATTAAAACTAATATAAAAGGTGCTAAAGAAACAAAAGTTTCAATTAGAGTAGGTGTATAAAATTTAAAATTCATCGGTACATTTTGAATTGGCAAATATGGATGTTCCATTGTTGGTACTACAATAATATATCGTTTAAACCAGGCACCCAACAAAACTGCTACAGCAATTACTGTCATAGGTAATGGTTTACGCATTTTACCAAACAATAAAAATAAGATTGGTAAAATTAAACCCACTATCTGAACCAACCAAAACATAATAGCATATCTACCAGCAAATAATGCGTGCAAATGGGTTGCATCAAATTTTTTCATTTTATAACCCGGCACCATAAATTCATTCAGATTGAAATACAAATAAACCAATGATACCAAAACCAACAGTTTACCCATTTTATCGAAATGCAATTCTGTAATATAGTCTTGCAATTTATAGCTATTCCGATAGAAGAACATTGCAATAATTACTGCAGCTGTTCCTGAAACAAAAGCACCGGTAACAAAATAAGGTCCAAAAATTGTACTATCCCATCCTACCCTTGAGGTACTTGCAAATAACCAAGATGTTACGGTATGAATGGCCAATGCAACAGGAATAATTAGAATAGATAAAATCCAAACTGATTTTTTTAATAATTTCTCTTGATCTTCTGTACCTTTCCAATTAAGAGACAATAATTTATAAATATTTCTTAATGGTTTAGGAATATCAACTAATTTTTCATGACAAATTTTAAAATCAGGAATCAATGGAATGTAAAGCAGTAAAGCACTGATTAGTACATAAACAGTAACAACAGTAACATCCCATACGATCGGCGACTGTAATCTTCCATACATAAATACATTTAATAATCTTTCGGGATGCCCCATATCAGAAACGATAACCAAGCCAGCCACCGCTGCAAATGCCAATGCAATTATTTCGGCAATACGTGCTAAAGGTGAAGCCCATTTAACGCCTGAAAGCCCCAATACTGCACTTATCAACATTCCAATCAAACTGGTAGCAACAAAAAATACAAAGTTTGAAATATACATTCCCCACGACACATAGTCTCTTAATCCGGTAACGACCAAACCTTTGTCTAACTGAAACATATATGCATAAAGGCATACAGCTAATGATAAGGTTAAAAATCCCATCCAGATATGAAACGTCTTGGTTATTCCGATTGGTTTTAGTAAATCGGAAGTAATTTTATTTTTTTTTGATTGATCCATCATTATTATAAAGTATTAAGCATGACTACTATCTAAATGTTCAGATGCTTCAGGTTTATCTTTGTCTTCATAAGGTGAAGTTCTGTTTTTTGCAGGCAAATAATAAACTCTGGGTTCTGTACCTAATTCGGGCATTAATCTGTAACCGGCATTATCTTCAAGTAATTTACTGAATCTTACAGTTTCCTTTGTAGTTCCGTTAGTTACAGCATCTTCATTTTCATCTCCAAAGTAATAAACTCCGTTCGGACAAGCAGAAACACAGTAAGGCATTTTGCCTTCACGCAATCTGTCGGCACTGAATAAACATTTGCTGATGGTTCCTTTGCGTTGTGGTACATTTAGTTCTACATCATAAGTAAGATCTTTGTCTTCCTCGCTATTTAATGGTTCTGCCCAATTAAATACTCTGGCACTATATGGACAGGCTGCTATACAAAAACGACAGCCAATACATCTTTCGTTATCAATCAATACAATGCCATCAGGACGTTTAAATGTTGCATCAACCGGACATACTGCCACACATGGCGGATTATCGCAATGTTGACAGGGTTTTGCCATATAAAAAGGAGGTGTTCCTTTAGATTCCTGCATTTTGAGCACATTTATATGATGTTGTTCAGGACGAAGATGATGTGCATTTTGACAAGCAGACATACATTTACGAGCATTTCTACATTTGGAAAGATCAACAACCATTACCCATCGCTTGCCTTTTATGCCTTCCCTGCCTCTTTTTTGCAAAAAAGTCAGGTTTTCTGCTTTAAAACGGGCTACTTTCGTAGTATCATTTTTATCTATTTCCAGAAGTTCGTTTTCAGCTGTTAAAACTTTAATACGCTGAGCATTCGTTTTTTTTCTATCGTAATTAAAACCGGCAAAAATCGCAGAACCCGCCAATACGCTTCCCAATCCGATTATGCCTATATTCTGAAGAAACTCTCTTCTGCTTTTGTTTTTGGAATTATCCTCTTTTTCACACATCTTAATTATATTTCTTAATCAAAATTTTATTATTACAAAGTTAAAAAAATATCAACAACACAATAAACGTTTATAAAAAAAAATTGTTAAATTTTTGGAGAATTCCATCAATTTAACAATCCATTATTCCATTGACTTACAATAATTTTACAAACTTTATAAATAAATAATTAAACAAAACCGCTTTACGAAAAGCGGTTTTGTAATTATTTTTCAATAAAATTTATTTATTTTTTTCAATAAACGCTTTTAAATTTGCATCATTTTCAAGTTCTGATTTCACAAAATCATCCATTGAAATTCCGTTTTTCTCTATTGCATTTATAAATAATTTAGTGAAGTTACCGGCTTTTTTCATCTCAAGTTTCCCTTCTTTTATTTGAAGATACTCTAATATCACTTTATTATATTTAGCACGGTGTTCACCTTTGAAATGTACTACGGAAGTTTGACCATTTACTGCAGTAAAGCTAACCGGATATTCTTTCGGATGGAAAATTACAAAAAACCAGTGCCACACCAAAATTGCAAGCGTAGCAAGTATCGCTTCATAAAAATGTATCATTTCGCTAACTTTAATAAACCAAACCGGAGCCCAATCGCCTACTATTGTTGGGAACCACAATACAAAACCAGTTACCCCCATTACAACAGTTCCCCATATCAAAGCCCAGTATTCCATTTTCTCAATATAATTATAATTATCATATTCAGGATGTTTTTTGCTTAAGCCCATGTAATAAAGCATGGTATTTATCAATTGAGTTAAGTCACTCATTCTTGGAAATAAACCGACCAAAACATCTCGTCCTCTGGTAGTAATTAATAAATATACAACATGATAAACAGATAATCCAATCATTACAACAGCTGAACCTCTGTGAATCCATTGACGGATAATTTCATTAAACCCAAGTGAATACATAATTTCGCCATAAACACTGTCAGGAAATTTCAATTGAAAGCCAGTTAACGCTAAAATAATAAATGACGATAATAATAAGGTATGTTGTATTAATTCATTTTTTGTAAAACGTGGTATTCTGATTTCATTTTTAGATTTTGCATATCTCGCACGCAATTCATGTATAAAAATCAATAAATTATGAATAAACATCCAGCCTATTACAACTACAATTAGCCATATATAAACGGTTTTTACAATATTTTCAATTTTTGCGGCAGAATTATCCTGAGTTGAGTGTGAGTAACTGTTTGCAAATGTTTCGGTAGCTTCAGTATGACACTTTTTGCAAGTATTTACCAGATTTTGCTTATTTGTTGAAGATTCAGAATGAGATTTTGGCAGTATTTTATGAACATTATGACAATCAACACATAATGCAGCTTTATCACTTCCATGTTTTGCAGCCAATCCATGATAACTATCCTGATAACTCTTCACATTCACGCTTTCCATTCCATAGCGTTGCGATAGAAGTAAGTTTTGATGGCATTGCAAACAAGTATTATCCTGAATCTTACGACTTTCGGTTCTGTTTCCTGATGCATTTACCGATTGTATTCCATGTTCGCTATGACAATCATTACAGGTAGGAGCCATTCTAACTCCTTTTCTTACTGCAATCCAATGTATTGATTTTTTGTAATCTTCTGTGATTTCTTTATGACATTGCTCGCAGGTATTTGGCAAATTTACAGCTGATATTTTGGAACCAAACTGTATTCTGTTTTTAATATCATGGGAACCATGACAGGTTTTGCAACTTGCAGAATTTTTCTCGCCTTTCATCACCAATTTACCATGAACACTTGAAGCATACATTCTGCCTGGCTGATTGTTTGCCAATGAATATTTACTAATCATCAATGAATCATCATGACATTTTCCGCATGTTTTTGGTAAATTTACAGGATAAACTTTACTTCTGATGGTATTTACAGAATCAATATCGTGCGAACCATGGCAATTCCAGCATTGTGCAGCTTCATTTATACCTTCGGTTAACGACAAACCATGGATACTTTCTTTGTGTTCTTTTGCAATGGCACTATGACACAAATAACAATCGGCTACCAAACCTTCTTTTGGCGATTTTTTATGTTTTTCCATGTTATTTATCACATAACTATGGCAATTGGCACAAGATAAATTTTTATGTATTGAATTTGATAATTCTAGTTTATGATCTTTTTTGGTATGACATTTGGCACAACTTGCATCCGATTTACCAACCAAATGATAAGGTGACATCATAATATTGGCTTTATGACATTTACCGCAATACATTTTTTCTTTATTGGCAACTGTTTTTGGTGAAACGATAGCATGTGTTCCATGACATGATTTACAATTTGGCGATTTTGATTCGGGTAGTTGTTTAAGTTTTCGATGAACATCATTCTGCATTTGAGCATTTAAAGTTTCATGACATTTTTTGCAATCTACTTTTTTAACGGTTTTTGCTGAGTGCTCTTCCGATTTGATATCATTATGACAATCATTACATTTAATTACTTTATCATGTACGGTTTTTGCAACCAGATTTTCATGACAATCGAGACATTTGATTTCCTGAGCTTGCAAATTAATTGCAAAAAAAACACTCATAACAACAAAAAAAAGAATTTTTGCAGTGGTTTTTTTCATAAATTTGATGTGATTTACCTGATTCATACAGTTTACTATTGTTTGTAAAATACTGGATTTAACCTATTTAATCATAATAACTATTATGATTCAGATTAATACAGATGCTATTGTTTATTAATTCACAAATGTAGTAAAAAAACAGATGTACGAAGCTTTGGCATATTTAACAAAACAATATCAAACTCTTGCTACAAACCACGAATTGATTTTATAATCAGCGCATTAAACCTAACAAAAATCAAACAAATTGACATTTATCAATTCACATTCCGATACATATCAGTTTTAAAACCTAATAAAAAAATCATCCGGAATTGATAAAACAGGTTTTTTTATTAATAAAAAAGGTTTGAAATGTAATTACTTAGCATTTCAAACCCCATATTTTTTGATTATTAAAATCAGAAATTAAAGTCTTCAGGTTCACCGTTTAGTCGTCTTCCCGTCAAAATTGAATTTCTATACATTTTTACAATATCATCTTCCTCATAAAGTTTTTTGATTTCTTCTTCTGTTTTATCGGCAAACATTCCCAATTCAATCAGCATTTTGTACTCATCATAAGCTGCGTCTAATGATTCAGCAATTTTTGTATTTACATATTTATTTGCTCCTGCTATAATAGCTTCATCCCAATTCAGATGAGAAGGCAGATAAACCTTTCTATCGGCGGTTTCTAATATTTCAATCGCATGTTCAATGGCTTCCGGAGGGGGATCCCTGTCATCTTTATTGTAATTATATTCAGATGCCTTGAAAAGTTGCTGAAAATGTTTATCGGTTTCGTAATATTTGGCAAATTCATAGAAATCAGACCCAAAGCTAAATAAACTTTTGCGATTGTCAATTTTAACAGGTTTTGAGGCAGCAGCGGTTTTTTCAAATTCTTTTCGTCTTTCTTGTCTGGCCAAATCCATATAAAACTCTTCCAATTTGTCTCTTTCATCGGGCAAACTTAACAATGCTCCAGTTCCTAACATACTATCATAATACTCATACCAATCTAACATATTATCCATCGAGTCATCATCATACTTTCGTGTAAGCTCATGATAATCCTGCCACCAGAAAAAATGTGAGTCGAAAATATCATTTTCCTGTTCATCAATACTTTTAAGGTATTGTTTCATCAAATCTTTTTCATGTTCTTCAATTGGTGGAACAAACGGACATGATTTTATGTATTTTTCCCAAAACTGAAAATCAAAACACATTTCGATACCATCAATTTTTAACTGATTGGCCCTCCACAATATTTGCATATTGAACAACTTCTTTTGCAAAATTGCAAGCAATACATATTCTGCTTTCTTTTGATACTTATGATCGTAATGCTCAAATTCCTCATAAAGACGATTGTAATAATCATAATATTGAACCAGCATTGTTTTATGATTAACATAATATTTTACAAAAGATCCAACACTATCTTCTCTATAATTCTTAAAAAATTCTTTTGCCTTTTCAGAATTATTTATTTCTTCAACAAATTTAGCATTAAGCTGCTTGAAATACAATCTGTTTTCATCTTCATCCTTAGGAAACAATTCTTTGTTATACTCAAAATCATCAAAACCAACCATAATTGTATTATTTAATGGGTTAATAATAAATTTTCTATAGTAATGCAAAGCTATAAAATAATTTGATACATTTAAAAGAAACAGGGTAAATATTTAATCATATCAATGATTTTAGTTTATTTACAAGACTTTGGTTTCACAGGTATCCAAATTTCTTCTTCCGATTCAGTATCGTTATTTTTATACTTTGCACCCAATACTTCAAAGTGTGGACGATTATCCAATTCAAACTCAGATTTTGGCAACCAATCTGTAAAAATATAATAAAACACAGATTTATCGCTACTTAAACCTTTATAATAAAAAACAGCATAAAGTCCGGCTTCCATCAGAAATGCTTGCATTCCTTCAGGTATATCTTCAAAATCATTTACTTCTACTACTGCCCATTTTTCATATTCGTGAAATATATCGCCCATTTGCATATCATAAGGAAATACCTGCATCGAAATCAAATCTTCAGATTTACGGTTTAAAATCTGGTTTCGGTATGGCATAAACGACTGCCACAATTCTTTGGTTTTGTCATCAGAATATGACATTTTCATAGTTTTGCCAAGCAGTTTTCTTTCGTCTGTTACTTTAATTTCAACTTTCATTTGTTTAATTTTTTATCGGAAATTTAATACTCTTTATCAAAAGGTGATACTCCAGGAGGATTAAATAAACCCCAGCGATCTACAATATAATTATTGATATCAAAGGTAGCTACCCAATCAATAAACAGCAAGCGATATTCTTCCAGCAGATTTCTTACAATCTGAAAATACGCTATATGCTCAAAACCAAACTCTTTAAGTGTATGATTCTGAACCATTAAATCACGAGCTGCTTTGCGGATTATGGCAGCATTTTCCATTTTTAAATCATACAAATCACTTGCCTCGGCATTTACAATTTTTGCAGTAAGCGTAAATGCATCTTCTATTAATAAGCCTTTTACACTGTTTAATAATTCATTTTCTTCAGGAATTAAATCAACCAACTGGCGCACAACTTCAACTATTTCTTTACCTTTCAGAAAAATAGGCATTTGTCTGACATTCTCCTGTCGTTTTTCATAATCTTCAAAAGATTCATCATTGTCATCATCATCTTCAAACATAAAATATTTTTTTTATTAATACAATTTCTTGCCTGTTACTGGCAGTTTCATATTGAGCCAAAAAATATGAATCGGCTCATTTTTATCAGAAATACCGTTTTTGTTTTCGTCTTTACGGGCAAAAACATACATGACATCATTTCTGGAATCATATTGAGAACGGATTACCGAATAATCTGCCGGTATCAGTCTGATTTTTACATCACATTCTGCATTAAAGTAATACATACGACGCAAATCATTCTTATTTATCAGCGAATCTTTATTACTGTCGTCGTCATAAACAGTTACAAGATAATAATTTCGCCTGATAGGAATTTTATTCAGAGAATCTTCAATAAATGATGGATAATACAAAGTCTTTATAAGAACAGGACTTTGAAACATAAAATTCATCTTTTCGGTTTGCATATTATAATGTGCAACATTGAGCAGATTATAACCATATAATACTTCTATACCTGGCATAAAGGGTTTCTCTATTTCAATTGTCTGACCATCAACAACAGTATATGAACTTGAATATCCGATATTTTCTTCAAAGGACTCTACATTTTTCCTCGATTTATAAATCGTTACCAGACGGTGTTCTTTAAGTCCAGTTAATATTACCGAATTTGGAGTAGAAGCAAGCTGGCTAAAACTTACATTTCCTTTTATTGAATTAAGCAATGAATCAGTAACTGAATCACTTTCATCAACCGATGAACGTACATTTATCTGTTCTTCTTTTTGTTCTTTTTTATTGTTGCTGCACGAAACAAAAAGCAGGATTACAGCAATTAAGATTAAATATCTTTTCATAAAATTCTGTTTATATGATTACTACAAATCACTTCTTGATTATTTATTTTTTACTCCCAACTTATAAACTTTATCTAACCAATTGCTGCGTTTTTTTTCATCGGAAGTTTTTATAATTCCGATATAACTTACTTTTACAGGCGAAACTCCGCAAAATTTGAGCACACCTCTCCTCAATTGATTTACACTTGCATTGCTATTAAAAAATCTGTAAAACCATCCGGGCTGATCTAAGGTAACAATAATCCGAGCGGTTTTGCCTTTTAATAGTTTATCCCACATAATGGAGTTTTCGCGGTATTGAAAAACAAAACCCGGCAAAAACACCCTGTCAATAAATCCTTTGGCAATAGCAGGAAGTCCGCTCCACCAAAGCGGATGTATCCAGACCAGATGATCTGCCCATTTAATCTTCTCGAGCGATTCGAGTAAATCGGGCTCAAGCTCTGTCCGCTTTTTGTAGCCATTTTGTAAATTCGGATTAAAATTAAGTCTGGCTATCTGTATTTCTTTAACCTCAGCACCTGTATCTTCTGCCCCATTTTTATAAGCAGCTCCCAATGAATAATTAAACGATTCGACATTGGGATGACAATTGATTATCAATATTTTGTTATTCATAAATTAAGGTTTTTTATTATTTATAACAATATATATGAATGGCTTATTTGTATAAACTGTCATTCTATTTTTCTACTTTTTTCAATATATCATTCATCATCTCGATTTGAGTTTTTTGCAACTCTAATAGTTCTTGTTGCTGATCCATTATAAAATGGTCAATTTTTTCGTGTAATATCCTTATTTCCAATTCCGATTTAAGGTTTATCATATAGTCTTTTTTCGATCTTTCTCTGTCTTTTTCTTCCTGACGATTTTGACTCATCATTATTACAGGGGCTTGTAAAGCAGCAAGACACGACAAAATCAGGTTTAGAAGTATAAAAGGATAAGGATCGAAGCCTTTGTTTGTAAGCCAATATACATTGATAGAAATCCAAATCAAAATAAATACTCCGAAAGAAATAATAAAAGTCCAGCTACCTCCAAACGAAGCTACTTTATCAGCAATTCTTTGTCCGGCTGTTAATACCTGATTCTCATCTACGTCAACTTTATCTGTTAAAGTATTATTAGTTGTAATTGAGGTTAAAACTGTTTTTTCAAGTTCAGAAAGTTCTCCTATTTCACTAACAAGATAATCTGATATGGCTTTTTCTTTAAACTTGTTTAGTTCGCTATTAGAAAGATAACTCTCATGCGAAAATTGAGGATTTTCTTTTTGAATTAAATCTAAAATAGTATGTCTGATGGTTTTAGCCGATACCTTCTCTGATTCGGGAAACTCTATGTTCGAAAAATCACTGCGAAATGTTTTCATATTTTTATTTGTTGTTTTTATAACGTTATAAAACGGAACATTATTATTATTAAACAAAGCCTTGTAAAACATTGATGAAATCAGGATTACTAATTACATCGCAATATTTTAGACAATGCTTTATTATACTTTTATATCAATAGATAATATTTAAATCTAAAATGCTTCCATTACTTTTGTAGGGATGAAATCTCGAATGCAAAATTCCTCCTCGTAATCTTACGGGAAGGTTTCTTGATTGTAAAATTCCTCCTCGACAACTGTCGGGAAAGAATCTACTCAGTATTTTTCATTTTTCCGGCTGTCGGGATGGAATCTACCCGGTATTTTCGACTGCGACAACAGTCGTGAAGGAATCTACCCGGTATTTTCCATAATAAGAGTTGTCAAATTATTTACAAATCGGTTTAGTTTAATTTTTACAGATGCTTTTTTGATGATAAATAAAATCTTTAGTATTTTACCTTAACCAATACTATTCAATCAAATACAGGTTCAAACACTTGGTTCTATTAACGACATCCTAATGAGTTACATGCTTTGTTTCCATCACAACCTTGTGCAAAACAAAAGCCAAGTTTGAGTTAACAAAAGTAGTTTAAAAATATGTAAATCCATGATTATTAATTAATTTATTAATCATGGGAAAACAATTTAAGCCCAGATTACGCATTAGATGAAAATATAATATTTAAGTACGTCATTTTATATGCGTTAAGCGTTATATTTTCTAATACGTAGCATTAGAACCTGTTTTTAAATAAATTCTCTTATTATGTATTTTGGGTTTATTCTGTGCGAAGTTTAAGACCATAAAGACAAAAATCCCATCAGCTTTTCTGCCTGATGGGATTTTTTGTGAAAGGGATTTCTGCTATATGACTGAATGTTTCGCTGCTGGCAGCATTATTTAGAATCCAACAACTCATTCAAATTAATTATTGTACTGCCATTTTTTTTGTAATAATGCAGCATTTCGTCAATTTTCCTTTTATCATAACTCGTAATACAATCTGATAAGACAGTAACTTTGTAGTTTTCCTTGCACATATTAAATACGGTTGATTTCACGCAGGCAATGGCATCTGCTCCTGTAATGTAAAATTCGCTTATTTCATTTTTCCTGATAAAGTCAGCAAAATCTTCGCTGGTCAATGCGTTGCCTTTTGATTTTTCAAAAATGTTTTCAGAAACCAATTTCATGTCCGGAACTAATTCAGACCCACGAGTATTTGGTTTGAAAGTCCTTGTGCCTTCAGATAAGTTATAATGCCTTATGTAAACGACATGAATTTTGTTTTCCACTGCCCAATCTATTGACCGATTAACATTATCAATGATTTCTTTGTAGTTTTTGGTAATGTCATTTTGAATGTCAATTACCACTAAAGACTTTTTCTGCATAGGATTTCCTCCTTTTATTTATATGTTTTAATTCAATTTTCTATTTCATTTTCCTTTGATAAATCCATAGATGCTCTTTAAAAATTTTAAAACGAATTTTGTACAACCGGTACTTCATGCTGGGCACTGCGTGCCGCACGAAGTCCTATTTATTAGTGGCAGGTTTTAATTTTTTCAATTATTCTTTTCTTGTTTGGAAAAATCTTCACCCAATAAGTCAATATGGCATCATAGCCTCCTGATTCTATTTTCTCTTCTGTTGTCAAAATGATGAACTCTGTAGCAATTCTTGAATTTTTATTATTCCATTCTTTGATATCAGAGAAGTATTCTTTCTTTTCTCCAATTAATCCTCCGCCACTTCCTGTCACAAATATTATTTGTTTGCCTGTTAAATCAAACGTGTCTCGTTGATTCTTTAAATATTCATTTAGATATTTTGACTCATAAATTGTCAGTTTGGGATTGTTATCAATGCCACAACTATCTAATGTCTGTCCGTAAGAAGAAATTATAAAAAAATAAAAAACTGTCGTAAGAAAATATTTCATATCGTTCGGTTTTAAACTTGCCACTAACGCCCGCTGCTAAAATCTGTTGGGGAGTTCGAAGCAGCGTCGTCGTCCCACGTTAAACTTTTACTAAGTTACTAAAAAATTGCTTGTCTGCGCATCAGCCCCAATGGGTTCTTTTGTGAAAGGGATTTCGGCTATACGACTGAATGTTGTGTGCTGTACTTATTTTTTGTCTAAATATTGTTGAGTTGTCTTAACAGTTGTGTAAAAATAATTTAATGCTGCTAAAAAACTTTTTTGAACTTCCTCTACCTTTATTATCTGTCCATTTATTTCTTGGTCTTTGGTTGCACAGGCATCTCCAATCAATACAATATTAAATCCAAAATCTTTTGCCGCTCTTGCAGTCGCATCAACACACATATGAGTCATCATGCCACAGATAACCAAATCGGTTATATTTTTACTTTTTAAATAATCAAGCAATTCTGTTTCCCTAAAACTATTTGGATAATGCTTGACAATAACCTTTTCTTGTCCTAATGGCTTTACATTGTCTTGAATTTCTGCCCCTTTGGTATTTGGTAGAAAAAATGTCGCTGTAGGTCTTGTCGCAATATGTTGTATATGAATTATCAGCAAACTATCTGTTCTAAATCTATCAAGAAGCAATCTTGCATTTTCACTTGCTTTATCAGAGCCAACAAGTGTCATTGTGCCTTTGTCGAAATAATCATTTTGAATATCAATAACTATTAATGCTGTTTTCATATTTTGTTTTAATTGATTCTGTTGCGAAAATCCTAAATTTATTGTCAAACCATAAATCGTTAAAGCTAAAATTATCTGTTTCATGTTTGTCGAATTTGTTCTTAGTATAGCACACAACGGCTGGGGATGTCGTGGACGCTAACTTATCACCCGTTACCGAGCTTGCAAGCGAGAGCGAAGCACGCCTAACCACTTAAACCCCAGTGGCGTATGAGCCCTTGTTAAGTGCAGATTTTATTCTATATTATTTAACACTAAATCATTATCAAAGAATACTAAATAACTTTTTCGCATATTTTTGTTTCTGAAAGATGATATCATAAAAGCTATTTCCCAAGCTCGACAAACAGACAATAATGCAATTTTAATTCTATGCTGATTCGGCAAGAATTCATTCATTTTTGAGGCTATTGCATATTCAAGTGCGATTTTATCTATATTTTCAGTTTTCATTTCATCGGTGCTTGCTAAGGCAAAAACTTCTTCAGAGCTTACAACTAGTGAACGTTTCATTTTATGAAGAATGAATAATCTGATATCTTCAGACGAATGAACAAGACCTTCAGTCATAAAAAAATAAAACAATCCCAAATTCTTTTTGAATAAATCAATCAATACAGAAAAATGATTTATTTCATCTGGGACAAATGAATACTCCGTCTTGAAGTTTGATAATATATTAATAGGAAAGAATTTAATTCCATTACAAGACATAAGGTGCAATGTTGCTTTACGTTCATCATTTTCACCAAATGAAAAGACTGAATCTCCATACCCTTCTTTTGATAAAACCAATAATATTTTTACAAGAGAATAATATTCATTCAATAAAACTATTTTCGGAATTGCATCTTGAAACTCAAACTCAATTAAAGTCTGTATCCTCGTTTGGCTCTTTTTGATGTTTTTTCTTAAAAAATCAACTACCTCTTGTATATCAGAAGGATATGCTTTATGAAATTGCATATGCGACAACATCAATTTGTAATTTGAATTATTAATTACAAATTCCTTTTTTTTAATTTTGCCGCTAATAGTATTTAAAATAGAGAGAACAAATATTCTTTCTCCATTAAGCATGTAATTTGAGATAATAATAAAATCAGATATTATTATTTCACCTTTTATTCTAGTTTTTAATCTAGTTAGAATGCTCCAAATCATCTCTTCTGCAAAATTTACGAATCCCAATTTTTACAATTAATGTTGATATTATAAACGGCGGAATACCTACGGCCAAAGTTGTAATCACATCACCTAGCGATGCTATAAAACTCACTTTATCTTGAAAGTCCTGATTGTCTAAATGTTCATAAAACTTCCATTCTATACATATTTTTTGATATAATAATTCTTCAATCTCTTTAAACTTCTTTTTTCCAGCTTCAATTTGACCAATAGAACTAAATGATGTTTGGTCATTTAAATATTGTGGTATTAGAGATAAAATTAAATCTTCATCAAGCAATAAATATTTCTCTATTTCTTCTCGTTCTATTTTACTTACAATTCTTTTTTCCATATGTTATTATTTTGCAATGTTGACGTTTTTAAATTTGCACTTAACGTTCCGCGGCTTGGCGCAGGTGCGGCAAAATGGAAAATTTTCCTGTTTCGCCACCACCAAAGCCGCACTTGCTGCCAAGCCAGCTGTTATAGGCAGATTTTATTTCTTGCTCCAATCTTCCCAATATTCGTTACAGATTTTATCAAATTGGTCAATTGTCAATTCGTTTTTATTCTGGTCATATACTTTGATTGTCTTGCAGCTGATTGTCAAGTTGCCGCCGCAATAGTCAAAACTTGTGTCGTGTTGATTGCAAGTAATAATAACTGCATCATCTTTTATGTCTGCTGAAAGTATTTCAAGTTCAGCTTTAAAAATGTCCACAAGGTTAGTTTTGATAACAGCTGGAAGTTCAATTTGATTTCTCCAAGGATCAAGTTCAATTTTGTCAATATCAAACAAATCAATATAAAACTTTTCAAAAGACTTGTCTATTCGTTCAGCTAAATACTGACAGTCAACTGCCAACGTCAGTAAATTTTTGTCTCCATGCCAACCAGAAATTGTTCCGTCATGTAAAATTGAGAAAATGTTTTCAATATCTTCTGTTGCTGTCATAATTAATTTGCCTATAACGGTGGTGGTATGGTTTGTTGCCGACTTCGAAGTACTTCCTTGTCAAGGTTCACCATACTTTAAAAAGAGTGAGAACCTTGAAACGCACACTGCACCGGCAATAAACTGTACCACGTGTTATCGGCTGCCCTTCTTTAATATTCATTATTGTCTATGAAATATACATTGTTCTAACTCTTTATACACAGTCATATCTTCGTTTAAATAAAGGGAAAGTGTCAATTTAAATGTTTCTGGATTTATACTTGTAGTAATCCCACAGAAGTTTTTGATTCGGCCAGTTTCGTCCTTTAAGTTTTGGTCAAAAATGTTTGTTACAAACTTATCATACTCTACTTCATTAAATTCTAATCCATTTTTAGAACAATATACCTGCAAAACTTCTTTATCATAGAGATAATTTTCAATTTCCCAACGTTTCATAATCCTATAATTTGTCGGATTATTCTGTAAATATAGTTGTCTGTCATTTTCATCATTGGGTTTACCAGAAGAAACATCCCTGTCTTTAAAAACAAGTATTTCAATATCCGAGAAGACCTTCGATAAAATTGCTAATGCTATTTCACTTCTTTGATCGAGTTCTGTATTGCCTCCACTTGAAATAAATAAAGTATCATGGTATTTTTCACCATAAATATTATTAAAAACTTTTGCATCAAAGCCCTTTTCATATCCATTTGCCCCAGGTCTGTCTTTACCTTCACAATACACTATACGTCTAGGACTCACTAATCCAGTTAAGTCATCTAATGCAGTCTCAAATATTTCTTTCCATTTTGAAAGAGATTTTTTCATAGGTATCAGAGTTTGTTGGGTTAAAGCCCAATTTATTCCTCTCTGAAACTGAATTATCTGACATTCGTTTTTAAGATCTTCTTGTAATGCTCTCAAAAATCCTATGCTATGTGTCGCTACCCAAATTTGACAGTTCTCTCCAATTAATTTGTTAATTTCAATTAACAACTTTTTCTGAATGGAGGTATTGATGTGCAATTCTGGTTCATCTATAAGAAAAACCGTATCATTATAATCATCACGTCTTAAATATAAATCTAAAAGAATATCTACAACTTCTTTTTCTCCAGAAGATAGCACGTTGAATTCAAATTCTTTTGTTTGATCGTTTTTTATAAAATACAAAGTTCCTTGACCCGCTTCTACGTTGCCTATACTTGATATTTTTAAATCTAGACAGTTGGATAGTGAATTATTTAAATCGCCAATAATTTTTGCTTTTGCCTCACTTGGTTTACAATCCTCAGTGTGCATAAACTTATTATATTTAACATTTAGTCTTCTATAGTTTTGTTCCATTTTATCATCCAGATCAGGTGAAAAACAGGCTCCATAATCGTTTAGATTTATATCATTTATTGCTTTAGTCTCTTTAATTTTAAGATTACTGTTATACCTGTAGGGGCTTCTAAATGAAAATAAAGTATGATCCGTTGATTTTTTATTTTTTTTACTTATCACTTCCTGAAAATTTCCTTCTAAAAAGTCTATTATAATATTATTTTGATTAAAACTAGAATCTTGGAACATTGAATGGTATTTATAATCTCTTGGATTTTGAAAATCGTGTTTGCCAATTAGTTTCCGAGTACTATTTAAATATAACATACCGTCAAAAACGCTACTTTTTCCGCAACCATTAGGCCCAACTAAAGCAATAATTCTTTTAGGGTTATCTCCTAAATCAATTGTCAAATCATGAAATCTCTTATAATCGTTTTTTAGTTGTATTTTTTTTATTTTCATTCTATCAACATTGTTAATTGCTATTTTTTAGGGTTGCCGGTAACTCGTTTATATATGTGATAAAACTACATAAAGCCAGCCATTTTAAATAGGTTTTGTGTAGTTTTTGTAATCTTTTATAAATGCAAATATATTATTTATTTTTTACAAATCATCAAATGGTGATTTTATTTTTGATAAAAAGTCATCGGTAATATGAGTATATATCTATTCTCAAATATACATTTTTAAATTATTGTATTTATAAGTCTTATACTCCATTTACAGTTATCTTCCGTTTCCGAATCGCTCTGCTCAATTTCCGTCTCAATTACTCATTTAATCATTTAATCAATTACTGTTTTACACAGCTTCGCCCCGTCAGTTACATAAACGACATATCAATGGCTTTTGCGATATCCGCCAAATTCAGACAACGTTGCCATCCTACTCCAACGGACTATGTTTTTTTGAACGGCTAATTTATAAAAAAATCAATTACAAAATCAAGTTGTAGAAAAAAAATTATAAATGAAAATGGTATGAAAATAATAAACCTGAAAAAGCAAAACCTGTTAGGTTTTTAAAACCTCACAGGTTTATTTTCAATAGTTTGCAATTTCAATTCAGATGCAAACAAAGTGTTTACACAAAATAAGTTATACTTCTTATAAAATAAGTTACACTTTTGAAGAATCGATTCAACGATATCTGTTTCTCATCACAGGTGGCATTGAATCGATTCAACGGTATATGTTTCTCATCACATAGGGCAAAGAATCGATTCAACGGCATATGTTTCTCGTCACAGGTGGCAAAGAATCGATTCAACGGCATATGTTTCTTGTCACAGGTGGCAAAGAATCGATTCAACGGCATATGTTTCTCGTCACAAGTGGCATTGAATCAATTCAACAGCATATGTTTCTTGTCACAGGTGGCATTGAATCGATTCAACGGCATATGTTTCTCATTACAGATAACAAAAAATAGATTTAATAAGGTTTAAACTTTAAAATCCGCTATAATTACAGATATTTTTACGGATTGTTAACAATACTATTTGTTTTTTATATTGTTTTTCTCTTTTGACAGACGAACTTTTTAAAAAAGAAAAATTATTGAGATTCTTAACTTCATTCAACTTAACAATCAAACATTTATATTTCCTGGTGATGTATATAAGCTGCTTAGCCGCCTTTGTATCTTATTCTTTTAATTTTTCAGACAATAAGCTGTAATTGGTAGCAAAGCGATGAATCTGTATAATTTTATCGGATACTAATTATTCATAATTATATTTGGGTTAAACCACCTAATAGCCTGTTTAGGTTTTGTTTCACAGCTTATTATTTCTGAAAATAAAATGATTTGATATTGAAAGGGAGCTGAAAAAAATATTTCCAGCTCCCTTTTATGTTTACACAAGGCATTAACTGCTAACTTTAAGAGTTCTTACTATGCTTGCGGAGGTGTACCTTCGCAGTTAGAAACCACAGCATCAATTTGCACCAATGCATCCATTGCAATAGCCGAAACACCAATTATTGTTCTTGCAGGAAGCTCGTTTTCGAAGAATGTTTTGTAAACTTCGTTTACTGCATCAATATCTGCTATATTTTTAAGTTGAATATTAATTTTAACTATATCATCCATTACATGCTCAACACTTTCTACAATTGCCTTGATATTACTCAAACATTGTACGGCCTGTTCTTTTACACCACCTGCTACGATTTTACCCGATATCGGATCGATAGGTAATTGACCTGAAATATGATTGTAATGAGAAAAAGCAACAGTATGTGAATAAGGAACTTTAGGTGCATTTTCGGTATTATTTGCCTCAATCACAAGCAGGCAGGTATCTTCAGGAAGTTGTGGAGGTGTACCATCGCCATGCGAAACAACGCTATCAATTTGTACCAAAGCATCCATAGGTAAAGCAGTAACGTTAACTATTGATCTTGCAGGAACATAAGTTGTAAAAAACTTAGCACAAACTTCGTTTACGGCTTCAATATCAGAAATATTTTTAATAAATATAGTTGTTTTAACTAAGTCGTCCATTACGTGGTCAATACTTTCTAAAATTGCCTTAATGTTGTTTAAGCACTGTTCGGCTTGTTCTTTTACACCACCAGCTACGATTTTACCCGATATCGGATCGATAGGTAATTGACCTGAAATATTGTTGTAATGAGAAAAAGCTACAGTTTGTGTGTACAAACCTTTTGGTGCATTTTCGGTATTTCTTGAAACTTTAATCAGATCGCAGGGAGCTTGCGGAGTAGTACCTTCGCCATTTGAAATTAATGCTTCAATCTGAACCAAAGCACCATCCATAGGCAAAGCTGCTACTGCTACTACTGTGCGTGTTGGATGATAACTCGGGAAGAATATTGTATAAACTTCGTTTACAGCATCAATATCATTTATATTCTTAAGGAATATCGTAATTTTAACTACATCATCCATAACATGACCGATACTTTCTACAATTGCCTTAATATTCGACAAGCACTGATTTGTCTGCTCTTTTACATCATTACCTGCAATTTTACCCGATTTCGGATCGATAGGTAATTGTGCCGAAATATTATTGTAATGAGAAAAAGCTACAGTTTGTGAGTATAGACCACTAGGTGCATTTTCCGTATTTCTTGAAAGTTTTATGATTTTGCTACTCATATTAATTTCTCTTTTTTAATAGTTATTAGTGTGATTATTAATTATTATGCTTTAACTGTCTGCAATTGCTTTTGCCGCCAGCGTTTCGGCGCAAAAGTATTAAAATAAATTGAAATAAAAATTTTTTATGTGTTATTTAAAAAATCCGGATTATCAAACAGACTTTTTATCTGATTTAATCCTTTTGTGTTTATATTCAGAATTCCTTACTCCTATTTATTATAAGTAAAAGATGTATATACGCATATTTTAAACTTTAAATTTATATGTTAACCCATTTTGCATTTATCCTGACGTAAAGTTATGTAAATATGAGGTTTCAATTTTTTTGAGTTCCGAACTGTGTACTACAGATTTTCGTTTTACAAAGGGGTAGAACTTATAGTTTAA